>NZ_CP104973.1:2561257-3217515 GCF_025452195.1 Phyllobacterium zundukense | reverse complement strand
CGCCTCCACCATACCGCGGCCGCTATAGGATTTCTGCGCCCCTTGGTGGATAACGCCGATTCCATATTGCTCATGCGAATGGCGTGGAAAGGCATGGTTCGTGGCAGCTTCAACCACCTCGATACCTGCAACTTCGCATGGAAATATCTTGAACTGGCCTTTTTGCATATCCTCGGTTTCTCAAGATACCTGTGGTTGTACTATTATCCCAAATATGGCGATGCATGAAGTCGGTGGTATGCACATTCCAACTGGTACCTTATGTCTCAAATTTGCTTTGTTTCTTCGCTGGTATCTCGGTTCAAAATCACCACATTGGTCGAGACAGTTTCGATTGATTCATCACGTACCGGGAGATTGATATGAGTTCCAAAGCCGCTGCATCAGCGCGGGCACTTTTCCTTTGTACCGCCATATTCTCCGGAATGGTGATGCCGCTCCATGCGCAAACAGCAACGGATACGACCAAGCAGTTGCCCGCGACACGCAGTGAGTTGCAGCTCTCCTTTGCGCCGCTGGTGAAGCAGACGGCGGGCGCGGTGGTGAACGTCTATGCGGCACATGAGGTGCAGACGCGCTCACCCTTTGCCGGTGATCCCTTCTTCGAGCAATTCTTTGGTAGCGGACAATTCAATGCACCGCCGCGCGTGCAATCGTCGCTCGGTTCAGGCGTGATTACCGATCCTTCCGGGATCATCGTCACCAATAATCACGTGATCCGCAATGCTGATACGGTGAAAGTTGCACTGTCCGATGGGCGTGAGTTCGACTCGAAGGTTCTGCTCAAGGATGAATCGACCGATCTTGCAATTTTGAAGATCGGCGCGGGCGAGCCATTGCCGTCGTTGGGATTGGCGGATTCTGACGGGGTCGAGGTTGGCGATCTGGTGCTCGCCATCGGCAATCCCTTCGGTGTCGGCCAGACAGTGACGAGCGGCATCGTTTCGGCGCAGGCGCGCACGCGGGTTGGCATCTCGGATTTCGACTTCTTTATCCAGACCGACGCTGCGATCAATCCCGGCAATTCCGGTGGCGCGCTGATTGGCATGGATGGCAAGCTCATCGGTATCAACACGGCTATATTCTCGCGCTCGGGCGGGTCGGTCGGTATCGGTTTTGCTATTCCGGCCAATATGGTACGCGCCGTTGTCGAGACGGCGAAGGGAGGCGCGGACAGGTTCGAGCGGCCCTATATCGGCGCCACTTTCCAGAATGTGACACCCGATGTGGCTGAAGGTCTGGGTATGAAGCAACCCTATGGCGCATTGGTGACCAACATCACGAAGGGGAGCCCCGCCGAGAAGGGCGGGCTTCTCGTCGGCGACGTGGTCTTAACGGTCGATGATGTGCGGATCGAAAATCCCGACGGGCTTGGCTACCGCCTGACGACAGCCGGAATTGGCAAGGCCGTGAAACTCGGTGTACTCAGCCGGGCAGCGGAAAAGACAGTGACGGTTTCGCTCGAAAAGCCCCGCGCCGACTCTCCGGACAATCAATTGATGATCGGGGGCAAGAACCCGCTGTCCGGCGCGCTCGTCCTCAAGCTGACGCCAAGCAGCGCCGCCCGGCTGCAGCTGCCAGCGGACACGGATGGCGTGGCGGTGGACAAGGTGACCCGCAATTCTCCGGCCGCGCGCATAGGTTTGCGTCCCGGGGATATCATTCGCGGAGTCAATGGACAGGAAATCGATACGATTGCCGATTTAAGTAAGGCGATGTCCAGCGATCCTTCGCTTTGGCGCTTCGAATTCGAGCGCGGCGGTGCCATAATCCGGCAAATCATTCGCTAAGCGAGGCAAATAGAGAATATGGCTGACCTGTTTTCGGTCAATGACGATCCGGCATCAGACAGGAGCCGGCCGCTTGCGGACCGATTGCGGCCAAAAACGCTGGGCGAGGTTACCGGGCAGGAGCATCTGACCGGAGCTGAAGGCGCCTTGACCCGGATGATCGCATCCGGCTCGCTCGGCTCGATGATCTTCTGGGGGCCGCCGGGGACCGGCAAGACAACCGTGGCCCGGCTTCTCGCCAACGAAACGAATTTGGCCTTCGAACAGATATCGGCGATCTTCTCCGGTGTGGCGGACCTGAAGAAGGTCTTCGACATGGCGCGGTCCCGAAAAATGTCCGGCCGCCAGACATTGCTCTTCGTCGACGAAATACATCGCTTCAACCGGGCGCAGCAGGATTCGTTCTTGCCGGTGATGGAGGATGGCACAATCGTTCTTGTCGGTGCGACGACGGAGAACCCGTCTTTTGAATTGAATGCGGCCTTGTTGTCGCGTGCGCGGGTGCTGGTGTTTCATCCGCATGACGAGGCAAGCCTGACCGCGCTGCTCGAACGTGCGGAAAGTCATGAAGGCAAAGCCCTGCCGCTGAATGACGAGGCGCGGGCAAGCCTCGTGCGCATGGCCGATGGTGACGGCCGGGCGATCCTGACGCTTGCCGAGGAGGTCTGGCGCGCAGCGCGAGATGGAGAGATTTTCGACGCGGAACGGGTGCAGCAGATCGTGCAGCGGCGCGCTCCGGTCTACGACAAGAGCCAGGACGGTCACTACAATCTGATCTCGGCGCTGCATAAATCCGTGCGGGGTTCCGATCCTGATGCAGCGCTTTATTACCTTTGCCGGATGTTCGATGCGGGTGAAGACCCGCTCTACCTTGGACGGCGGCTCGTGCGCATGGCAAGCGAGGACATCGGTATGGCCGATCCACAGGCGCTGGTGATCTGCAATGCCGCCAAGGACGCCTATGACTATCTGGGCTCGCCGGAGGGTGAACTGGCGCTGGCGCAGGCTTGCGTCTATCTCGCCACCGCGCCGAAATCCAATGCGGTCTATCTGGCTTATAAGGCCGCAACACGTGCGGCCAAGGAAAACGGCTCGCTCGTGCCGCCGAAGCATATCCTCAATGCGCCGACGAAGCTGATGAAGGGCGAGGGCTACGGCAAGGGCTATGCCTACGACCATGATCAGCCGGAGGCTTTTTCAGGCCAGAATTATTTTCCGGAAGCGCTTGGGCGGCAGACGTTTTACGATCCGCCGGAACGCGGCTTCGAACGCGAGATACGCAAGCGCATCGACTACTGGAACAAGCTGCGGCGGGAACGCGGTGAGGAATAAAAAAGGCCGCTGAAAAGCGGCCTTTTGTTTGTGTGATGTTTGTCCGTTAAGCAGCTTCCGGCTTGCGCGGGAAGGGCGTTACGTTTGCCGTATCGTCGTCGAGCTTCAGGCCACCCGCCTTGAGCAGCGAACTGAAGCGGCCGTTCTGGCGTGCCAGGGCATCGAAGCTGCCGGACTCGACGATTTCGCCCTGGTCCATGAAGAGCACGATGTCGGCATCGCGGACAGTCGAGAGACGGTGAGCGATGATGAAGGTCGTGCGGTTCTGGCACAGCTTGTCGACAGCTACCTTGACGCGTGCTTCCGTCTCGACGTCGAGTGCACTGGTTGCCTCGTCGAGCACGAGGATCGGCGCATCCTTGAGGATCGCGCGGGCGATGGCGACGCGCTGGCGTTCACCGCCCGACAGCTGCGAACCGCGCTCGCCGACAACAGTCCCGTAGCCGGCAGACTTGGCGAGAATGAAGTCGCTGGCATCGGCGGCTTCGGCCGCGGCAAGCACGTCCTCGTCGCTGGCCTTCGGACGACCAACACGGATATTGTCTTCGATCGAGCGGTTGAACATGCCCGCATCCTGGAACACGGTTGCAATAGCGTTGCGCAGTGACCGGCGGCTGACGGTACGCGTATCGATACCATCGACCAGAATACGGCCTTCCTTCGGATCGTACACACGCTGCAAGAGATTTATCAGCGTCGTCTTGCCGGCACCTGTCGGGCCAACGATGGCGACGGTCTGCCCAGCCTTGGCCTTGAACGAAACGTTCTTGAGGCCCTGTGTCGAATTGGCGAACTCGAAGGAAACATTCTCGAACTCGACGTTACCGCTGACGTTGTCGATATCGTGCGCGGCCTTCGGCTCGACCGCGTAGGCGGCCGATTCTTCCATCTCGAAGAAGTCTTCCAGCTTGGCGCGGGCTGCGAAAATCTGGTTGACGAACGCACTGAGCTGGTCGAGACGACCGATCAGCAGTGTGGCGAAGCCGATGAAGGACACGACCTGACCGACCAGCATTTCACCTTGCATGACGAAATGGGCGCCGAGAGCCAGAACCACCAGGATGGAGATTGTAGAAGCCATGCGATTGATACCGGCGGCCAAGGCCCACCAGTTCAACACAGGGTATTGCGCGGCAAGCAGCTGCTTCGCGTAGGACTGCAGCGCGCGCGTTTCTTCGTCGATACGATTGTAGCTCTGCAATACGGAGAGATTGCCCATCGAGTCTGTGACGTGGCTGAAGGCCGTAATGTGATGGCGCTCGACCTGGGCCTGACCGTCCTTGGTCTTGGCCGTGACAAAGCGGCTCACGAGGACGTAAACGACACCCAGGACCCCCAATACCGAAGCCAGACGCCAGTCTTGCGTCAAAGCCAACGGAATGAGCCCTCCCAGCGCCACCGCAGTCGCGAGATGCGTGCGCATGAATTCGAGCCAAAGGCCAAACAATGTCTCGATAGCACGCAAAAGCGTATGCATCGCATTGGACGTGCCACGCTGGTGGTGCCACGAGAGCGGCATGCTGATCACGCGATTGTAAGACTCCGTGAGCACGGCAAGCTTGCGCCGGTGCGCAAGGCGGTCGGCCTCGCGTGCAACCAGGACATTCGCGCCGATGTGGAACAAACCAACCGCTGCCAATTGAGTAAGCGGGAGCCAGATGTCGGACTTGTCGGCAATTGCCTGGATGACGAGACCCATAAGCAACGGCTCGAACAACATCGTCAATGCCAGGGCGACGTTGACGGCGCAGATAAACACAGTCGCGCGCTTCTCAGCGCCGAGATATTGGAGCGATTTCCAATAGATGTTTAACAATGACACTTTGCCACTCCGCTACTGGGGCCCGCTACTCACGCTGTAGAAATGACACTGCATCAGACTCTTGTGCACCGCAATATTCAATGCTCTAAAGTTAAGCCAGTTCCGCGTTCCTGTGTGGAACATTTTTCTACGTCGCGTAACGTCCCGTGATGATTCAACCATTTGAGTTGGCAACATAAACTGCGCAGGCTGAATGTAAAATGAACGCAATATTACTTGTGGCTTCAGGTGGAGCCATCGGATCTGTCGCGCGATATCTTGTCGGGGTCGGGATGGCGCGAGTCTTCGGCGTGGCCTTCCCGTACGGAACACTGGCGGTGAATGTCATCGGCGGCTTTCTCATGGGCCTTTTTATCGAGCTTCTCGCCCGCCGCTTCGAAGGATCGCCTGAACTGCGGCTCTTCATAGCCATCGGGATTCTAGGCGGCTTCACGACGTTTTCGTCATTTTCGCTGGATGTCGCGGTGCTTTGGGAACGCGGTGAACTCGCAATCGCTCTTTTTTATATGCTGGCGAGTGTGATCTTGAGCATTGGCGCGCTGTTTTTTGGATTATGGCTCGCAAGAATGACTACTTAGTGCTATTCGCACCTCTGATCTAAAAAGGCAGAGTTGATGGCAGCGGTAGAACAGAAGACAGTCGATACGGGTGAGGCGGAAATGCGCCTCGACCGTTGGTTCAAGGTACATTTTCCTGGTTTGGGCTTCGGGCATCTGCAGAAATTGTTGCGGTCCGGCCAGATAAGGATCGATGGATCGCGCGCCAAATCCGACACAAGGCTGCAAGCCGGACAGACAGTCCGCATCCCTCCGCTGCCGGTCGATTCGAAGGCTGAAGGTCATTTGACTGGCAAGAGCATTCGCGGCCGTGACGATGGCGATGTCCTGAAGCAGATGCTGCTCTATGAAGATCCGAAGGTTTTCGTTTTCAACAAGCCGGCGGGTCTGGCAGTGCAGGGCGGCTCCGGCGTCAATCGCCATGTCGATGACATGCTGGAAGCCTGGCGCAACAAGAAGGGCGAAAAGCCGCGGCTTGTTCACCGGCTCGACCGCGACACGTCGGGCGTTCTCGTGGTTGCCCGCACACGCGGCGCTGCGCAGGCGCTGACCGCGGCTTTTCGCGAGCGTGAGACGAAGAAAACTTATTGGGCCCTGGTGAAAGGCATACCGCGCAAGCGCGAGGACAAGATCACCACTTGGCTGGTCAAGGAAACGACGCCCGACGGCGACCGCATGCGCGTTGCCCAGCACGGCGAACCGGATTCAGACCATGCCGTCTCCTATTATCGTGTGATCGAGTCCGCCGGACAGGTTCTGACGTGGCTGGAGATGGAACCCTATACGGGCCGCACGCATCAATTGCGCGTGCACGCTGCCCACATCGGCTGCCCGATCATCGGCGACCCGAAATATTTCGAAGCGGATACGAACTGGTCGTTCCCGGGCGGTATCCAGAACCGCTTGCACCTGCATGCTCGCCGGATCCGTGTTCCCAACCCTTCGGGCGGCATCATCGATGTAACCGCGCCATTGCCACCCCATATGGTGCAGACCTGGAACCTGCTGGGACTCGATGAGAGCGACGGCGACGAAGATAATTAATTAGCGGACTGTCACGATGCGTAACGACCTTTTCAATATGGACAAGAAACAGGACCTTTCCGATCCGGATCCTGTTCGCCGCGCGCAGATCCAGTCGAAAATGCCTTTGCCAAAGCGCTTTTACAAGGAAGCCGCAGTGGCCGAGCATGAGGGCATGTTTGCTGTCAAGCTGGATGGCCGCGCGGTCAAGACACCGGCGCGGCAGACCCTTGCACTGCCGACGCGAGCGGCGGCGCAATTGATTGCCGATGAGTTCTCGGCACAGGACAAGGAAATCGACCCGGCCCGGATGCCAGCGACACGATTGGCGAATACAGCCATCGACGGCATTGTCAATGACCCGCAGGCGGTGCTGGAGGATGTGCTGCGCTTCGCCTCATCCGACATGTTGTGTTATCGCGCCGGCTCGCCCGAGCGGCTGGTCAATCGCCAGACCGAACTTTGGGATCCGCTCATCGATTGGGCGGCATTGAACCTCGGCGCGCGCTTCGTATTGGCGGAAGGCGTAATGCATGTCGAGCAGCCGCGCGAGGCGCTCGGCGCTTTCAGTGTTCATCTCGGCCAGTTCAATGACCCGTTCGCCATTGCCGCGCTGCATACGATCACGACATTGACCGGCTCGGCAATCATGGCGCTCGCCGTCGCCAAAGGCGAGATTTCCGGCGATGAAGCGTGGAGGCTGGCGCACGTTGATGAAGACTGGACGATCGAGCATTGGGGCGAAGACGCCGAAGCCGCTGCCCGCCGCGCTGTGCGTGAACGCGAGATGACGGCAGCGGTGAAGATGCTGGAAGCTGTTTCCGCTTCGTAATCCGCTCTTGTCTTGTCGAACAGCGCTTGGATAAAAAAACCCCGGCTCGCACCGGGGTTCTTTTTCGAATCTCGGCCAAATCAGACCGAGTAGTACATGTCGTATTCGACCGGATGCGGTGTCATTTCGAAACGCATCACTTCGGCCATCTTCAGTTCGATGAACGAGTCGATCTGATCGTCATCGAATACGCCACCGGCCTTCAGGAAGCCACGGTCCTTGTCGAGGCTCTGGAGAGCTTCACGCAGCGAGCCGCATACGGTCGGAATCTTCTTGAGTTCCTTTGCAGGAAGATCATAAAGGTCCTTGTCCATCGGCTGGCCAGGATGGATCTTGTTCTTGATGCCGTCGAGACCGGCCATCAGCATCGCGGCAAAGCCGAGATAAGGGTTGGCTGTCGGATCCGGGAAGCGGATTTCAACGCGCTTGGACTTTGGCGAAGAGCCGAATGGAATGCGGCAGGATGCCGAGCGGTTGCGTGCCGAGTAGGCTAGCAGAACCGGAGCTTCATAGCCTGGAACGAGGCGCTTGTAGGAGTTGGTCGAGGGGTTTGTGAAGGCGTTGATAGCCTTGGCATGCTTGATGATGCCGCCGATGAAGAACAGGCAGCTTTCCGACAAACCGGCATATTCGTTGCCGGCGAAAGTCGGCTTGCCTTCCTTCCAGATCGACATGTGAACGTGCATGCCCGAACCATTGTCACCAAAAATCGGCTTCGGCATGAAGGTCGCCGTCTTGCCATAGGCATTGGCGACCTGGTGCACGACGTACTTGTAAATCAGCATCTTGTCGGCGTTGCGGGTGAGGGCGTCGAACTTGATGCCAAGCTCGTGCTGGGCGGCAGCCACTTCGTGATGGTGCTTTTCAACGCGCACACCCATTTCCGTGAGAACGGTGAGCATTTCCGAACGCATATCCTGCGCGCTGTCGACTGGCGGGACCGGAAAGTAGCCGCCCTTGACGCGCGGACGGTGGCCAAGATTGCCTGTTTCATAATCCGTGTCGTCATTCGACGGCAATTCGGTAGAGTCGACCTTGAAGCCAGTGTTGTACGGATCTGCCTTGTACTTGACGTCGTCGAAAACAAAGAACTCAGCTTCCGGACCAACGAAGATGGTGTCGCCGATGCCTTCTGCCTTCATGTAGGCTTCGGCCTTCTTGGCCGTGCCGCGCGGATCGCGATTGTAGGATTCACCGGAGATTGGATCGAGAATGTCGCAAAGGATAACCATGGTTGACTGCGCGAAAAACGGATCCATGTGAACCGTATCGGTGTCTGGCATGAGAACCATGTCGGACTCATTGATGGCCTTCCAGCCGGCAATGGAAGAGCCGTCGAACATGACGCCATCGGCAAACATGTCTTCGTCAACTTCAGCAATATCCATCGTCACATGCTGCAGCTTCCCCTTTGGATCAGTGAAGCGGAGATCAAGGAATTTTACGTCGTTATCCTTGATCTGTTTCAGAATATCTTTAGCGGTCGTCATATCAATTTTCCTTGTTCAGCGACGATGATACTGGTTGCCGGCGCGAACGTGCCAGCGGAGGGGCTTGGGAATCAGATGGCGTCGATGCCAGACTCTCCGGTCCGGATACGCACAACTTCTTCAATGTTGGATACAAAGATCTTTCCGTCGCCGATACGGCCAGTCTGTGCGGCCTTGCGGATCGCCTCGATGGCGGCCTCGACGGATTCGTCGCCCAGGACGATCTCGACTTTTACCTTGGGCAGGAAGTCGACGACATACTCAGCACCGCGATATAATTCGGTATGGCCCTTTTGACGGCCAAAACCCTTCGCTTCGGTCACTGTAATGCCCTGAAGCCCCACTTCCTGCAGTGCCTCTTTCACCTCATCCAGTTTGAAGGGTTTGATGATGGCTTCGATTTTCTTCATCAGAGAACGATCTCCCTATGCATAGAAACGGACCTCTTGCCCGCTTTCACTTCAAAAAGCAGGAAGCATGCCAACTCGGTTGAATAGTTTAAATATTTCCCGGAACCTGAGTTTATCGCGTGAATGGCAGCAGGTGTTCTGCCTCTCTGCCTAACTCGTCACCGTAAAGCACAAGCAGCGATGCAGCAAGCTGATGCAAAAATGTGCAGATTGCATATTTTTTGGACAGGGATTGCGCGTCGGTGGTTTGAGTTACGCATTCAGACGCTGGGTTAGAGCCTGTGCTGCCTGCGGGGCGTGCACTTTGCCTTCGTGGATGAAATAGACGAAAACATCGCGAGGCTGCTTTTCCGGATGCTGCTTCGGAGAGGCCAGTGGCAAGTCATCCGGTACATCACCTTTTGCCCACTGTTTGACACGATCTGCCCACTTGTCGAGCGCCTTGGCAGGATAGGCAGTTTCGATGGCATCATCACCCTTCTGCAGACGGGCATAGATGAAATCAGCGGTCACATCGGCAATTTCCGGGTATTCTAAATGTTCCGCATAAACCACTGCAACGCCCTTCTTGCGGGCCAGCGCCACAAAGTCAGGATCGATGAAGGAAGGATTTCGAACCTCCACGGCGTGGCGCAGGGGGAGGCCGGATTCGTTCTTCGGCAGGAGATCGAGAAAGGCGCCGAAATCATCCGCATCGAACTTTTTCGTCGGTGCAAATTGCCAGATCAGCGGTCCGAGCCGATCGCCCAGCTCGGCTATACCGGACTTGATGAAGCGCTGCATCGACTCGCCGGCTTCGGCTAGAACGCGGCGGTTGGTGACAAAACGATTGCCCTTGACCGAGAAAACGAAGCCGTTCGGCACCTGGCTCGCCCATTTGGCGAAAGTCTCGGGCTTCTGCGTACCGTAATAGGTGCTGTTGATCTCGATCGTCTGCAAATGCTGGCCTGCATATTCGAGTTCCTTGGCCTTGGAGAGGCCCTTTGGATAGAAGGTGCCGCGCCAGGGCTCGAAAATCCAGCCACCAATGCCCGCCCTTATGGTCCCGCTGGTCATCTCCGTCTCCTCCCTAGATCGATTATTCTGCCGCGGCTTGCGCCTTGTGTCCCGGGCGCCTGCGCAAAAGCTCCCTGAGGAACTGGCCGGTATAGGAGCGTTCGGCCTCGGCAATATCCTCCGGCCGGCCGACAGCCACGATCTCACCTCCGCCGTCGCCGCCATGCGGTCCAAGGTCGATGACCCAGTCGGCTGTCTTGATAACTTCGAGATTGTGCTCGATGACGACCACCGTATTGCCCTGATCGACAAGCTCATGCAACACGTCAAGCAGCTTCGCCACGTCGTGGAAGTGCAAGCCTGTTGTCGGCTCGTCGAGAATATAGAGCGTACGGCCGGTGGCCTTGCGCGACAATTCCTTGGCGAGCTTGATGCGCTGGGCCTCGCCGCCGGACAAGGTATTTGCCTGCTGGCCGACATGGATATAGCCGAGGCCGACCTTGGCCAGCGTCTGCAGCTTGTCACGCACGGCGGGTACTGCCGAGAAGAATTCCGCACCTTCTTCGACCGTCATGTCGAGGACGTCGGCGATCGACTTGCCCTTGAACAGCACCTCCAGCGTCTCGCGATTGTACCGCTTGCCGTGACAGACATCGCAGGTGACATAGACATCCGGCAGGAAGTGCATCTCGATCTTGATCACGCCGTCGCCCTGGCAGGCCTCGCAGCGCCCGCCCTTGACGTTGAACGAGAACCGGCCCGGCTGGTAGCCACGCGCTTTTGCTTCCGGAAGACCGGCAAACCAGTCGCGGATCGGGGTAAATGCACCCGTATAGGTTGCAGGATTGGAGCGCGGCGTGCGGCCGATCGGCGACTGATCGATATCGATGACCTTGTCGAGGAATTCCAGCCCGTCGATGCGGTCATGATCGGCCGGATGTTCGCGCGAACCCATGATGCGGCGTGAGGCAGCCTTGAACAGTGTCTCGATCAGGAATGTCGATTTGCCGCCGCCGGAAACGCCGGTAACGGCAGTGAACGTGCCGAGCGGAATTTCCGCCGAGACGTTCTTGAGATTGTTGCCGCGCGCGCCGACGATCTTGATGCGCTTCTTGTTGATCTTGCGCCGTTCGGAAGGCACCGCAACTTCGATCTCGCCGGACAGATACTTGCCGGTCAGGGATTTCGGGCTGGCCATGATGTCGGCAGGCGAGCCTTGCGCGATGATCTCGCCGCCATGGATTCCCGCAGCCGGGCCGATATCGACGACATAGTCGGCGGTGAGGATTGCATCCTCGTCGTGCTCGACGACTATGACGGTGTTGCCGAGATCGCGCAGATGGCGCAGTGTCTTCAACAATTGCTCGTTGTCGCGCTGATGCAGGCCGATGGACGGCTCATCGAGCACATAGAGCACGCCGGTCAGGCCGGAGCCGATCTGCGAAGCCAATCGGATACGCTGGCTTTCGCCACCGGACAGCGTGCCGGAATTGCGCGACAATGCCAGATAGTCGAGCCCGACATCATTAAGAAAGCGCAGGCGCTCGCGGATCTCCTTGAGAATGCGCTCGGCGATCTCCGTCTGCTTTTCATTGAATGTCTTGTCGATGTCGCGGAACCACGCATCCGCATGGCGAATGGATTTCTCGGTGACCTGACCGATATGCAGACCGCCGATCTTGACTGCGAGAGCCTCGGGCTTGAGCCGATAGCCGTTGCAAGCCGGGCAGGGCGTCCCCGACATGAAACGCTCGATTTCCTCGCGCGACCAGGCGGAGTCCGTTTCTTTCCAGCGGCGCTCCAGATTGGGAATGACGCCTTCGAACGGCTTGGTGGTGCGATAGGAACGCAGACCGTCATCATAGGCGAACTGAACCTCGCGGCTGCCCGTACCGTAGAGAATGGCTTTTTGGGCTTCCTCGCCCAGGTCGCGCCAACGATCGCCAAGTTTGAAACCATAGGCTGCACCCAGCGCGTCCAGTGTCTGGTAGTAGTAAGGCGAACTCGACTTCGACCACGGAGCGATGGCGCCGCCTTTAAGAGTAAGGCTTTCGTCGGGCACGATCATCGTCGGATCGATGGCCTTCTGTGTGCCTAGACCATCGCAGGTCGGGCATGCGCCGAAGGGATTGTTGAACGAGAAAAGACGCGGCTCGATCTCGGAAATGGTGAAACCCGAAACCGGGCAGGCAAACTTTTCCGAGAACATTACCCGCTCGTGCGTATCGTTCTTGGATTTGTTGGCGGATTCGCTGGCCGTTTCATCGGCTGGAAGCGGCTTGTCGGCAAATTCCGCAACGGCGATACCATCGGCAAGTTTCAGGCACGTCTCGAGACTGTCGGCAAGACGCGCGGACATATCGGGCCGCACGACGATACGGTCCACCACCACATCGATGTCGTGCTTGTATTTCTTGTCGAGCGCCGGGACATCGGCGATCTCGTAGAAAATGCCGTCAACCTTGACGCGCTGGAAGCCGCGCTTCTGCAGGTCGGCGAGTTCCTTGCGGTATTCGCCCTTCCGGCCGCGAACGATCGGCGCAAGAATGAAAAGACGCGTGCCTTCTTCGATTGCCAGCACACGATCGACCATCTGGCTGACCGTCTGGCTTTCGATCGGCAGGCCGGTCGCAGGCGAATATGGTATGCCGACGCGTGCATAAAGCAGGCGCAGATAGTCGTAGATTTCAGTGACCGTGCCGACAGTCGACCGGGGATTGCGGCTGGTTGTCTTCTGCTCAATGGAAATCGCTGGTGACAGGCCGTCGATCTGGTCGACGTCCGGCTTCTGCATCATCTCGAGAAACTGCCGGGCATAGGCGGACAGGCTCTCGACATAACGCCTCTGCCCCTCGGCATAGATGGTATCGAACGCGAGCGACGACTTGCCAGAGCCCGAAAGGCCGGTCATGACAATGAGCTTGTCGCGCGGCAGATCGAGATCGATGTTCTTCAAATTGTGTTCGCGGGCACCGCGAATGGAAATGTACTTCTGATCGCTCATGTCTGTTTGCCTTTGAGAGGGCGCGCTATTTGGAAGGAGTTATGGCCCTCACGGAGAGGCTTCCCTATATTTAGAAAGTCTTCTCTGGTTTACGAGGTCAAACCCTGTTGGAATCACCATAGCCATGTTGACATTGTTAGGGCAAGTGATAGAACAAAAAAAGAACAAACTGTGGATGCTCTCCTGACATGGTGCTGACAGGGTGTGAAAGCAGTCTTGTTCAAGCGTTGGCTGTAAAAAACCAGGTGCGTTGCGGTTGGCGGCTGCATTGGAAGTGCGACAAGTCTCCTGACAAATCTGGCAGGAGGGTTTTGGCGGCCACCCATGCGGACGTGACCGGGGACTGTATATTGTGGATAGCGGTAATCAGTTGCCCCGTCTTGAATGCGGCTTCTGTATGATGGCGCAAATTTTAATAGCAGAATTTATGGAGTTCAGATCATGGCAGGCAGTGTCAACAAGGTCATTTTGGTAGGAAATCTTGGCGCTGACCCGGAAGTCCGGCGGCTCGGTTCTGGTGATCCGGTCGTCAACCTTCGCATTGCGACGTCGGAAAGCTGGCGCGACAAGAACAGCGGCGAGCGCAAGGAAAAGACCGAATGGCACAGCGTCGTTATCTTCAACGACAATCTTGCCAAGGTTGCCGAGCAGTACCTTAAAAAGGGCATGAAGGTTTATCTGGAAGGTGCTCTGCAGACCCGCAAATGGCAGGACCAGACGGGTAACGACCGCTATTCGACAGAAGTCGTGCTGCAGAAGTTCCGTGGTGAATTGCAGATGCTCGATTCACGCGGTGAAAATGCTGGCGGTGGACGTTCGTTCGATAGTTCCGGCCGTGGCCAGGTATCGGACAATGAGGGGTCGGATTTCGGCCGTTCCAGTGCGTCGTCGAGCAGTTCATCGAGTGCTGGCGGCAATTTCTCGCGCGATCTCGACGACGAAATTCCGTTCTGAGCTGCGGATCCAATAGAACACCCAAATGAACGAAACAGCGCCCAGTCATGATCAGTGATCTGGGCGTTTATGCTGGGCTATTCGCCATAGCCTTCGTTGCGGCGACGGTCCTTCCGATGCAGTCGGAAGCGGCACTCGCCGGGCTTCTCCTCAGCAATTCCTATTCGCCGGCAGTGCTGATAGCGGTGGCCAGTATCGGTAACGTCCTTGGCTCGGTGGTCAACTGGCTGCTTGGCCGCGGAATTAACAGGTTTCGCGAGCGCAAATGGTTTCCCGCCAGCCACGCGCAACTCGATCGCGCCGCCTCCTGGTATCATCGCTACGGCAGGTGGACGCTTCTGTTGAGCTGGGCGCCGATCATCGGCGATCCGCTGACAGTGGTCGCCGGCGTACTGCGGGAACCCTTGCCGAGCTTTCTGGTCCTCGTGACAATCGCAAAGACCATGCGTTATCTGGTCGTCTTCATGCTGGCGCGGGGGTGGGAATTCATATGAATGGCAAAGAATGGCGTCAAGATTTCGCCATGTCCGGCGTGACGATGACCTCCTTAATCGCGACACTACGGAGTTCCCATGAACGGACCGAGCCCAGAAAACAAGCATCCCATGCAAGGATTCCCTCAGGTGTGTTTTATCAAAAACACGATCTCCAACCCCAACATTATCGTTGGCGACTATACCTATTACGATGATCCGGAAGATTCTGAGAATTTTGAACGAAACGTGCTTTATCACTTTCCGTTCATTGGCGATAAACTGGTCATTGGAAAGTTCTGTGCTTTGGCCAAGGGTGCACGCTTCATCATGAATGGTGCAAACCACAAGCTGTCAGGCATATCCACCTATCCCTTTCAGATCTTCGGCAATGGCTGGGAAAAAGTCATGCCGCAACCCGGCGAACTGCCATACAAGGGCGACACTATCATCGGCAATGACGTATGGATTGGCTATGAAGCGTTGATTATGCCGGGCGTCAGCATCGGCAACGGCGCCATTATTTCGTCGCGTTCGGTTGTCACCGCCGATGTCCCGCCTTATACGATCGTAGGCGGCAATCCGGCCAAGGCCTTGAAAAGCCGTATTGAACCGGATGCCGTCAATAAGCTTGAGGCGTTGGCCTGGTGGGATTGGCCCGTCGAAAAGATCAGCCGTAACCTGCAGCACATTGTATCCGCCGACGTTAACGCGCTTAGCTCCTGTACGTGACGACGGCTTCTATGGATGCATTTTCGCCCCTTTGGTAACCTTGTCGACGAGCTTTTTCTCGGCTCGCATGGCGATGCCGACGACCTTCGCATCGTCCGGCGCGAATTGCGCAAAGACAGCGCGGTTGGCCGCGTCGTGGCCGGTTGAAAACATCTCTTCGATATAGAGACACGTCTTGATATCGCGTTCGAGCGAACGGCGGTGAATGTTTGAAATTGTTGCCTGATCCGCCGCCAGAACAATCACAGGCTGGATGGAAAGCGGGTTGTAAGTGTTCCCGGCCCTGTCACGATAAGGCTCGCCGATTACGTCGGGCGATTGCGCAACAATGCCGCTTGTCAGAAACGCCGTCACATTCAATGCCTGCCATGGCGCCATGTCGTTTCGCAACACAATTGCAATTTTGGTATCGAACATCGATATAATTCTCCGTCAGTCATGGAAGAGTTGAGCTTATGCAAGACGTTTTAGGCGAAGAGGCCGCGCGTGGTCTTGGACGTTTGTGCAAACTTCCCGTGCAGGACGCCATTACATCTGCGCCGTCCAATCCGGGCCTCGAGCGCATTGAAGCGCGGTTTGCCGGGGATGCTTATGATTTGCACAGGCACGACACCTATGCGATCGGTGTGACACTGCACGGCGTGCAAACGTTCTGGTATCGCGGGGAGCGGCGCCACAGCATGCCCGGCAATATCATCGTAATCCATCCGGACGAGATGCATGATGGCGCCGCTGGCACCGATGATGGCTTGTGCTATCGCATGCTCTATCTGGAACCCGCGCTGGCATTGCAGTCGCTGGGCGATCGCCAAGGTGCGCTGCCATTCGTCAACGATCCTGTCATCGCCGATCCGGCGTTACATGCTGCCTTGGTAGCAGCTCTCCGCAATCTCGATGAGGAGTTGGATGAACTACTGGTCGACGATGTCGTTTCGCACCTGACCCTGGGCTTGACGCGGCATGCAAGACAGCATGCGAGGCCGCTGGGCACGCCGGCGATCCGGCAAACGCAATTGGCACGCGATTATCTCGAAGAGCACGCCTTGCGCCTTGTACGATCAGATGAGCTTGAAGCGGTAAGCGGTCTTGATCGCTACGCTTTATCCCGGCACTTCCGCACGCTCTATGCCACAAGCCCACATCGTTTTTTATTGATGCGGCGCCTGCAACGGGCCCGCGAGATGATCAAAACCGGCGAACCGCTGGCCGGGATCGCGGTGGAAACGGGATTCACCGACCAAAGCCATCTCAACCGGCAGTTCAAGAAAGCCTTTGGCATGACGCCCGGACGTTGGGCGGCGCTGGTCGGCGTCGAGCTCCGAGAGACCTCTCGATAACTCATCCCTGATCGGTATTTCATGCAATTGTCGCATGGCAATCGGTCTGTTAGACAGATCTCGGTCTGCGCATCGGAGCCTCATCATGACTGAAATCCAGACGCCATCCCACACCAAACACCGCCTCGTCGTCGTCGGCGGAGGTTTCGGCGGCCTGGAGGCTGTCTATAATCTCCGTAATGTCGATATCGACATTACAATCATCGATCAGCGTAACCACCATTTGTTCCAGCCGCTGCTGTACCAGGTCGCGACGTCGACATTGGCGACGTCTGAAATCGCCTGGCCAATCAGGCATCTCGTGCGGAAGTACAAGAACGTCAAGACCTTGCTCGGTACTGTTGACAATGTCGATACGGCTGCCCGGACTGTTTCAACCGCTGACGGCGAGACCATACCCTATGACACGCTGGTGCTGGCGACCGGCGCGCGCCATGCCTATTTCGGTCATGATGATTGGGAGCCCTATGCACCCGGTCTGAAGACGCTGGAAGACGCCACGATGATCCGCCGGCGCATTCTGACCGCGTTTGAAAAGGCCGAGCGCGAACCGGATCCTGCCAGGCGCATGGAATATCTGACCCTGGTGATCATAGGCGGTGGGCCCACAGGGGTCGAGGTCGCCGGAACGATCGCCGATCTCGCGCGCGATACGCTGAAGGGTGATTTCAGGGTGATAGACCCGGCAGAGGCGCGCGTGGTGCTGATCGAGGGTGGTCCGCGCGTGCTGCCTGCGTTCAGCGACGATATGTCGGCCTACGCCAAGCGAGCACTGGAAAAGCTGGGCGTGACTGTTCATCTCGGCCATCCGGTCACAGAATGTCATGCTGACGGCGTTGAATTCGGCGGCCAGTCGCTGCGCGCCAAGACAATCATCTGGGCTGCCGGCGTGCAGGCGTCTCCCGCTGCCAAATGGCTGAACGCGCCATCCGACCGAGCCGGACGCGTTGTCGTCAAACCCGACCTGACTGCACCGGACCGTCCCGAAATATTTGTGATCGGTGATACCGCAACCGTGCCGAATGGCGGCAAGGGCACTGTGCCGGGCATTGCCCCCGCGGCGAAACAGCAGGGTAAGCACATTGCCGAAACCATCAAGGCAAGGCTCGGCGGCGACCAGACGCCGCGGCCGTTTGTCTATCGCCATGCGGGTGATCTCGCGACGATCGGCAAGCGTGCGGCGGTTACCGATTTCGGCTGGATCAAACTGAAAGGCTATCTCGCCTGGTGGCTCTGGGGCCTGGCACATATCTATTTTCTCATCGGCGTACGCAATCGACTTGCCGTAGCGTTGAGCTGGCTATGGATTTCCGTCAGCGGTGTTCGCAGCGCACGATTGATCACGCAAAGGGATGCCGTTGATGAAATCGAAGCAGAGGCGCGCTGAATTGGTCGTCATGCGGTCGATCTGGTGGTTCGTCACAGCAGCGATGGCTCTCACATTGCCCGGTCTGACGCCGGCGCTGGCATCGGAACAGGCCTGCGGCAAAAGCGAACCGATTTATTCCACGAGAGAAATCGGTTCGGCACTTCTTGCCTGTTGGGTCCGGCCAACCGGCGCCGAAGATATGGGCGTGACGTTGCGCTTTGCATTGCGGCGCGATGGTACGGTTATCGCAATGCCGCGCGTTATTTTTAGAACGCCGGGCGGCGACCGCGTCGTCAAGGAGGCATTTGTATCGTCAGCACTTGAAACGGTGAACAAAGCCGTCCCGCTGGCGATTGCACCTGAACTTGGGGAAATCATCGCAGGCAAGCCTTTGACGGTCGTTTTTGGCGATGGCGTCGATGTCCGCATAAGCCCGGGCTATTAACCAACGATCAGCTGTTGACGAGGGTCCGGATACCGTCCGCCACGAACTGGACGGCGAGGGCGGCGAGAATTACGCCGAGTAGTCTGGTCAATATTGAACGGCCTGTTTCACCAAGAAAGCCGTCGATACGCTCGGCAAGGAAAAACACAGCATAGCAAGAGGCTATGCAGATCAGGATTATGCCGATCAAAGCCAGTCGCGATGTGGCACTCGAAAGCGTTCCTGCAAGAAGAATGGTTGCGGAAATCGCGCCCGGACCGGCGATCAACGGTATCGCCAAAGGAAAGGCGGCAATGTTGCGGATGTGATCCTTTGTAATCGCAACCTCTGCACTTTTCTCCTTGCGCTCGTTGCGCCGCTCAAAGATCATCTCGAAGGCTATCCAGAACAGAAGCAGACCACCCGCAATGCGGAAGGCGCCGAGGGTGATGCCGAACAGCGCAAGTATCTGCGCACCGGCAATCGCGAAGATGGTAAGAACGACGAACGCTGTGAGGCTGGACCGGAGCGCAACCTGACTGCGCTCTGCCCGGTTCATGCCTGTCGTCAGCGCCAGAAACAGCGGTGCGAGACCGGGCGGATCGATCGTAACCATGAGCGTCACAAAGGCATTGAGAATGGTGTCTGCGTACGCCACGATTTTGCTTTTCTTTTCTGGTTAAAGGTGCACCAACCCGGCCATTACGGCTGATTCAACCTACCGGATTCGCTATCCAACGTCGAGAAACATGCAATTCAACCCAGAAGTTTTTCACCGCATGAGAAACTCCATTTTATCACATGATTTTAAAGGGTTTTCAGCTGTGTATTAACGCGCCGTTTATTGGCTTTTGGCTGGAAAAGCCTCTATAAGATCAAAGATTGATTCTATCCGAAAGATGAGTGCCTCGTGTCTGATTTAACTCCACCTCCTGGCTCCGAAGACGATAAATCCGGACCGTCCTTCGGGATCGAGCCGATTTCCATCATCGAGGAAATGCAGCGCTCCTATCTCGACTATGCGATGAGCGTGATCGTTAGCCGTGCGCTGCCCGATGTGCGCGACGGCCTGAAGCCCGTGCATCGACGCATACTGCATGCGATGAACGAAATGGGGCTGTCGTGGAACCGGTCCTATCGCAAGTCGGCCGGTGTCGTCGGTGAAGTGATGGGTAAATACCATCCGCATGGTGACGCTTCGATCTACGACGCGCTCGTTCGTATGGCGCAGGACTGGTCGCTGCGTGACCCGTTGGTTGACGGGCAAGGCAATTTCGGTTCGATCGATGGCGATTCCCCCGCAGCGATGCGGTACACGGAGTGCCGCCTGGAAAAGGTCACGGAGTCGCTGCTCTCCGATATTGACAAGGAAACGGTCGATTTCCAAGACAATTATGACGGCCGCGAGCAAGAGCCGACCGTTCTGCCGGCGCGCTTTCCGAATCTTCTCGTCAATGGTTCTGGCGGCATTGCCGTCGGCATGGCGACGAACGTGCCTCCGCACAATCTGGCCGAGGTCATCAACGGCTGTATTGCGCTGATCGACAATCCGGCGATCGAACTGCCGGAAATGATGGAACACATTCCAGGTCCGGATTTTCCCACCGGCGGCCTGATCCTTGGCCGATCCGGTATTTACTCTGCTTATAGCACAGGCCGCGGCTCGATCCTGATGCGCGGCAAGGTTGCTGTCGAAAGCATGCGCGGTGACCGCGAGGCCATTATCATCACCGAGGTGCCTTATCAGGTAAACAAGGCGACGATGATCGAGAAGATGGCCGATCTGGTGCGTGAAAAGCGCATCGAAGGCATTTCTGACATCCGCGATGAATCCGATCGTGACGGCTATCGTGTTGTGGTCGAACTGAAGCGCGATGCGGTCACTGACGTGATTATCAACCAGCTTTATCGTTTCACGCCACTACAGTCGTCTTTCGGCGCCAACATGGTGGCGCTCAATGGCGGCAAGCCAGGACTTTTGAACCTTCTCGACATTTTGCGGGCTTTCGTCAGCTTCCGCGAGGAAGTCGTCAGCCGCCGGACCAAATTCCTGCTGCGCAAGGCACGTGACCGCGCCCATGTATTGGTTGGTCTTGCTATTGCCGTAGCCAATATCGATGAGATCATCGCGTTGATCCGCCGCGCGCCGGATCCGGCAACGGCCCGCGATCAGTTGATGGAACGCCGGTGGCCTGCGAGTGATGTGGCGCCGTTGATCATGTTGATTGCCGATCCGCGCCACAAGCTCAACGACGACAACACCTACAATTTGTCGGAAGAGCAGGCGCGAGCCATTCTCGATCTGCGCCTGCAGCGCCTTACAGCACTCGGACGCGATGAAATCGCCGACGAGCTCAACAAGATCGGTGTCGAAATTGCCGACTACCTTGAGATACTGGCATCGCGTCTGCGCATCATGGGCATCGTCAAGGATGAACTCATTGCCATTCGCGATGAGTTTGGTACGCCACGTCGCTCGGTATTGACGGATGGCGGCGCTGACATGGACGATGAAGACCTCATCGCCCGTGAAGACATGGTCGTGACGGTCAGCCATGCCGGTTATATCAAGCGCGTGCCTTTGGCGACCTATCGCGCGCAGCGCCGCGGCGGCAAGGGCCGCTCGGGCGTTTCGATGAAGGACGAGGATTTTGTCACACGGCTCTTCGTGGCCAACACGCACACACCGATGCTGTTCTTCTCATCGCGCGGCATCGTTTACAAGGAAAAGGTCTGGCGCCTGCCGATCGGCACGCCACAATCGCGCGGCAAGGCCTTGATCAATATGCTGCCGCTCGAACAGGGCGAACGCATTACCACGATCATGCCGCTGCCGGAGGACGAGGCAAGCTGGGCCAATCTTGACGTGATGTTCGCCACGACGCGTGGGACGGTGCGCCGGAACAAGCTGTCCGATTTCGTTCAGGTCAATCGCAATGGCAAGATCGCGATGAAGCTGGAGGATGAGGGAGACGAAATCCTCAGCGTCGATACGTGTGACGAATTCGATGATGTGTTGCTGACTGCCGCCGGCGGCCAGTGCATCCGCTTCCCGGTAACCGATGTGCGTGTCTTCGTCGGCCGCAACTCAATCGGCGTTCGCGGTATTTCGCTGGCTCCAGGCGATAAAATCATATCGATGGCTATCCTTGGGCACGTCGAGGCAAGTCCTGCCGAACGCTCTGCCTATCTGAAGCAGGCTGCTGCTGATCGACGTGCGCAGGGTGCGGACGACGCAGAAGAAGTGGCACTCGTTGGTGAGGAAGCAACGGATGTGGCGGACCTGTCGCCGGAACGCTATGCCGAGCTGCGTGATCGCGAGCAGACTGTGCTTACAGTTAGCGAATACGGATACGGCAAGCGCTCCTCGTCCTATGAATTCCGCGTTTCCGGACGGGGTGGCAAGGGTATTCGGGCGACCGATACGTCGAAGACCGATGAGATTGGCAAGCTCGTATCCTTGTTCCCGGTAGAAGCGTCGGATCAGATCCTGCTTGTCTCCGATGGCGGGCAGCTGATCCGCGTGCCGGTCAACGGCATCCGCATTGCCGGACGTTCCACCAAGGGTGTCACGATATTCAATACGGCGGATGGCGAGAAAGTTGTTTCGGTAGAGCGGATTTCGGAAACCGAAACCGACGAAATCGAGACTGAAGTTCCGGTTGAAGGCGGCTTGATATCGCCAGACGCGACAAACGGCTCTGAAGAAATCTAGAGCTTTGGACGGCGCGATTAAAGATCGTGGCGATGATGATAAACACCAAAGCGGGGTGTTCTGAGAGGAGCTTCCCGCTTTTTGTTTTCTTCTATAATCATGATAATCGCGGAAACGATCATCGCAATCATCATGGCAATGCTCAGAAGAATAAACATAAATTTGTCCCTTCTCTCTTGCGGTCTTTCATGATTAGCAACGTGCTAACTTGGAAATGGTTTCATCGATCGTCTCACACATAGTTGAGAGTGCCTGAATGCTTGCTGATGGGTCCGTTCATCTCTCGTTCATTTAGGGGCAGGACCTGTTAATCTGGTCGAAATGGTATGAGCCTTTTCGTTCGGATACGAGGAGCAAAGGCGATGGCAATGTCTATCCATTGTCGGGCCTTTGCGACAAAGTAGCCGGACGAAAAGACCATATCCTCCAGACGCCGAAACGGCTGCAAGCTGCAGTGTCGAATCGCTCGGCCGGGGGAAAGGCCCCGCGGCAAGGGTTTGCAGTTTCCGTCATGCGTGGTTCGCCCTTCGACAAGCTCAGGACGCTCACCATGAGGGAGGTAAGTGGATTGCAGGGAGCCAAGAAAACGTCAGGTCGGCGATTTCGCTGCAACCCACCAATCTCCCTCATGGTGAGCGTCCTGAGCTTGTCGAAGGGCGAACCACGCATGACGGTGGTGCAAGCCTATATAATGCTCTAACGCTCCACCGCGCCAAACACATCCTCGAACGCATCGAACAGAGCCCGGTCGAGGTCGTGCATATCCACCGGCAGGCCGAGATCGACAAGGCTGGTGACGCCGTGGCCGCGTACGCCGCACGGCACGATGCCGTCGAAATGCGCAAGCTCCGGTTCGACGTTGATCGAGATGCCGTGGAAGCTGACCCATTTGCGCAGGCGGATGCCGATGGCGGCGATCTTGTCCTCGGCCGGCGAGCCATCGGGCAGGGCGGGCCGCTCCGGCCGCATCACCCAGACGCCGACGCGATCCTCGCGCCGCTCGCCCCGGACGTTGAACGCGGCGAGGGTAGCGATGATCCACTGTTCGAGCGCAGTGACGAAGGCGCGGATATCCTCGCGGCGCCGCTTGAGATCGAGCATGACATAGGCAACCCGCTGACCCGGGCCATGATAGGTATATTCGCCGCCGCGCCCCGTCGCGTAGACGGGAAACCTGTCGGAGACGAGGAGATCGCCCGACTTGGCACTGGTGCCGGCCGTATAGAGCGGCGGGTGCTCGACGAGCCAGACGAGCTCGCGCGCCGTGCCGTCCCTGATCGCCGCAACGCGGCTCTCCATGAAGGCGAGCGCCGCATCATAGTCGGTGAGGCCGTCGGCGATCAGCCATTCGACCGGGGGCGACAAGTCCCGGGAGAGGAATGCGGGGGCGAGATCGTCGCGGTTGGTCTTCATGATGCGAATTTCATATCCGGTTGTGGTTGCCTGCGCCGAACGTTTGACGATGTTCAGAATGGGTGCGCCGGATATGGACCTTTTCGCGGCGGATTTCCAGTCAGATGCAGCTTGGGCGTATTTCGACCGCATTGACGAAAAACAATTGCGATAGTCGATGATAGGGCTTGTTTAGCTGAAACCTATTTGCTACTAGCGCCAAGCCGACATGTTCGGCTTCTACCACAGTGCGGTCGTGGCGGAATTGGTAGACGCGCAGCGTTGAGGTCGCTGTGTCGAAAGACGTGGAAGTTCGAGTCTTCTCGACCGCACCATTCTCACTTTATAAAGTGATGATTGTATTGCAAAAAATGGCGGCCTCGTGCCGCCATTTTGCGTTTTACCAGGCTAACTCGACGGGTATGGCAAACCTCTATGCAAGGTTGTTACCGTAACGTACTTGCTCCTCCGGAACGCATGCATGAAGCTGCGGGAACGCCAGATCTTCGCAGACTATAACTGCGTCGTTGAAACTGCGAATAAGCAGTCGGATCAGAAGCGTTTTCCTGGAGCATTGACAATGATAGTTGCCAACAGCCTGAGGTCCAGGCCATGACCTTGTCCATCCCCGTTTTCAGGAGCCTGAGGGGATATCGGGCCAATTGGCTACCAAGCGATATATCGGCCGGGCTCGCGGTCGCCGCAGTTGGCTTGCCAAGTGCCATTGCCTACCCGGCGATTGTCGGCCTGCCTCTGGAAACGGGACTCTATGCGAGCATAGCGGCTCCAATCGGCTACGCGCTGTTCGGCCCTTCCAGGATCCTGATAGTCGGCCCGGACGCGGCAACCATGACCGTGCTGGCAGCGGCCGTGACATCGATCGTCGTCTCCCTGCCGGCGGACGCATCGGCAGACCGTGCCATGGTTGCATCGCTGATCGCCCTCGTCGTCGGAGCCATATGCCTCGCAGCGCGTCTGTTGCGTCTCGGCGTTGTGGCAACATTCCTTTCGCGGCCGATCCTCGTCGGTTTCTTCGCCGGTATTTCCGTATCGATCATCGTTGGACAGATTGGCCGCCTGACAGGGTTGTCGATTCAATCGGACGGGCTCATAGCGCCGTTCCTTGAACTCATCAACGAGAGTGCCGCGATAAACTGGCCTTCGCTTCTGCTCGGGTTGTCCATGTTCATTCTTTTGCAGGTGGTCAGGGCTTCGCGCCTGCCTGTTCCCGGTCCGGTCATTGTCGTTGTGGTTTCGGCCATCCTGTCGGTACTTTTCAACTTCCAGCAGATGGGCATTGCCGTTATCGGCGACATCCCCTTTGCGCTGCCATCCATCTCGATACCTTCTCTAGCCGCACTTCCCCTGGACCGAATCGTGCTGGGTGCAGCGGCTGTTTTTCTGGTGAGTTTTGGATCAGGCATAGTTGCAGCCCGCAGTTTCGCGGGACGCTCCGGCGAACATGTCGACGCCAATCAGGAACTGATCGGGCTGGGCGCGGGCAACATCGCCGCTGGCCTCTTCGGGTCATTTCCGATCAGCGTCTCGGACTCCCGGACGGCGATCTGTTATTCGGCAGGCGGAAAATCTCAGGTGGCAGGGCTCGTCTCGGCCGCAGCTCTGATAGCGACGCTACTCTATTTCAGCGATGCGATGCGGATTCTCCCCATCCCCGCACTTGGTGCCATTCTGGTAGCCGCTGCTCTCAGCCTGATCGATATCCCAGAGTTGCGACACATCTGGCGTATCAGCCGCGCCGAGTTCGTTTTTGCGCTTATCACCATGTGGGGAGCCATAAGCTTCGGTGTATTGGCCGGGGTGGTGATCGCTATCGCCGCAACGCTGGTCCACCTGGTGCGTCAGATGATGTTTCCGCGGGATGCTCTGCTCGGCCGTCTCGGCAGCCGCGACGGCCTCTACAAGCTGCACCGCTTTCCCAAAGCCCGTCCGATCCCGGGTCTCGCCCTCTATATAATCCAGGGCAGCCTGTTGTTTTTCAACGCCGACTACGTTCGTGAGCGCATCAGAACCATTGCCTCCGGTTTACCTGCCGGGACCCGCTGGTTCGTTCTTGACGCCAGCGCAATTGCCCAGATCGACAGCACCGCGCTTGCCATGCTCGATGACGTCCGAGGCGATCTGGCAGAGGACGGAATGACACTGGGCATCGCCGAGTTGCACGCCGAGGTGAAGACGATGCTCGAACGAAGCGGTCTCCTGGACCGCATTGGGCCCCAGTATGTTTTCGAGGATGTGGAGGATGCAATCCGCGGCTTTGAGGCCAGGCAAAAAGGACTTTCCGAGGGAACGGTTGCAGCTTCAACAGGACTTCAAGTGCAGACACCAGAGGGAGGATAATGTGATGAACAAACACGACAACACATTGCGGCAAGAGGAGCATGTCGAGCACAAGAAGCTCGGCAAGGACCGCTACAACAAGCAAATGAAAAAGCTTCAGATCGAGCTCGCGCATTTGCAGGCATGGGTGAAGAAATCCGGCGCCCGCGTCATCATCCTGTTCGAAGGCCGCGATGCGGCCGGAAAAGGCGGCATGATCAAACGGATCACGGAACGGGTAAGCCCGCGCGTGTTCCGCGTCATTGCGCTTCCTTCGCCAAGCGACCGCGAGAAATCGCAGATCTTCATGCAGCGCTACATTCAACATTTTCCCGCTGCGGGCGAGATCGTGATCTTCGACAGGAGCTGGTACAACCGCGCAGGCGTCGAGCGGGTCATGGGTTTCTGTTCCGAAAAGACAACGCGACGTTTTCTTGAACTTACCCCGCTGTTTGAGGCGGCGATCGTTGAAAGCGGCATCATACTGCTGAAGTATTTCCTCACTGTCGGCGAGGAAGAGCAGGAGCGCCGGTTCCGCCGTCGCATCGACGACCCCTTGCGCCAGTGGAAACTCAGTCCGATGGATGTCACGTCGTATCAACGCTGGTGGGACTATTCCCGCGCTTACGACGAGATGCTCAAGCTGACGGACAGGCCCGATGCTCCGTGGTGGATTGTGCCGTCCGACGACAAGGAGCGCGCGCGCATCAACTGTATTTCGCACATCCTCAAGTCGATCCCCTACGAACGGGTCAAGTTTGACGCGCCGAATCTCGGCAAGCGGCAAAAGCGGCCCAACGGCTATATCGCGCCAGAGACTACCGCCGCCGTGGTCCCCGACGTGCTTTGAAGACGATATCCGTCAAACAACGTCATCCACGAAAGGATCAAGCAGATGCCAGAGAAAAAAGAACCCCTGGATTTGAACGCGATGCCCCCGAGCGCGGCGGACATTCGCAATGAAGTCATCAAACGTGCAAGGGAGGAAGATCAAAAGCAGGCGAAAGCAAAGGCAATCCAGGAGCAGAAGGCTGCCGACTTCGCTGAAGATTTCCTCAAGAACCATGTCAGCGAAGCAGACGTCCTGTCGGTTCGCCGGCTTGTGGCGAACGCTGTCCAGGCGGGCAAATTCGAGGCTATGGTCTATAGCTTTTCATCGGATCTTTGTTCGGACAGCGGTCGCGCCATAAATAGCGGCGACAAAGACTGGCCACAAACGCTGCAAGGCAAGGCAAAGGAATTTTATGATCGCTATCAGAAACTTGCCAAGCCGCAGGGTTTCAAGCTCAAGGCAATGATCATCAGTTTCCCCGGCGGAATGCCCGGCGATGTCGGCTTTTTCCTGAACTGGGGTTCAGATCACGCTTGAGCTTTGCTGATGGTCGGCCGCTTCATGTCGCCAATGCATGCGATGACCGCTGCAGGCGGTAAACGATATTTGCCCAGAAGCCGGGAGGTGGAAAAATGCCGTCTGTTGTTTACGATGCCGGGAGGGCCGGCAAGAGAAAAAGCGCGCGTAGAAGGGCCAGTCGGATCATTGGGACGACCATTGCCCTGACCCTCGTGCTTGGCGCGAGCTTCGGCAACCTTGCGTTCGCGGACGAGCCAACCTTCGCCAAGCTTCAGTCCATGTGCAGGGACAGGAAAGATGAGCTGAAACGCGGTTTCTGCATCGGGTTCCTTGAAGCTGTCGCCCTGCGTGTCGCAAAGGAAAACAAGCATTGCGCACTGCTTCAGAGATATATCGACAGTCCCAACGCAAATCTCGCGTTCTCCGATTTGATAGCCGATCTGGATCCGCAGGAATATTCAGGCAGCGCGCTCAAATCGGTGGAGAAGTTCTTTCTCAACAGGGGCTGCAATTAGCTGAGGGAGATTTGCGAAGATTCCCGGCGGGCATTTGCGGCTCTTTCAGTGGCACTCATCACATCCATAACAATTGCGGCGCGGCACCAACGATAGTTCCGATGATAAGACCAAGGAGACTCGTCCCAACAGCACCAAACCACCCATAGGTGTTGTAGCCGTAATATGCTCCAATGGCGGTCGCAACCACCACGCAAATCAGAAACCATGATACGCGGACGATATTCCAAACCTTGGTTAGCTGAGGACTGCGGAACAATTTCGACATCAGAATTTGCGAGACAGGACCGGATCACAATGGATAGCTATCATTGCGATACCGAAGATAATGAGCACTACCCAAATCCTCCCGAACATCATTTCCGGGCCGTAATAATCCAATGGCTTTTGCGACTTGTCTGCCCATTTGGCTTCGATCTCTGGCGTTTCCTTTTTATTGGGATCAAGCTGTTCCGTCATCATCTCCCCTTGTCCGTCCAGGATCTTGCATTCTCAAAGGCGAGGGCTAGCTCCTTATGGAGATCAGGTCTGTGCCGCCGCAAGCCTTCCAACGCTGCTTTTTTCACATCAACCGGAATGGCTGAATTGCTGATGACGATGGTATAGATGGACCTGGCTACCGAGAATCTAATTGAAACAAATCCGGTATTCGGTCGGGCATAAATAGTTGTGACCTGGTCCCAGGTTATCCTGCGCCAGACAGCAGTGAGCAAGGGCAGGCGCCGAGCCATACCTTCCATGCCATTCTCGTCAACGCGAAACTCGATATCTTGGCCACGCAGCGCTCGAAGTACGTATTCCCAAGACATGCCCATCAGAAAAATCGCGAAGAGGAAACCCAAGGCTGCGGTAACCGGACCGTACTTCATCGGTCCGATCTGCCAGTATTCCCATAGTTCGCCGAGATACACGAGGCAGGCGAACGCACCGCCCATGCCGAAAATAAACATCGACCGAAATTGCCGTATTTCCTCCCGATAGTTCTGCATCCCAACAAGCCCGTTACAGTCCCGGGGCTGTGATACCGCTTAAACTGGAAATGTTTGGCAAACGATTCGTCGACAATTCGAGCAATTGATTTGGCCGCCCATATCCAGGCGTGGATTGTTCAACACAATGCAGAGACCCAAATGTCCTATTCAGATGCGGCAACCTTCGTGCCGACAGATGAGATGATGCAAGAAGGATTCAGTGCCCTCGGTTTCACGGTCGAGCAGATCGATCAGTTCTTCACGTTGGCATCGGCTCTGTAGAACTGCACGTACTTCGTTCGCAGATAGGGGACCCATTCTGGCCACATTGAACGAAGGCTGCCCCAATCCCGGTTTCGCCACGCCTTTAGGAACTCTTGTCCACTTGTTCCAGCGTGATCTAAAGCGAAATCAATAGCGAGTCTGTGATCCTCGTTCTCTCCGCTCTCTATCTTTGCTCGTCCTTCGTCCCTGTGCCGGCGAAAGTACGCAGCATTATCGTCTTTGCTCATGATCAATCCCTTTGGGATGTATGAAGGAACTTTATCGGCGTGTCATAGATGCAAACTTTCGGAATGTACCAATTCCGAAGTGAGCGGTACGGATCGCGGGTGGATAGCCAGTTGAAAGCAACTTTATCTGTAGTCGCAGTCTGATTTTAAACGACTTCGACACGTATGGGGATGCTGAAACGACGCTGGCGTACTCTCTGAGAATATCAAGTAGCTCATCCCTATGGGCGGCAAACTTGCTCTTCCTGTCTACAGAAGCCTTGATGGCCTCTGCAACGAAGGCCCAATGGAACCGCTCAACAAGGATGTCCCGCATAAAGAAGCGCATCTTTATGGGATCATCTGGAAATGCTGCGGCAAGCTTCTTGAAATACTTCAGACGGCTGCGGCTCATGCGAATGCTGTAGGATGTGCTGTCGGTATGAATACACCATACGGTCACGGATCGATCAATGAAGCTGTTGGTGTAGTTCTTCCGGAATATCCGCATGAACAGGTCGTCATCTTCGTAGCCCATGAATTGGGGATCGAAGCCGCCGACATCTTCGAACGCAACCCGGGAGATCAGCGAGGCTGATGGCAAAACGTGCATATCATAACGAACGAGGTCGAGGATGTGCGTCTTCGGGTGCTTACTGTGCTCCTTGACCATGCTTGTCCGGATAACGTTGCCGTCGCCGTCAGCTTCAATCAGGTCGCCGTAGACCCATCCAAAATGAGGGTCGTTTTCGGGAATGCCTTCGATGAGCGTTTGAATATGCGTCTTGAGGTAGAAATCGTCTTGGTCGAGGAAGCTCACATATTCAGAGGTCGATGCGGTAACCCCTGCGTTTCTAGCCGAACCCTGACCACCGTTTGCTTGATCAATAATACGAAACTCATATCGCTTGGCGAGTTTGTGCAGGAAGGTCTTCTCTTCCTCCTTTGATCCGTCATTGACAATGATAAATTCATTCGGCGCAACCGTCTGGCCGAGGACGCTAACAACGGCACGCTCTATGGTGTCCGAACCATTGTAATAGGGGATGACCACGACAACAGTTGGAACCTTTGCGGCGGACATTCGGCGGGCTGTGGTTGCCATTATCGTACTGCCGATTTTAGGCAACGAAGCAGGGCTGTCAGTTTCCATGATGGGCCGCATCGGCGTGGTCTACGATCTCGACAATTGTAGCCTTTAGCTTTCGGAAGTAGTGGATTGTAGCTAGGCCCCACCTCTAATCCGAAACCAGTTGAATCAAACAACGAAAACGGTAATTCTCTTCTATCCAATGTTGTATTCCAATAGTGTTGTAATATAAATTGTAAAAAAGTAGGATTAACGCCGATATAACAAGATTTTTCAACCCTTTATATACAACTTAAGTATGAGTTCGCTATCATTGGGATAGAAAGGAATTCGAACCGGCAAGAGTATGTGTTGTGATGATGTTCGTCTCAATGGGAAATGTGTGACGGCTCCGTACCAGAACACGTCGCGGGGGAGAAACTGAATACGTCGCGACAAGGTTAGGATCATTCCAGACAGAGGGAATCCGGACAAAGGGAATCTGGTCCATTGGCATCACATGACGATCCGCTGCTGCAACCCTATCAGCTCAAACATCTGCGGCTCAAAAACCGCATAATGTCGACCAGTCACGAGCCTGCCTATTCCGAAGACGGCATGCCGAAAGAGCGCTACCGGCTCTATCACACCGAGAAGGCCAAGGGCGGTATCGCGCTGACGATGACGGCGGGGTCTGCGGTCGTCTCACGCGAGTCGCCGCCTGCTTTCGGCAATCTCCACGCCTACAAGGACGAGATCGTGCCCTGGCTGCGCGAGCTCAGCGACGATTGCCATGAGCACGGCGCCGCTGTGATGATCCAGCTGACGCATCTTGGCCGCCGCACCAGCTGGAACAAGGCCGACTGGCTGCCCGTGGTTTCGGCTTCCCCGATACGGGAGCCTGCGCACCGCGCCTTCCCGAAGGAAGCGGAGGAATGGGATATCGAGCGGATCATCGGCGATTATGCCTCTGCTGCGCAGCGTATGCAGGCGGCGGGGCTCGATGGTATCGAGTTCGAGGCCTATGGGCATCTGATGGATGGTTTCTGGTCGCCCGCCACCAATCATCGCGATGATGACTATGGCGGGTCACTGGACAACCGGCTGCGCTTCACCTGGGCGGTGATCGATGCGGTGCGCAGCTTGGTCGGCCCGGATTTCATCGTCGGCATTCGCATGGTGGCCGACGAGGATTGGGAGCAGGGGCTCTCGAAGGAAGAGGGCGTCGAGATTGCCCGGCGCATCGCCGCTTCCGGCAAGTTCGACTTCTTGAACATCATTCGCGGCCATATCGATACGGACGCGGCGCTGAACGAGGTTATCCCGATCCAGGGCATGCGGTCCGCCCCGCATCTCGATTTTGCCGGTGAAATTCGCCAGCTAACGAAATTCCCGACATTTCACGCGGCGCGTATCGCCGATGTGGCGACGGCGCGGCACGCCGTGGCCGAGGGCAAGCTTGACATGGTCGGGATGACCCGCGCGCATCTCGCCGACCCGCATATCGTGCGCAAGATCATGGCGGGCGACGAACATCGCATCCGGCCCTGCGTCGGCGCCACCTATTGCCTCGACCGAATCTATGAGGGCGGCGAGGCGCTGTGCGTGCACAATGCGGCAACCGGGCGCGAGCAGACGATGCCGCACGTCATTGCGAAAGCGCAGACGCCGCGCAATGTGGTGGTGGTCGGGGCGGGTCCGGCAGGGCTCGAGGCCGCGCGTGTTGCCGCCGAGGGCGGGCACAGGGTCTCGGTGCTGGAGGCTTCGGATCAGGCCGGCGGACAAGTCCGGCTTGCCTCGCAAAATCCGCGGCGCAAGGAGATGATCGGCATCGTCGATTGGCGTCTGGACGAACTCGAGCGGCTCGGCGTCTCGCTACGCTACAATGTCTGGGCCGAAGCCGATGACGTGCTTGGGCTAGATCCGGATGTCGTGGTTATCGCGACAGGCGGCCTGCCGCAAAACCCGCCATTGACGGCGGGCGATGATCTGGTGGTCTCGAGCTGGGATATTCTGGCGGGTGCGGTGAAGCCGGGCGAGAATGTGCTGCTCTATGATGACAATGGCGGGCATCAGGGGATGAGCGCGGCGGAAATGATCGCGCGTGCAGGTTCAAAGCTGGAACTTGTCAGTCCAGAGCGGTTTTTCGCGCCGGAGATGGGCGGCATGAACCACGTGCCCTATATGCGCGCCTTTCAGGAAAAGGGCGTGCGCGTGACGATCAATACGCGGCTTGTCAGCGTTACCCGCAACGGCAACCAGCTTGTCGCGACGCTCGGTTCGGATTTTGCGCCGGACTATCGCGAGGAGCGTCTGGTCGATCAGGTGGTTGTGGAGCACGGCACTTTGCCGATCGATGATCTCTACCGCGAGTTGAAGCCGTTGTCGCGCAATGGCGGCGCCGTGGATTATGACCGGCTGGTCAATGGTGGCGCAATCTTTCCCGTGCGGGGAGAGGGCACGTTCGATCTGTTGCGGATCGGCGATGCAGTCCACGCGCGCAATATCCACGCGGCGATTTATGACGGGCTGAGATACGCTACGAGGTTTTAGCGCGTTCTGGCTCCCGCAAGGGGAGGACAGTCACATATGGTTCGCGGTCATTGCCTAACAGGAAGATTGTACATGTCACCCCACCCCGGACCTTTGGTCCGACCCTCCCCATCAAGGGGAGGGTGAAGAGCGCGGTGGCACACACATTTCCCCCTTGATGGGGGAGGTCGCAGCAAAGCTGCGGGTGGGGGTGAACCTCCTATGCGATAGCCCTCCCACAAGGGGAGAGATAACCGGCATCGGCTGTCCTGTTAGTTGATTGCTGCCTTGATCTTTTCGGCAGCGTCTGCGCTGACCCATTTCGTCCAGACAGGCTCATTGTTCTTCAGGAAGTATTTCGCGCCGTCTTCCCCTGTCGCCTGATTGTCGGTCATCCAGGCCAGAAGCGTGTTGACGGTCTTGTTGTCCCACGAACGGGCCTTGAGATAATCCATGGCCGGGCCGGACGTTTCGCTGAATTTCTTCGTCACGACCGTATCGACTTCGGCGATTTCCCAATCGTTCTTCTTGGGGTCCGGGCAATCGGCAACCGTGTTGCAACGCTTCCATTCGGCGGCATCGAATTTCACGCCGTGGTCGAGCTTCACCATCGGATATTTGCCAAGGAGCGCAGTCGGTTCCCAATAGTAGCCGATCCAGCCTTCCTTGCGCTCGTAGGCTTTTGCCAGCGCACCATCGAGGCCGGCGGCGGAACCCGTATCGACGAGCGTGAAGCCCTTCTGCTCGGCATCATAGGCCTTGAAGAACTGCGTGGTTGCTACAGTGCCGCCCCAGCCGGCAGGTCCGTTGAACACGGCGCCCTTGGAGGGATCTTCGGGGGCGGGGAAGAGTTCAGGATGCTTCAGCGCGTCGTCGATCGTCTTGATGTCGGGATGGGCGTCGGCGAGATATTTCGGGATCCACCAGCCCTGCACACCGCCGTCGGAGAGCGACTTGGAGGCGTAGACGAGCTTGCCGTCGGCAACTGCCTTATCCATGATATCGCGCATGAAATCGATCCAGCCTTCAGGGGCAATGTCGGGCTGGCCCTTTTCCGTCATGGAGGTCAGGGTCGGGATCGTGTCACCCTGAATGATTTCAGCCTGACAGCCATAGCCGGATTCGAGAATGATCTTGTCGAGATTGGCGAGGACTTCCGCAGACTGCCAGTTCATGCTGGCAATGGTGACATTGCCGCATTCGGCAGCCGATGCGCCACCTGCGGCACCGAGCAGCGCAAATGCCATAACGCCGCTCATCAATAATGCTTTCATCATAGTTCCCTTGATTTTGTTGGTTGGAAAGGCTTTCCAACGATAGTCTTACACCAGACAGCCAAGAAGCCCGGATGCGGCAAAGGCTTGGTTTTTTGCGACGCCGTCATCAATTCCTGGCAACGCTTCCGGAGATTGCGTTAATCGAACAGTTTCTCATCGATTTCAATGAGATATGGCGTTCCGCTCGCCTTGGCTGCTAGCAAGGCGGCAGGCAAGTCGTCGATGTTGTCCAAGCGCTTTGACGGAACACCATATGCCGCGGCGATTTTCAGGTAGTCGGGAGCCGATGGACGCACGCCAACCGGGTCGATATCGACCTCGATCATGGCGCGTTCGATCTCCCGATAACCCTGATTGTTCCAGACAATGAAAATGACAGGCACACGCTCATCGACCGCCGCGCCGAGTTCGCCGAGGACGAACTGGAAGCCGCCATCACCGACGATGCAGATCGTCGTTGTTTCCGGCTTTCCCAGCGATGCGCCGATGGCGGCCGGAGGGCCAAAGCCAAGCGCTCCGAACCCGGTCGCAGCGTTGAACCAGCCGCCGACGCGGTCGTGATCGTAGTACAGGTTGCCCGCATAGATGGCCTGCGTGGAATCGCCGACGATGAGCGAACCCGGCAGCGTGTCGCGAAGGGTGTCGAGGAAGCGGACCATGGCCTGGTAGCGCGGGCCGATATGAGCCCAGGCGGCATCGCGCGTTTGGCGTGCGCGCTCTTGGCCTAAATTACTGTTGCGGCGCTCCGGCAGGGCGGCCGCAAGTACCTCAACGGTTTCGTTTGCCGAAGCCTCGACCGGCATAAAGGCCGGATGGCGGTCGAGTTGTCCCGCGTCGATATCGATGCGCACGAGCCGTTTGAGCTCAGGAAAACCGCCGTCGCCATACATGTCATAATCGGTCGGGCCCATCTCCGTACCGATCGCGATAACGAGATCGCTGTTGGCGAGCAGGTCGCGGCACGGCTTCAGACTGGGGCCGGCTGGTATGAGCAGAGGGTGAGCATGCATGATGCCGCGCGCGTTGGTCGTCGCGATGACCGGCGCATCGAGCTTTTCCGCCAGTGCTTGCAGGGCGCTGGCAGCAGCCTTGGTGCCGCCGCCTATCAGGATCACCGGCCGTTCGGCGCCGAGGCATAGACGCGTCAATTCCGCCATGGTCTCGGAAGAAGCGTGCGGGATCGGCGCATCGTAGGACAGGCGTTCTGCACCCTCCAGCGGCAGTGCCATCACATCCAGCGGAATCTCGATATGGACGGGACCGGGACGGCGCGAGGCAAACAGGGCAAAGGCTCTGGCGAGCACGATGGGCAGCTCGTCGGGCTTCTCGATGCGATGCGAGAACATCGCGACAGTCTGCAACATGGCGCGCTGATTGGGCAGTTCGTGCAGGAAACCCATGCCCTTGCCGAGCGAATCCCGCTGGTTGACGCCGGAGATGACCAGCATGGGGATCGAGTCGGCGCGGGCCTGACCCATGGCGGTTATCGTATTGGTGATGCCTGGGCCGGTGATGACGAAAGCAACGCCGGGCTTGCCGGTCGCCCGCGCATAGCCATCGGCCATGAAGCCCGCTCCCTGTTCATGGCGCGGCGTGATATGGCGGATTTTTGAACCGGCGAGGCCGCGGTAGAGCTCTATCGTGTGGACGCCGGGAATGCCGAAAACCGTATCGACATCATAGGATTCGAGCAGGTGGACGAGGGCTTCACCGACAGTGGTCATGCGGATTTCCGTTGTTGCAGCCGCGATGCAAGGCGGACGATGCCGGCGCAGGCCGCATCGATCTTGTCATCGGCAACGCTGAGGCTCAAGCGAAGATAGCCTGCAAGGTTGTCGCCGAAGGATTCGCCTGGCATGACCGCGACGAGCTCCTCTTCGAGAAGGCGCATGGCGAATTCCTGTCCGGACAGCCCGGTTGCGCGAATGTCGGCAAGAATGAACATGCCGGCTTGCGGGATTTTGGAGACGATACCCGCCTTGCCATCCAGACGTTCCGAAATGCGCTGGGCGCGGCGCAGGAAGCTCTCGCGCATCGTGGCGGCGGCGGTGGATGGGCGGCCCAGAGCATAGGCGGTCATGTCGGCGATGAAGGGCTGTCCACCGAAAAGCATGGATTCGGACAGTGGCAGCAGGCGCTCCGTAAATTCCTTCGGGGCAATGCACCAGCCGCTGCGGAAACCCGGAGCGGCATGGGATTTCGAGATGGAGGCAACGGCAATCGTGCGATCGGCAAGTTCTGCCCGGTCTAGTGGCGACGCGAACGTGCCATTGAAGATCATCAGTTCATAAACTTCATCGGAAACGATCCAGAGATTGTGCCTGATGCAGACTTGGCCGATTTCGGCTATTTCCGCGGCGCTGAGCACAGCGCCTGTCGGATTATGCGGTGTGTTGAGGAGGAGAACCTTCGATCGCGGCGTGATGACTTTTTCAAGGTCTGCGGCCTGCATGCGGAAACCTTTTTCGGGGCGCAGCGGAACGGAAACACGTGTTGCTCCCGTCGCACGGACAACGCCGTCATAGGTCGCATAGAGCGGATCGCCGGTGATGATCTCGTCGCCTTCCTCGGCAAGTCCCATCATGACCATCGACAAGGCAGTTTGCGTGCCGGAGAAACACATGATGTTTTCCGGACCAATCTGGCGTCCCGTGCGTGCGGTGTATTTCGCCGAAAGCGCGGCGAGCAATGCCGGTTCGCCGCGACCGCTGGAATAGCCGGTCCGGCCAGCACGCATCGCCCGTTCCGCAACGTCTATCATGTCGGTTGGCGTCGGAATATCAGGCTCGCCGATCGTCAACTCGATGATCTCGTGTCCCGCCTGCTTCATTTGGCGGGCGCGGAAATGGACAGCCCATTTATCGGATCCAAGTCCGGCCAGACGGTCGGTGACAGACGCATAGCGCATCATATCGCGCCTCCTTTTTCAGGATTGAGAGAAATTGCAAGAACGGCTTCGATAGCGGCTATACCGGTCTCGGCCAACTCTCCTTCGGCAAAAATATCACCCGCAAGACAGCCTTCAAGCCATAGCCCGTCGATAATCGCGTTGACGGCGATGGCGTGGCGGCGGGTATGAATTGGCTCAGCCGGCTTGCCGGCGGCCAGCAATGCTTCGCGGATGAGCGCTTCCAGCTCGTCGCGGAAGCCAAGATAGCCGTCGCGGTGCGCCAAGGCCATGGCTGGATCGGCATGGACCATGCCGATAAATCCAGCCCAGAGGGAGAGATTGTTAGGGTCCATGATCGGTTGACCGAGGTTGGCCTTCACGAAAGCATTGAGCCGGTCACGCGGATCATCGGCTGCACTCTTCAGCGCATCGCTTGCCTGGACCGTCATGCGGTTCATGACCGCGCGATAGGCCGCACCGATAAGATCGTCCTTGGCCGGAAAATAATAGCGGATGAGACCAGCGGTAACATCAGCGCGCAGAGCGATCTCCCGCACGGTCGCGCCGGCAAGGCCGCGCTCCGCCACACATTCGAGCGTCGCCGCGATCAAATCCTCGCGGCGCTTATCTTCGCCCTCGCGGCGGAAGCTCTTGCGTGTGGCGGTCTGGGTTTTCATTGGCGCCAGACGGGCCGGGTCAGGCAGGTGGGGCCACCCTCGCAGGCGATGCACAGGGCATCGGCCTCGAATGTGGTGACTGTGCACCCAGCGGCTTCCATGGCAGCCTTGGTCTTGTCAAAACCGGCAACGGCGATCACCTCATAGGGGGCAGTCGGCAAGACATTCAGATTAAGCCCATTGCTCGCGGCGAACTCTTCTTCCGGCGCCACGACGAGGCGGATGCCGCACTCCTTCAGGAGCTGGTAGAAGGCGGCAGGCAGCAGTGGCAGGTGCACCAGCGCCAAATCCTCGGCCAATGGGGAAATGATCGACATCAGATGCAGGCAGGCTTCTTCGCCATGCCAGAGCGGTAGATCGAAGCCAAGAACTGTGATGCCGAGGGGCTTCAAGATCGCTGAGAGCTGTTCGATGCCGGACTGGTTGGTGCGAACACCGCGCCCGACAGCCAAGGTATTGCTATCGATCCAGACGCAATCGCCGCCTTCGACGGTGCCCGGCGCTTCAATGCGGCCAAGAACCGGGACATCCATCTCGCGGTAGGTTTCATGATGCAGATCGGGCTCGTCGAGGCGCAGGTCCTTGCCCATGCGCAGGAGCACCGCGCCTTTATCGGTGACGAGCGAAGGATCATGGGTGAATATCGAGATCCGAGAGGGCGTCGTTGCCATCGCGTATCCAGGTAATGTCGGCACCGGACCGGGCGACAAGATCGGCGAAGACCTTGTGCTGTTCGGATGCGCGGCGCGGATCGAACTGCGGGCCATAGTGCCAGACGTCACGCTCGGCGCCGGCCATGACCCTGTCCGGCATGCGCATTATGACGCGTTTCAAGGGAAGGGCCATGGACTGCGAACCGAATGACATAGTTTGGGGGTGCTCTCGAAAAATTGCTCGTCTGTGTATTTATACGCTTGCATAATTAGAGCGCAAGTGGTGTGATGGGCTAAATTCGGGCAATCAAGACCCATGCTGACAAAAGAGGCGGATCGAATAACTGATGATTGAGCATGCACGACAGCTATGCGCGGGAATCCCGGAATGACGGCGAATGTAGCCGTTGCGGCGGATCCTTTCCAACCGGGCGCGGCTGAACAGGCTGAAGCTATCCACATCGAGAACCTGCACAAGCGGTTCGGCGCGCTTGAAGTGCTCAAAGGCGTTTCCATGTCAGCCAAGGATGGCGATGTCGTCGCCATGATCGGCGGCAGTGGCTCGGGCAAGTCCACGTTTCTTCGCTGCATAAATTTCCTTGAAAATCCCACCAGCGGCGTCATTCGCATCAATGGCGAAGACGTCAAAATGGTCAGTGACGGTCACGGCGGCCAGGTTCCGGCCAATCGCCGCCAGATCGAGCGCATTCGCAGCCGGCTCGGCATGGTGTTCCAGAACTTCAATCTCTGGCAGCATATGACGCTGATCCAGAATGTCATCGAAGTGCCGGTGCATGTGCTCGGCATGAGGCGCGACGAGGCGATGGCCATCGGCGAGCAGCTTCTCGAGCGCGTCGGTCTTTCAGCCAAGCGCGATGTCTATCCCGCCTATATGTCCGGCGGACAGCAGCAGCGCGGCGCAATCGCGCGTGCGCTGGCCATCCAGCCGCGTGTGATGCTCTTCGACGAGCCAACATCAGCGCTCGACCCCGAGCTTGTCGGCGAGGTTTTGAAGGTCATTGCCGACCTCGCGAAAGAGGGCCGGACGATGCTTCTGGTCACCCACGAGATGAAGTTCGCCCGCGAAGTGGCGAGCCACGTGATGTACCTGCACAATGGAATCGTCGAGGAGGAAGGGCCTCCCGAACAACTATTCGGATCGCCAAAATCTGAACGTTTGAAACAGTTTATCCGAACTGTTTCATAAGTGACTAAAACCAATACAGGGAGCAACCCTGGGGAACAGTTGAACCAATGGAGATAAGAATGAAGTCTTTTCTGAAAACAACGGCAGCTGCCGTTGTGCTTGTGGTTGCCGGCCTCGGTGCAGCCAATGCCGAGCAGGTCAAGGTTGGCATTGCCGCCGAACCCTATCCGCCTTTCGCGTCGCCCGATGCATCGGGCAAATGGCAGGGCTGGGAAATCGACATCACCATGGCGATGTGTGAAGCGGCCAAGCTCGACTGCGTCATCACGCCGGTTTCGTGGGACGGTATCATTCCGGCGCTGACGACGAAGAAGATCGACATCATTGCAGCTTCGATGTCGATCACCGCGGAACGCGAGAAGACGATCGATTTTTCGGACAAGTACTACAATACCCCGACGTTGATTCTCGGCTCCAAGGACGAGAAGATGGATGCGACACCCGAAGGTCTGAAGGGCAAGATCCTTGGCGTACAGGTTTCGACCGTGCACCAGGCCTACGCGAAGAAGCATTTCGCTGACACTGCGGCCGAGATCAAGGAATATCAGACGCAGGATGAGGCCAACCAGGATCTGGCTGCCGGACGCATCGACGCTACCCAGGCGGATGGACTGGCGCTGGAAACCTTTGCTGCCACCCCTGAAGGCAAGGCTTGCTGCGACATCAAGGGCAAGGTCGCCGATGATCTGGAGATCCTCGGGCCGGGCGTTGGCGTTGGCGTGCGCAAGGGCGACACCGCGATGAAGGAAAAGTTCAACGCGGCGATCAAAGAAATCCGGGCCAACGGGAAGTATGACGAAATCTCGAAGAAGTACTTCACCATCGACATGTATGGCGGCTGATTGAGTTTGGGCCGGGGTTGGGTTTCCAACTCCGGCCGTTTCATAGTTCGAAACCTGCATTTGACGCTGAATCGAGGACGGCTTGGCCGACGCATCGATTATCCCCGCCGGAATTGTCGGCGCTCTAGATCTTCTATCTCCTTTTGCGCCAGGCTGGGGCGCCAACCTTCTGCGCGGGCTGGTCCGGTCACTGCAGATCGCTTTCGGCGCGTTTGGTATGGGCCTGATTATCGGAACATTCGGCGCATACGCGAAACTCTATGGCGGTCCGATCGCACGCGATCTGGCGGCAATCTATACGACAATGGTGCGGGCAATTCCCGAGCTGGTGATGATTATCCTGCTCTATTATGCGGGAACGGACCTGATCAACCGTATCCTAGAGGGGATGGGGTATCAGCGTGTCGACATCAGCGGCCTCGTTGCCGGTATCGTCGTGCTCGGATTTGTCCAGGGTGCCTATGCGACGGAAGTGCTGCGGGGCGCAATCAAAGCCATCCCGCAAGGCGAGATCGAGGCGGCGAGGGCCTACGGCATGTCGCCTGTGCTGATGATGCGCCGCATCACGCTGCCGGCGATGTTGCCGCACGCGTTGCCCGGGCTTGCCAATCTCTGGCTCATTTCGACCAAGGACACGGCGCTGCTTGCAGTCGTTGGCTTCAGCGAACTGACACTGGAAACGCGTCAGGCCGCCGGGACGACGAAAGCCTATATGACGTTCTACCTCGCAGCCGGTGCGCTTTATCTGTTCATTACGTTGTTCTCCAGTGTCATCCTGGAATGGGTTGAGAAACGGGCGCGGCGCGGCATGCCTTCGGTGAAGGAGGCGCGGTAATGAGCGAAACGCAAATCGAAGTTCCGGTCGAGACATTTCCGATTCACAAGGAGAAGGATCCGAGCGCGCAGACGAGCAAGCTGCCGCCGCATCGTATCGTGCTCATTCTCATCGGGTTGGCGCTTGTGGCTTCGGCGGCTTTGTTCATGCGTTGGGACTGGCTGCCGCAATATGGCGGTCTGATCCTGCAGGGTCTGTGGCGGACTATCTGGATACTTGTCGTAACGGTCGTCCTTGGTTTTCTGCTGGCGGTTCCCCTGGGATTGGCGCAGGCCTCCGGCCCGGCGTTCCTGGCCATTCCGGCGCGAGCGTTCTGCACTGTCATTCGCGGTACGCCGCTGCTCGTGCAGCTTTGGCTGCTCTATTACGGCCTCGGTTCGCTTTTCCCACAATATCCGTGGATCAGAGGATCCGAGCTCTGGCCTTACCTGCGACAGGCGTGGCCCTATGCCGTCCTTGCCCTGACGCTGTCTTACGCCGGTTATGAGGGCGAAGTGATGCGAGGCGCCTTTGCGGGAGTTCCTAAGGGACAACTGGAGTCAGCACGCGCTTTCGGCATGCCGCGCTTTACGATCTTCCGCCGTATCTGGCTGCCGCAAGCCATTCACAGGGCGCTGCCGACGTTGGCGGGCGAAGCCGTGCTGCAGCTGAAATCCACACCGCTGGTCGCGACCATCACTGTTGTCGATCTATACTCGGTTGCATCGCGCGTCAGGCAGGATACGTTTCTTACTTACGAACCGCTGCTTTTGCTGGCGGCGGGCTATCTCGTGATCACGGGTATCATCGTCATGCTGTTCCGGCGCGTGGAGAGAATGATACCGTCGAAGCTTGGTTGAGCGTTTTCTGGTTGTGGCGCAAATGACGGGACTTATGTCGCAAGTGTTGGAGGCGTGTCGCTGAGCAGATGCGCATAGTGTGGGCAAAAGGAACACCTCGCAAAAGACGAGAAAGATGGGACGCGTATCACCGGCGGTGCAAAAGCCGGTGAGCATTCGCCATTTTCCCGACTCTTTGACGAGGCGAAGGGTGATAATGCGGACAGTCGAGACTTTTCAGCATAATATCCACGAGCACGCCGATATGGGCATCATCCTGCCCGACGGCTGCCGGCTTTCGGCGAGAGTCTGGATGCCAGACGGTGCCGAGCAGACTCCGGTTCCTGCCATTCTCGAATTTCTCCCCTATCGCAAACGCGACGGCACCACGGCGCGGGACAACCTCACTCACCCATATTTCGCTGGCCACGGGTACGCCTGCCTGCGCGTTGACATGCGCGGCAATGGCGATTCCGAAGGGCTGATGGAGGACGAGTATTCCGAGCAGGAATTGGCCGATGCCTGCGAGGTGATCAAATGGATAGAAGCCCAGCCCTGGTCGACCGGCAAGGTCGGCATGATGGGCATATCCTGGGGCGGCTTCAATTCGCTGCAGGTGGCGGCGCTGCAACCGGAAGCGCTGAAGGCGATCATCACGCTCTGCTCGACCGATGACCGTTATGCCGACGATATTCATTACAAGGGCGGCCTGCTGCTGAACGAAAATCTCGGCTGGGGCGCGACGATGCTCGCCTATTCGTCGCGCGCGCCGGACCCGGCGCTTGTTGGCGAGAAATGGCGCGATATGTGGCTCGACCGGCTCGACAACGAGCCTTTCCTGCCAGCAGTCTGGCTCAACCATCAGACGCGCGACGCCTATTGGCAGCGTGGTTCGGTCTGCGAGGACTTTTCCGCGATCAAGGCGGCGACACTCGCCGTAGGTGGCTGGGGCGATGCCTACAAGAACGCCGTGCCGCGGCTGATGGCGGGCATCACCGCGCCGGTCAAGGGCATCATCGGGCCTTGGGTGCATAAGTATCCGCACTTCGCCGTGCCCGAGCCGCGCATCGGCTTCCTTCAGGAAACGCTGCGCTGGTGGGACCGCTGGCTCAAGGATATCGATACCGGCGTCGAGAACGATCCGGCTTATCGTGCTTATCTGATGGATTCGGTGCGGCCCAAAAGCTGGTATACGGAACGTCCGGGTCGCTGGATCGCAGAACAGCAATGGCCGTCCAACGCGATTGCGTCAGAAGTGCTGCATCTGCAAGCGGACAAGTCTCTTGCGTCCGAGGCCTCCGGCCAGTTCTCCCATCTCGTGGCATCGCCTCAGGATTGCGGCATGATGGGCGGCGAATATTGCGCGATCTGGCTCGGACCGGAAATGCCCGGCGACCAGCGTCGCGACGATGCGCTTTCGGTTTGCTATGACACGGTTCTGGACAGGCCGATCGATATTGTCGGTGCGCCGGAGATAAAATTGAAGCTGTCAAGCGACAAGCCGGTCGCCATGGTCGCTGTGCGGCTTTGCGACGTGCATCCGGATGGTGCGTCGACGCGCATCAGCTATGGTGTATTCAATCTTTGCCATCGCAGCGGGCACGACAAGCCGGAGCCGCTTGTGCCGGGAGAAGCCGTCGACATCAGCTTCAAGCTCGACGATATTGCCTATCGCGTGCCGGCCGGTCACACATTGCGGGTGGCCGTCTCGTCGTCCTATTGGCCGATGGTCTGGCCCTCGCCGGAGAATGTCAGCCTCACGATCGAGGGCGGGCAGATCAGCGTCCCCTCGCGGGAGCTCGCGACAGGTGACGAATGGACCTTCCCGGAGCCGGAAGCCGCGTCGCCGTGGCAGCTCGAAACTTTGCGCACCGGCGGCAACAGCCGGTCGATCGAACATGATCAGGTCACAGGCAAGATCAGTCTGGTGATCGAAGACGATTTCGGCGAAGCGCGGGACAAGGATCACGGACTGATCCATGGCGGCGTTGCGCGCGAGCGCTGGGAAATCAGCGCCGACGATCCACTTTCCGCCTATGGCGAGACCCATTGGACAGAAGTTTCGGGCCGCGACAACTGGCGAATCCGCACCGAGACATTCACGACGATGCGGTCTGACAAGCACAATTTCTATCTGACCGGGCGCATCGAAGCATACGAGAACGACAATGCGGTGTTCGAGCGCGATTTTACCGAGACGATTGCACGTAATTACATCTGACTTTGGGCGCTGCATCTGCAGCGTTGTCTTAAATACCAAACTTAAAGGGTTGAAATTTACGGATATCAGGTCGCATAATTCACAAAAACCAGAATTGGGACGCCGGGCGTCGCAAGCAGAAGAAGGGGAATAGATATGTCAAACGAACTCGATTATCTCAGCCGCAGGGTTGCACTTGGCAAGCTTTCGCGCCGCGACTTTCTCGGCCGCGCCGCGGCTCTTGGCGTTACCACGGTTTTCGCCAACTCCCTGCTTTCGAGCGCCGCGCTTGCCGAAGGTCCGGTCAAGGGTGGAACGTTGAAAGCCGGCATGCAAGGCGGCGCTTCCACTGACAGTCTCGACCCTGCGACGTGGCAGAGCCAGGTTCCGTACAAGTTCGGCCGCCAATGGGGCGAACAGCTTGTCGAGATCCAGCCGGACGGCAAGCTCAATCCGAAACTCGCGACGGAATGGGGCTCTTCGGACGATGCCAAAGTCTGGACCTTCAAGATCCGCAAGGGCGTACAGTTCCATGATGGCAAGGAGATGACGCCAGACGACGTCGTCGCCACGATGGAGCGTCACTCGGATGCCAATTCGAAATCCGGTGCGCTCGGTGTCATGGGCGGCATCGAAAGCGTGAAGAAAGACGGCGATACCGTTGTTTTCACACTGAAAGAAGCCAATGCCGATCTGCCGTTCCTGATGGATGACTACCACCTGATGATCCAGCCGGGAGGCGGCAAGGACAAGCCGACTGCCGGTATCGGTACAGGACCATACAAGGTAGTAACGGATGAGCCGGGCGTACGTCATATCGGGACGAAATTCCCCAACTACTGGGACGGCGACAAACGCGGCCACGCCGAGCAGATCGAGATCATCGTCATCAACGACGCGACGGCCCGCACCGCGGCTCTCCAGTCCGGTCAGGTACACATGATCAACCGCGTCGAGCCGAAGATCGTCGATCTCGTCAAGCGCGTCCCAGGTGTTACAATCCAGAACGTTGCGGGCAAGGGACACTATGTTTTCATCGCCCACTGCAACACTGCGCCGTTCGACAACATGGATCTGCGACTGGCACTGAAATACGCGATGAACCGCGAAGAGATGGTGAAGACCATTCTGCGCGGCTACGGTTCCGTGGGTAACGATACGCCGATCAACAAGGCATACCCGCTGTTTTCGGACGATATCGAACAGCGCAAATACGATCCGGACAAGGCGGCGTTCCATTACAAGAAGTCCGGTCATGATGGTTCGGTGCTTCTGCGTACGTCCGATGTAGCGTTTCCAGGCGCAATCGACGCGGCGCAGCTCTACCAGCAGAGCGCTGCCAAGGCCGGCATCACCATCGAAGTCAAACGTGAACCGGGCGATGGTTATTGGACGCAGGTCTGGAACAAGCAGCCGTTCTCGACATCCTATTGGGGCGGAAGGCCAACGCAGGACCAGATGTTCTCGACTGCCTATTATTCCAAGGCAGACTGGAACGACACACGCTTCTTCAACGAGAAGTTCGACAAGATGCTGCTTCAGGCGCGCGGCGAACTGGACGAAGCCAAGCGCAAGGCAATGTATCGCGACATGAATGTCATCGTGCGCGACGAAGGCGGTGTCATCGTGCCGATGTTCAACGACTTCATCGACGCGACGAGCAAAAAGGTTGGCGGCTGGGTGCCGGACGGCAATCAGGAGATGAGCGGCGGTTATGCCTTGTCGCGCTGCTGGCTGATCGCGTAGAGGTCGGCGGATGAGTACGCCTGTCCTTAAACTGGTCGCCCAGCGCATTGCGATGGGCGTACTCCTTCTCCTTGCTGTTTCCGTGCTGATTTTCGTCGGCACGCAGATCCTGCCTGGAGATGTCGCACAATCCATTCTCGGGCAATCCGCCACGCCGCAAGCGCTTGAAAACCTGCGGCGTGACATGGGCCTCAATGATCCGGCCTATATCCGCTACTTCCGCTGGCTTGGAGGTATCCTGACCGGCGATCTCGGCACAGCTCTCTCCAGCGGGCAGGACATCGCCACGTCGCTGAAGGACCGGCTGTGGAACACGTTGTTTCTAGCCTCGGCGGCGGCGGTGGTTTCGGTTCCGCTGGCAATCGGCCTCGGGCTGCTCGCCGTGCGCTACCGCAATGGGCCGGTCGACAAGATCATCTCCGGGCTTGGTCTCGCCTCGACGTCATTGCCGGAATTCTTCACGGGTTATCTGCTGATCTACTTCGTCGCCGTGCAACTGCAATGGTTTCCGAGTGTATCGACAGTCTACGAGGGGATGCCATTTGGCGAACGCCTGAGCGCCATTGCCCTGCCGGTTACGGTGCTGACGCTTGTTGTTCTCGCACACATGATGCGCATGACCCGAGCGGCAATCCTCAACGTTATGCAATCCGCTTATATCGAGACGGCTGAACTGAAAGGGCTGACGCCATTCCAGATCATCACGCGGCACGCTTTCCCCAATGCCATCGCGCCCATCGTCAACGTCGTCATGCTCAATCTCGCGTTCCTGATCGTCGGCGTGGTCGTCGTCGAAGTCATCTTTGTCTATCCCGGCATGGGCCAGTATCTGGTCGATCACGTTGCCAAACGCGACGTTCCGGTCGTTCAGGCATGCGGGCTGGTTTTCGCGGCTGTCTATGTCAGCCTCAATATTGTTGCTGATATCGTGGCGATTGTTTCCAATCCCCGCCTCAGACATCCGAAGTGAGGCCCGGCAGATGCTGAATATAAAGACCATACCGATCAGCGCGTGGATCGGCCTCATCATCACAGCGCTGTTTCTCTTTGCGGCGATCTTCGCCCCTTGGGTTGCGCCATATTCAGTTGGCGAAACAGTCGGCGACGTGTGGGAACCGAGTTCCGCAAAATATTGGCTTGGCACTGATAATCTTGGGCGTGATCTGCTGTCGCGCATGATCTATGGCGCGCGTATCACCATCTTCATCGCCGCAATGGCGACGGCATTGTCGTTTATCCTGGGCTCGGTGCTGGGTTTTGCGGCAGCGGTTATCGGAGGCTGGTTCGACCAGCTGATGTCGCGCTTCGTCGATCTAATCATGGCAATTCCAACGTTGATCTTCGCACTTGTGGTGCTTTCGGTGCTGCCTGCCAACGTGTTGACGCTAATCCTGGTGATGGGCCTGCTCGATGCCACGCGGGTGTACCGGCTGGCCCGCGCTGTCGCCGTCGATATCAATGTGATGGATTTCGTAGAGGCGGCAAAACTGCGCGGCGAGGGACGCATGTGGATCATCTTCCGGGAAATCCTGCCCAATGCACTGACGCCGCTGATCGCCGAGCTCGGGTTGCGGTTTATCTTCGCGGTGCTGTTTCTCTCTGCGCTGTCGTTTCTTGGTCTTGGCGTGCAGCCGCCGGATGCGGATTGGGGCGGCATGGTCAAGGAAAACAAGGAAGGCATCGTCTTTGGCATTCCTGCGGCGCTCATCCCGGCTGCGGCAATCGCCGTCCTTGCCATTTCAGTTAATCTGGTTGCCGACTGGATCCTCAATCGCACCACCAGCCTGAAGGGAGGGCGCGGCTAATGGCCAAACGTCCTGTAGACAGAAGTGGAACCCTGCTCGATATCCGCAATCTGCGTATCGAGGCGACGAGCTACCCTCCGGGAGAACCGCCGCGCAATGTCGTCATTGTCGACGATGTTTCCGTGAAGCTCGAGCGCGGCAAGGTGCTGGGGCTCATTGGCGAGTCCGGTGCGGGAAAGTCGACCATCGGCCTTTCCAGCATGTGCTATGGGCGTGGCGGCGTGCGGATTACCGGCGGCGAAGTTCTGCTCAACGGCCGCGATATATTGAAAGGCGGGCCAAGATTGCTGCGGCAGGTGCGCGGACGGGAAGTTTGCTACGTCGCGCAGTCTGCAGCCGCAGCCTTCAATCCCGCGCGCAAGCTGATGGATCAGGTGGTCGAGGCGGCGCTCTTGCACGGCATTTGCTCGAAGGCCGTAGCCGAGAAACGTGCGATCGGCCTGTTCAAGAAGCTGGGCCTGCCCAATCCTGAAACCTTTGGCCAGCGTTTTCCGCATCAGGTGTCAGGCGGACAGCTGCAGCGGGCCATGACCGCGATGGCGCTGTGCTCGGAACCCGATCTGATCGTGTTTGACGAGCCGACGACGGCGCTCGACGTGACCACGCAGATTGATGTGCTGGCTTCGATCAAGGATGCGATCCGCGATACCAATGTTGCGGCGCTTTACATCACCCATGATCTGGCGGTCGTGGCGCAGGTGGCGGATGACATCATCGTCTTGCGGCACGGCAAGAAAGTCGAGTACGGTGATACGCACCAGATCATCAAGGAACCGCGCCAGCAATACACCAACCAGCTGGTCTCGGTGCACCATATACCGCACGAGCAAAAGAACCCGACCGACGCGCCGATCCTGGTCGTCAACAATGTCACGGCGGCCTATGGCGGCGGGCTGGTCAAGGTGCTGAAAAATGTGTCAGTGGATATCCATCTCGGCCAGACGCTGGCCGTCGTTGGCGAATCCGGTTCGGGTAAATCGACACTGGCCCGCGCGATCACCGGGCTGTTGCCGCCGATGGAGGGCAGCATCACCTTTGACGGGCGCACGCTGTCTCCCCGCCTTGCCAACCGTACGCGCAATGATCTGCGCGAGTTGCAGATGATCTACCAGATGGCGGATACCGCGATGAACCCGCGCCAGACCATCGGCACGATCATCGGCCGTCCGCTCGAGTTCTATTTCAAGATGCGGGGCAAGGAACGCGACAGGCATGTCACCGAGCTCCTCGAAAAGATCGAAATGGGCAAGGGCTTTGCGGATCGGTATCCGGCGGAGCTCTCCGGTGGCCAGAAACAGCGCGTCTGCATCGCGCGGGCGCTGGCGGCAAAGCCGAAGCTCATTATATGCGATGAGGTCACCAGCGCTCTCGACCCGCTGGTTGCGGACGGCATATTGAAACTGCTGCTCGATCTCCAGAAGGATGAGAACGTCGCCTATCTCTTCATCACGCACGATCTCGCAACGGTGAAATCCATCGCCGATTCAATCGCCGTGATGTACCGGGGCGAGGTGGTTCGCTATGGACCGAAATCGGAAGTCCTGGCGCCGCCATTCGACGATTATACAGATCTTTTGTTGTCGTCAGTTCCAGAGATGGAGCTGGGATGGCTTGAGAACGCGATGAAGCATCGCCGCATGGCGAGCGCGGGAAACTAGAGCTGGCCGGGCCAGCGGCCTTGGCCAAGCAGGTGTACAGCGGTTGTGATGCGCCGGAAGCTGGAGCGGGCGCGTTCCACGCTGTGGCGTGCACGCAGGTAGGCGTGCACCAGACCGGGTTCGTTGTTCCAGATCGCCTTGCCGCCTGATGCCAGGATTTTGTCGCGATAGTGCCGGCCATCATCCGACAGCGGATCGCATTCGGCTGAAATCACGACAGTGGCCGGCAGGTCGGCGAAATCCGTGTCGTTCAATGGTGCAAAACGCGGGTCGGTCGACCAGTTGAAGCCGCCGCCTCTGAGATTGAAATAGTATTGCGTGTCCCGTGTCGTCAGCATCGGCGCTTCGGCATGGGTGACGTAGGAACCCTGATCGGTCGCCCCGCCGAGCCCGGGATAGATGAGAACCTGGCCAATCGGTGCGCGTTCATGGCGGCGCACATGATGCGTGACCGCTGCCGCCAGATTGCCACCGGCGCTATCGCCGCACAGGACGATGGGCAGGTCATAGCTCGACGCCACATGTTCGAATGCCGCTAGACAATCCCGGAACGCGGTTGGATGCAGGTGTTCGGGCGCGAGCCTGTAGTCGACCGAGATCACGCGGAAGCCTGTGCCATCGCACAATTCGGCGCAGACATCGTCGTGACTCTCAAGTCCGCCAACGACGAATCCGCCCCCATGAAAATACAGGCAGATGGCTTCCGGATCGCTGCCGCGTTTTTCGTAGATGCGGATGGGGATTTTGCGGTCACGAGCATCAACCAAGTGATCAGCCGACGACACCGACTCGGGATAGCCGGCAAAGAACCCGCGGCACATGGTGTCGTAGACCTCCCGCTGCTGGGCAATCGAAAGCTCGATGGCATCGGGCGGGTAGAAACTGTTGGTACGTTCTATGAACGCCCAGGTTTCTGCGTCGATGAGTGCGGAATAGTCGGTGGTCATTTCCCTTTCCAGACGGGCTCACGCTTTTCGGCGAAGGCCTTGAAGCCTTCCCGGCCGTCTTCGGATGCGTAGAGTGTGTCGACTGTACGGAATTTGCGCTTGGTAATCCAGTTCATGGCTTCCTGGAAACCCATGCTCTCGGCTTCGCGCGCCACTTCCTTGATGGCGGCGAATACCAGCGGCGGTCCGCTTTCGAGCATCCGCGCGATCTCCCAGACACGCTCCACCAGCTTGTCTTTCGGCAGGACCTCGTTGACCAGCCCCCAGCGGTGCGCCTCGGTAACGTCCATCCAGCGTCCGGTGAGAAGGAGATCCATGGCGACATGATAGGGGATGCGCTTCGGCAGCTTGACAGTTGCGGCATCGGCGAGGGTGCCTGCGCGGATTTCCGGTAAGGCAAAGCTGGAATGGTCCGACGCATAGATCAGATCGCAGGAGAGGGCGAGTTCGAATCCTCCGCCGACAGCCATGCCATTGACAGCCGCGATGACAGGCTTGTTGAGGTCGATCAGTTCTTGCAGACCGCCGAACCCGCCGACGCCATAATCGCCATCGACCGCATCGCCGCCGGCTGCCGCCTTCAGGTCCCAGCCGGCGCAGAAGAACTTGTCGCCCTCGGTTTGCACGATGGCGACACGCAATTCGGGATCGTCACGGAACTTCTTGAACGTTTCGCCCATCAGACGGCTCGTCGTCAGGTCGATGGCATTGGCTTTTGGCCGGTCCAGCGTGACTTCGAGAATGCCACCTTCGCGGCGTGTCCTGATTACATCGCTCATTTCAGCTCTCCCTTTGTCACCAGCAGTGCATCGGCGATCCATGCGCCATCGCCCTGCCTGCAAACCAGCAGCGGATTGATATCAAGTTCGGCAATTCTGCCAGAATTGTTCACGGCGAATGCCGCAATGCCCACGATTGCTTCAACAGCAGCGTCAAGATCAGCCTTGGGCCTGCCGCGATAGCCATCGAGCAGCGGGAACATGCGCAGCGAGCGCAACCCATTCTCGATGTCCTCGCGGCTCGAGGGCAGGAGCAGAGTTGCCGTATCCTGCAGCAATTCCACCAGAACGCCGCCGGTGCCGAGGGTCATGACCGGACCGAATTGCGGGTCATCGACGATACCGACGATAAGCTCGGCAACCGCTCCCCTGACCATCCGCTCCACATAAAGACCGCTTCCGAGACCAACGAGATCATCGGCGGCGGATCTGACCACATCGGCATCTTTCAGATTGAGCCGGACGGCGTTCTGTTCGGATTTATGAGCAATGCCGAGCGCCTTGAGCGCGACCGGATAGCCAAGTGCGTCGGCAATGGCGATTGCCTCCATACTCATGGTGCAGCGCTGTCCGTCCGGCACGGGTAGGCCAGCCTCCTTGAGAATGGTCTTGGCTTCGGCCTCGTCCGGGATACGCGTGCGGGCGTCAGCTTGCTCGTCGGGAACCGCCACGGCTTCCGCAAGCGGCGTCTTCCACGCCTTGCCTATGAAGGCTGCAGCTTCCGCCGCATCGAAAGCTTCTGTTATGCCGCAAAGCGGTGCGATGCCTTTCGCCATCAGGCCCGACATGTATTCCTCCGGAATGTTCTCTGACAGCGAAGCGACAATAGCGCCCTTGGCTTTGTTGGTTCGCAGGGCGTTTTCGAAGCCTCGAACGGTTGACCACCAATCAACATCCGAGCAGCGATCCTTGCGCGGAAAATCGAGGACGAGGCAGCTTAGCGAGAAGCCGCCGGATACCATGGCAGTGAATGTCTCTGTCAGTGCCGGTTCGTTGTTCCAGATGAACGTGTGGTAATCGAGCGGGTTGGCGACGGCGACGAACGCCCCGAGCGTGGATTTGACCCGCGCCCGGTGCTCGGACGTCAGTTCTGGAAAGTTGACCGCGCGACCCTCGGCACTATCGGCCATGACCGATGCCTCGCCGCCGGAACAGCTCATGGAACAGAGCGTGTTGCCATCGAGCGGGCCGTGCACATGCAAAAACTTCAATGTTTCAAGGAAGGACGCAATCGAGTTGACGCGGGCTATGCCGAGCCGCTTGAGGAAGGCGTCGGAGGCCGCATCGGATCCCGCCAGTGAGGCGGTGTGCGAGACGGTCGCGGCCCGTGCCTGTGCGGAGCGGCCGACTTTCATGGCGACTATGGGCTTCCCGAGTTCGCGGGCGCGCTTGGCCAGAAGTTCGAATTTTGGCGCCGACTGGAACGCCTCGATATGGAGGCCAAGCGCTGTAACGCGTTCATCTTCGAGTAGTGCAATCGCCATGTCCGGCAGGCCAGTCTGCGCCTGGTTGCCCGCCGTCATGACGTGGGCGATGGGCAGGCCGCGGGTCTGCATCGTCATGTTGATGGCAATGTTGGACGATTGCGTGATGATGGCGACGCCGCGTTCGTCCGGGCCCAGCCGCCGCCCGCCATGCTGGTCGGGCCAGAGCAGGGCGCCATCGCAGTAGTTGATCAGCCCGTAGCAATTGGGCCCGATGATCGGCATGTCGCCTGCAGCTTCGACGAGCTCTTCCTGCAACCTTGCGCCATCAACATCGTCTGCACCGGCTTCGAGAAAGCCGGAAGCGTAGCAGACAGCGACGCCGGCTCCGGCTTCACGCAGGTCACGCACGATATCGAGGGTAAGAAAGCGGTTGACGCCGACAAAGGCCGCATCGGGACTGCCCGGCAGATCGGCGACCGACCGGTAGACCTTGAGACCGCATATTTCATCATGTTTGGGATGCACCGGCCAGATCTCGCCGGAAAAGCCCATTTTCTGTGATTGCTTGATGACTTCGGCGGCTTGCAGGCCGCCGAAGACTGCGATGGTTTTCGGTCGTAGCAGACGATCGAGCTTGTGCGATGCCATCAAATGCTCCGTTACGCGCCATGCGGGCGGAGCAGGGCACGCGAGATGATGTGCCTCTGGATTTCAGATGTGCCTTCCCATATGCGCTCGACGCGGGCGTCGCGCCAGATGCGCTCGAGCGGCAGGTCATCCATCAGGCCCATGCCGCCATGGATCTGGATAGCCTCGTCGGCGACGAAGGCAAGCATTTCAGTGGCCTTCAGTTTTGCCATCGCCATGTCCTGATCCGTGACTGTGCCCTGGTCGAATTTCCAGCCAGCCTCGAAGGTAAGCAAGTCGGCGGCTTTCAGTTCCGTCGCCATGTCCGCCAGCTTGAATGACACGCCCTGGAACTTGCCGATCTGCTGGCCGAATTGCTGGCGTTGCGCCGCATATTCGATGGCGTGGCCAAGCGCGCGTTCAGCGCGGCCGAGACAGGTGGCCGCCACCTGGAGGCGGGTTGCGCCGAGCCAGGTATTGGCAACTTCGAAGCCCTTGTGAACTTCGCCGAGGATCTGCTCCTTTGGCAGGCGACAATCGTCGAATTCGATGATCGCATTGGTATAACCGCGATGCGAAACGTTGCGATAGCCCTCGCGGATGGTCATGCCGGGATGACCCTTGTCGACGAAAAACGCCGTGATCTTCTTTTTCTTGCCGCGCGGCGTGTCTTCCTCGCCGGATGCAACGAAGAGGATGACGAAATCCGCTTCGACGGCGTGGCTGATGAAATGCTTGGTACCGTTGACGACCCAATCGCCGCCTTTTTCAACGGCGGTCGCCTTCATGCCGCGCAGGTCGGAACCGGCGCCGGGTTCGGTCATCGCCAGGCAATCCGACTTTTCACCTCGAATGCAAGGAAACAGGTACTTTTCCTTCTGCGCGTCGGTGCCGGCGAGCAGGATATTGGAAGGGCGTCCAACGCAGGTCCAGTGCAGCGCATAATTGGCGCGGCCGAGTTCCTTTTCGTAGAGCAGCCACGTCACGGTATCGAGACCGGCACCGCCGATCTCTTCAGGCATGTTGGCAGCATAAAGCCCGGCTTCGATTGCCTTTTGCTTCAGCTCATCAGCCAGTTCCTTGCGCAGGACGCCGGTGCGCTCGACCTCTGCTTCATGCGGATAGAGTTCGTTCTCGACAAAGGCGCGTGTCGTATCGACGATCAGCCTTTGCTCCTCCGAAAGACCGAAATCCATGGCCTTACCCTTTCTTTTTCTTGGGCTTGCTGGCGACCGCCTTGGTGGCTGCCTTGGAAACGGCAGGCTTCTGCGCCAGCTTCGACAGACGCTTGGTGTAGTCGTTGTGAAGTGCGCCTGCACCCCAGCCCTTGCCCTTGTTCTGCTTGGAGAGTGCTTCCATGATGGCCACGAGATTATCGTCGCGGATACGCTCAAGCTCGCGGATCGACAGGCCATGCGCCTGTTCGTCGGACTGGTTGGCAATCTTGTCGACCAGCTCCTCATCAAGTTCCGGCACGTCCATCAGTTTGGTCCACGGCCATGACAGGCATGGACCGAACTGCGCGATGAAGTGGCGCATACCGGCTTCACCACCAGCAACGCGGTAGACCTGGAACATGCCCATCTGTGCCCAGCGAATGCCGAACGAATAGCGGATGATGTCGTCGAGCTCTTCAACCGTCGTGATGTCGTCCTTGATCAGCCACAGGGATTCGCGCCAGACGGCTTCTAGCAGGCGGTCGCCGACGAAGGCTTCGATTTCCTTGCGGATCACCACCGGCTTCATGCCGATCGAAGTATAAAGTTCCCGGGCCTTTTCGACGGCCTCCGGCGAGGTCTGCTTGCCGCCGACGATCTCAACGAGGGGAAGGAGGTAGACGGGATTATAAGGATGGCCGACGACCAGCCTTTCCGGATGCTTCATCGCAGTCTGCATGTCCGAGGGAAGAATGCCCGAAGTCGAAGAACCGACGATGGCATCGACCGCCGCGTGTTTGTCGATCTCCGCCAGCACCTTATGCTTCAGGTCGAGCCGCTCCGGCACGCTTTCCTGAATGAAGTCGGCGCCAGCGACGGCCTGCTCGATCGACTTGGCAAATGTCAGCTTGCCTTCCTTCGGCAAGCCACCCGGCACCATTGTCTTATAGGCGCGGCGTGAATTCTTCATCACCTCGCTGACCTTGCGCTCGGCTTCCGGATCCGGATCGAAGATCGAAACATCGATGCCATTGAGGAGGAGGCGAGCTACCCAGCCCGCTCCGATAACACCGCCGCCGATAGCCGCGGCCTTGCGAATCCCTGCCATGATTTCTTACCAGCCCTTCGTTAATTTCATGCGCTCGCGGACTTCGTTCGGTCCGAGAATGCGAGCGCCCATGCCTTCCGCGACCTTTACGGCGCGTTCGACCAACGGGCCATTGGTGGCAAGAACGCCCTTGTCGAGCCAGATATTGTCTTCAAGTCCAACGCGGATATTGCCGCCCGCCAGCATCGCCATCGCCGCATAGGGCATCTGGTTGCGGCCGATGGAGAAAGCCGAGAATGTCCAGTTCGACGGGAGGTTGTTGGTCAACGCCAGCAGCGTGTTGATATCATCCGGAGCGCCCCACGGAATGCCCATGCAAAGCTGCACCATGACCGGATCTTCAAGCAATTTCTGGTCGTAGAGCCACTTGGCCAGAAGCAGGTGGCCCGTATCGAAGATTTCCACCTCCGGCCGCACACCAAGCGCCTTTATCTGGGCCGCCATGGCTTTGAGCATGGCAGGCGTGTTGGTCATGACATAATCACCTTCGCCGAAATTCATCGTGCCGCAATCGAGCGTGCAGATTTCCGGGCGGAGCTTTGCCACGTGTTCCAGCCGTTCGGTTGCGCCCGCCATATCAGTGCCGTCGAGCGAAGGCGGCATTGGCTGTTCCACGCTGCCGAGCGTGAGATCGCCGCCCATGCCTGCGGTAAGGTTCAGCACCATATCGACGCCTGACGCCTTGATGTGCTCGACGACCTCCGCATAGAGCGCAACATCGCGCGAACCCTTGCCGGTCTTGGGGTCACGCACGTGAATATGCGCGATGGCTGCGCCAGCATTTGCCGCGGCGATGCATTCATCGGCGATCTGACGCGGCGTGACCGGAACCTTGTCGGAACGGCCTGTGGTATCGCCCGCACCGGTCACGGCGCAGGTGATGAATACTTCGCGATTGGGGGTGAGTCCCATTGTAAATCTCCCATGTTCTCGTTGAAACGATCATGCCCCCATTGCCAGGCGATGCTTTGCAATATACGAATAGGAATTGATGAATAGCGAAACATCGCCACTCTTTTCGTCAAGTTCCGAACCGCTGCAGGTGACCGTTCTGGTTTTCAGCGGCGCCTCGCTCATGTGCGTGGCATCGACGATCGATCCGATGCGTGCGGCGAATCGCGTGTCAGGTGCAAATCTGTTCAACTGGCGAATTGTATCACTCGACGGCGAACCGACAATGACCACATGTGGTTTGCCGATTGCTGTGTCTGGTTCATTTGATGCATCAAAAAAAGGCGATATATTATTGGTTGTCGGAGGTTTTGGTACGTCCGACATTGCGCGCACGACGTTCACGGCCAATTTGCGCCGTGCTGTGCACAATTACCAGATGATTGGCGGCATCGAGGCTGGTTCCTGGCTGCTTGGCCGCGCCGGACTTCTCTCGGGTCGAAAGGCGACCACGCATTGGGAGGACATGGAGGAGTTTACGGCCGAGTTTCCCGATGCGGATATTCGGCCAGACCGCTACGTCATCGATGGGCCGGTTTTCACGAGCGGCGGCGCCTCGCCAACCTTCGATCTCATGCTGCATCTGATCCGCTCGCGCTATGGCATGTCTGTCGCGCTCGATGTGGCGAGCGTGTTCATCTATGACGGGACGCATGCCTCGAACGATGCGCAGCCGCTGGTTTCGCTGGGACGGCTCGACGATGTGCATCCGAAGCTCGCGGGTGCCATTCGCTTGATGGAGCGCCATATCGAACAGCCGTTGACCATCGGCGCCATTGCCAAGCGCTCTGGCCTGAGCGCCCGAAGTCTTGAGAAGATCTTTGCCAAAGCTGTCGGCGAGGGGCCGGGCCGGTATTATCTTCGGCTGCGGCTGAAAGTGGCGCGGCGGCTGATTACCGATACGAAATCGCCGCTGGCAGATATCGCCGCGCGCACAGGCTTTTCATCGGCATCGGCATTCACCAGAACCTTCCGCAATTTCGAAGGTAAGCCGCCAAGCGCTTTCCGGGCTGTTCATTGAGCGTCGCTTTTGACAAAGCAGCTGCATGGACTTCATGTTTCAACCCGCGATCGAATAGTTGCGCCATCCAGTCAGGAGCCCACAATGTCAGCCGAAAATTTGCAAGGTCAACTGTACCGGTCCGCGCCGATTGCCATGGAGAAGGAGTGGATCGACTATAATGGCCACCTGAACATGGCGTACTACAACGTGGTTTTCGACCGGGGCGGCGATGAGTTTCTTGCCGAATTGGGCTTCGGCCCGAAATATGCCGCCGAACGCAAGCTGACGATCTACACCGCCGAAGTGCATATCTGCTACGTGCAGGAAATTCATCTCGACCATATCGTGACGGTTACCAGCCAGTTGATCGATTTCGATGCCAAGCGTCTGCACACGTATAATGAGATCGTGCACCAGGATGGCTGGGTGGCGGCGACCGCAGAGGTAATGTCGCTGCATGTGGATATGAACGGCCCCAAGGTCGTGCCGTTTCCCGATGACATTTTGCCGACGCTCGAGTTTTACAAGCAAGCCCATTCCAAGCTGCCACTGCCTGCGCGGGTTGGCCGATCGATCGGGATCAAGCGGAAGTAGTTCCGCCGAACTGTTCAACCAGCCAGCGCTCGAATTGGCGGATGCGGGTTTCGCCGACGCGCTCCTTGCGGCAGATCATATACCAGGCGCCGGGCTGCGGAACTTTCAGCGGGAACGGGGCCACAAGCCGCCCGGCCATGATGTCATCAGCCACCAGAAAATCCGGTGCAACGGCGAGGCCCTGACCGTCGAGTGCCGATTGCAGGGCGGCAAGATAGGTGTCGAACTTCAACGTTACCGCCTGCGCGGTATCGGCGATGCCAGCCGCCTCCAGCCACGTGCCCCAATCCTCGGGGGAGGTATAAAGCGCGAGGCGTGGCACTTTGGCCAGCGCTTTGGCTCCAACGTCGCCTTCGATCCGCGCAGCCACTTGCGGACTGCACACGGGTCTCATTTCCGCCTTGACCAGCAGGCGGTAGTGCAGGTTCATGCGCTCCGGCCGGGTGGTGTGGATGATGCCGATGTCGGAGCTATCGATGTTGAGCTCCCAATCGAGCTGGCTGGTGCCGATGCGGATGGCGAGATTGGGATTGACCTTGCGGAAGTCCGTCAGCCGCGGGATCAGCCAGCGGATGGCGAAGGTTGCATAAGTCTCCAATGCAAGATCGTCGGTCGTGCCGATCCGATTGATCAGCGCCGTGCCGCGCGCGATCTTTTCAAAGGCGTCGCGCATATAGGGATAGTAAAGCGTGCCGGCGTCAGTCAGCGACACGCCGCGCGGCAGGCGTTCGAACAGCTTGACGCCGAGAATGGTTTCAAGTTCGGCGATCCGGTGGCTGATGGCGGATTGCGTTACGCCGAGTTCTTCTCCAGCAAGCCGGAAACTCAACAATCGGGCTGATGCTTCGAACGCCCGAAGGGAGCCAAGCGGCGGAATGCGGGGCTTCGACATCATGGCCCGAAAACCCTGTGACTGGATGCTTGAGAATAATTCATGTCTGTATGAGTAACGATCGCTTGAATGCGGTGCAATGCGGAATCATTCTAAACTGCGGCGCGGTCAAAAATAACAGGGCGTCCGGGAACAATCTTTTCGGAGAATGAAATGGGTGCAGAACAGGCCTTGGTGGAAATTGCGCCGTCTCTGGACAAGATCGATCAACTGATCGCCGGGCACAAAGCCGGTCACGGCCTCGTTCGTGCGTTCTATATGGATCCTGACGTCTATGCGCGTGATATGGAGCGGGTGTTCCGGCGTCATTGGCACTGCATCGGCCACGCCAGCATCATTCCCGATGCCGGAGATTTCGAGCTTTTCAAGATCGACAGCGAGGCGGTGATCGTTTCACGCACCGACGACGGTTCAATCCATGCCTTTTTGAATGTTTGCCGCCACCGCGGTGCCGAGGTCTGCACCAAGCAGAAGGGGAATGCGCGCTTCTTCGTCTGCCCCTATCATGCCTGGACATACACCAATGATGGCAGTCTGCGTGCGGCGCGGCTGATGCCGAAGGATTTCGATCGCAGCGCCCATGGCTTGAAGAAGCTGCATGTGAGGGTAGCCGAGGGGCTGATCTTCATCTGCTTTGCCGACGAACCACTGGATTTTTCCATTATCGAACAGTCACTACGGACGACTTGCGGTCAGTATGGCTGGGCTGACGCCAAGGTCGCACACCGCGAGACCTATCCGGTCGATGCCAACTGGAAGCTTGCAGTCGAGAATTACGTGGAATGTTATCACTGTGGACCGGCTCACCCGGAATACTCGCAGACGCATGCGCTGGAGCAGCCTGCCGAGAAGATCGTTGAGCTGAACGCACGCATGGAACAGCGCACCTGTGCGCTTGGCATCGACATTGCCACCGGCGACCACTGGCAGAGTTCGGCGCACGGCCAGGAAACAATTCATACGTTCCGCTATGCGCTCTATGACGGCGTTTCCAGCGGCAGCGAGGATGGTTCGCCCGTCGGGCCGCTGATGGGGCGCTTCTCGGAATTTGATGGCGGCGTTACGTCGATCCATCTTGGCGGCACGAGCTTCCTCGTGTGCTATCCAGACCATGGCATGATCTATCGGTTCATTCCGAAAAGCGTCGATACGTGCGAGATGGAACTGATCTGGCTGGTGCGCGGCGATGCCGAAGAAGGCAGGGACTACGACCTCGAAAAGCTGACCTGGCTGTGGAAGGTGACGACTGCCGAAGACAAGACGATCATCGAGCATACGGCGCGCGGCGTCCGCTCGCATTATTTCGTGCCGGGTCCGATCGCGCCGATGGAATATAATGAACTGCGATACATCCAGTGGTACCTCGATGAAATCGCGCGGCCATAATTGAAAAAGCATGAGACCACAGGGGAGTTTGTATGTCTGATTTTCCAACGTCGGCGCGCGTCGTCATCATCGGTGGCGGGGCGGTCGGCGTTTCGTCGCTTTACCATCTCGCCAAAGCGGGCTGGACCGATTGCGTGCTGCTTGAAAAGAACGAGCTGACGTCGGGATCGACATGGCATGCAGCGGGCAATGTGCCGACGTTTTCGGCCTCCTGGTCAGTGATGAACATGCAGCGTTATTCGGCAGAACTCTACCGCGGGCTGGCTGCCGAAGTCGATTATCCCATGAACTACCATGTCACCGGCTCGCTGCGACTGGCGCACACCAAGGAGCGGATGCGCGAATTCCAGCGCGTGAAGAGCATGGGCCGCTACCAGGGCATGGATATCGATGTGCTTGGGGTCGATGAGATCAACGGTCGCTATCCGTTCATTGCGACGCATGAGCTGGAAGGCGCGCTCTACGATCCCAATGATGGCGATATCGATCCGGCGCAGTTGACGCAGGCGCTGGCCAAGGGCGCACGCGATCTCGGCGCCAAGATCATCCGGTTTTGCCCTGTCACGGGCGCGAGACGTGAGAATGACGAGTGGATCATCTCGACGCCTCAGGGCGAGATTCGCTGCGAATACGTGGTCAATGCTGCAGGATATCGCGCGCAGGAAATCGGCAGGATGTTCGGCCGCGATGTGCCGATGATAGTGATGAGCCATCAATATTTGCTGTTCGATGAAATTCCCGAGATCGCCGCCTGGTCGCGCGAGCATGGCCAGAAGCTGCCGCTGCTGCGCGATGTGGATTCGTCCTATTATCTTCGGCAGGAAAAGAACGGCATGAATCTCGGGCCGTACGAGCGCAATTGCCGGGCGCATTGGGCGACTTCCGACGATCCGATGCCTGACGACTTCTCCTTCCAGCTTTTCCCAGACGATCTGGAGCGGCTCGAGTGGTATCTGAACGATGCCATCGCACGCGTGCCGATACTTGGCACGGCGGGCCTGTCGAAGATCATCAACGGTCCGATTCCCTATGCGCCCGACGGCAACCCACTGATTGGCCCGATGCCGGGCGTTCCCAACGCGTTCGAAGCCTGTGTCTTCACCTTCGGCATCGCGCAGGCCGGCGGGGCGGGCAAGGTCCTCGCCGAATGGGTGACCGAGGGCGCGACGGAGTGGGATATGTGGTCATGCGATCCGCGCCGGTTTACCGCTTTCACCGATCCTGACTATTGTGTCGCCAAGGGTGTTGAAGTCTACGGGCATGAATATGCAATCCATTTCCCGCGCCACACATGGCCGGCGGGACGCAACAAGAAACTTTCGCCGATCCACGACCGCATCGCTGAGTTCGGTGCGCAGTTTGGTGCCTATAATGGCTGGGAGCGGGCCAACTGGTACGCGCAACCGGGCGATGACACGTCCGAAGAATCCACGCAGACATTCCTGCGCGATGGACCCTGGCAGGAGCGTATTCGCGAAGAGTGCCATGCGGTGCGCGATGCGGTCGGTATTCTCGATCTGCCGGGTTTCTCACGCTTCAAGGTAAGCGGCGAGGGCGCGCGCGCATGGCTGTCGACGTTGACTACGGGCATCGTTCCCAAGCCCGGACGTATCGGCCTTGGCTACTTCTCCGATGACAAGGGCCGCGTCGTCACTGAAATGTCGATAATGGCGATCGACGAGGACGTGTTCTTTCTGATCACCGCCGGCGTTGCCGAATGGCATGATCGCGACTGGTTGCTCAATCATTTGCCGAAAGACAGTTCGATCAGCATCAGCAATGTAACTGACGACTTCTCGTGCCAGATCGTGACCGGGCCGAAGGCGCGCGATCTGTTCCGCGATATCTGTGATGCCGATCTCGAAAAAACCTGGCTGTCGCATCAGACGACGCAGATTGCCGGGCGCTATTGCCAGCTGGTGCGGGTATCGTTTGCCGGTGAGCTCGGCTGGGAAGTCCACACCAAGGTGGCAGATACGGCGGCGATTTTCGATGCGGTATGGGAGGCGGGGCAGGAATACGGGATCAAACCGTTCGGCATGTTCGCGCTCGATTCGCTGCGTCTGGAAAAGGGTTACCGCGCGTGGAAGGGTGACCTGTCAACGGATTATACGCCGCTGCAAAGCGGGCTCGAACGCTTCATCAAGTGGGAAAAGCCGGAATTTCTCGGCAAGGCAGCGCTCGAGAGTGAAAAGCAGCAGGGCGTGAAGAAACGCTTCGTGACGCTGACCGTCGACGCGGGCGATTGCGACGCGCCGTACATGTCGACGCTCTGGCACGACGGCAATATCGTCGGCGAGACAACGTCGGGCGGTTGGGGCCATCGCATCGACAAATCAATTGCGCGCGGCATGCTGAAGACGGAACTCACTGAACCCGGCACAGAAGTTGAGGTAGAAATCTTCGGCGAGCGCTTCAAGGCAACGGTCCATCCTGACCAACCGCTGTGGGACCCCAAGAACGAAAGAATTCGCGCATGAGCTCCCTTCCCACGAAGGCCCGCGCCGTCATCATTGGTGGCGGCATCTCCGGCTGTTCCGTCGCCTATCATCTGGCCAAGCTCGGCTGGACCGACATCGTTTTGCTTGAGCGCAAACAGCTCACGTCTGGTACTACCTGGCATGCGGCAGGGTTGATAGGTCAATTGCGCGCCTCGCAGAACATGACACGGCTCGCCAAATATTCCGCGGACCTCTACGTCAAGCTGGAGGCCGAGACCGAGGTCGCCACCGGCATGCGTCAGGTCGGCTCGATCACCGTCGCGCTGACCGAGGAACGCAAGCACGAGATCTACCGTCAGGCGTCGTTGGCAAGGGCATTCGATGTCGACGTGCGCGAGATTTCTCCGCGCGAAGTCAAGGAGATGTATCCGCATCTTAATATCGAGGATGTGGTTGGTGCGGTGCATCTGCCCCTAGACGGGCAGTGCGACCCGGCCAATATCGCCATGGCACTTGCCAAGGGTGCGCGCCAGCGCGGTGCGAAGATTGTCGAGAACGTCAAGGTCACCGAAGTTCTCAAGAAAAATGGCCGGGTGACTGGAGTTACCTGGGCGCAAGGTGAAGAGCATGGCACGATCGAGACCGATGTCGTGATCAACTGCGCGGGGATGTGGGCGCGCGATCTGGCGGGAACGTCGGGCGTGACTGTGCCGCTGCATGCTTGCGAGCACTTCTATCTCGTCACCGAAGCCATCGAGGGGCTCGGGCGTCTGCCGGTGCTGCGCGTTCCGGATGAATGCGCCTACTACAAGGAAGATGCCGGCAAGATGATGCTCGGCGCTTTCGAACCGATTGCCAAGCCCTGGGGCATGAACGGTATTTCCGAGGACTTCTGTTTCGACCAGTTGCAGGAAGACTTCGAGCATTTCGAGCCGATCCTTGAAATGGGCGTCAACCGCATGCCGATGCTCGGCACTGCCGGTATCCATACATTCTTCAATGGTCCCGAAAGCTTCACCCCCGACGACCGCTACTACCTCGGCGAAGCGCCGGAACTTGGCGGTTACTGGGTTGCAGCGGGTTATAATTCCATCGGTATTGTTTCCTCCGGCGGCGCCGGGATGGCGCTTGCGCAATGGATAAACGATGGCGAAGCGCCTTTCGATCTGTGGGAGGTGGACATTCGCCGGGCGCAGCCCTTCCAGAAAAACCGCCGGTATTTGAAGGAACGGGTGTCGGAAACACTCGGGCTGCTCTATGCCGATCATTTCCCGTACCGGCAAATGGCAACATCGCGCAATATCCGCCGCTCGCCGATCCATGAGCATCTGAAGGCGCGGGGCGCCGTATTTGGCGAAGTTGCGGGATGGGAGCGCGCCAACTGGTTTGCCAAAGAGGGGCAGGAGCGCGAATACCGCTATTCGTGGAAGCGGCAGAACTGGTTCGAGAACCAGCGCGATGAACACCTTGCAGTGCGCAACAATGTCGGCCTCTTCGACATGACGTCGTTTGGCAAGATACGTATCGAGGGCCGCGATGCCCTGGCGTTTCTGCAGAAGCTTTGTGCCAATCAGCTGGATGTGGAGCCCGGCCGCATTGTCTACACGCAGATGCTCAACAATCGCGGCGGGATCGAGAGCGACCTGACGATCACGCGGCTGTCGGACACGGCGTTTTTCGCTGTGGTGCCCGGTGCGACGTTGCAGCGCGACCTTGCCTGGATGCGCAAGCACCTCAAGGACGAGTTCGTCGTCATCACAGACGTGACTGCCGCGGAGTCCGTGCTTTGCCTGATGGGGCCTGCCTCACGCGAACTGATCCAGAAGATCAGCCCGAATGACTTTTCGAATGAAGCCAATCCCTTTGGGACGGCACGCGAGATCGAAATCGGCATGGGATTAGCACGGGCGCACCGCGTGAGCTATGTTGGCGAACTCGGCTGGGAGCTTTATGTCTCGACGGAGCAGACGGCACATGTTTTCGAGGCAATCGAAGAAGCAGGCAAGGACCTTGGCTTGAAACTGTGCGGCCTGCACACGCTGGACTCCTGCCGTATCGAAAAAGCCTTCCGGCATTTCGGCCATGACATCACCGACGAGGATCATGTGCTGGAGGCAGGGCTTGGCTTTGCGGTGAAGGCCGACAAGGGCGATTTCATCGGCCGGGATGCTGTACTGAGGAAGAAGGACACAGGGCTTGATCGCCGTCTCGTGCAATTCCGCCTGACTGATTCCGAACCGCTGCTCTTTCACAACGAGGCGATCGTCCGCGATGGCAAGATCGTCGGGACGATCACATCCGGCAATTACGGGCATTATCTCGGCGGTGCGATCGGGCTCGGATACGTGCCAAGCAAGGGCGAGAGCGCCGAACAGGTGCTGGCTTCCGATTACGAGATCGAGATAGCCGGTGTCCGCGTGAAGGCCGAGGCCTCACTGCGGCCGATGTACGATCCAAAGGCCGAGCGGGTGAGGATGTAGAACTGGCCGGGTTTGCCCGGCCAGCTATCCAACTCAATTCATCCTGGTGAGCACCGTATTGAACTGCTCCAGCGCCCAATCGACCTGATCTCGCTTGATGACGAGTGGCGGAGCGATGCGGATCGTATCGCCATGGGTGTCCTTGGCGAGGATGCCGCGCGCCTTGAGCTCGTAGCAGAAACGGTTGGCGCCGCCTGCTTCCGGATGCAGTTCGACCGCCAGCATCAGCCCGCGGCCGCGTACTTCGCGCACGATATTGCTGCGAATGCCTTTGAGCTCCTGCAGGAAATAGTCGCCCTCGATGCGGGAATTCTCGATCATGTCTTCTTCGGTGAGCACCCGCAGCGCGGCGCGGGCAATAGCGCAGGCGAGCGGATTTCCACCAAAGGTGCTGCCGTGCTGTCCGGGCTTGAGCACGCCGAGAACATCACTGTTGGAAAGCACCGCCGAGACTGGGTAAAAACCACCGGAGAGCGCCTTGCCGATCAACGTTACGTCCGCTTCGATGCCTTCGTGCGCTTCGGCAAGCAAGGCGCCGGTGCGGCCAAGACCGGTCTGGATTTCATCGAGGATGAGCGTGACGTTATTCTCGGTGCAAAGTTCGCGCACCTTGGTGAAATAGCCCTTCGGCGGAATGATCACGCCGGCTTCGCCCTGGATCGGCTCGACAAGAAAACCGACGGTGTTGGGGGTCAGTGCCGCTGCAAACGCGTCGGTATCGCCAAAGGGGACGACCTTGAAGCCCGGCGCGAACGGGCCGAAATTATCGCGGGCCGAAGGATCGGTGCTGAAGCCGACGATACCCATGGTGCGGCCATGGAAATTATCCGAACAGACGATGATTTCTGCGGCGTTTTCCGGAACGCCCTTGACCTCGTAACCCCATTTGCGCACGGCCTTGATGGCGGTTTCGACAGCTTCTGCGCCGCTGTTCATCGGCAGGATCTTATGCGAGCCGGTGAGGGCGGCGAGTTCTTCGTAGAACAGGGCCAACTGGTCATTGCGGAAGGCGCGGGAGGTGAGCGTGAGCTTGCCTGCCTGTTCGGTCATTGCTTTCAGGATTTTGGGATGGCAATGGCCCTGGTTGACGGCCGAATAGGCTGAGAGGCAGTCAAGGTAGCGATTGCCGTCGATATCCCATACGTACACGCCTTCGCCGCGCTCCAGCACCACATCGAGCGGCTTGTAGTTGTGCGCCCCGAGGCGGGATTCCGTCGAAATCAAATCAGCGGCTGTGTGCAGCAAAATATCCTCCTATTGTGTCATACGTTCAGAGCGGCAGCGCTCTGTTCGGATAATGTCGGTTTGTCGAAAATCTGCCGGCCGAACAGGCTGGCAACGAGATCGACGAGCAGCAGGGCACTCTTGCCGCGCTCATCCAGAAACGGGTTGAGCTCAACCACATCGAGCGAACCGACGACGCCGGAATCGTGCAGCATCTCCATGACGAGATGCGCTTCGCGGTAGGTCGCGCCGCCAGGAACGGTGGTTCCGACGCCCGGTGCAAAGGACGGATCGACGAAATCCACATCAAAACTGACATGCAGGATGCCGTTGGCCTTCTGTACGCGCTCGATAATGCGCCGCAGCAGTTTGACAACGCCGAACTCATCGATCTGTCGCATGTCGATGACATCGATGCCTCGCTCACGCAGAAGGACGCGTTCGGTCTTGTCGATGGAGCGAATGCCGAAAAGATGCAGGTTTTCCGGTTTGACGAAACCATGCGGCTCATCGCCAAAGACGCCTTCAAGGCCGGGTTCGCGGCAAAGGAGCGCTGCCGACATGCCGTGCATGTTGCCGGATGGTGAGGTGGCGGGCGTATTGAAATCGGAATGCGCGTCGAGCCAGAGCACAAACAATTCGCGGTTGTGCTCTTCGCAATAGCGCGCGACGCCGCCAATCGATCCCATGGACAGGCTATGATCGCCGCCAAGAATGACCGGGAACGTGCCGTTTATCATTGCGTCATAGGTCTCGACGGCCAGCATGCGGGACCAGGCAGCGATTTTCTCGATGTAATGCGCAAGACCCTGGACAGGCGGAACAACAGGCAATGTCTTCGGGAGACGCAAATCACCGCGATCTTCCACCGGGTGGCCAAGATCTTCGAGCATATGGATCAGCCCGGCAGTGCGCAGCGCAGCGGGCCCCATCAATGCGCCAAGCCTTCCGGCACCTTCTTCGATCGGCGCGCCGATGACGGTCAGCTTCTGCTTGTGCGTGTCCTCGAAATTGTTCTGCATGTTCATGAACAGCTGTCACTCTCGCGTTTGAAGGGGTCAGGGATCTAACCAAGATTATCACGTTTCGGCAGTGATATTGGCACTTCGACGCGGTGACAAAAAGACAGCATCCTGATAGAAATGCACATATTAATGCGCATTTTGCTCAATCAATTTGATCAGATTGGAAGACGATGGATGATGTAGACCGCAAATTATTGTCTTTGCTGCGGGATGATTGCCGCCTGCCGGTTTCATCCATGGCAACGATTCTGGGTATTTCGCGTGCTACGGTGCGGACGCGTATCGACAGACTGACCACAAACGGCACGATTCAGAGTTTCACCGTCAACTTGAAGGCAGGTGCGGGCATTTATGGCGTCCGGGCCGTTGCCATGATCGAGGTTGCGGGGCAAGCCGCAGAAAAGGTTGTGCGGCGGTTGCAAGGCTTTCCGGAAATCCGTGCGCTGCATACCACGAACGGGCGCTGGGATATCGTTGCCGAAATCGAAGTCGAGACCCTGGAGGCCTTTGACCGGACATTGCGCGACATTCGCCATATTGACGGAATCACCTCGACGGAGACAAGTATTCTGTTGTCCACTCGCAAAAGTTAGTTGGTGATTGAGTGCGATTCCAATGCGTGCAGTGGCGGCATGCGTGGTTCGACAGGCTCACCATGAGGGAGGTGGTTTGCACTGCAAGGAGTTAGAATCTGCACTGTTGACATTCATTAACTTCTGCAACGGAGAAGTTTATCATGCAAACAACCCACCTCCCTCATGGTGAGCCTGTCGAACCACGCACAACGCTGTCGCTCATGATGGATCAGAGAAGTTGTACATTATGTATTGCCTGGTAGTTGAGGAGGAGTCGTTTGCATATTCGTGAGATTCCATGGCTGGAACCTGTCGAAGCTGCCGAGCGATTGTTGCCGCTCGGGGGATTGAGCTTTCTCGACAGTGCCATGCGTCACGACACCCTTGGACGCTACTCCTATGTGGCGGCGGATCCATTCGGCAAACTCGTCGTGGAAAAGGGCGTGGCGCGCTGGAATGGCGCCGCTGTTGACCGGCACCCGCTCGAGGCGATTTCGCACTATTGCGACCTTTACCGGCTCGATGATCAGCCCGGTCTACCGCCATTTCAGGGCGGCGCAATCGGCTATTTTTCTTATGAATTCGGGCGATTGCTGGAGCGCCTGCCGCAGCCCCATGCGCCGGCGCAAGGCTCGATGCCGGATGCCGCCTGGTATTTCTACGATGTGGTGCTGGCGTTCGATCATCAGGCCGGAAAAGCCTGGCTTTTGTCATCGGGATTGCCAGAAGCGGACGAGGCTGCCCGGGAAAGGAAAAGTATCGAGCGTTCCGAATTGTTCCTGCGGCATCTCAAAGAGCCAAAACAGGAGACTTCGAATGTCGGGCAGCAGAGGATTGCGCGAGGGTCCTGGCGATCGAATTTCGAGCGCGACGCCTATATGCAGTCCGTTGCCAAGGTGGTGGAATATATCCTCGACGGCGATATCTTCCAGGCCAACATCGCGCAGCGTTTTATCGCCGATTTGCCGGAAGGCTTTGTAAAGTGGCAGTTCTACAAGGCACTGCGCCGGCGTAATGCCGCAACTTTTGCCGCCTATCTGGATCACGGCGATATCGTAATCGCGTCGAGCTCGCCGGAGCGGTTTGTCGCGGTGAAGGGCGACCAGGTCGAGACGCGACCGATCAAGGGAACGATGCCGCGGTCGTCAGATCCCGACGAAGACAAGAATCTCGCCGACATACTTCTCAAATCGGAGAAGGATCGAGCCGAGAACCTGATGATCGTCGATTTGATGCGCAACGATCTTTCCCGCGTTTGCCGACCGCATTCCGTGCTGACACCCGTTCTTTGCGGGCTCGAGACCTATGCGAGCGTCCATCATCTGGTTTCCGCCGTTACGGGGCGGCTGATGGAAGGCAAATCCCTGATGGATCTGATCAGGGCAGCCTTCCCGGGCGGGTCAATCACAGGCGCACCAAAGCTGCGGGCGATGGAGATCATCACCGAGATCGAGCGCGAGGCGCGGGGCGTCTATTGCGGTTCGATCGGTTTCATCGGGTTCAATGGCAATTTCGACGGCAATATCGGCATTCGCACCGTGCTGTTTCAGGGCGGCAAGGCCGTGTTTCAAGCGGGTGGCGGTATTACAGCGCTATCCGATCCAGCCGCGGAATATCAGGAAACGCTGGACAAGGCCGCGCGCATCTTTGCCGTCTTCGATCAGGGTGATGCGGCATGATCCTGATCATCGACAATTACGACTCCTTCGTATTCACCGTGGCGCGCTACTTTGCTGAACTTGGCGTCGACACGCAGGTGGTCCGCAATGACGCGATTACCGCGGCGGAGGTGGAGCAGCTCGCACCCCAAGCAATTGTCGTTTCACCAGGGCCGTGCGGGCCGCGCGAAGCCGGGCAATCGATGGAGATTATCGAGAGGTTGAGCGGACAGGTGCCGATTCTCGGCATCTGCCTTGGCCATCAATGCATCGGCGAAGTCTTTGGCGGCAAGGTCGTGCGAGCGCAGGAACCGATGCATGGGCGAGCCTCGGCTATCAATCATGGCGGGACGGACATCTTCAAGGGGCTGCCGAGCCCGTTCCGCGCCGGCCGCTATCACTCGCTGATCGTGGAATCTGTCAAGGATGGCAGCGATCTGTCGGTGACCGCGCGATCCGATGCCGGCGAGATCATGGGGCTCACCCATATTAGCCACCCCACCTATGGTGTGCAGTTCCACCCTGAATCAGTATTGACGGAATATGGTCATGCCATGCTTGGCAATTTCCTGCGGCTTTCGCGCCGGTTCAAGAGATTTGCGCCATGACGGCCTGCAAATGGCGTTTTTCTGTGCGCCGGTGCTCATGAACCCAAAAGTTCGCTGCGCTCCGGTGCTCGAAAATCACCATTTTCGACTCGTCCTGGCGCAAATCTCAATAAACCTCAAGGCGCCGCTATTTTTGCCTCTTTGTTCGATATTCCTGTTGGTCGTAACGTCAATCATCCGCTACACACTCAACTGAACCACGCCGTCACTTATCCGGCGCAGTGTCAAAAATAATCCATAGAGCCACAGGCAGGAGACAGACCATGCTTCGCAAGACCGATTTCTATATCGATGGAAAGTGGATAGCGCCGGTAGTGGCGAAAGAGCTTGAGGTAATCAATCCGGCTGACGAGCAGGCATTTGCCGTGATCTCGCTGGGTTCTGCAGCCGATGTCGACAAGGCCGTATCCGCCGCGCGCAAGGCTTTCACCACATGGAGCGTGACCAGCCGCGAAGAGCGCCTGGCGTGGCTTGAGCGGCTGCTTGCCGTTTATAAATCGCGTATCGCCGATATGGCCAAGGCTATCTCGTCCGAAATGGGCGCCCCGATCACAATGGCGCTGGATGAACAGGCGGCATCCGGGACCGGCCATATCAAGGCTTTCATCCGGTCACTCAAAGAGTTCGAGTTCGAGCGGCCGCTAAACGGTCACGACACGGTCCGGCTTGCGTACGAGCCGATCGGTGTCTGCGGCCTGATCACGCCGTGGAACTGGCCGATGAACCAGGTGGTTCTGAAAGTCGTTCCAGCGATTGCCGCAGGGTGTACCGTCATTCTCAAGCCCTCCGAGATTGCGCCAATTTCATCAGTGATTTTTGCGGAAATGGTCGATGCCTCGGGTCTTCCTGCCGGTGTGTTCAATTTGGTCAATGGTGATGGCCCATCAGTTGGTGCAGCCATGTCAGCTCATCCCGGCATCGACATGATGTCGTTCACGGGTTCCACCCGCGCCGGCGTTGCCGTGACCAAGGCTGCGGCCGATACGGTCAAACGCGTATCGCTGGAGCTCGGCGGCAAGTCGCCGAACATCGTGTTTGCAGATTCGGATGTTGAAGCTGCCGTCAAGCGCGGCGTCGAGCATGTGTTCAACAATACCGGCCAGTCCTGCAATGCACCGACGCGCATGCTGGTTGAGCGCTCGGTCTATGGCAAGGCGACCGAAATCGCTGCCGAGACCGCCAAGGCCACCAAGGTCGGCGATCCATCGCAGGACGGCGATCACATGGGTCCGCTTGTGTCTGAGATGCAGTTCAACAAGGTGCAGGGACTGATCGAGCAGGGCATCAAGGAAGGCGCGCGGCTGATTGCCGGCGGTACCGGACGCCCCGAAGGCTTCAATCGGGGTTACTACGTCCGTCCGACGGTTTTCGCCGACGTCAACAATGACATGACGATCGCCCGCGAAGAAATCTTCGGACCGGTACTGGCGATGATCCCCTTCGACACGGAGGAAGAAGCGGTAGAGATCGCCAATGACACGCCATACGGTCTTGCTGCCTATATCCAGTCGGGCGATCGCGAGCGCATCAAGCGCGTGTCGAAGCAGTTGCGCGCTGGCATGGTGCGTATTAATGGTGCCGAGCATGCAGCAGACGCTCCGTTCGGCGGCTACAAGCAGTCGGGCATCGGGCGCGAAGGCGGTCACTTCGGGATCGAGGATTTCCTTGAAGTGAAGGCGATCAGCGGTTGGGAAGACAACGCTGCCTGAGTGTCGGTTTGAAACTCTGTTGCGACGGTCATCTGACGCGATTTTTCTGCGCTTCCGGTGCTCACGTACTTAATGTACGCTGCGCTCCGGTTCTCGAAAACCACGCCATCTGACTAGCCGCAGCGACTTTCAAGACGGACACTGAGTTTTAACTGACGAGACGCCATATTTGTCAGGAAAGGCAGGTGCGGATAGATGGAAACAGATACTCTCCCGGAATCCGCACCTGAAGACGAGGATGCCAACATCTATGGCGAGGACGGTGCTGTCCGCACGTCCTATCTGGCGCGTGTCGGCGCCGCTATTGCGGACCGGGACGTTCTCTTTCTAAGGGCGCATGTCGGCAAGCTGCACCAGTCGGAGCTTGGCCACGTCCTCGAGGCTCTGCAGCCAGATCAGCGTAGGGCCCTCGTTGAACTTCTGGGCGACGAATTCGATTTTGCCGCACTGACCGAGGTTGACGAGGCGGTTCGCCTTGAAATCGTTGATGCGATGCCGAACCGGCAGATCGCCGAAGGCGTTCAGGAACTCGATTCCGACGATGCGGTCTACATCCTTGAAGACCTTGAGCAAGAAGACCGCGACGAGATTCTGGCGCAGCTGCCGTTTACCGAAAGGGTTCGACTGCGCCGTTCCCTTGGCTACCCGGAGGAAACCGCCGGACGCCGCATGCAGACGGAGTTTGTCGCGGTGCCGCCATTCTGGACTGTCGGCCAGACCATCGACTACATGCGCGACAATGACGACCTGCCCGAGTCGTTCTCGCAGATATTCGTTATCGACCCGATGTTCCGGCTCTTGGGCGCGATCGACCTCGATCGCATCCTGCGGACCCGGCGCGACGTCAAAATCGACGAGATCACACACGAGACGCGACATGCGATCCCGGCGACCATGGACCAGGAAGAAGCCGCGCAAATCTTCGAGCAATACGACCTGTTGTCGGCAGCGGTGGTGGACGAAAACGACCGGCTTGTCGGTGTTCTGACCATCGAGAACATCGTGGACGTCATTCAGGAAGAGGCCGAGGAAGATATCTTGCGTCTCGGCGGCGTCGGCGACGAAGAACTGTCCGATTCGGTGCTGTCCACGTCGCGCTCACGTACGCCCTGGCTGGTGATCAACCTGTTCACTGCATTCCTGTCGGCATCTGTGATCGGATTGTTCGATGGCACCATCCAGCAGATGGTGGCTCTGGCGGTGCTTATGCCCATCGTGGCATCCATGGGTGGCAATGCAGGCACGCAGACAATGACCGTGACTGTTCGGGCACTGGCGACACGGGACATGGATATCTACAACGCCGGCCGCATCATTCGCCGCGAGGCTTCGGTGGGGCTCATCAACGGGGTCATTTTCGCGATCATGATTGGTGTCATTGCGGGTCTCTGGTTCGCAAATGTCCATATTGGCGGTATTATTGCAGCAGCGATGATCATCAACATGCTTGCAGCCGCACTTGGTGGTATTCTGATTCCGTTGTTGCTGCATCGTTTCGGTGCTGACCCGGCCATAGCGTCGGCGGTATTCGTTACCACGGTTACCGATGTCGTCGGCTTTTCGTCGTTTCTCGGTCTGGCAACCTGGTGGTTCGGCTTTAAATAACATCCGTTTGGTGAGATATGGACTAAGAGCCGTCTTGAAACTCTACTGCGGCGGCCATCTGACGCGATTTTCTGCGCTTCCGGTGCTCACGTACTCAATGTACGCTGCGCTCCGGTTCTCGAAAACCACGCTATCTGACTCACCGCAGCGACTTTCCAAACGGGCTCTAAAGTTCGCAACCGAATACAATCGTGCAATTGACTTTTACGTAATTGCGTGAGCAAAAGATTCAATCGATACAACTGGGGCTGTGTCTGCAATGCGCGAATATTACACCATTACTGAACTGACGCGGGAGTTTGGCGTGTCCACGCGTACATTGCGGTTCTACGAGGATGAAGATCTGATTCACCCGGTCAGACGCGGACGGACCAGGCTGTTCCGGCCGTCCGACCGGCATTTGCTCAAGCAGATACTACGCGGCAAACGGCTCGGTTTTTCGATCGCCGAGATTCAAGAAATCATCCAGATGTACAAGGAGCCGCCCGGAGAAATGGGACAGCTGCATCTGATGATGAAGCGCGTCGAGGAAAAGCGCGCTGAGCTGCGCCAGAAGCGCAGGGACATCGAGGAAACACTGGCTGAACTCGATCAGGTCGAGGAAGGCTGTATCGAGCGGCTGGCGGAATTGGGAGTAAATACATAGCCCTTATTGCGGCGTGTTTTCCCGTGTGCAGATGCCGGCGATTTCCTGCATCTGTGAATCGTTTTGATCGCGCTTTCCCGCAAACATCTCATCGAAGATGCCCTGCGCTTCGGTCTGCCCGATGACGCAATCGCAGAACTTCTCGCAAAAAGCCTTGTCGTTGTCGTTCTGGCAGCTTTGCACACAGGCCTTGCCGAAGACCTCGCGTGGTGCCGGAACCGCCGGTGGGAACAGTTGCGAAATAAGAAAAACGCAAGCAATGATCACCGGCTGGTGGATCAGGTAGAAGGCAAGACTGTGCCTGCCGATGAAACGGAGGCCGCGATCGAGCCAGGATGGAGCGATGTTTCCGGCAAACAATTTGAGTGCATTGAAATGTTGCATCGTCTTGGCGAGCGCCATGCCTGCAAGAACAGCGCCGAACCATGGAAAGATCGGTACGTAATCGTTTGATCTTATGATGATTTCCGAGAGCCCGAGCGGCCAGAATACCGGCGCATCGAATGCCGGCGAGACGAAATAATGCGGAAGGGCAATGACCGCCCCTGCTGCCGCAGCAATAACCGGCGCAGGCAACCGCAAAAACAACAGTCCCAGAACACTCGCCGCCGCTATTTCGTGCAGGATCCCGAAAAACACGAAGCTCTGCGGCGTAACGTACATCGTGACGAGCGTAATCGCCAGTGCGGCAGCGACGATCTGGGCGAGGCGGATGCCAAACGAGCGCCAGCGAATGCCGCGACCATGCGCCAGCACAAGGCTGAAGCCGACAAGCGCGAGGAAAGTCGAGGCGATGACACGGGCATACAGTTTCCAGGCGCCATGGCCGGTTGTTCCGGGTTCGAGATAGCCGAAAAACTCGAAATCCCAGCCCGTGTGGTAGGTCGCCATGGCGATAAGGGCGATACCGCGCAATACGTCCAGCTTGCCGAGACGCGTCTTTGGGGGTGCATTCACAGTCTCGGTTCTATTCATGTGCGGGGAACTCGATCATTGCAGCAATTGGCGCAGGCTAGGCGACATGGCTGGCAAAATCCATGGTCTTTGGCTGACAAGCAACGGAAGATTTTTCTTACATATTCAACGGTTTCTGTGAAACGGACATATTATGTCGCTTGATCGACTGCTATCGCTCGTCGCGCAGCCGAAACTTCCGGCGACGCTCGAATCAATGCCCCCCAAAGTCATCCCAGTGATCAATCAAGTTCGCCATCCTATCTGGATTACCACGGCCAAGCGCCCGACGGCGCGGGTCTTCGCGATCCTCTTTGGCATCGAATCGATGGCACGGGCGATCATCACCAGTGTCGTGCCGATCCAGACCTACGATCTCATGCAGAGCGAGCGCGGCGTCAGTATCCTCTACACCTGCATGTCATTGCTTGGGCTGATCTCTACGCTCTCGATCCCGTTGCTCATTGTCCGGATTCCGCGACGCTGGGTATACACGGCCGGAACCGTGTCCCTGATACTCGGGTGCGTTGCCTTCGCGCTCGATACCCTGCCGGGGCAGGCGGCTGGCCTGTTCCTGCGCACGTTCGGCTCGGGAACGTTATCGATCACGCTCAGCCTCTACATCATGGATCATATCAAGAAGGGTGAACTGGTCCGCGCCGAATCCGTGCGAATGGCGACGGCAACGCTTGCGTGGACCGCCGGACCGTTTCTCGGCGTCTTCCTCTATACACAAGTCGGGATGGTCGCGCCGTTCCTGTTGTCGATAGGTTTCTCGCTGCTGCTGCTGACGCTGTTCTGGTATTTCCGCCTCAGCGACAATCCGGCGCTGCAGAAGGGGCCGAGCCGCCCGGCCAATCCCATCGCCAATGTGCGCCGCTTCGTCGTGCAACCGAGATTGCGGCTGGCCTGGCTGATCGCGTTTTCGCGCTCGTGCTACTGGAGTACGTTTTTCGTCTATGGACCGATCCTGATGGTCGCGACGGGGCAGGGCAATCTTGCCGGTGGTCTTCTGGTTTCGCTCGGCAATTTGTTTCTGCTCGGCTCCATCCTGTGGGGCAAAGTGGGCATGGCCAAGGGACTGATGCGGACGATTTCCGGTGTGTTTGTCTTGCTGGCCGTGGCGCTCATAGGAGCGGGCATTGCCGGCGAAAGATTTCCTATGCTGGCAGCGATCATGCTGCTTTTTGGAGCCTTTTTCTGCGTTGCTATCGACACCCTCGGCTCAACGACATTCATCCGCGCAGTCCATCCGCATGAACGGGCACAGATGACGGCGGTTTACCGGACCTATCTCGATTTTTCCGAGATATTGCCGGCATTTTTCTATTCGATCATCCTGACGTTTTTCCATTTCGGCTCGATCTTCATCGCGCTGGCAATGCTGATGATATTCACGGCCGTGTTCGTCTGGCGTTACCTGCCACGCGGCCTATAGGTCAGTACTGACGCTGTTTTGCATCAGCACATCGCGCGCCCTGGAAAAGAACTGGCGCCTGAGCAACACTATGGCGACCAGCGTCGTCGTGATCATGAACAGCACGGGATGAAGAAACCACCCGAGATATCCGATAGAAAAGAAGATGCCGCGCAAGCCACTGTTGAAATGCTGGCCGGCCTGGATATTGATCCCCGCCGCGCGATTGATCCCTGCAAGCACAACCGGATCGTCCGGGCCCTTGTCGCGCGCCATCGGAACGCTGCCGATCAGAATCGAACAATAATTGAAAAGACGATATGACCAGGCAAATTTGAAGAATGCATAGGCGAAGAGAACGAGAAGCCCGAGGATTTTTGTTTCAAACAATTGCTGGGTGGTATTGCCCAGGAACGGCAGGTCGTGAAACAGCGTCAGAACGCGGCCGGAGGAATTCAACAGGCCGAAACATCCGCCGATCGCCAGAATGGAGGTTGACGCAAAAAAGCCGGTGCCCTGCTGCAAACCGATCATGATGCTTGTGTCGATCATGCGCAATTCGCGTGTCGCCATGGTCGCCATCCATTGCCGCCGCGCCTGGTTCATCTCGTAGGTCAATGATTTTTTCCCCGCAAACCCGTTTGCGGTGGTATGGGAATAGAGCGCCCAGACAACGAAGAAATAGACCAGGGCGAGTATGTCGAGCCAATAGGATGTGTTCGGGGCAGCTTCCATTGGATCTCTCTTTAAGCAACAACTGACGATTCGAATGTACGTGAATTTGATAGGTTCGCAAATCTCGCGAACGAAGGGACTGCAGGCTTTTTCTTTGACTTTTGCGCCGGCTGACCTATGTCGTAGAAACGCAAGGTGAAGTCGGTGCCGGGCTGCGGCAAATGTCGCCAGCAGGCCATTATGCGGCGCAAGTGATTTCACCAATTCAAAGGCTGTAAATGTTTCTGTCGGTTTTCGATCTGTATAAAATCGGCATTGGTCCTTCGAGTTCCCATACGATGGGTCCGATGACTGCCGGCAGCCTGTTTCTTGAGGAACTCAAGAGCGGGCAATGGCCACGGCCGACCGGCGTCAAGGTGGATCGGTTGTGCGTTCATCTGCATGGCTCGCTGGCTTTTACCGGCATCGGCCATGCAACCGATCGCTCTGTCATTCTCGGGTTGTGCGGCCTGTTGCCGGCCACCGTCGATCCAAACCAGATGGACGCACTGCTCGAGACCGTGAAGCAGACCAAACGCATTTCGCCCGAAGGCCACCCGAGCTATCGCTTCGATCCGGCGACCGATCTCATCATGGATCGGCGGACGCCGCTCCCCGGTCACGCCAACGGCATGGCGTTTGAAGCCTATGACGTCGATGACCGGCTGCTCTTGCGCCGGATTTTCTATTCGGTTGGCGGCGGTTTCGTCGTGACCGAGGAAGAGCTCGAGGCTGCGAAAACTCGGACCGCGCCGAAGCCGGAACATCCGGTGCCTTTCCCGTTCAAGAATGCCGCTCAGATGATGAGCATGGCGAAGGAAAGCGGCCTTTCCATTGCTGAAATGAAACGCAGCAACGAAGAAGTCTTCATGAGCCGCGATGAACTGAATGCCGGTCTCGACCGGATCTGGGCGGCGATGCGCTCCTGTATCGATCGCGGCCTGGAGCAGGAGGGCATCATGCCGGGTGGCCTCAAGGTCAAGCGCCGCGCACGCTACCTGCATGATCGCCTGCAGGAAGAGTGGCGGCAAAACCGTATCAATCCGCTGCTTGCCAATGACTGGCTCTCTGTCTATGCGATGGCAGTCAATGAGGAGAACGCAGCGGGCGGGCGAGTTGTAACGGCGCCAACCAATGGTGCTGCCGGGGTCGTTCCTGCGGTGCTGCGCTACTATCTGCATTTCCACGACGATGCCGACGAAAACGGCATTCGTGATTTCCTGCTGACCTCGGCGGCTATCGGCGGGGTGATCAAGACCAACGCTTCGATCTCCGGCGCGGAAGTCGGTTGTCAGGGCGAAGTGGGTTCCGCATCCGCCATGGCTGCCGCCGGGCTTGCAGCAGTGCTTGGCGGTTCGCCTGAACAGATCGAAAATGCCGCTGAAATTGCGCTGGAGCATCATCTCGGCATGACCTGTGACCCGGTTGCCGGACTCGTGCAGGTACCCTGCATCGAGCGCAATGCGCTTGGTGCGGTAAAGGCGGTGACGGCAGCTTCGCTGGCGGTGAAGGGCGACGGCACGCATTTCGTGCCACTCGATGCCTGCATTGAAACGATGCGGCAGACCGGCGTCGATATGAACGAACGCTACAAGGAAACCAGTCTTGGCGGGTTGGCCGTTAATGTAGTGGAGTGCTGAAAAGACCTTTGCCAATCCCCCCTGATGGCCACCATTACGGCGCTTGCAAACAAGGCTTTGTGGAGAACTGGTCAGTTTTGATTGACGCCACAACCTGAGAGCGTAAATGCTTGGCTATGGCCCTCAATCTCGTAAAACTCTGTGTCGGATGCAGCGCGATCGAAGAACTCGCGGCGTGGATCGATTTCAAGCTCGACGAGCGCAGGCGGGCAGGGTTGCCGGCCGAACAATTTCATACAACCCGCATGGTACCAAAGCGCGTCGAGGAACTGCTCGATGGCGGATCGCTCTATTGGGTGATCAAGGGCAATGTCCAATGCCGTCAGCGACTGACCGACATCAGGACGTTTACCGACGATGAAGGTATCTCACGCTGCCACCTCGTGCTCGACCCGCGCATCATTCCAACGGAATGGCAGCCGCGCCGGGCATTTCAGGGCTGGCGTTATCTGACCAGCGAAGACGCGCCCTTCGATGAAGGATACGGCAAGATCGGGCGGGCGAAACTACCGCCAGAACTTCGCAACGAGCTTGCAGCTCTAGGCTTGCTCTAGGAAACCCGAAGTCTTACCGGCGACACGCCATTGCGGCTGTCAGCGTGTAAACGCAGCCGCACAGGCGGCATCGCGGCCCTGCGCGTGCGCGCAGCCTGGCAAAGCAGCACATTCACCAGATCCATGGTCTTGAAGGCAGAATTGCCCCGGCGCAGGTCGGCAATCTTCATTGCAGCCTGTTGCAGAGCTTGCATTCCGCCAAAAAATGGCTTGGTTTCTCTGGCTGTCGGATCAGCCGGCTCACGTATTTCTCTGGTACTGGACATTCGCAAAACCCTTTACGCTGTACAAATCGGGGTCTTTCAGATCGCGTGCCTTACGATTGCGGAGCAATGGCAAAGCAGTTGAATTTCTGGCGTTTCAGTGCCGCACAAGCAGTGTTGGCTTCCTTGGCGGAGGAGATGCCGGCAAAGCGAGCCCGGTGATAGGTTGTCGAACCCTTATGGAACTTTTCCGTATAGGGCGAGAGTGCTGCGATCGGACCGCCAACCTGTGCGGCGGCCTTGGATAGCATTGCCTTGGCTTCCTCGGAGCTGCCGACCGAAGCGATCTGCACCATCCAGCCGCCCGAAGGCGCCGATGCGGTAGTCACCGGATCGACCTCGTCTACATCGCCTTCGCCGATTTCAACCTTCGGTGATGGGGCAGGGACATGCAAAATACGTTCGGCTGGCGACGGGGTCGGTGCCGGCTCTGCATAGGCCGTCACGACCTCGGCGGGCTGTTCGACCGCTGCCTGCTCACGTTGAACAGGGATTGGCGCCTCGTTGCTCGCGGGGAGTTCAACAGCCGCGACCTCGACCTTGCTGTTCTTGCGCGAGGCAATCAGGTTGCCGCTGTCACGGCGCGACGCCGACGGAAGATATTTGGCAATGAGCCCGGCCATCTGGGCATCGCGTGCCGGCGTGCTGGACCCGCCCATGACGACCGCGACGAGCTTCTTTCCGTCAGTGCTGACCGACGAAACCAGGTTGAAACCGGAAGCGCGGGTATAGCCGGTCTTGATACCATCCACACCCTGGATCTTGCCGAGAAGGCGGTTGTGGCCAACGATACGGCGGCCACGATAGCTGAAGCTTCGGGTGGAGAAGTAGCTATAATACTGTGGAAAGTGCTCACGAAGAGCGACGCCCAGCAATGCGAGATCGCGTGCGGTCGAATGCTGGTTGGGGTCGGGCAGGCCGTTTGCATTGCGGAACTGCGTATTGCGCATGCCAAGTTGGCGGGCCTTGTCGGTCATCATCACGGCAAAGCGTGGTTCCGATCCACCAAGGAACTCTGCGATAGCTGTAGCCGAGTCGTTTGCGGACTTGGTGATAAGCGAGAGAATCGCAGCTTCCGCACTGATCGTTTGTCCGGGCTGGAAGCCAACTTTTGTGGGCGGCTGCGCTGCCGCGTAGGCGGAAACGGGGATAGGCGTCGATTTGGAAACCTTGCCAGATGCCATTGCGTCGAACAGCATATAGATCGTCATCATCTTCGTCAGAGATGCCGGGTAGCGCTGCGCATCCGCGTTGGATGAATACAGTGTCTTACCCGTATTGGCATCGACGACGATAGCCGCTTCTTTCGAAGCCGCGGCTGCCGAAGGCGCCTCAGCGATGTTTATCCCGGCGCCTAACAGCAGAGCCAGAAATGCATAACCCAATTTTTGTACGTAGTTGGAACCTTGGTGGGCCTTATGATGCACAATCAACACCTGCTCGAATATGCGCGTAGAAACTTTCCTGATGACCCTGATTCATCAGAACGAATTTTTTGACTTTAGTCGCACCAGCGTTACCAAACTGTTTATGGTAACCGGGCCGTTCACCTTTTCCGCAATATTTGGGTTAAATTTTAGATTAATATTGCAACGCGGTATAAATTTGACTTTTTGTGCACTGCACCCTACCTCTGGGTGGGTAGGAAATTTCAACTTTGAAAGGATCGACAAATGGCCACTCCGTTCGAAACCCTGAATGAGTCCGGCAAGGAATTCGCCAATACTGCGATGAAGAGTGTCTCAGCTCTCACCCTCGGATTGCAGACGATCGCCAATGAAGCGGCGGACTATTCCAAAAAGTCGTTCGAAGAGGGTAGCGTTCTGATCGAAAAACTGGCTACCACCAAATCGCCTGCACAGATATTCGAAACCCACAGCGTCTTTTCGAAAAAGGCATATGAAGCCTTTGTTGCTCAGGCGACGAAATTCGGCGAGCTCTACGCCAATCTCGCCAAGGAAGCATACAGACCCTATGAGGCAGCCGTAGCCGAGGTGACGAAGTAAATATCATCTACTTCACCACTAGAAAAAGCCCGGCTGCCACGTGCAATCGGGCTTTTTTTATTTCTGCGGGGCAATTCGGCCTTTGCAACCACAACTTGATATTGCAAGCTTCGGGAGAGGGCTTAAAATCAAGCCGGAGCGACCTACATAGAATGCATAGAGCGACACACTATGAGAATGCGGGTATCGGAAGAGATGAAGCGGTTTTCACCCATGATGCAGGATGAGGACAAGGGAAGCGGCAACGGGCCCGGTCGGGGAACGGCTGTCATAACCCGGACCAAACCCAAAATGAAGAAACCCAGCCTTTATCGCGTGTTGCTTCTGAATGACGATTACACGCCCATGGAATTCGTCATTCACGTCCTGGAGCGGTTTTTCCAGAAGAACAGAGAAGATGCTACGCGCATCATGCTCCATGTGCATAATCATGGGGTCGGAGAATGTGGTGTCTTTACCTATGAGGTCGCGGAGTCCAAGATGACACAAGTCATGGACTATGCGCGGCAAAACCAACATCCGCTGCAATGCGTGATGGAGAAAAAGTGAGGTTTCATGCCATCTTTCTCACCTAGTCTGGAGCGCGCCCTGCATCAGGCGCTGACAATTGCCAACGAGCATCATCACGAATATGCGACGCTGGAGCATCTGCTTCTCGCGCTGATCGATGATCAGGATGCAAGCAGTGTCATGCGTGCGTGCAATGTCGACTTGGCTCAACTGACGCGAACCGTGACCGACTACGTCGACAACGAACTGGATAACCTTGTCACCGGTTACGATGAGGATTCCAAGCCGACTGCGGCTTTCCAGCGCGTTATCCAACGTGCAGTCATTCACGTCCAATCCTCCAACCGCGAAGAAGTGACCGGAGCCAACGTTCTCGTTGCTATTTTTGCCGAACGCGAAAGCCATGCGGCTTTCTTCCTGCAGGAACAGCAGATGACCCGCTACGATGCGGTCAACTACATTTCCCATGGAATCTCCAAGCGCCCCGGCGCCTCGGAGCCGCGCACGCCGCTTGGAGCTGAAAGCCCGAGCGAAGATAATCATGCCGCCGAGTCGGAAGAGGGTGCGACCAAGAAGAAGCAGGATGCCTTGTCGGCCTACTGCATCAACCTCAATGATCGCGCCAAGGCGGGCAAGATCGATCCGCTTATCGGCCGTGATCAGGAGATCAACCGGACGATCCAGATCCTTTGCCGCCGTTCGAAGAACAATCCGCTTTACGTCGGCGATCCCGGCGTTGGCAAGACCGCCATTGCCGAAGGTCTCGCCAAGCGCATCGTCGAAGGCAAGGTTCCAAGCGTCCTCAGCGATGCGACCGTATTCTCGCTGGATATGGGCACATTGCTTGCGGGTACACGCTATCGCGGTGATTTCGAAGAACGTTTGAAGCAGGTCATCAAGGAGCTCGAAGAGTTTCCGGGTGCGATCCTGTTCATCGACGAAATCCACACGATCATAGGTGCCGGAGCCACGTCAGGCGGTGCGATGGATGCATCCAATCTCCTGAAGCCAGCGCTTTCGACGGGTGCCATTCGTTGCATCGGTTCAACGACTTACAAGGAGTTTCGCCAGTTCTTCGAGAAGGACAGGGCGCTTGTGCGGCGTTTCCAGAAGATCGATGTCAATGAGCCGTCGATCCCCGATGCAATCGAGATCATGAAGGGCCTGCGTCCGTATTTCGAAGACTTCCACAAGGTCAAGTACACAGTGGAGGCGATCAAGTCGGCGGTCGAACTTTCAGCGCGTTACATCAATGACCGGAAATTGCCGGACAAGGCGATCGATGTCATCGATGAGACCGGTGCCAGCCAGATGCTGTTGCCGGAAGCGAAACGCAAGAAGTCCATTGGCGTCAAGGAAATCGAAGCAACCATCGCCACGATGGCCCGCATCCCGCCGAAGACTGTTTCGAAAGATGACGAGGCTGTGCTCTCCAATCTCGAGGCAGAACTGAAGCGTGTCGTCTACGGTCAGGACCTAGCGATCGAAGCGCTTTCATCCTCGATCAAGCTGGCACGTGCCGGCCTGCGCGAGCCGGAAAAGCCGATCGGATCCTACCTGTTCTCGGGTCCGACTGGCGTCGGCAAGACCGAAGTCGCCAAGCAATTGGCTGCCTCGCTCGGTGTGGAACTCCTGCGTTTCGACATGTCGGAATATATGGAGCGTCACACGGTATCGCGCTTGCTCGGTGCACCTCCCGGTTATGTCGGGTTTGATCAGGGCGGCCTTCTGACCGACGGTGTCGATCAGCACCCGCACTGCGTGCTGCTGCTCGATGAAATCGAAAAGGCGCATCCGGACCTGTTCAATATCCTGTTGCAGGTCATGGATCACGGCAAGCTGACTGATCACAACGGCAAACAGATCGATTTCCGCAATGTGATTCTGATCATGACGACCAATGCGGGCGCGTCCGATGCGGCGAGAGCGGCAATCGGCTTCGGTTCGTCGCGTCGTGAAGGCGATGACATGGAAGCGATCAACCGGCTGTTCACGCCGGAGTTCCGCAACCGTCTCGATGCGATCATTCCGTTCGGTGCATTGCCGGTTCCGGTTATCCATCAGGTGGTGCAGAAGTTCGTCATTCAGCTTGAGGCACAGCTTGCCGACCGCGGCGTGACGTTCGATCTTCAGCAGGAGGCCATCGCCTGGCTGGCAGAGAAGGGCTACGACGACCGCATGGGCGCCCGGCCGCTTGGCCGCGTCATTCAGGAGCACATCAAGAAGCCGCTGGCCGATGAGGTGCTGTTTGGCAGGCTGAAGAAGGGCGGTACAGTCCGCGTTTCGGTTGCCGAGAAGCCTGATGGTTCGAAGGGTCTGGTTCTCGACTACATCGCCGACGAAGTGGTGGTGAAGCCGAAGAAGGAAATACCGGTCGAAAAGAAGCCATTGGCGAAGAAGAAGCCGGCACCGAAGAAGCCGCTTGAAAAAGCGGGGGCCGATGTGTCGGCCAGCAGGAATGTCGCTTCGCTGCCACCCAAGGCGTCTGTACCAAAAGTGCCGCGGAAGAAATAATCAAAAAGGCCACCTTCGGGTGGCCTTTTTCTTGATGGCATCCATTCTTCCGTTTATCGCTGAAGGCATGGCTGATTCCGGATTGCCCTCCCACCATGCGGATGAGAACCTCAGAACTCGTTTTTCGTGGTTTCTGTCAGGCGCATCCCTGATCACAAGCATTCCCGCGTTGATCCTGATGACAGCGCATGTGGGCTTTGCCGGATTTGCCAGTGAAAATGGCGTTACCCTGCTACAGGCGACGTTCATGGTCGCCATCATATGGGCTCTTCCGGCCAATATCGTTCTGATAGGTGCAATTGCGGGCGGTTATTCGCTGTTCGGCGCGGCAATTGCGGTCGGCCTGTCTTCAATCCGCCTGATGCCAATGGTGGCGGCCTTCGTGCCGGAAATGCGCGGGCCCAAGACGCGGAAGATTACCTTGTTGCTCCTGTCGCATTTCATTGCCGTCACTGCTTGGGTAGTCGGCATGGAGCGGCTCAAGCATGTTCCGCGCGATATGCGCACGAGTTATTTCGCCGGTCTGGGCATTACGTTGACGTTGACCAACACGCTCGTGGTGGCTGTGGTCTATGTTCTCTCGACCGACTTTCCGCCTATGGTTTTCGCTGCGTTGTTCTTTTTGACGCCAATGTATTTTTTGACCTCGCTGTGGGGCTCGGCACGCGATCGATCGGTCCATGTTGCCATGGTTTCGGGCCTGTTGCTCTTTCCGGTAATCCATTCGATCGCACCTGCCTATGATCTGCTCTTGACCGGCGTTGCCGGAGGGATTGTGACCATGGCTTATGTGCATCTGGCCAAGAGGAGTGCCGCCGGATGACCTGGCAGAGCCTGACTGATTGGTGGTGGCCCTATCTGTTCATCCTGCTCGCAGGGTGGTTGCCCACCGACGTCTGGCGCTTCATCGGCGTGTTCATTGGTGGCCGGGTCCGGGAAGATTCCGAAGCTTTGATTGCAGTGCGAGCCGTTGCCACGGCGCTTGTCGCAGGGGTCATCGCCCAATTGATACTCTACCCGAGCGGGGCGCTGGCGGAGACCTCTGTGTTTCTTCGGATAGGTGCAGCCGCAGCAGGCTTTGTTGCATATCTCGCTCTCGGCAGACGTGTGATCATCAGCGTGATCGCCGGCGAAGCCGTCCTGCTCTGCGGGTTGCTACTTACCTAGAGCCTGCCTGATCTTCTCCGCGTTTTCGGCGAGGACGTTCTGATCCTCCATCTGTCCGGTATGCGGCCGCAGCGCGACGCCGTCAAAACGCGGAATGACATGGAAATGCAGATGGAAAACCGTCTGCCCGGCGGCTGGTTCGTTGAACTGGATGACAGTGACACCATCGGCGTCGAAAGCCGCTTTGACCGCGCGTGCGAGCTTCTGCGTGGTTTTGATGACGGCTGACAGGCTGGCTTCGTCAACATCCAGGATATTGCGGAACGGCGCCTTGATTATCGCAAGGCAATGACCTTTGCCTTGCGGCATGACGTCCATGAAGGCATAGGTTTCCTCATCTTCGAAAAGCTTGTGTGACGGGATTTCCCCACGCAGGATCTTCGCGAATATGTTGTTTGCATCATAGGGTGGGGTCATGGCGTACCTCTTTATTGGTCGGACTTCTTGAAGGGCGTGTGCTCGTTGAGAACATGATTCATCAAGGCGACATCCTCGCGCTCACGCTCAAGAAAATCATCGATGGCGCGCCGTAGTCCTGCATGGGCAAGATAATGCACGGAATGCGTTGTCACGGGTAGATATCCACGTGCAAGCTTGTGCTCACCCTGAGCGCCGGCCTCGACGACACGCAGTTTTCTTTCGATAGCAAAGTCGATCGCCTGATGATAACAGACCTCGAAATGCAGGAAACGGTGGTCTTCGATGCAACCCCAATGCCTGCCGAAGAGCCGATCCGATCCGATGAAGTTGATCGCTCCAGCAATGTATCGCCCGTCGCGCCGCGCCATCACCAGCACGATATCGTCGGGCATGCGCTCGCCGATCAGCGTGTAAAACTTGCGATTGAGATAGGGGCGTCCCCATTTTCGGCTACCGGTATCCATATAGAATGCAAAAAAAGTATCCCAGATTTCCGGGGTGAGCTGGCCGCCGGTCAACCAGTCGATGCTGATGTCGTCGGCGAGGGCTCCGCGGCGTTCCTTCTTCAGCGCTTTGCGTTTGCGCGAGGCGAGCGTTGCCAGAAAATCATCATAGGTCGAATAGCCTTCATTGAAGAAATGAAACTGCTGATCGATGCGATGCAGGAAATCGGCGTCGGTGAAGGCAGGCAGATCCGTTTCGGTGACGAAGGTGGAATGGGCTGACGAAACGCCGAGTTGAGTGGTCAGCTGGCGCAGACCATTGGCGAGAGCAGCCCGAACCGCGTCGCCATCCCGATCGCGCCGAACCAGCAAACGCGGACCTGTAGCTGGCGTGAAGGGAATACTCGCCTGCAATTTGGGATAATAGCGACCACCGGCCCGCTCGAACGCATCGGCCCAGCCGTGATCGAAGACATACTCGCCCTGGCTATGGCTCTTCAAATAGCAGGGGACGGCACCGATCAAAGTGCCACAACCATCCTCCAGGCGTAGAAACTGCGGCAGCCAGCCGGCCTTGCGCGCGACACAACCGGAATCTTCGAGCGCAGACAGGAAGGCATGCGACAGGAAAGGATTGTAATCGGGCGCCCCGCGCGATGTCCCGGAGAGCTCTGACCACTCCGTTTGCGTGAACGCGCCAACGCCATCGCAGACGCGCAAGGTGAAATCGCCTCGATCAAGATTTGGCATTTTTGAGTTTGGCTTCCTGATTGGGCGACAATGTTGAAAAACGGCCTTGCTGCCCCTTTTAAGCTAGGTATTTTGCCAAACGATACAAGAGCAAGCCAGGTTTGGGTTCAAGCTGCCCGCGGATCAAATCCCTCAAAAGTGATTTGATCGACAAGGGCGTCGCTGACGGCTTTTTCGGCGGCGCTCCTTACCGTCCAGGAGATGACAGGCATGTCCATCGTTCCCCGGACAAGTTCGACAAAACGGTTTTCCAGATGGCGGACGTTGTAGGAGACAAAGTCGATACCGTAGGCCAGCATGGAAAAATGCGCTTCGAGATCCTCATCGCGAAGACCCTCGGCGGTCAGTCCGGCGGGAATGCCCGGCGCGTCTTTGCCGAAACGGCGGATCAGGTGGTGATCGAAGGACATGATGGCTGCCAGGCCGTCATATTCGGCTAGATCGTTGGCAACCGCCTTTACCAGGCCCTCATCGCGCCCGGGAATTCCCTTGAGTTCGATGACGATGGGCACGCGGCCGTCAATCAACTTGAGGGCCTGAGCCAGCGTCGGCACATGATCCTGTGTGCCGCCGACACGAAGTTTGCCGGCTTGCTCGGCTGTCAGCTCGTCGATAGTGCCTTTGCTCCCTGTCACCCGGTCGAGCGTACCATCGTGGAAGACAATGGCTTTGCCGTCAGCAGAGAGATGGACGTCGCATTCGATGGCAAAGCCGGCGCCTGCGGCGGCGTCAAACGCCGACAAAGTATTCTCCCAGCGCTTGTTGTTCAGATCGTGCAGACCGCGATGTGCGATCGGCACGCTTTTCAACCAATCAACAGAAGGCATGTTCAACGAACCTCGATAATGGCTTCGATTTCGACGGGTGCGTTCAGGGGCAGGGCGGCCGTGCCGACCGCCGAGCGTGCATGACGGCCTGCATCGCCCAACACGGCGACGAGTAGATCCGAGGCGCCGTTGGCGACGAGGTGCTGTTCGATGAAATCCGGTGTCGATGCAACGAACACGGTAATTTTCACGATCCGCATGATCCGTTCGAGATCGTCCAGTGCCGCTTTCGCCTGCGCCAGAATATTGATCGCGCAGGCTTTGGCTGCTTCCTGGCCTTGTGCGACGTTCAATTCGGCACCCAAAAGCCCGGCGTGGATGAGCTTTCCGCCTGCCAGCGGCAATTGCCCAGATGTCAAAAGCAGTGAACCAGTCTGGGCAAATGGAACGTAATTGGCTGCCGGTGCGGCTGCGACAGGCAGCGTTATACCAAGCTCCTGCAAGCGTTTTTCGATGGTGCTGGTCATGGGATTATTTCCTTATGTTTCCGGAATCGCGAGCGATTGTGAACGAAGTTGCGATTTTTGCCTCGCTTCCGCCAAGAGTTATTTTAATATGCACGTTCAAATATTGGAGAATCTTGTCGATGCGCATTCTACCTGTTGTTGTTTTCAGTCTCGGTGCCTTGGGCCTGACCGGCTCCTCAATGGCTTTTGCGGCTGGAACCGCGACTCTTGTTCCGCATCGCGCCATTTACGATCTCAAACTGGACAGCGCGCAGGACAGTAGCGGGATTACGGGTTTGACGGGCCGCATGGTCTATGAATTCAACGGCTCGGATTGCGAGGGCTACACGACGAATTTTCGTTTCGTCACCCGCGTTGACATGGAAGAACAGCCTCAACGGGTGACTGACCAACAGACGACGACATTCGAGTCCGGCAACGGCGACAAATTCCGCTTCGTCAACAAGACATTCGTTGACCAGAGCTTGACCAAGGAGGTGCGCGGCGACGCTGCACTGCTCAAGGACAAGACGGAAATTTCGCTGACAAAGCCGGAGGCAAGCAAAGAAGATCTCGAGCTATCACAGTTTCCAACGCGCCACATGCAGGATTTGATCTCCAAGGCGTTGGCAGGGGAAGTTTTCTACCAGACAAAGCTGTTCGACGGATCGGAAGATGCCGATAAGGTAATGGCGACGACGGTCGTTATTGGCAAATCTGCGGTTTCCGATGATGACGAGACAAAGAACATGGGCCCCCTGGCAAAAGAAACGACGTGGCCGGTTTCGATTGCTTATTTCGACGACAATGAGAAGACGGAGGGGCTGCCGAGCTACCGGATCAATTTCAAGATGTATCGCAATGGCGTGACGCGCGATCTCAAAATGGACTATGGCGATTTCTCCATGACGGGGAAGCTCGTCAATCTGCAGCTGTTCGACGCCCCGAAGTGCACGAAGTAGGTGCTATGCCAGACGATAAACAGCAATCCCAAGGAATAGCATTACTGGGCGGCAATTCCATTGTGCGTGGTTCGACAAGCTCACCATGAGGGAAGTTGTAGGCCGCATAACTAATTGCCGCCATTGCGGAACATGACTCCGTGCAAGCGCCCCACCTCCCTCATGGTGAGCTTGCCGAAACACGCACTTGTTTTTGCGACATTAAAATGCACGACTCTGAGTTTTATCGCCCTCGCACTTGCGTTTGTGACGATTATCCATTAACAGCCGCTTCATTCCACACACGGGATTTGGGTTGATATCGGGAGAAATCCGATATGGCCTCCGGTGGCGGGTTTCCCGCCTCTTCCCGTGGAGGTTCAACCGGAAAAGGAAATACAAGAGATGGCATTGCCTGATTTCAGCATGCGTCAGCTCCTTGAAGCTGGCGTTCACTTCGGCCACCAGACACATCGCTGGAACCCGAAAATGGCACCATACATTTATGGTTCCCGCAACAACATTCACATTCTCGACCTGGCTCAGACCTATCCGCTGCTCAATACAGCGCTGAAGAAGGTTTCGGACACCGTTGCCCGTGGCGGCCGCGTTCTGTTCGTTGGCACCAAGCGTCAGGCGTCGGACATCATCGCCGATGCGGCAACGCGTTCGGCCCAGTATTACGTCAATGCCCGCTGGCTCGGCGGCATGATGACGAACTGGAAGACGATTTCGAATTCCATTCAGCGTCTGCGCAAGCTCGACGAACTTCTTTCCGGCGAAGCACAGGGCTTCACCAAGAAGGAGCGTCTGAACCTCGACCGTGAGCGCGAGAAGCTCAACCGCGCACTTGGCGGTATCAAGAACATGGGTTCGGTTCCGGATCTCATCTTCATTATCGATACCAACAAGGAAGCCATTGCCATCCAGGAAGCCAAGCGTCTTGGTATCCCGGTCGTTGCAGTGATCGACTCGAATTGCGATCCGGATCAGATCGATTTTCCGATCCCTGGCAATGACGATGCGTCGCGCGCGATTTCGCTTTATTGCGATCTGATTGCCAAGGCAGCACTCGATGGCATCCTGCGTCAGCAGGGTTCGCTGGGCATGGATATCGGTGCACAGGAAGAAGCTCCTGTCGAGCCTGCGCTCGAAGTTCCGGCTGAAGCTTCGGCAGAAGCTCCTGCTCAGGAAGGTGAAGCCTCCGCTTGAGGCTTCATACACCCGTCGTATCGGGTGATTAACAATGATTCGATTGGCGCATAGCGCGCCGCAAAGTTGGCATGCTGGTTTTTCCAGTATGCCTTCGCTTTGAGAAGAGGCGACTAGAATGAGCATTACTGCTGCACAAGTAAAAGAACTTCGCGAGATTAGCGGCGCCGGCATGATGGACTGCAAAGCGGCCCTGACTGAAACCAATGGCGACATGGAAGCCGCTGTCGATTGGCTGCGTGCCAAGGGTATTTCGAAGGCAGACAAGAAGGCCGGGCGCACGGCTGCCGAAGGTCTCGTTGGCGTTGCATCGAATGGCAAGAAGGCTGTTGTTGTAGAGGTCAACTCCGAGACCGATTTCGTAGCCCGCAACGACGCATTCCAGGATATTGTCCGCAACGTTGCCAATGTGGCGTTGACGACGGATGGTTCGACTGCTGCGGTTGCAGCTGCGACCTATCCTTCATCGGGCAAGTCGGTTGTCGATACGATCAAGGACGCCGTTGGTACGATCGGTGAGAATCTGTCGTTCCGCCGCTCGGCAGCGCTGACAGTCAATGAAGGCGTTGTCGCAACCTATATTCACAATGCTGTTTCCGACGGTCTCGGCAAACTTGGCGTTCTGGTAGCGATCGAAACTTCCGGCAACGCCGATGTCGCACAGGCTTTCGGACGTCAGGTCGCAATGCATGTCGCGGCGACCAACCCGCTTGCCCTGACTGCCGCCGAGGTCGATCCAGCTGCTGTCGAGCGTGAAAAGGCAGTCTTTACCGAGTCGGCCCGTCAATCCGGCAAGCCTGAAAACATCATCGAGAAGATGGTCGAAGGCCGTCTGCGCAAATTCTACGAGGAAGTTGTGCTTCTCTCGCAGGCTTTCGTCATCAATCCGGATCTGACCGTCGAGGCTGCTCTTAAAGAAGCCGAAAAGACGATCGGTGCACCGGCCAAGATCACGGCATTCGTCCGTTTTGCCCTTGGCGAAGGCATCGAGAAGGAAGAGACCGACTTTGCAGCGGAAGTTGCCGCAGCTGTGAAGAAGTAACCTTAGACAGCTGAAATCAAAGGGCATCGCGTGACAACGCGGTGCCCTTCGTGTATCCGGAATTCGAAACGACGTTGAGGAAGGTTCCATGGCTGGTACGGCAGTTTACAAACGCGTTGTGCTCAAAGCCTCAGGGGAAGCTCTCATGGGCGATCAGGGCTTCGGCATCGATGTGGCTGTCGCCGATCGAATTGCCAGCGATATTGCGGAAGCTCGTGCATTGGGTGTGCAGGTTGGCGTGGTGATCGGCGGCGGCAATATTTTTCGCGGCGTAGCTGTAGCCTCCAAAGGTGGAGACCGGGTTACCGGCGACCACATGGGCATGCTGGCAACGGTGATCAACTCTTTGGCGCTGCGCACTTCTCTGGTGAAGCTCGGCATCGACACGGTTGTCCTTTCGGCGGTTACCATGCCTGAATTCTGCGAGACGTTTTCGCAAAGGCTGGCGACCGAATATATGGACATGGGCAAGGTTGTGATCTTTGCCGGAGGTACTGGCAATCCCTTCTTTACGACCGACTCCGCAGCTGCGCTGCGTGCCGCTGAGATCGGGGCCGATGCCCTGTTCAAGGGCACCCAGGTTGACGGAATTTATTCGGCGGATCCTAAAAAAGACCCAAATGCGGTGCGGTTTGATCATTTGACCCACAAGGACGTGCTGGATCGCGGGCTCGCTGTGATGGATACGACTGCTGTAGCTCTTGCACGTGAAAATAATATCCCAATAATCGTCTATTCGATCCATGAAAAGGGTGGTTTTGCAGAAGTGCTACAGGGTAGAGGACGTGCAACGGTCGTATCGGACCATTGATTGTTCTGCCGGGCAGTTCCGCCAAGAATAAGGAGCATTGAGCATGAGTGATGCACTCGATCTGAACGACCTGAAGCGCCGCATGGACGGTGCCATACAGGCGCTGAAACACGATCTCGGCGGGCTGCGTACAGGTCGCGCTTCGGCAAGCCTGCTGGAGCCTATTACAGTCGAGGCCTATGGTTCGCAGATGCCTCTCAATCAGGTTGCCAATATCACTGTGCCAGAGTCGCGAATGCTCGCCGTGTCCGTCTGGGACAAGTCGATGGTTGGCAAGGTTGACCGCGCGATCCGCGAATCCGGTCTTGGCCTCAACCCGATTACCGACGGCAACAATTTGCGTATTCCGTTGCCTGAACTCAACGAGCAGCGCCGCAAGGAACTGGTCAAGATCGCCCATCAATATGTCGAGCATGCTAAGGTCGCAGCGCGTCACGTTCGCCGCGACGGCATGGACGAATTGAAGCGGTTGGAAAAGGACGGCGATATCAGTCAGGATGACAATCGTGTCCTGTCTGAAAAAGTCCAGAAACTGACTGATGACACCATTGCAGAAATGGATAAAGTCGTTGCTGTCAAAGAAGCGGAAATCATGCAGGTTTGAGAAAGTTTTGATCACCACTCGATGGATATGTGTTGCGTTTCCAGTGCTCCGGTTCTCGAATACCAAGCCACATGTCTCATGAGGTGAATTCTCGAATATGTCCGAACCGATAATTGCGTAAGCAGTCCCACTGGAGGTCAAAGCCAATGTCCAATCCGCGCCACATTGCCATCATCATGGATGGAAATGGCCGTTGGGCAAAGGCGAGGGGACTGCCGCGCACGGCGGGCCACAAGGCTGGCGTCGATTCGCTGCGTGAGGTTATCCGCGCCGCGGGCAAGATGGATATACCTTTCCTGACGCTGTTTGCGTTCTCGTCCGAAAACTGGTCGCGGCCGCGCTCGGAAGTGACCGATCTTATGGGACTTCTGAAACTCTTTATCAGGCGCGATCTCGCGGATCTGCATAGAGAGAACGTCCGGGTGCGGATCATAGGAGAGCGGCAGGATCTGGCCAAAGACATTCGCAGCCTCCTCGAGGAAGCGGAAACGCTGACGGTCAGAAATACCGGACTCACGCTGGTTATTGCCTTCAATTATGGTTCACGCAATGAAATAACCCGCGCAGTTCAGCGCCTCGTTGCGGATGTTGCATCGGGTGTTATCGCCCTTGGAGACATTACGCCCGAAGCCATATCGGTGCGGCTGGATACAGCCGATATCCCTGATCCAGATCTGATTATCCGTACCAGCGGTGAAATGCGCCTGTCGAACTTTCTTCTTTGGCAGGCGGCCTATTCGGAATTCATGTTCATGCCCTGCTATTGGCCCGACTTCCGGCCCTCGCATCTGGCTGAAGCCGTAGAAACATTCCAGATGCGTGAACGGCGCTTCGGCGGTGTGGCGGCGCAGGAAATCGCTCTGTGACCTTCAATGGTCTTTCCAATTTGCAAAAACGCGTTCTGAGCGCGATTGTCCTTATCGTCATTACGGTTGTTCTTACTTCGATCGGTGGATTTGCCTTCGGCATTCTGGCCTGCGCCATTGGCCTGAGCGTGTTTTACGAATGGCAGCTCATCACATTCCAGCGGTCGACATCCGTCACTCGCGGTCTGGTGTGGGTTTGCCTAGTCTGTGTAATGGTCGTCCTTCTCTTCACCCAAGATGTCTTGACCATGATCAGCGTGCTCTTTGCAGGCGCGGCGCTTGTCGCCGCGATAGGCGGGCGGTCCAATGGCTATTGGCCGGCGTTCGGCCTCATCTACTCCGGCTTTCCAGCCATCGCCCTGACATTGTTGCGCGGCGATACAGGCGATGGGTTTGCGGCAATCCTGTTCCTGTTTGCCGTCGTCTGGGCGACGGATATCTTTGCGTTTTTCAATGGTCGGGCGCTTGGCGGGCCAAAGCTGGCGCCACGCTTTTCGCCCAACAAGACCTGGTCAGGAGCAATTGGCGGCGCAGCAGCAGGAGTGGCGGCCGGCGTCGGACTTGCCGCCTTTATCACGCCGACGGGTAGCGTTTCCGTTCCACTGATCGCACTTCTATTGTCGATCATCGCCCAGATCGGCGATCTCGGCGAATCATGGGTGAAACGTCGATTTGGCATCAAGGACTCCGGCCAGCTCATCCCCGGTCACGGTGGTGTGATGGACCGGGTCGACGGGCTTGTAGCTGCTGCAGCATTGCTATACGTCATCGGGGCAATTCTGGTGACACCGGAAACGCCATACGACATTCTTTTCTAGCCGAGCGAACCCACAGGGCCATCTGACTGGCCCGGAGGATATATTGACAGAAACACTGCATACTCTCTTCGGTACCCAGAGCGTTTTGATCGGAACGATTCTGCCATTCCTGATTGTTCTGACCGTCGTGGTTTTCGTCCACGAAATGGGTCACTACCTTGTAGGACGGTGGTGCGGAATTGGCGTCCAGGCATTCTCCGTTGGCTTCGGGCCTGAATTGATCGGGTTCACCGATCGCAAGGGAACGCGCTGGAAACTTTCGGCAATTCCGCTCGGCGGTTACGTCAAATTTGCCGGCGACGAGGGCGTATCCAGCTCCGTAGGAACGCCGGCTGCAGCGATGACGCCGGAAGAGCGGGCGGTGGCCTTTCATACCCAGCCGGTGTGGAAGCGTGCCGCCACTGTCTTTGCCGGCCCCGCGTTCAATATATTGCTCACCGTTGCCATTTTTTCAGTGTTCTTCTCTCTTTATGGCAAGATGGTTGCGGACCCGATGGTTGCGGAAGTCCGCCCCGGTGGTCCTGCAGCAGTTGCCGGATTCCAGCCCGGTGACCGTTTCATCAGCGTAGATGGCGATAAAGTCGAAACCTTTTCGGACGTTCAACGTCACGTGTCTTCGCGTGCCGGCGATTCCATTAATTTTGTAGTGGAGCGCAAGGGCCAGGAAGTTCAATTGACCGCGACACCCGAGCTACTGGAGCAAAAGGACCCGCTGGGGAACACTATCAAGATTGCAGTGATCGGTGTGGTAAACAATCAGGAGTTGGGTAACTTCCGGCGGATCGAATACGGCCCTGGCGAATCAGTTGTTCAGGCTGTGCGTGAAAGCGGATTTATCATCGCCCGCACCGGTCAGTTTTTCAGCCGGTTCTTCGCGGGACGCGAAGACAAGTGCCAATTGGGAGGGCCCGTCAAGATCGCCACAATGGCAGGGCAAGCGGCTAGCCAGGGCGTTGATTGGCTTATCCAGCTAACGGCAATGCTGTCCATCGGTATCGGCCTGCTCAATTTGTTTCCCTTGCCGCCTCTCGATGGCGGGCATCTGGTCTTCTACGCCGCTGAAGCCGTCATCGGCAGGCCCGTCAGGCCGGCGGTTCAGGAGATTTTCTTTCGCGCCGGATTCTTTTTAGTCTTGGGATTCATGGGGTTTGTTGTGTTTAACGATCTTTTTGCTTGCAGATAGCAAACGTTAAACATTGATGAAAATTTGAGGCGCTGGCTGGTCAGGCGACATGATCTGTTTACTATAAGCTTCGATTGGCGTGGCATGGATGCCACGCTTTCTTGTGAAGTAAACAGATTTTAACCGTAAGCCTTGCGTGTATGTAAAAACCGGCTATGACGGTGTGCGAGTAAGTGCTTATTCCGGGGTCTCGCCCGGGGACAACGAGAAACGAAGGTTCATAAGGCCTATGGCGGCAAGTTCAAAATTTGTTGGTGCAGCGTCAGCGCTCGCCATATCAGCGGCTCTTGTGAGTTCGGGTGCAATCGTAACCACGGTAGCAGGCGTCACGGTAGCAGAGGCAGCAACCGTAAGCCGCATTGAAGTGCGTGGTAATACACGCGTGGATGCCCAGACGGTTCGCGACAATCTGGGGATTACGCCCGGCAAGCCTTTTTCCAATGCGGACATCGATGCGGCAACCAAGCGTCTGTTCGGTACCGGCCTGTTCAGCGATGTGCGCATCAGCCAGTCGGGTGGAACATTGATCGTTCAGGTCAATGAGCATCAGGTTGTCAACCAGGTCATTTTCCAGGGCAACAAGAAGATCAAGGACCCTGCGCTGCAAAATGCTGTGCAGTTGAAGCCGCGCGCCGCTTTCGACCAGGCGACGCTCGATGCCGATGTCGAGGCCGTACGTGCCGCCTACCGCAATGTCGGCCGCAGTGATGCCACGGTCTCCGGCCGGACGATGGATCTGGGCGAAGGGCGCGTCAACGTTGTGTTCGAGATCAATGAAGGCGATCGCACCAAGATTGCCAAGATCAATTTCGTCGGCAATCAGGCCTTTGGCAATCGCCGCCTGAGCGACGTAATCTCGACCAAAAGGTCCACCCCGCTTTCCTGGCTGACACGAAACGACGTTTACAGCGAAGATCGCCTTCGCGCAGACGAGGAAGCACTACGCCGGTTCTACTACAATCGCGGTTACGCGGATTTTCGCGTGATTTCTTCAACCGCTGAACTCGATCCCGCCACCAACGACTACACGATCACCATTACAGTTGAAGAAGGTGAGAAGTACAAGTTTGGCGGCGTTCAGATCGAAAGCTCGGTTGAGGGTGTCGATACCTCGCAGCTGAACGGACTTGTCGAGACCCGCGAAGGGGATACCTACAACGCCAAGGAAGTCGAAGACTCGATCATCAAGGTTTCCGAGAAGGTTGCCGGTCAGGGCTACGCCTTCGCGAAGGTTGAGCCGCGCGGCGATCGTAACTTCGAAAATCACACGATTTCCGTGACCTATGCCATCGATCAGGGGCCACGCGCCTATGTCGAGCGCATTGAAATCCGCGGCAATGAAAAGACCCGCGATTTCGTTATCCGCCGTGAATTCGATGTCAGTGAAGGCGATGCCTTCAACCAGGTTCTGATCCAGCGCGCCAAGCGCCGTCTAGAAGCGTTGCAATTCTTCCAGACGGTCAACATCTCGACGGCGCCCGGTTCCCAGCCCGATCAGGTTGTGCTTGTCGTCGACGTCATCGAGAAATCGACCGGTGAATTCTCCATCGGTGGCGGTTATACGACCGGTGGTGAAAACCCTGGGCCGACGGTTGAAGCTTCTATCACCGAACGCAACTTCCTCGGTCGTGGCCAGTACATCCGTATTGCAGCGGGTGGCGGTCTTGATAACAACCGCTCCTATTCGCTGTCGTTTACCGAGCCATACTTTCTTGGGCAGCGCATTGCAGCCGGCTTCGATATTTTCAAGCGTCAGTCGGGTGTGAACAACAAGTACGAGACGGACTTGACCGGCGGTACCATTCGCTTCGGTCTGCCGATCACCGATGATCTGACGGCCGGCGTTGCCTACAATCTCACCGAAGAAAAGTATGAGATTGATAACGATGCGATGATACCGGGCACCGATATACCCGATCCGACAGAGATTTCTCAGGCATTCATCGATGCAGCAGAGGAAAGCCCATGGATCAAGTCTTCGGTTAGCTGGTCGCTGACATATAATACGATCGACGATACGAAGAACCCGCGTGACGGTATCTATGCGAAGTTCAATCAGGAATATGCGGGTATCGGTGGTGACGCCAACTTCCTGAAGACGACGTTCAAAGGTCAGTATTACAAGACGCTGTCCGACGAGATGGATATTGTCGGCTTGGTGGGTGTTGGTGCGGGTTATATCGCTGGCTTTGGCGACGAAGACCTGCGGGTGTTCGATCTGTTCAAGAACAACAGCGAAATGATCCGCGGTTTCAAATATGCCGGTATCGGTCCACGAGATTTGACGGTGGATGATGACGACGGCAGCTTCCTCGGCGGTACGACCTACTTCAGCGGATCGCTGGAAACACAGTTCCCGATGCCTGTTGTTCCGGAAAGCATAGGCATCCGCGGTGCTTTGTTCGCCGATGCGGCCACCCTGTATGGAAACGACCTTTCAGAAGCTGCGGGCACAACCGAAATGGAATGGCGCGCATCGGTCGGTGCCAGTATCATGTGGGCGTCTCCATTCGGTCCGCTGCGCTTCGACTATGCTGTGCCGGTCAAAAAGGTTGAAGGCGATCAGGTTCAGAATTTCAACTTCGGCATGTCGAGCAAGTTCTGATAGATTGCTGACCTCCCGGGGGGAGCAAGTTTCCCCGGGGGAGAAAGTAGCCGATGGCCGATCCTATCTTTTATGAGCCACTGTTGAACGTGACAATTGGTCAGATCGCAGGTCTGACCAATGGCGTTCTTGTGGATACTTCGTTGGCAGGTCGGCCGGTCACCCGTTTGGCTTCGCTTTCGGATGCAGGACCCGATGCGCTGGTATTTATCGAAAGCAAGAAGCATGCTCTGGATCTCGGTAACCTGAAGGCTGCCGGCATATTGTGCACCGATGAAATCAAGGCAAACGTTCCTAAGAACGTCGCCATCATCGTAACCCGTCATCCGCAGCAGGATTTTGCTGCCATTGGCCGCGCGCTCTATCCCAATGCTGTCAATGCACATTTGTGGAGCGGACAGACCGGTATATCGACCCACGCGATTGTCCATCCGTCCGCAGAGATTGAAACTGATGTTACGATTGAGCCAGGTGCCATCATCGGCAGCAATGTTTCCATCGGTTCCGGCACTGTGATCGCCGCCAATGTCGTCATCGGCAATGGCTGCAAGATTGGTCGCGATTGCTATATCGCTCCGAATTGCTCGGTTCAGTACGCATTTTTGGGTAATCGCGTCCTGCTGCATCCGGGTGTAAGAATTGGCCAGGATGGCTTTGGGTATGTGCCTGGCAGGGCAGGTCTCGACAAGATGCCGCAGCTCGGCCGCGTTATTATTCAGGACAATGTCGAAATCGGTGCCAACACAACGGTCGATCGTGGTGCTCTGGCTGACACGACAATCGGTGAAGGCACGAAAATCGATAATCTCGTGCAAATTGCCCATAATGTGCGTATAGGGCGGCATTGCGTTATTGCTGCGCAATGCGGCATCTCGGGCAGTGTGGTCCTTGGTGACATGACGATGCTCGGCGGAAGCGTCGGGATCAAGGATCACGTCAACATAGGTTCACGCGTCGAGATCGCCGCAGCGAGCGGCGTAATGAACGATATACCGGACGGCGAGAGGTGGGCCGGCGCGCCTGCTCAGCCGTTCAAGCAGTGGTTCCGTGAAATCGCGAGCGTGCGTGCGATGACTCGAACCAAGAAGGAGAGCAGTTCAGATGAGTGACAATGTGAAAGTGGAGAGCCTCGGAGTTGCGGATATCCAGAAACTTCTGGCGAATCTGCCACATCGTTATCCATTTCTGCTGATCGATCGCATCGTCGATATCGACCGTGACGTATCGGCCACCGGCATCAAGAATGTCAGCATCAACGAGCCGCATTTTGCCGGTCATTTTCCCGAGCTGCCGATCATGCCGGGTGTTTTGATCATCGAAGCCATGGCCCAGACTGCCGGCGCGATCGTTCTCTTCCACAATGGCAGCGGCAAGCCGGGCAAGGTCTTCTTCATGACCATCGATAATGCCAAGTTCCGCAAGCCTGTCGTTCCGGGCGACCAACTGAAGCTGCGGGTGACGAAGCTGAAGCAGCGCGGCATCCTCCACAAATACGCTTGTATCGCCGAAGTTGACGGCGTGAAGGTTGCCGAAGCGGAAGTTGCCGCCATGGTCGGCTTTCCCGATGAAGACGAGTCCGGAGTCTGAACCCTTTTATGTCTCGCATTCATCAGACGTCTATTATCGAGCAGGGTGCAAAAATCGGAGACAGGGTATCTGTCGGACCATTTTGTCACATCGGATCTGAAGCCGTCATTGGCGATGACGTCGAACTTATCAGCCACGTCGTCATCATGGGGCCAACGACGCTTGGCGGCGGTTCGAAGGTCTATCCCAATGCTGTGCTTGGCGGTGACCCGCAGAATACCAAACACAAGGGCGGCTATACGACACTCGTCGTCGGCAAGAACTGCGTGATCCGCGAAGGCGTGACCATGCATCGCGGTACGGATGGCAGCCGTGGCATTACCACGATCGGCGATAATTGCATGTTCCTGGCTTATGCGCATGTCGCGCATGACTGCGTGATTGGCGACAATGTCACATTCTCCAACAATGTGATGATCGGCGGGCACGTCACCATCGGCAATAATGTCATTATCGGGGGAGGTGCGGGCATTCATCAGTTCGTACGTGTCGGGCATCATGCCTTCATTGGCGGTCTTGCTGCCTTGGCAAGCGATCTCGTTCCCTACGGTATGGCTATCGGCAACCACGCCTATCTCGGCGGGCTGAATATCATCGGAATGAAACGATCAGGGATGGCGCGTCCGGAAATCCACAAGCTGCGTCATGCCGTCCGCATGCTGTTCGACCGTACGAAATCGATCAAGAGCCGCGCAGATGATGTGCGCGTGGCATTCCCGGATTCGGCCGCCGTAGCCGACCTGGTCGATTTCATCACCGCTGATACCAAGCGCGCCTATTGTACGCCGCCACTCGATTCCGCAATCGAGATCAGTGACAGTGACGACAACAGCTAAAACACCGCCATCGACAGCTTTGCACCCGCCGATAGCGGGACGGACCGCGATTGTCGCCGGCAATGGCCAGCTTCCAGTCGCGGTGGCGACAAGTCTGCGGAAGCTTGGCGGCAATCCTTTGATTGTTGCGATCAAAGGCGAGGCAGAACCTGAGCTCTACGCGGGTGAGCACGCCGAGATTTCCATTGTCGAGCTCGGCGGCCTTGTGAAGATCCTGAGGGCCGAAGGCATATCCAATGTTGTCCTTGCCGGCGGAATTCGTCACAGACCGGAGTTCCGCGCCGCGCTCCGACCGGGAAACGGCAATCTCGTTGCGCTCTATCGTTTCCTGCGGGCGTTCCGGCTGGGCGATGACGGCCTGTTGCGCGCTGTCATCGCGACGATCGAATCCTATGGTTTTCGCGTTCTCGGCGCCCACGAAATCGTTCCCGACATCCTTGCGCCAGCTCCCGGCACGTTGACGCGCAAGCGTGCCGACCAGGAGAGTGTCGCCAATATGAATGCGGCGCGGCAGGCTGCAATTATGATCGGCTCGCTTGATATCGGCCAAGCCGCAATCGCCATCGGCCGGCGAGTCATAGCGCTGGAAGGTGTCGAAGGCACCGATGCCATGCTGCAACGCGTGGCGGAGCTGCGACATGCCAAGCGTATCAATCGCAAGGGTGGCGTTCTGGTCAAATGCGCCAAGCCGCAACAGGAAGTGCGCGCTGACCTGCCGGCTATCGGTGTCAGTACCGTGGAGAATGCTGTCAAGGCGGGACTCAAGGGCATCGCCATCGAGGCGCGACGCACACTGATCCTCGGCTATGGCGAAACTGTTGCCGCTGCCGACAAAGCCGGACTATTCATCGAGACCTTTGAGCAGGAATCCTCCTCATGACCGACCCGACAAGACCCTTGCGCCTTGCCGTTGTCACGGGGGAAGAGTCCGGGGATTTGCTGGGCGCCGATCTGGTTCAAGCGCTGCGCCGGCAATATGCAGGCGAGGTGACGCTCACCGGTGTCGGCGGGGAACATCTTGCCGCACTCGGGCTCGACAGCTTGTTCGATCAGCATGAAATCGCGCTTGTCGGCCTTAGTGCGATTGTTCAAAAGCTGCCGCAGCTTCTGCGCCGGATCTCGCAGCTTTCGACGGCAATCGTCGCAGCGAAGCCAGATTGTCTGGTGATCATCGACAGCCCTGATTTTACCCATCGCGTCGCGCGCAAGGTGAGGGCGGCTGACCCTTCAATCCCTATCATCAATTACATCAGTCCTTCAGTGTGGGCCTGGCGGCCGGAACGTGCCAAGGCAATGCGCGCTTATATCGACCATGTGTTGGCGATCCTGCCGTTTGAGGTACAGGCCCTGAAGGATCTGAATGGCCCGCCTGCGACCTATGTCGGACATAGATTGGTATCACATGCGCCGTTGCTCGAAGCCGCAAAACAAAATCGTGCGCGCGACGCTAGTCTCGGTGATCGGGCAGAGAAGAATCTTGTTGTGCTGCCGGGTTCTCGGCGCTCCGAAATCATCAGTCTTGCGGAACCATTTGGCGAGACCATCGATCTTTTGGCAAACCGTGGCAATCGCATCAACGTCGTTCTGCCAACCCTGCCGAAGGTCGAGCCGCTTGTCTGGCAATTGACTGCAAGCTGGAAAGTACAGCCTCGCATTGTTGTTGGTGAAGCGGAGAGATTGAAGGCCTTTGCCGAGGCCGACGCGGCGCTTGCCGCCTCCGGAACCGTTTCGCTGGAACTGGCGCTGGCGCGTATTCCCACAGTCCTTTCCTACAAGCCGGACTGGCTGGCGCGGACATTTATTGCGCCAAGGATCAAGGTATGGAGTGCGGCGCTTCCAAATATCATCGCAGACGAGCCGGTTGTTCCGGAATATTTCAATATTTTTGTCCGACCCGGCCCTATTGCCCGTCAAATCGAGCAATTGCTGGTTCCAGGTCACCGGCGCGCCGCACAGCTTGAAAGTTTCGACAAGGTTGCGAAGCTGATGCAGACTGAGCGTCCCGCCGGGGAAATTGCCGCAGAAAAAGTGCTGGAATTTGCTACACACAAATGACCAATAAAAAGGCGCCGGATGGGCGCCTTTTTTGACCATATGATGGTGACTATTTGCGATCTTCGACACTTACATAATCGCGTGGCGTTGCACCTGTATAAAGCTGGCGCGGGCGGCCAATCTTCTGATGCGGGTCTTCGATCATTTCTTTCCACTGGGCAATCCAGCCGACGGTGCGCGCAACAGCGAACAGCACCGTAAACATGGTGGTGGGGAAGCCAAGCGCCTTCAATGTGATACCGGAATAAAAGTCGACGTTTGGATAAAGCTTCTTTTCGATGAAATATTCATCGGTTAGCGCAATACGCTCAAGTTCCATGGCAACGTCAAGTAGCGGGTCATCCTTGATGCCGAGTTCGGCGAGCACTTCGCGCGTTGTCTGCTGCATGATTTTCGCGCGCGGATCGTAGTTCTTGTAGACGCGATGACCAAAGCCCATCAGGCGGAACGGATCGTTCTTGTCCTTGGCGCGATTGATGAACTCGGGAATGCGATCCATGGTGCCGATTTCACCGAGCATCTGCAGCGCTGCTTCATTGGCACCGCCATGAGCCGGACCCCAGAGGCAGGCAATGCCCGCTGCAATACAAGCGAATGGGTTAGCGCCCGACGAACCCGCCAGACGAACTGTGGACGTCGATGCATTCTGCTCGTGATCGGCGTGCAGGATGAAAATGCGATCCATTGCGCGTGCAAGAACCGGATTTGGCACGTAGTCCTCACAGGGAACAGCGAAGCACATGTGAAGGAAGTTCGTCGCGAAATCGAGATTGTTCTTCGGGTAAACGAAAGGCTGACCGATATGATATTTATAAGCCATCGCGGCAAGGGTCGGGATTTTCGCGATCATACGGATCGAAGCGACCATGCGCTGATGCGGATCGGAAATGTCCGTCGAGTCGTGATAGAACGCGGACAGGGCGCCGACGCAGCCGACCATGACGGCCATTGGATGCGCATCGCGGCGGAAACCACTGAAGAAGCGCGACATCTGCTCGTGCACCATAGTGTGCCGGGTTACGCGGAAGTCAAAGTCCGCCTTCTGGCTCTTTGTCGGCAATTCGCCGTAGAGCAACAGATAGCAGGCTTCAAGAAAATCGCCGTGTTCGGCCAGCTGTTCGATCGGGTAACCGCGATGCAGCAAGATGCCTTCGTCGCCATCGATATAGGTGATCTGCGACTCGCAAGCAGCGGTGGATGTGAACCCCGGATCATACGTGAAGGCGCCGGTGTTCTTATATAATGTCCCAATGTCCACGACATCCGGTCCAATGGTCCCCTTTTTAATAGGTAAGGAGAATTCGTGACCATTCAGGTCGATGTTGACGCTGTTTTCAGACATTGCCGTTCCTTTCTTGCTTCGACTTGCGCTGATCCAGCGCAAAAGCATCTACCTCGAATGAGGCCACAATCTTATCTTGTCAGGCACGACACCGTACTCGAAAGGCACGATGTTGCAATGCAAAAATGAGCTCAAATTTACGTGCTATTGCCCTTTTGCCTGATCCTCTATGCGGCCAAGGGACTCTTCTCTTCCCAAGACTGCCAATACATCGAAAACACCCGGAGACGTTGCTCTTCCCGTCAAAGCGGCTCGCAAAGGTTGTGCGATTTTACCCAGCTTCAGACCGGTTTTTTCCGCATACGCCCGCACTGCAGCATCCAGCGGTTCAGCGCTCCATTCATCAACCGCGGCAAGGTCCGGAAGTACGCCGAAAAGAATGCTCCGGCCCTCCTCGTTAAGCAAGCCGTACGCTTTTTCATCAAGCGCAAGCGGCCGCTTTGCGAAAAGATATTTTGCGCTATCTGCGAGCTCGACCAATGTCTTCGCACGCTCCTTCAGACCCGGCATCGCGGCGAGCAATTGCTTTTTCGTGTTGTCATCCAATCGCGACAGCATCTCGGCGCCACCCTCGATTTCCGGCAATATATCGATCATGGCCTTGACCAGGTCTGCATCGTCGGAGATGCGCATGTAGTGGCCATTGATTGCCTCGAGCTTCTGGAAATCGAAGCGCGATGCGCCCCGGTTGATATCCGAGATTTCAAACCATTGGATCATCTGTTCATCGGACATGATCTCGTCGTCACCATGGCTCCAGCCGAGACGAACAAGATAGTTGCGTAGCGCTGCCGGCAGGTAGCCCATGGCGCGATAGGCTTCCACTCCAAGCGCTCCATGCCGCTTCGACAATTTTGCGCCATCGGCACCATGAATGAGCGGAGTGTGACCCATGACCGGCACTTCCCAACCCATCGCATCGTAGATCACCGTCTGCCGCGCCGCATTGGTCAAATGATCGTCGCCACGGATGATATGGGTGACGCCCATGTCATGGTCGTCTACTACGACAGCGTGCATGTAGGTCGGATTGCCGTCAGAGCGCAAAATGATGAAATCGTCGAGGTCCTTGTTGGGGAACCTGACGTCGCCCTGAACCTGGTCGCGAACGAGTGTTTCACCCGCCTGAGGCGCCTTGATGCGGATGACCGGCTTAATGCCTTCAAGCGCTTCCTTGGGATCGCGATCCCGCCAGCGGCCGTCATAACGCGGCGGACGGCCTTCCGCACGGGCTTTCTCGCGCATTTCCTCAAGCTCGACCTGTGAAGCATAGCAATAATAGGCCCTACCCCTGCTGACGAGCTCCTCTGCAACTTCGCGATGGCGCGGTGCGCGCTCATATTGCGACACAGCATCGCCATCCCAATCAAGACCCAGCCACTTTAGACCGTCGAGAATGGCAGTTACGGCTGCTTCCGAAGAGCGTTCCCGATCGGTGTCCTCGATGCGCAGTAACATCTTGCCGCCCGTATGCTTGGCATAAAGCCAGTTGAACAGGGCAGTGCGGGCCCCGCCGATATGCAGATAACCGGTCGGAGAGGGTGCGAAACGGGTGACAACAGAAGATGACATAAGTTCTCCAGCAGATGCCCGGCGTATTAGCCGAACGTCCAATCGAATTGATCTGGCGTTCATGTAGCATAGCACCGCTGCTGTGCAAGGGCACTTGCAGAACCGGAAAGCAAATGGAAGGTCCTGCTACCAGAACAAAGACCAGGGAACAGCAGTTTTTTCTCCGTCCCGACAGCGGCGGTGACTATGAAATCGCGACTCAAACGCGGACCAGTGATCTAGTCGTTGAAAAAGAAAGCTGGCCCGCCAAGTTACGTGGACTTGGCAATTCTGCACGAGCTCAACTTCAGGCCCTGCCTCTCACGATTCCCAAAGCATTCAACTGCGAGGTCGATCGCGGTACGCTGTTTCTGTTCTTACCTGTCTTTGCGGGTGTCGGTGCGATTTTCTATTTTAATGCGGCTGTCGAACCGAGGCTCAGTGCCATCCTTTCGGGCATGACTTTTCTCGTCGGTTGTCATGCCTTGGCGCAGGCGCGACCCGTGATGCGGCTTGTTCTTCTATTCGCGATCGCACTTGTGGCCGGCATGCTATTTGGCAAAGTCGAAACGATCCGGGCCGGAACCCGAATGCTCGGCTCGGAAGTCACGGTGCGGATGTCGGGCCGTGTAAAAGCGATGTCGCGAGATGCCAAGGGCGGGTGGCGTCTTACAGTGGATGTGATGTCCACAGTACGACCGGCACTAAAATGCGGTCCAACCGCGTGGTTGTTTCGGCGAGATCAGTGCCCCGCAACCTGAAGGTCGGCGATGGTCTCAAAGGCCTCGTCCACCTGCGACCGCAGTCAGGCCCGATGCGGCCGGGTAATTATGATTTCGCCTTCTATAACTACTACAGGGGTGTCGGCGCGAGTGGATTTGTGCTGGGAAAGCTCGAAACACTGCCTGTGGCTTCGGACACAGGACCAGTTGCTACAATCTTGCTGGCGATTGCAAATATCAGGCAGCAACTCACCCAGCGCATTCTACGCAATATCAGAGGCGAACCGGGTGACATCGCTGCCTCGCTGATCACCGGCCAGCGCGATGGTATCAGCGACGCCACCAACAGCGCTTTCCGCTTGAGCGGACTTTCACATATCCTGTCGATCTCCGGCTTCCACATGGCACTGGTAGCGGCAACGATCATCGGCTCGCTACGCGCGATCATGGCATTTTTCCCCGGTTTTTCGGCGCGGTTTCCCGTGAAGAAACTCTCGGCGGTGATCGCCTTGGTGGGCTCCGCATTCTATTTGCTGCTGTCGGGCTCAGACGTCGCGGCCCAGCGCAGCTTCGTCATGCTCGCTGTGATACTCCTGGCTGTGACTGTTGACCGGGCGGCTATATCGATGCGCAATCTCGCTATTGCGGCGTTGATCACCACGGCGATATCACCGCACGAAATCCTTGGTCCAAGCTTTCAGATGTCGTATTCGGCAACTGCCGCCTTGATTGCATTTTATAGCTGGTGGTCCCGGCGTCAGGGAAGACTTGCCTTCCAGAAAGGTGCGTCCAATCATTTGGTTTTAGCGTTGCCGATCAAGGCCGTGAACCACATAGGCACTATTGCCATGACATCAGTGGTAGCCGGGACCGCGAGCTCAATCTTTGCGGCTTATCATTTCAACAATACGGCGCCATTCGGCCTTATCGGTAACGCTCTCGCGCTGCCGGTCATTTCAGTGTTTGTCATGCCATTTGCCGTGCTCGGTTTGCTGGCCATGCCATTCGATCTGGATTGGCTACCGTTTACAGTCATGGGACGGGGCATCGAGGTCGTCATTGCGCTTGCAAAAATGGTCGCGTCGCGCTCTCCCAGCGGCAATTTAGGCCTTATGCCGCAAGGTACTTTGATCCTGATGAGCATTGGCCTTGTGATGTTGCTGTGCCTATCGACGCGTCTGCGGCTGTGCGGCATACCCTTATTGTTAGGCGCGGCGTTTATGATGATGCGAGCGCAGGAGCCGCAGATCATTGTTTCAGAGGACGGAAAACTGGTCGCACTGCGTACAGATGACAGCAATCTGGCGGTCAATCGAGCATCCGGCAGCGCGTTCACTCTAAACAATTGGCAGCAGGGCTATGGCATAAACGAGGTGGTAAAACCGTCGAAGGCCGGCGCACCTTCTAAAGAAATGCAGTTTGAGTGTGTTGAAAAAGTTTGCACTGCACGCGAGCCGGGAGGGTTGATAATCGCCTATACGGACGAGGCTGGACGGAGGCAAGCTGCGTGCGGCGAGGGAGATATTGTTATCCTGGCGTATTCGACCGGAACCGCGATATGCGAGGATAAGAACATACTCGTACTAACCAAGCGCGATCTCGCGTTGCACGGTACCGCAGAGATTAGCCTGAATTCACACGAACCTGTTCGGCTACCTTCCACAGACCGCGAAAATGGTTCGCAAGCATTCCTCGCCGAGGCAAACTCTTCTCGCGCCCGTCGCCTTCAGTCCGTCATCATCAATTATGCCGTAGGACCACCGGTCCGTCCATGGAACGCTTATCGAATGTATTCGCGTGCCGCGCGCAACATCGAGGATTACAAATCCCGTAAACGTGTCAATGCCGCCCGGAATCAGACGTCGGGCTGCGAAAAGCCCGGCGATTGTTAGTATCGTCTTATAAGACCGACAAGCTTACCCTGAACCTGAACGCGATCCGGGCCGAAAATCCGCGTCTCATAGGCTGGATTTGCCGCTTCGAGGGCAATCGACGCTCCTTTACGGCGGAAGCGCTTGAGCGTTGCCTCTTCGTCATCGACCAGTGCGACAACGATCTCGCCCGGATTGGCAGTATCACCGCGCTTGATCACGACAGTATCCCCATCGAAAATCCCGGCCTCGATCATCGAGATCGCCTTTGACTTCAAGCGCGTAATGTTCGCCGCTCCCTATCATGTCCGGGGGCAGGCCGATCATATGGGTCTGGTTCTGGATAGCGGAAATCGGCACACCAGCGGCAATGCGGCCCATGACCGGGATGCTGACGACCGTCGACGCGCTTATATCGTCGGAGGAACGCGCTTGTGGCCGGGCGGGGGCGACATTTCTGCCAAGGCTTCCCTCGATGACACTCGGCGAGAATTTCCGTTGAGCGTTGAGGCCGGGAGCGATGGAGTCCGGCAGGCGCAAAACTTCCAGCGCTCTTGCACGGTTTGCAAGCCGGCGAATGAAGCCGCGCTCTTCCAGGGCAGTGATCAACCGGTGTATGCCGGATTTCGAGGCCAGATCCAATGCATCCTTCATCTCGTCGAACGAAGGCGGGATGCCTGTCTCCTTCAAACGCTCGTGGATGAAGAGCAGAAGTTCATGTTGTTTACGCGTGAGCATCGGCGATCCTTTGCGTGGAATCGGAAAAAACAAAACCAGAACAAACACTATCTGTTCCAGTTGTGTTCCACAAGGATTAATATGTGGTGTATGGAAGCCGAGAAACGCGGGTCAGCTGTTACTTAGCCGGAATAACCGGCGGGCCACTCGATTGGCGCAGAATCAGTTCAACCGGCCAAACTTCGTGGATGGTTTCTGGTGGCTCGCCATCGAGCAAGCGGACAAGCATTTCTGCAATCCGCGTACCTGCCGCTCTTATCGAAGAACGTGTCGTCGTCATCGCCGGAACCATGTTGCTGGCATTGAGATAGGGAAAGACGTCATCATGGGCGATGATCGAAACTTCCTTGCCAAGCTGGTAGCCCTTGGCGCGGATCGCCCGGGAGACGCCCAATGCGGTCATCATCGATCCTGCGAGAATGGCGGTTGGATGAGGCTGCAAGGACAGGAAACGCTGGGTTTCGCGAAAACCGATCTCGTCGGAAAAACAGTCGTGCACGATAAAATGCGGGTCGATCGAAATACCGCGTTCCGTTAGCGCATCACGATAACCCTCCTCGCGATGCTCCGAGAAGGTGAATCCCTTAAGGCCATCGATCATGGCAATATGCTTGTGGCCAAGATCGAGAAGATGTGACGTTGCCTGATAGAAGGCACCCTTATTGTCGATATCCAGCCAGGCGTGCGGCGCGTCTATGTTTGTCCGCCCATGAAGCACAAACGGAAATTGGGCTTCCGTAAGCACAGCAACGCGCTCATCGACAAGGGAAGGATGTGAGACAATCATCGCGTCGACGCGCTTGCTGGAGATCAGACGTCTATAGGCGGAAATCTCGTCATTGTTGATCAGAGGGGTGATCAGAAAATCGATTTCGTCACGCGAGAGGCGCTCCGCCAGGCCTGACAAGAACTCGCTGGTATGCGGGCCGAAACGTTCGCTGCTGTGGATCGGCACGACAATTCCAATCGCGCCGACACGCCCCATCGCCAGGCGGCGCGCATTGGCGTTGGCGCTATAACCAAACTTGAGAGCCGCCTTGTTGACCCGCTCCCGTGTCGCCTCGTTGACCTCCGGATAGCCATTGAGCGCGCGGCTGACCGTCGTTTGCGAGAGCCCAAGTTGTTCGGCCAGTTCCTTGAGTTTCATATCAGACGATCCAAGCGTGCAAATTTCATTTAATCAGAGGGGCATGCACATACCTTATCATAGCGCAATTTCGAAGCGCTTTGAAAGTAATTTCAACCCAAGATGGATACAGGTAGAAATAGACAGGCTTCATTCTCTGGATTTTTGCGGACATCTCATATTCCAACTTGACAGTAAGACCTGCCTTTGTCACCCTTTGTCCAAAGCGCTTTGGATTGATATTTTGCATCAATGCTTCAAAGTGTTCGAGGAGGAGTTTTCATAAATTGGAACGGCGCACCACCAGTACGCGTTGTTCCACTTGGATTTACGGGAGGAAATCATGAGAGCGAAATCAATTTTTGTCAGCCTTTTGGCTACCACGCTTATCTGCTCGGGCGCGTTCGCCGCCGACCTGTCGATCGCCTCGGGTGATACCGGCAACGGGCGCGAGTTCCTGCGCAAGCAGCTCGACCGTTTCGAAAAGGAAACGGGTAATAAAGTCAAAATTGTCGCGATGCCCGCAAACAGCTCCGATCAGTTTGGCCAGTACAGGCTGTGGCTTGCTGCAGGGAATACGGACATCGATGTCTACCGCACGGATGTGATCTGGGCGCCGCAATTGGCCGACCAGTTTCTTGATCTGACAGAGGCCATGAAGGATGTCGTCGATCAACACTTTCCATCAATGATCCAAAGCCAGACGGTTGATGGCAAACTCGTTGCCATGCCGATGTATACAGATGCGCCCGCCTTCTACTACCGCAAGGATCTGCTGGAGAAATACAAGAAGCCGGTTCCCAAAACCTGGGATGAGATGGCTGCGACTGCCAAGGAAATCCAGGAGGGCGAGCGCAAGGCTGGCAACAAGGCCATGTATGGCTATGTTTTCCAGGGTAACGCCTATGAGGGCCTGACTTGCAACGCGCTCGAATGGATCAAATCTTCGGGAGGCGGCCAGATCATAGAGTCCGACGGCACGATCTCGATCAACAATCCCGAAGCGGTTACTGCAGTAGACCGGGCAAAGGGGTGGATCGATACGATCGCGCCAAAAGGCGTCCTGGCCTATACGGAAGAGGAGAGCCGCGGCGTCTGGCAGACGGGGAATGCCGTCTTCATGCGCAACTGGCCTTATGCCTACGCGCTGGGTAATGGCCCCGACAGCGCGATCAAAGGCAAATTCGACGTGACGACCCTCCCGAGCTCGAAAGAGGGGCAAAGTTCCGCAGCGACATTGGGCGGCTGGAATCTCGCGATCTCGAAATATACAAAATCACCCGAGGAAGCGATCAAACTGGTCAGATTCCTTGCTGCGCCTGAACAACAGAAGGAACGGGCGATCGAAATCGCCAATTTGCCTACGCTGAAGGCTCTCTATGACGATAAGGATATCGCCGCGGCTCAACCGGTAATCACGAACTGGAAGCCGGTATTCGAGACGTCCGTGCCTCGTCCATCCGCACCCACGAAGGTCAAATACAATGAAGTGTCGTCCCTGTTCTGGAGCGCGGTTCACGATACGTTGTCCGGTAACGGAACTGCTGCCGATAATCTTGAGCTTCTGGAAGCCAAGCTGACGGAACTTCAGGGAGGTAGCTGGTAGCCTGCCAGTCAACGGCATGGTGCGAAGGATTTACGTCATTCGCACAGATAGGCTGATCGACCCTGAATGCAATCATCACGGGCGGAAATTTGATGACAGCGTCTCCCACTGTGCGTTCGGAACTCTTGCGTCAGCGCTCGCGCTCCGCGCGATTGTTTCTTCTTCCCATGATTTTGGCTTTGGCGGTTGTTGCAGGCTGGCCGCTGATCCGTACGATTTATTTTTCCTTTACTGATGCCTCGCTGACCAACATCGATGCGGCCAAGTGGGTGGGTTTCAAGAATTATCTTTCGTGGATACAGCTCAAAAGCGGGCGGACGATTTATTCCGGACTGCTGGTCGATCCGGCCTGGTGGAACGCTGTGTGGAACACGGTTCGCTTCAGCGTTATCTCGGTGTCACTCGAGGCCATTTTTGGAATGATCATAGCGCTCGTCCTTAATGCCGAATTCAAGGGCAGGGGCCTTGTGCGTGCGGCAATACTGATCCCTTGGGCGATCCCGACCATCGTGTCGGCGCGCATGTGGGGATGGATGCTGAATGATCAGTTCGGCATCCTCAACGACCTCTTTATGCGCGTGGGGCTGATCGACCATCCGATTGCCTGGACCGCAAGTTCCGATACCGCAATGATCGCCGTGCTGATCGTCGATGTGTGGAAAACGACACCGTTCATGGCGCTTTTGATCCTTGCGGGCCTGCAGATGATCCCCGGCGATATTTATGAAGCGGCGCGTATTGATGGTGCTCATCCCGTCAAACAATTCTTTCGGATCACGTTGCCGCTGGTGAAGCCAGCGCTCATGGTGGCGATCATTTTCCGGCTGCTCGACGCCATGCGGATCTTCGACCTGATCTATGTGCTGACGCCAAACAGTGCCCAGACCAAGACCATGTCGGTTCTGGCGCGCGAAAATCTGATCGACTTCGATAAATTCGCCTACGGCTCGGCCCAGTCGACGCTGTTATTTCTGGTTATAGCGCTCATGACTATTCTGGCGATCTGGATCGGCCGTGTGAAGCTGGACGGAGGAGAGCGCTGATGCCGATGTCCATCATCAAGAACACAGCGTTCTATGCGCTTGTCGCTGTGATCGTTGTTTGCGCAGTTTTCCCGTTTTACTACGCGATCATCACAAGTTTTAGAACCGGTAGTGCGATTTTCACGATCGAATATTGGCCGACTTCATTCTCCGTAGCGAATTATGTGAACGTTATCGCTTCGGGAAGTTTTGCCCGCAACCTGTTGAATTCCATCATTGTATCGGCATGCGTCGTGACCCTCTCCCTGCTGATGGCGGTGACGGCGGCTTTTGCTTTGTCCAGGGTTCGATTTCGCGGGCGCTCATTGTTACTCTTGACGATTCTGTCAGTTTCCATGTTCCCGCAGATAGCCGTTCTCGCAGGTCTGTTCGAAATCATCCGGCTTCTGGGTCTCTATAACACACTCGGCGGGCTGATCTTTTCCTACATGATCTTCACGCTGCCATTCACCGTATGGGTACTGACGACGTTCATGCGTGACCTGCCGGTCGAGATCGAAGAGGCCGCGATCATCGACGGCGCTACGCCCTGGGTGATCATAACAAGGGTGTTTCTGCCTCTAATGTGGCCTGCACTGGTAACGACGGGGTTGCTTGCCTTCATAGCGGCCTGGAACGAGTTCCTTTTTGCGTTGACCTTCACATCCTCGACGGAAACCCGCACGGTGCCGGTCACCATCGCCCTCTTTACCGGCTCAAGTGCGCACGAGGTACCGTGGGGGATCGTCATGGCAGCCTCGGTGATCGTCACGGTGCCGTTGGTCGTCCTCGTCCTCATCTTTCAACGCAAGATTATTTCCGGCCTCACGGCTGGCGGTGTCAAAGGCTAAGGAGTGCTTCAAATGACCACTATTCGAATGCAAGATCTCCGAAAATCCTTTGGTACATATGATGTCATCAAGGGTGTGGACCTCGAAATCGAGCCCGGCGAGTTCATGGTTTTTGTAGGCCCGTCGGGTTGCGGAAAATCGACGCTGCTGCGGCTTATCGCCGGGCTTGAGGAGATCACCGCAGGGACGCTCGCTTTCGATGAGACGATCGTCAACAGCCTAACGCCTTCCCAGCGCGGCATCGCCATGGTGTTTCAATCCTATGCGCTGTATCCGCATATGACCGTCTATGACAACATGGCGTTCGGCCTGAAGCTGGCCAAGGGCAGCGCGGACGATGTCAAACGGCGGGTGCACAAGGCAGCGGAAATGCTGCAGATTGCGGACTATCTCGACCGGCTCCCCAAGCAGCTTTCCGGCGGCCAGCGCCAGCGGGTTGCCATCGGCCGGGCAATTGTTCGCGATCCGAAGGTCTTTCTCTTCGATGAACCGCTGTCCAACCTCGATGCCGCGCTACGTGTCGCGACCCGTCTTGAAATAGCCAAGCTCCACGCCAAGATGCATGATACGACGATGATCTATGTAACGCACGATCAGGTGGAAGCGATGACGCTGGCAGACCGGATTTGTGTTCTGCGGGATGGCAATGTCGAGCAAGTTGGCACGCCATTGGAGCTTTATGAAAAGCCGCAATCGATCTTTGTTGCCGGTTTCATAGGCTCACCCAAGATGAATTTCCTCACGGAGGAATTCGCGGATGCCTACAAGACCGACATTTTGGGGGTGCGGCCGGAGCATCTGGAAATCAAGGACAAGGACGGTCTCTGGAAAGGCAAGCTTCTTTTGGCGGAAAATCTAGGATCCGAGAGCTTCCTCTATATCGATATCGGCGCCAAGGAACCCTTGGTGGTACGGCAGGACGGCTCGGCACACCAACAGCCGGGGGAACTGCTTTGCGTTGCGCCCGTTAACAACAACATCCACCGTTTTGACCAATCCGGCCGCCCGGCGGCAAATTGACGAAATCTCCGCATCAATGACGAGGAAAGACCAATGGCAATTCGTACGCTTATCTGGGGCGAGAACGTCCATGAACAGATCAATAAAACAGTTGCCGAGATTTATCCGGAAGGCATGCACAATCAGATCGCCAAGCTTTTGAAGGGTGATACCAACCTCAGCATCAAAACCACGACCTTGCAGGAGCCGGAGCATGGCCTGACGGACAAGGTACTGGAAGAGACCGACGTCCTTGTCTGGTGGGGACACCGCGCTCATGGCGACGTTGCCGACGAGGTAGTCGAGCGTGTAGCCCAGCGGGTCTGGGAAGGGATGGGACTGATAGTTCTGCATTCGGGGCATTTTTCGAAGATTTTCAAGAAATTGATGGGTTCACCCTGCGCTTTGAACTGGCGCGAGGCGGGAGAGCGGGAACGTCTCTGGGTTGTTAACCCCGGTCATCCAATCGCCAGGGGATTGCCAGCATTTTTCGAGCTGGAAAACGAGGAAATGTACGGCGAACCATTCTCTGTGCCGGAACCATTGGAAACTGTATTCGTGTCGTGGTTCCAGGGCGGCGAAGTCTTTCGTTCTGGGCTTACCTATCGCAAGGGCGCAGGCAATGTTTTCTACTTCCGTCCAGGACATGAGACCTATCCGACTTATCATGACGAAACTGTCGGGCTCGTACTGCGCAATGCGGTGAACTGGGCCTATAATCCGCTGCGTTTTCCGGATATTACTGCAGCGCCGAATGTACCGGTCGAGAAAGCTTTGGAGCCCATCACGGCACGCGGCGGAAGTTTGCACGAGCCCGGCGAGGAAGGCTTTCGTTGATGCGTCTACTAATCCTGGGGACTGGCCACATGGCGAGCGCCCATGCCAGAAATTTTATCGATATCGAGGGCGTCTTGTTTGCCGGTGCGGTTGACGTCGACAAGGGTCGGGCGGAAGCGTTTCGTGACAAATATTCGTTCGAACGGGCGTTCACTTCACTTGAGGACGCGCTTGCCTGGGGCGAATTCGATGCCGTCGCCAACGTAACCCCCGATAGCGCGCATCATCCCACGACAATGAAATGTCTTGCTGCCGGCAAGCATGTCTTTTGCGAGAAGCCTCTTGCAACGAACTATCACGATGCCGTGGAGATGGCCGAAACTGCCGAAAAGGCCAATCTGGTCGGCATGGTCAATCTTACCTATCGCAACGTTGCACAGTTACAAACCGCCCGACGGCTGGTGACGAGCGGCCAGATCGGCAAGGTCAGACATGTCGAGGCGTCCTACCTGCAAAGCTGGCTCGTATCAAAAGTCTGGGGCGATTGGCGCACAGAAAGCCAATGGCTGTGGCGTCTGTCGAAACAGCATGGATCCAACGGTACCCTCGGTGATGTGGGCGTCCACATTCTCGATTTTGTCGTCCACGCCACGGACACGGAAATCGACGAGGTTTTTTGCCGTCTCAAAGCTTTCGACAAGGCGGATGGCAATCGGATCGGCGAATATCAACTCGACGCGAACGACAGTTTTACCATGACGGTGAGCTTCACCAATGGAGCGCTTGGCGTGATACATTCAAGTCGCTGGGCCACTGGACACGTGAATGAGCTGCGTTTGCGTGTTTATGGCGACAAGGGTTCATTTGAAATCCAGCATCGTCACGACGGATCCAAACTGTTCGTTTGCCTTGGCGACGATATCGAGACGGCGACCTGGAAGGAAATCGAAGTCGAGCCGGTACCGACCAATTACCAACGCTTTGTCGAAGCCGTGGGACAGGGGCGGACGCTCGAACCATCATTCCGTCACGCGGCCAAATTGCAGAAGGCAATCGACCTTGCCACCGTCACCGAAGTCGACCGCAAGGAACACCGTCTCGAAGGATCAGCGTAGTAGCATCAGCGTAGCATCATCACACTGCATGTCGATCCCGCCTTGATCGCGGGTGCATGCGGTTCACGGACAATCAGGCCGTTGGCATCCGCCAGAAACTTCAGCATGGACGAATCCTGCATAACAAACGGCGTCGCAATCAGTTGTCCGCTGTCGTCTTTGGTGATGCGCGCGCGAACATAATCCTGACGCTGGTCATTGGTGCCCATATCGGTCCCAAGAACTGCCGAACGAAGATCAGGCGTATGGGGCAAGTCGAGCATGGCGTGTATCAACGGGATCAGAAATATATGCGCGCAAATCAGGCTCGATACCGGATTGCCGGGCAGGCCAAGGATTTTCATGTTCTGCAGGCGGCCAAACATCAACGGCTTGCCTGGTCGCAGCGCAATTTTCCAGAAATCGAGTTCCATGCCCTTGGCAGCGAGTGCCGGTTGAACGAGGTCATGATCTCCGACCGAAGCACCGCCAAGCGTGACCAGAATATCTGCTTTGGCCGCGACAGCCTGATCGAGCGCATCGCTCAAGGCTTCAAGCCGGTCCTCGGCTACACCTAGATCGATCGGCACCCCGCCAGCCTGGCGCACGATCTCCGCCAGTCCATAACTGTTTGAGGCAATGATCTGGTCCGGCCGGTAATTCTCACCCGGGGTAACCAATTCGTCGCCGGTCGCGAGAATAGCCACGCGAGGCAGCCGAACCACTTCAAGCGTCGGATGATTGGCTGCGGCGGCGAGGGCAAGCGCGGCCGGATCAAGAACGCGTCCAGCCTGAAGCAGCCGATCGCCTTCGTCGAAGTCCAGACCGGCTTTACGGATATTCCTGCCGAATGTGACGGTTTCTGTGATCTCGACCTGGCGATCTCCCGCAACTGTGTTTTCCTGGATCACGACACTGTCCGCACCCTCGGGAACCGGAGCTCCAGTGAAGATGCGAACCGCTTCGCCAGCTTTCATAGTGCCAGAAAACGCATGCCCTGCTGCCGATTGTCCGATAAGTTTCAACGTGACCGGAACTGCGGCCACGTCGGCGGCTTGAACCGCGTATCCGTCCATGGCGGAGGCCGCAAAAGGGGGCTGCTGCCGTTTGGCATGAACATCAGTAGCGAGAACACGACCACCGGCAGCGGCAAGCGGGACAAGCTCTGCTTCAAGTTTCTCTGCGCTGGCGAGAATACGCCTCAGTGCCTCGTCGACCGGAAGAAGTCCTGCCATATTATCCCTCGTGCGCCGCTGACCATGCTCCGGACTTGCCACCGGTCTTCCGCAGAAGGCGGATATCCTGGATGACCATCGCCTTGTCTGCAGCCTTGGCCATGTCGTAAATCGTCAGGCATGCAACAGAAACGGCGGTCAGCGCCTCCATCTCGACGCCGGTCTTGCCAGTCAATTTGACTGTTGCGACGACGTGTAGGCCCGGCAAGGTGTCATCGGCCTCTATATCGATGGATATCTTGCTCAAGAGCAGCGGATGACAAAGCGGGATCAGATCATGGGTCTTTTTCGCCGCCATGATCCCGGCGATCCGCGCCGTTCCAATCACGTCGCCCTTGGCAGCATTGCCGGATTTGATAAGCGCCAGTGTTTCCGAGCGCATTCTCACCGAGCCTTCAGCGACGGCCACCCGTTCCGTATCAGCCTTGGCGCCGACATCGACCATATGGGCGGCGCCCGTCTCGTCGAGATGCGTAAGCTTGGGTGCTGTCATGCCGCGTCTGTCTGCTTGTCTGCGGTGCCCTGCAATAGTGCTCTCGTGGCCGCCGCCACGTCATCCTGGCGCATGAGGCTTTCGCCGACGAGAAATGTGCCGATGCTGGATTTTGCCAGCCGCTGGCAGTCGGCATGCGTGAAGACACCGCTCTCGCTGACCAGAAACTTGCTCGAGGGCACCAATTTCGCTAGGCGTTCCGATACTGCCAGGTCCACGTTGAACGTGCGCAGGTCACGATTATTAATGCCGAGCAAAGGCGAATTCAATTTCAGCGCGCGCTCGAGTTCCGCCTCATCGTGCACTTCGACAAGCACATCCATATCGAGCGCAACGGCCGTTTCTTCCAGAGCACGGGCTACGTCGTCGGTGACGCTTGCCATAATGATGAGAATGCAATCAGCACCCCAGCTGCGCGCTTCATAGACCTGATAGATGTCGAACAGGAAATCCTTGCGCAGAGCGGGTAGCCTGGTCGCCGCACGGGCGGCTTGCAGGAACTCCGGAGCGCCCTGAAATGACGGCGCGTCGGTCAGTACAGAGAGGCACGCGGCTCCTCCCTCCTCATAGGCTTTCGCCAATGCTGGCGGATCGAAATCCGGACGGATCAGGCCTTTCGAAGGGCTGGCCTTCTTGATCTCGGCGATCAGTGCGAACTGTCCGGCGGCGCGTTTCTTCTCCAGGGCAGCGAGAAAACCGCGCGGCGAGTCCTGGCCTTTTATCTGTACCTTCAGCTCATCCAGCGTGACGTTTGTCTTGGCAACAGCGATCTCCTCGCGCTTATAGGCCTCGATCTTGCGAAGAATATCAACCATGGTCAAAGCGCCTCGCTGTTGGAAACATGAACCAGCTTTTTAAGCACATTTCGGGCAGCACCGCTGTCAATCGAATGGGCCGCCATTTCTATGCCAATCTTGAGATCGGCCGCTACACCGGCAATTACAAGCCCTGCACCGGCATTGAACAGGGTGATATCGCGATAAGCGCCGTGCGCACCATCAAGTACCGAAAGGAGGGACACTGCATTTTCATCCGCTGTACCGCCCTTCAAATCCTGCGGATCCACCAGTCGCAAGCCAAAGGATTCCGGATCGATCTCGAAAGTGCGAACTTTTCCGTTTTCCAGCGCCGCCACCTTGGTCACGCCGGCTGTGGTGATCTCGTCCAGACCATCGCCGTGTACGACCCAAACGGTTTCGGATCCGAGGTTTTTCAGAACGTGCGCTATGGGCTCGACCCATTCAGGTGCGAATACGCCGACAAGTTGACGTTTGACGCCTGCCGGATTGGTCAAAGGGCCAAGCAGATTGAAGATGGTGCGTGTGCCAAGCTCGACGCGCGCCGGGCCCACATGCTTCATCGCGGGGTGATGCATGGGCGCGAACATGAAGCCGATCCCGGCCTGTTCAATGCAGGTGGCAATCAGTTCCGGGCCAATTTCGATGTTGATGCCAAGAGCTGCCAGTGTATCGGCCGCGCCGGAACGCGATGACAAGGCACGATTGCCATGCTTGGCGACAGGAACGCCGGCACCGGCAGCAACGAATGCAGCGCAGGTGGACACGTTGTACGAGCCCGACTGATCGCCGCCTGTTCCGACAATATCGATGGCATTCGAAGACGTATTCACCTTCAGCATCTTTGAACGCATGGCGGAAACGGCGCCACTGATCTCGTCGATATTCTCGCCACGCACCCGCAGCGCCATCAACAGGGCACCGATTTGCGCCGGCGTTGCCTGTCCCGACATCATGATGTCGAAGGCTTCGACGGCTTCCTCTTGCGAGAGCGCTTTGCCTGTAGCCGCTATGCCGATGAAACGCTTTAATTCAGCCATTTTCTGTCTGACCTAACGTGCAAGTGCCTGATTGATGACGGTCTGGTTAATGGAAACTGGATAGACAGTCTGCAATTGCACAACAAGCTGGTCGAGCAGGTCGTCGGCAATTCGAGAACCGAACGCATCTCTTTCCACGGTCGTCAAGGTTTCCGGTCCGACATTCGCCGGTTCGATCGACTCTGTGACCTTGAAGATCAGTTTCGAGCCGTCGGACGCCGATTCCGTTACACCAACAAGCCCTTCCGGACCATCGAAGACCGATGCAACGCCGCCTTCACCGAGATCGGCATCCTTGCTTTGGCGTGTAATGCCGCGTTTCGTATCCTTGGTGAACTTGAATTCGGCCGCGATATCATCGAGCGATGTGCCGCCGGCGACGCGCTTGCGCACCTCCTCGGCTTTCTCGTTGAGGCGCTTTTCGGCTTCAGCTGCTTTCCATGCTGCGACAACGCGCGGCTTTACCTCATCGAGCGGGCGCTCGCGGGCAGGCGTTACGCTGTCGACGTCGTACCAGAGATAGCTGTTGGTGCCGAGATTGAAAGGTTCATTGTCGAAACCGACATCCGCCTGGAAGACTGCTGCCAACTGGTTCTCATCGAAGGGCAGATTGGCGATTTCCTTCTCATCGGCACCATGGCCACTGGAATCAACGGCATCAATCGTCACCATCTTGAGGTTCTGCTTTGCTGCGGCCTCTGCCATGCTCGCACCGTCAGCGCGCGCATTCTCATAGGCATCATGCACATCCGCAATCGCGGACGCTGCCTGTGTCAAAGCTATGGTCTCACGAATATCCTTCTCGACTTCGGTGAGAGGCTTGGTGACTTCCGGGTTGACAGCCGATACACGAACAAGAACCGGCCCAAATGCCCCCTTCAGCACGTCGCTGACACCGTTTGCCTGAAGTGCGAAGATCGGATCGGCAATCGATTGATCGGGCAGGCCGGTTTTCGGGAATGTGCCGAGACGAACGTCATCCATCGTCTTGCCTTCCGACTTGACAATATCGTCGAAGCTGCTTCCAGCCGCGATCTTGTCATGTGCAGTCTTTGCTGCATCGTCATTTGCAAAGGTCAACTGTTCGATGGTGCGCGTTTCCGGCGTCGAATAGCGCGCAATGTTCTTGTCATATTCAGTCTTGATCTCTTCGGGTGTCACCAAGGCAGGATTGGCGATATCCTTTGGTTCAAGCTTGACATAACTTACCTTGCGGTATTGCGGCGCGCCGTAGACTTCCTTGTTTGCATCGAAATATGTCTTCAAATCCGCATCGCTGGGATCGGCGATATCGCTCACGAAGCTCTTCGGCATGGCGACGTAATCGACCGTGCGTGACTCGCCCTTATAAAGAGCAACCGCTTTAAGCAGGGTGTCAGGCGCTTTGACGCCATCGGCAACGGCTTCGACGATCTGCTGACGGCGTGCGACTTGTGCACGGTTGTCGAGATAGTTTTGCGGGCTCATACCGGCGTTGCGAAGCACCATATCGAACTGCGCTGGATTGAAGCGGCCATCGGCGCCCTGGAATGCCGGATCTTCAGCGGCGAGCTGTGCCAGACGATCCTTTGACAGGCCAAGCGACATGGTACGCGCCTGTTCGTCGAGAACCACGCCCGCAACCAGCTGCCCCTGCACCTGATGACCAATTCCGATGGCATCCGCCTGCTCGCGCGTGAGCCGCTGACCGAAGCGCTGCGACAGTGCAGCCAGTTGGCGGTCGTAGGCCAAGCGGTAATCGACCGGCGACACTTCGGAATGTCCAGCGCGAATGGCTGCGGTACCGCTTATTGCGCCGAGGATTGTGCTGGAAACACCCCATCCGGCAAAGCTGACCACGAGAAGGCCCATGAGCACTTTTGCCACCCAGGTTTGTGCAACATTGCGGAGAGAGTCGAGCATTAAAAGTCACCGTATCAGTCAAGAGGCTTATTTGAATCCATAGGGGAATAGCGTCATGGAAGGCTTGTGTCGATTGCTTTATCGAGTGAATTTGCTAGTCAGACACGCAAATGCCTGAGAAATTGCCAAAACAATCGCATAAGGAACGCTCAATGACCCCAGATGTCCGTCCGCTCGTTGCTGGTAACTGGAAGATGAATGGTACCGGAGAGTCGCTCGAGGAACTGCGTATCATCGTCAACCGGCCGAATTCCGCGATTGGCGAGAAGATCGACGCGTTGATCTGTGTGCCCGCAACGCTTGTCTTCCGTGCCGCTCAATCCGTCGAGGGTGAAGCCTTGAGCATCGGCGGACAGGATTGCCACCCAAAAAAGTCAGGTGCGCATACCGGTTGTATCTCGGCGGACATGCTGAAAGATGCCGGCGCATCCCATGTTATTGTCGGACATTCCGAACGCCGGGCGGACAATGGCGAAACGGATGAAATCGTCAATGCAAAGGCGAGGGCAGCGTGGGAAGCGGGGCTTGTGGCCATCATCTGCATTGGCGAGACAGGAACTCAGCGCCAGACCGGCGCTACGCTCGACGTGGTTGCTGCACAACTTGCAGGTTCGATTCCCGATGGTGCCAACGCCAGCAACAGCATCATTGCCTACGAACCCATATGGGCAATTGGAACCGGTCTGACACCGACTGCGACGGATGTACAGGAAGTGCATGCCCTTATCCGTTCGGCGTTGAGCACGCGTTTTGGGGATGAGGGTGATACGATGCGTATCCTCTACGGCGGATCGGTAAAGCCAGGCAACGCGGTGGAGCTTCTGGGGGTTGAAAATGTCGACGGCGCGCTTGTCGGTGGCGCGAGCTTGAAAGCAGCGGACTTCCTCGCCATCTGTGAGGCATATCATTCCTTGTGAAGGTTGCGAGTAGCTGCTCCAGCGACAAGAAAACTGTCGTCTGATGGGCTTGGTTTATTGGTCGATACGGTGTAAAGAGCCGCGTCCGACCCCTAGAAAGCAGAAAATACCCCATGCAAACCGTCGTCATCGTGATTCATCTTCTGATTGTACTTGCCCTTGTCGGGGTCGTGCTCATGCAGCGCTCCGAGGGTGGCGGTCTTGGAATTGGTGGCGGCTCCGGCTTTATGACGGCCCGAGGCGCCGCAAACGTGCTGACACGGGCGACGGCGATTCTTGCAACGGGTTTCTTCATTACGTCTTTGGCGCTCGGCATCATGGCCCGCTACGGGGAAAATCCGACTGACATTCTCAACCGTATTCCTACAACCACCGGCACGCAGCCCGCAGGCCAGCAGCCTCCAACGAGCGGCGGCATTCTCAACCAGTTGGGTGGCCCTTCGTCCAATAATGCAACGCCGCCTGCCTCCAATGAGGCAGCCCCAGGTTCGGCAGGGCCAGGCACCACTGCTCCGGCTGCGCCCGAATCGACGCTACCTGCGCCGACAGCTCCGGTTACGCCCGCGCAGCCGGCAAATCCGGTCCCGAATTCGCAGTAATTCGGACCGCTAAATCGTTTGATTGACGGAAGTGCGTAAAAGGTGTTGCGCTTCCGCAACCTTCTGATGCGAACAATGAATCCGTGGTATTCTTCACAGCGATTTGCATTGAGAAGAAACTGGTCTTCGGATATCGCGATATCAGATCGGCCTTGGGGGCCTCGCAAACGCTGCTGATGGCGTTTTGCAATCTACGCGGGAACTTTAAACTATGCTGTCACGTCGCTCTCTGCTTTTAGGAATGTCGCTCCTGGCCCTGTCTGGCCCGGCGTCTGCAGAACCAATTATCAAAAAAATTCTGAATCCATTCGGTCTTGGCGGCAATGACAATACCGGTGCCCAAGCGGCAGCGCAGCCGATCGAGGTTGCAGAAGTTCGTAAGCCGGTGCAGCCTGCCAAAGCCAAGAACAAATACGGCATCGACCCGAAATTCATGCCACAGGACGTCGAGTTCACGGGCTACAAGCCGGGCACGATCGTGATTGATCCGAAGGCAAAGTTCCTCTACCTCGTCGAAAGCTCGTACACGGCTCGCCGCTATGGTATTGCAGTCGGCAAGGAGGGCTTGGAATTCAAGGGCACAGCCGTGGTCCAGACGAAACGTGAATGGCCACGCTGGATTCCGACCAAAGAGATGATTGAACGTGAGCCTGCCCACTACGCCAAATATGAAAACGGCATGGATGGCGGCCCAGGCAATCCGCTCGGTGCGCGCGCACTTTACCTGTCGCAGGGTAACAAGGACACGCACATCCGCATTCATGGAACGATCGTGCCGTCGAGCATTGGAAGCTCCGCATCGAATGGTTGCTTCCGTATGGTCAATGACCATGTAATCGATCTTTACAACCGCGTCAGCATTGGCACGGAAGTTATTGTTCTGTAAGAACTATTGTTGAATTTGTTGAAACGGCCAGACCTCGCGTCTGGCCGTTTCGTTTGAAATGAAAAATGATTGGAACGGGGAAAACGGCTTTCGGGCCGAATTTTTTTGTGGCCAAATCACTTGCAAAGGACTAACGAGATAAGCCCATGGCCCGATATGTTTTCATCACTGGCGGCGTGGTTTCTTCCCTCGGAAAAGGCATCGCTGCTGCCGCTTTGGCGGCACTCCTCCAGGCTCGTGGATACCGTGTACGGATTCGCAAGCTCGACCCTTATCTCAACGTTGACCCCGGCACGATGTCGCCATATCAGCATGGCGAGGTCTTTGTGACCGATGATGGCGCTGAAACTGACCTTGACCTCGGTCACTACGAGCGCTTCACCGGGCGTCCTGCCAACAAACAGGACAATATCACCACTGGGCGGATCTACCGAAACATCATCGAGAAGGAACGCCGCGGAGATTACCTCGGCGCGACTGTGCAGGTGATCCCGCACGTGACAGACGAGATCAAGAATTTCATTGTCGAAGGCAATGAGGATTATGATTTCGTCTTGTGCGAGATTGGCGGTACGGTTGGCGATATTGAAGCAATGCCGTTCCTTGAGGCTATTCGCCAGCTTGGCAATGATTTGCCACGAGGCACCGCTGTTTATATTCACCTGACCTTGATGCCGTATATTCCGGCAGCAGGCGAACTCAAGACCAAGCCGACGCAGCACTCGGTCAAGGAACTGCGGTCAATCGGCATCGCGCCGGATATCCTTTTGATTCGTGCTGATCGCGAGATTCCGGAATCAGAACGTCGCAAATTGTCGTTGTTTTGCAATGTGCGTGCATCTGCCGTCATCCAGGCGCTCGATGTAGATACGATCTACGACGTGCCGATGGCTTACCATAAGGAAGGGCTCGATTCTGAAGTTCTTGCCGCGTTCGGCATCGATCCAGCGCCAAAGCCGCGCATGGAACTCTGGGACGAGGTCAGCCAGCGTATTCACAATCCGGAAGGCGAAGTGACGATTGCCATTGTCGGCAAATATACCGGCCTCAAGGATGCTTATAAGTCGTTGATCGAAGCGCTGCACCATGGCGGCATGGCCAACAAGGTAAAGGTCAATCTCGACTGGATTGAATCGGAGATTTTCGAGCAGGAAGACCCAGCTCCTTATCTGCAAAAGGTACACGGCATTCTGGTGCCCGGCGGCTTCGGCGAGCGTGGTTCGGAAGGCAAGATTTTGGCGGCGAAATTTGCGCGGGAAAAGAAGGTGCCGTATTTCGGTATTTGCTTCGGCATGCAGATGGCGGTGATCGAAGCGGCGAGGTCTCTGGCAGGGGTCGAGAAAGCATCTTCAAGTGAGTTCGGTCCGACCAGCGAACCTGTTGTCGGTCTGATGACCGAATGGCTTAAGGGCAACATGCTGGAGAAGCGGGCACAGACCGGCGATCTCGGTGGAACGATGCGGCTTGGTGCCTACGAAGCCTTGCTTAAATCCGGGACGCGCATTGCGGATATTTACGGTTCAACCGATATTTCGGAACGCCACCGTCATCGCTACGAAGTAAACATCGATTACAAGGAGCGTCTGGAAGAGTGTGGCCTCGTGTTCTCTGGCATGTCGCCGGATGGCGTATTACCCGAAACAATCGAATATCCCGACCATCCCTGGTTTATCGGCGTTCAGTATCATCCGGAATTGAAGTCCCGTCCGTTCGAACCGCATCCGCTGTTTGCTTCGTTCATCAATGCCGCAATGGCGCAGAACAGACTGGTTTGATTGGATAAGTGCCCGACAAAAACGTGCCGGGCACCGTTGTAGCCATCTATTGCAGATGCATCGTTTCCGGCGCTGGCCTAGCGCAGGGTTTACCATCGCTTTGCCGGGCTTTGCGCGTTGCGATCTTTAGCGGCTCTCCCAATTTCAAATCCACGAGAACGTTGTCGTCATCGGTCGTTTGAACCTTGGCTGCATCCCCCTTGGTCAGGGTGACCCAGGTGTCAGTTTCGCCAATATCGACATTGAATTCGCGCGCCTGCCATTTGAGGCCCTTGAAATAGGCACGTTTTGCCGGCTGCCCTTCGATAATGTCCGGAAGAATCGGCTTCAGCACGATCCTGTCATCACGGAAACGGTAGCCGGTCATACCCATGCCTGTGGCTTGCAGAAAGCCGCCGGCGCCGGTCAAGAAGACATTGGCGGGCGCCGCTTGTCCCGCTGAAGCACCCAAGACCCGCGTCTCGTTGAACTGTTCATAAGGTCCCAGCGCAACATCATAGGATTTCTTCAGAAAATCTCCAAAATCGCAACGGCCGAGCTGTGCAGCAATGACTGCATGGATGGCGTCGGTCATGGACGGGCCGTCCGGATCGGCAGCCTTCGAATAGTATTCCAGATCGTTTGCTGACTGCTCGACCGTCATCGGATATTCCAATGGATAAGTCAGCAACACAACGTCCGCCTGTTTGATGCGATTGTTCAGATTGGCAGGGTTGAAGCCGTTATATTGAATATGCAGATTTTTTGCCGGATCAATCTGCGGCCTGACCATCGCGCCAAGGACGGGGCGCCATTCGACAGGAACCTGTTCCTTCAACTGTTCGGCGACCTTGATGGCGAGCTCCAGTGCCTTGATCGCCGAGCCATTGGTGAAGGCTTCGTCATTGACATTTTCCGCATATTCATCCGGTGCAGTTACCGTGTTGAGATGAAATTGCGTCCTGTCAGCATTGAATTCACCACGCTTCACATAGAAATCGGCAATGCCTTTCAATATGGGCCATGCCTGGTTTTTCAAGAATGTCGCATCACCGGTTGCCGCGTAATACTGATACTGTGCGAGAGCGATATCTGCTTGCAGATGAATCTGCCGCCGGTTCCTATCGCTGCTGCTGCCTTCGCCGTCTATATTGCCGGTGCCGGATACCCAGGGAAAGTAGGTGCCGCGATAGGGCTTGCTTCCAGGGTCAACGCTAAAGCTGGAATGGGTCACATTACCACGCGCCTGCTCCAGCGTGGCAAACCTGTAATCGACAACGGTTTTTGCCAGTTCCGGATGGGTAAGCAGCAAATAAGGATACATGAATGTTTCCGCATCCCAAAAGATCATGCCGCCATACCCTGTGCCCACGAGCCCGCCAGCTGGTATGCTTGCCTTGGCACCTTCATAAGTACTGGAGAGCAATTGATACTGGGCAGAATTGATGACTTTTTGCAGTCGCTCGTTCTCGACCGTTACGCTGCTCTTGGTCCAGAGCGCCTCCCATGCATCAATGTGGGTCTTCAGTAATTCGGTATAGCCAGTCTTTTTCGCGGCATTTGCAACGTCGTCGGCTGCCTCATTGACCGCCATGTTGTCATCGGCGAATGTCTGCGGAATGTTCTTGCCAAGCTTTTCGATCAGTTCGTCGTCGATAGAGGTGGCAATTCCGACATATTTGGTAAAGACATAGGTCTTGTTCACTTCGGGAGAAAACTCCCAGAACAGCCCGCTTACGCTGGAATTTCCGTCCCATTTATGGGCTGATCCAGCACCCTCGGGCGCGTCCATTTTGAATGCTGTGGTTGCCTTGAATCTGGTGCCTTGCGTTCGAACTGAAGCCTGTGCGCCAAGGCCGGCGGCATCGCTCCAATTCTGATTGATGTTGTCGGCCTTTTGAATGCCATTGAGATCCAGATAGGAACGAACGCTGATCCCGCCGCTCCATGTCAGGGGCGTTATCTCGAGACGGATCACACCAAGGTGTTTGTCGGTTCTGTGGGCAAAGGCCGTCCATTTCAGTTTGGCTTTTTTGCCATTCGGCGACAACCAGACCAATAAAGTTGTAACAGTACCTTTTCTCATGTCCACGATCTGCTCATATGCCGATACTTGCTCGGGTCTCAGCGCATTGGGGTCGAAGAAGGCACCGTTAAAATCGTCAAGAATGGTCAGGCTGGACCAGTTCGGCAATGTTGCCAGATAGATTTGATTATCGGAATAGAATTTTTCGACCATGGCTGACGTAAATCGCCCCGGCCCGTAATCCGGATAACCGTTCAAATTATCCGGGCTGTTGCTACCGCGCCAATAACCCTGACCTGCTGCAGGCAGGCGCAGGCCCATATAGCCGTTGCTGACGAAGGGCTGGTGGGTGAAGGTCTCGTGGAAGTCCCGGTTGACGATTTTCCAGCTTGCAAGGTTTTCTGCAGGCGGTGCCGGTGGTTTCGATCCATCCGCAACTGGCGGGACCAATTTCGCAAGGCGCCTGGTCTCGCTTTCGAGACTCTCAGCCTTGATTGTCAGCGTGTTCAACGATGCTTGCGCATCCGTGAGCGCCTTCACCAGGCCTTCAGCAGTTTGGCCAGCGGGTATCGCTGCAATACTCTTGTTGAGGTCTTCGATCTCAATTTTCTTGGCCGCAATCTGGCCCTTCAAGCTGGTTGTTTCATCTTGAAGCCTGCTTGCCTCCTTGCGCAAGTTCGTGATTTCGTCGGAAGCCGGCAGATCGGCCAGACGCTTGCCCAGATCGTCAATTGTTATCTTGAGCGTCGCGACATTCCGCTCATTTGCTGCAACCAGTTCGGCATTTTGCGCTTGCAACGCAGCGATTTGTTGCTCGAGACTTTTGAAAGTTTCCTTGCTGGCGGCAAGTTCGGCAAATGTCGATTGGGATGGTTGCGGACTATTCTCGGATCCATCGCAGCCGGTCAGCATCGCACAGCCCAGCAGGCCGGCAAAGAATGCGGTTTTCGAAATCATTGTTCCTCCAAAAGGTAGAAAAATATAAACGTCTAGTAATGCATGGGTTGTATTCGCGTAAGCTGGCCTTAAGCTCCAGCCAGACCGGGCATCTCTCCCTTGCCCGGGTGCAATCAATACTTAAAAATTACATTATTACGATAATCGAATTAAATTCCTGTATTCTAATCGCTGCCCGATGACAAGTGACAAGGCTGTCACTGTTGATAGTACTTTAGTAGTCTCAACCATGCGCAACGCCCTTGTTGACCGCCACTCGTTTGATCTTGCCAATTCGCGTCTTATCGTTCAAACCCTGTCAATATGAACGGTACACCCCGCGAGCCTCGACCTGTCGATCATCTGGTTCTGCCCACAGCGGAGCTAACGATTGCGCAAGCGCGTCTGGAGCGGCTGGGTTTTACTGTTGCGCCTATCGGAGTTCATCCATTCGGCACTGAAAATGTCTGCGTTTTCTTTGGCGATGACTGCTTTCTCGAATTTCTGGCAGTTGGCCAGCGTGAGACTTGCGAGGAGGAGGCGCGGAACGGTAATGTCTTTGTCGCCCGCGATCAGGCCTGGCGGTTCCGCAATGGAAATGAAGGTTTCTCTGCTCTTGTCATGGGCACGCATGACGTGATTGGCGATCACAAAGCTTTCGTCAAAGCGGGCATTTCCGCCGGCGATATACTCAATTTCTCGCGCCCGTTTGTCACTCCGGACGGGAAGAAGGGCATTGCCGGGTTCCGTTTGGCATTCGCGGCTGATCTGCGCGCGCCAGACGCTTTCTTCTTCACGTGCCAGCGTGTGAACACGCCCAAGGTTGATCGCGCATCGCTGCAGACGCACCAGAACGGCGCGGTTGCACTACGCGAAGTCATCCTGTCGGAAGTCAATCCGACGGATTTCCAGTATCCACTGCAGGAGATCATCAGCCAGCGCGACGTCAATGCGCATTCATTCGGTATGGATTTGCGTGCCGCGAACGCCAATGTGACAGTGTTGACACCTCAGGGCTTGCGATCGTTCCTCGGTATCGAGGCTTCTGAAACGGAGCGTGGGTTGCGGCTTCAGGCCATTGTGCTGGCAGTGCGTGACCTCCCTGCGGTTGAAACTTTGCTGGCCAGCAACAATATTCCGTTCGAAAAGCGCGGCTCCCGCCTGATTGTGCACAAGGCACCAGGGCAGGGCGCTGCCATCGCATTTGAGGCTTCCTGATGTCCCTGAATTCCACGGTTTCCGCCAGCAATGTTGTATTTTCCAACACTGGCCAATTGTCTCTCATTGCGGGGCCTTGCCAGATGGAAAGCCGTCAGCACGCATTCGACATGGCCGGAGCGCTGAAGGAACTGACAGGAAAACTCGGGATCGGCCTTGTCTACAAGTCGAGCTTCGACAAAGCGAACCGCACCTCGTTGACAGGGAAACGTGGATTTGGACTGGAGAACTCCCTGCCGGTATTCGCCGATATCCGTAGTGAGCTCGGCCTGCCGACGCTGACTGACGTCCATACGGAAGAGCAATGTACTATCCTTGGCCAAGTGGTCGATGTTTTGCAAATCCCGGCTTTCCTTTGCCGACAGACTGATCTTTTGATCGCGGCTGCCAAAACCGGCAAGATCGTCAACATCAAGAAAGGTCAGTTCCTCGCGCCATGGGACATGAAGAATGTCATTGCCAAGGTGACAGAGAGCGGCAATCCAAACGTGATGGTCACTGAGCGGGGCGCTTCCTTTGGCTACAACACGCTCGTCTCCGACATGCGCTCCCTGCCCATCATGGCAGGTTTCGGGGCCCCGGTAATTTTCGATGCAACCCATTCGGTGCAGCAGCCCGGCGGGCAGGGTGGTTCGACAGGCGGTCAACGCGAATTTGTCGAGACGCTGGCACGCGCGGCAGTTGCTGTCGGTGTAGCAGGTGTATTCATCGAAACGCATCAGGACCCGGACAACGCGCCGTCAGACGGTCCGAATATGGTGCCACTCGACCAGATGCCACGGCTTCTCGAAAAGCTTCTGGAATTCGACCGGATTGCCAAAAGGGCTTGAACCTACGGCCTAAAAGTTCCTTCGCAGAAAATTAAGTTTTGATGCAACCGTGATGCGGCCTTGCTCATTATCCTCGTAGGCAAGCAAAAGAGGAGAAGAGCAAAATGCCAACTAGCTCAGGACATACGAAAGCTATTCGCGCTTCGCGGGTTATTGGTACCAATGTGTACAATAGCAGCGGTGACAAGATCGGTGAAATTGAAGACGTCATGCTCGATAAAACCACGGACGGTATCATGTTCGCGGTCGTCGGTTTTGGCGGCTTCCTTGGAATTGGCGAGAAATATCATGCCGTGCCGTGGAAGCTTCTCGACTTCGATGAAGCGACGGGTGGGTATGTTGTCCCATTCACCAAAGAACAGCTGGAACAAGCACCAGCTCATGGCATAACCGAACTGACCGAGAATGACGGCCTCAAGGTCCGCGACAGGTCATTCTCCTATTACAATGACGTAGCCGCTTAACAGGCGTTACCTCATGGATTAAGGCCGTCTTTGACGGCCTTTTTTCTGTTTTGTTCCACAATTCGTCTTCGTGGGGATTTTCCTTGTCATGTTCATTCGCTATTCAGTGGCTCAATGCTCACTGAAAGGGAATACTCCATGACTGCTATTGTCGATATCATTGGCCGCGAGATTCTGGACAGCCGCGGGAACCCGACTGTTGAGGTCGATGTCGTTCTCGAAGACGGTTCCATGGGCCGCGCAGCCGTACCCTCCGGTGCGTCGACCGGTGCGCACGAAGCAGTCGAACTGCGCGATGGTGGTACACGCTATCTCGGCAAGGGAGTTGAAAAGGCTGTCGACGCGGTCAATGGTGAGTTGTTCGATGCAATTGGCGGCATGGAAGCGGAAAACCAGATCCACATCGATCAGACGATGATCGACCTTGATGGCACGCCGAACAAGAGCCGCCTCGGTGCCAATGCAATTCTTGGCGTATCCCTTGCCGTAGCCAAGGCTGTAGCTGAAGCATCGGGCCTGCCTCTCTATCGCTATCTCGGCGGTCCGAGCGCCCATGTATTGCCTGTGCCGATGATGAACATCATCAACGGCGGCGCGCATGCCGACAATCCGATCGACTTTCAGGAATTCATGATCTTGCCGGTCGGCGCGTCTACCTTTGCCGAGGCGGTTCGTTATGGCTCGGAAGTGTTTCACACGTTGAAGAAGCGTCTGAAGGATGCGGGGCACAACACCAATGTCGGTGACGAGGGTGGTTTCGCACCAAATTTGAAGACGGCGCAGCACGCCCTGGATTTCATCATGGAATCGATCGAGAAGGCGGGTTTCAAGCCGGGCGAAGAAATCGCACTTGGTCTCGATTGCGCCTCGACCGAATTCTTCAAGGACGATAGCTATGTCTATGAGGGCGAGAAGAAATCGCGCGATCCGAAGACCCAGGCGAAATACCTTGCCAAGCTTGTCGGCGATTATCCAATCATCACCATCGAAGACGGCATGGCTGAAGACGATTGGGATGGCTGGAAATATCTGACAGAGCTCGTGGGTAACAAGTGTCAGCTGGTTGGCGATGATTTGTTCGTCACCAATTCGGCCCGCCTGCGCGATGGCATCAAGATGGGCGTCGCGAACTCGATCCTCGTCAAGGTCAACCAGATCGGCACGCTTTCCGAAACATTTGACGCCGTCGATACTGCACATCGCGCTGCCTATACCGCGGTCATGTCGCATCGCTCGGGTGAAACCGAAGATACGACCATTGCCGATCTCGCCGTTGCAACCAATTGCGGACAGATCAAGACCGGCTCGCTCGCCCGTTCCGATCGGGTCGCGAAGTACAACCAGCTCATTCGTATCGAGGAAGAGCTTGGACCGCAGGCAAGCTATGCAGGGCGCGGTATTTTCCGGTTTCTTTGAGAATATTGGTTGAAGAATGAGCGCTGATTATCTCTCCCCTTGTGGGAGAGAAAGGGTTTTCCCGGATTTAGCCTTTTGCTAAATCCTTGGAAAATCCAAGTGAGGGGGTAGTTCAGCGAGGCGATCCCCTCTCTGGCGATTTCTAGCACTTAGCAAAGAGGCTAAGATGCTGAAATCGCTTTCTCCCCACAAAGGGGGAGATAACCGGAGCCCGTTTTAAATCAGTTGGTAATCGCCTGTTAAGCAAAACATTGTCTTATGGACTGGTGAAAAATCAGGCGATTGCGTCTGATTCCTTGGGTTTGCGGTTCTATGGAAATGTGGACAAAACAGCGAAAAAAAACCAAACGGGGGCGGTTGATCGTTCCGCTGCTCTCCACTCTGTTTTTCGCCTATTTTGGTTTTCACGCATACCATGGCGAATACGGACTCTATTCGACTATCAAGCTGCAAGAACAGACACAGTTGCTGCAGGCGCAACTCGACGCCGTCAAGGCAACGCGATCCGAGCTTGAACGCCAGGTTCAACTTATGCATGATGGTACGATCGAGAAGGATATGCTAGACGAACAGGCCCGCAAGGGGTTGAATGTATCTCGGCCGGACGAAGTCACCATAATGCGTGGCTCCGGTGATTTGGCTATTAACTGATTGCTGGTTAATCGACGTTTTTCTCTGTATTTTGAACATCTTATTTGCATAGCACTTATTCGATTCTGCATATTGTAAGTTCCGCCCCTGCTGCTATTCTCGTGCGACCAATTCACAGGGAGTGAGATATGGCCACGAGGGCGAAAAAAAGCCCTGCGCGTTCTGCGCAGACCTCCGCTATTAAAGCACCAAAACCAATCCAGTTTACCAAGGAACAAGAATTAGAAGCCTACCGGCACATGCTGCTGATCCGCCGCTTTGAAGAAAAGGCCGGTCAGCTGTACGGCATGGGTTTCATCGGTGGTTTCTGCCATCTCTACATCGGTCAGGAAGCTGTCGTCACCGGCATGCAGATGTCGCTGAAGGAAGGTGATCAGGTTATCACCGGCTATCGCGACCACGGCCACATGTTGGCTTGCGGCATGAGCCCGCGCGGCGTCATGGCGGAATTGACAGGACGGCGCGGCGGCCTTTCCAAGGGGAAGGGCGGTTCAATGCACATGTTCTCCAAGGAGAAGCATTTTTACGGCGGTCACGGCATCGTCGGTGCGCAGGTTTCGCTCGGAACCGGTCTCGCCTTCGCCAATCGCTATCGCGACAACGGCAATGTTTCGCTGGCTTACTTTGGCGATGGTGCTGCCAATCAGGGCCAGGTTTACGAAAGCTTCAACATGGCTTCGCTGTGGAAGCTGCCGGTAATCTATATCATCGAGAACAATCGTTACGCGATGGGCACTTCGGTTTCGCGCGCTTCCGCCGAGACGGATTTTTCCAAGCGCGGTATCTCATTCAATATTCCCGGTATCCAGGTCGACGGCATGGATGTACGTGCGGTCAATGCTGCAGGTGAAGAGGCCGCAGCCTGGGCGCGTTCCGGCAAGGGGCCGATGATTCTTGAAATGCAGACGTACCGGTATCGCGGCCATTCCATGTCGGATCCGGCCAAATACCGTTCCAAGGACGAAGTGCAGAAAATGCGCTCCGACCATGATCCCATAGAGCAGGTGAAGCACCGGTTGATCGAAAACGGATGGTCCACTGAGGACGACCTGAAGAAGATCGACAAGGACGTTCGCGATATCGTGGCGGATGCCGCCGATTTCGCCCAATCCGATCCGGAGCCGGATCCATCCGAGCTTTACACCGACATTCTGCTCTAAGGGAGGCGCTATCATGCCTGTAGAAATTCTGATGCCAGCGCTCTCGCCGACTATGGAAGAGGGCAAACTGTCAAAATGGCTGAAAAAAGAAGGCGACAAGGTCACTTCCGGTGATGTGCTCGCTGAGATCGAAACCGACAAGGCGACGATGGAAGTCGAGGCTGTCGATGAAGGAACGCTTGGCAAGATCCTCGTTCCGGAAGGCACCGACAATGTAAAGGTGAATGCGGTGATTGCCGTTTTGCTTGGTGAAGGCGAAAGCGCCAATGCCGCCAGCGCGCCCAAGGCCGCTAATGCTGAAGCGCCTGCGGAAGAAGCGCCGAAACAGGAAGCTGTGGCGGAAAAGCCTACTGCATCCGTTCCTGCAGCGCCTAAGGCCGAAGTGGCTGCTGACCCGGATATCCCCGAGGGCACCGAGATGGTGTCCACCACTGTTCGCGAAGCGTTGCGCGACGCCATGGCGGAGGAAATGCGCCGCGACCCCAATGTCTTCATCATGGGCGAGGAAGTCGCCGAATATCAGGGCGCCTACAAGATCACCCAGGGCCTGCTCGACGAATTCGGTCCGCGCCGCGTTGTCGATACACCGATCACCGAGCACGGCTTTGCCGGTGTTGGTGTTGGTGCCGCGATGACGGGTTTGCGTCCCATCGTTGAATTTATGACCTTCAACTTCGCCATGCAGGCAATCGACCAGATCATCAATTCCGCGGCCAAGACACTTTATATGTCTGGCGGCCAGATGGGTGCACCGATGGTGTTCCGTGGTCCAAGCGGCGCTGCTGCCCGGGTCGCTGCCCAGCACTCGCAATGTTATGCCGCCTGGTACAGCCATATTCCAGGTCTGAAGGTCGTGATGCCTTATTCGGCTGCCGATGCGAAGGGCCTGCTCAAGGCTGCCATCCGCGATCCAAATCCGGTGATCTTCCTTGAAAATGAAATACTTTACGGTCATTCGTTCGATGTGCCGAAGCTTGACGATTTTGTTCTCCCGATCGGCAAGGCCCGTATTCACAAGAAGGGCAAGGACGTAACCCTCGTTTCTTTCGGCATTGGCATGAATTACACGGTCAAGGCGGAAGCCGAGCTTGCGAAGATGGGCATCGACGCGGAAATCATCGATTTGCGGACGATCCGGCCGATGGACATTCCAACAATCATTGAATCGGTCAAGAAGACGGGACGTTGCGTCACGATTGAAGAGGGTTACCCGCAGTCTTCGGTTGGAACGGAAATCGCAACACGCGTCATGCAGCAGGCTTTTGATTATCTCGATGCACCGATCCTGACGATTGCTGGCAAAGATGTGCCGATGCCTTACGCGGCAAACCTTGAAAAGCTGGCTTTGCCAAATGTTCAGGAAATCATCGACGCCGTCAAAGCCGTGACCTACACCGCCTAAGGGGAGGAACCCGATATGCCGATAAATATCACCATGCCGGCGCTTTCTCCTACCATGGAAGAAGGCAATCTTGCCAAATGGCTGGTCAAGGAAGGCGATAAGGTCACGTCCGGTGATGTCATCGCCGAAATCGAGACCGACAAGGCGACGATGGAAGTCGAAGCGGTTGACGAAGGCACTGTAGCGAAGATCGTTGTCCCTGCCGGTACTGAAGGCGTCAAGGTCAACGCGCTGATCGCCATTCTGGCGGGCGAAGGCGAGGACGTCGCGGCAGCTGCCAAAGGCGGTGGCGACGCGGCGGCGCCAGCCCCAGCGGAAGCACCGAAAGAAGAGAAAAAGGCTGAAGTTGCGCCTGAAGCTCCGAAGGCTGAAGCGCCGAAAGCGGACGTTGCTCCGGCACCGGCGGTAGCTTCCGCACCTGCGAAGACCGGTGATCGTCCATTTTCGTCGCCGCTTGCACGGCGGATCGCCAAGGATGCAGGCATTGATCTCGGCGCCGTGACAGGCTCGGGCCCGCATGGCCGTGTGATCAAGAAGGACGTAGAGGCGGCGATTTCCGGTGATGGAGCCAAGGCTGCTCCTGTTGCGGGAGCCGCGCCATCCGCGGCAACGCCAGCAGCACCGAAGCCGATGTCTGACGATGCAGTGCTCAAGCTGTTCGAGCAAGGCTCGTACGAACTCGTACCACACGACGGCATGCGCAAGACCATCGCCAAGCGTCTGCTCGAAGCCAAGTCGACCGTTCCGCATTTCTATCTGACGGTGGATTGTGAGCTCGATGCGCTCTTGGCTCTACGTGCGCAGATCAACGCCGCTTCGCCAATGCGCAAAACGGAGAAGGGCGATGTTCCGACCTACAAGCTCTCCGTCAACGACATGATCATCAAGGCGATGGCGTTGGCGCTACGCGATGTTCCCGAGGCGAATGTCTCCTGGACGGAAGCCAATATGGTGAAGCACAAGCATTCGGATGTTGGCGTCGCTGTCTCCATTCCCGGTGGCCTGATCACGCCGATCATCCGCAAGGCTGAAGAAAAGACGCTTTCCGCAATTTCAAACGAGATGAAGGATCTTGCCAAGCGCGCTCGCGACCGCAAGCTGAAGCCCGAGGAATATCAGGGCGGAACGACCGCCGTCTCCAATCTCGGCATGTTTGGCGTCAGGGATTTCGCAGCCATCATCAATCCGCCGCACGCAACGATTCTTGCCATCGGTGCGGGCGAAGAGCGGGCTGTGGTCAAGAAGGGCGAGATCAAAGTCGCAACCGTTATGTCGGTGACGCTGTCGACTGATCATCGTGCCGTTGACGGTGCCTTGGGTGCAGAACTTGCTCAGGCCTTCAAACGTCATATCGAAAACCCGATGGGCATGCTGGTCTGAGGGCACCATGAAAACGGTCCTTTGCTATGGCGACTCGCTGACCTGGGGATACGTTCCCGACGGATCGGGTCGCCATGCGCTCCAGGATCGCTGGCCGGAGGTGCTTCAGACCGAACTGGGGACAGATGTTCATGTCCTCGCCGATGGTTTGAATGGCCGCACAACCGCTTTCGATGATCATCTTTCAGGGTTCGAGCGCAACGGTGCCAAGACGCTGACCACAGTACTTGGCACGCATTTTCCGCTTGATCTTGTGATCATCATGCTCGGCAGCAACGACATGAAGGCGTTCATCTGCGGGAATGCTCAAGGCACCAAACGTGGCATGCAACGCTTGATCGAAATTGTCCGCACGGTGCCGTATCAAATGAACGCAAAGGCGCCGCAGATCCTGATCATGTCGCCGCCGGCGCTTACAGCGATTGACGAACTGGACTTCCAACGAACTTTCGAACAGGGCATTGAACAGTCACGCCTGCTCGCGGAGTGCTACAAGGACGCCGCTGAACTTGCCGATTGTGCGTTTTTCGATGCGGGATCGGTCGCCAAAACATCGCCATTAGATGGCGTACATCTTGATGCAGAGAATACACGGGCAATCGGTAAAGCCATTGCACCCATCGTTCGGGACATACTCGAGATTTAATTCAGGAGGACCAAGGTTTTGGCCAATAATTACGACGTGATCATCATTGGTTCGGGCCCGGGCGGCTACGTTACCGCTATCCGCTCCGCGCAGCTTGGTTTCAAAACCGCAATCGTCGAGCGGGAACATCTTGGCGGAATCTGCCTGAACTGGGGCTGTATTCCGACCAAGGCCCTGTTGCGCTCGGCAGAGATTTTTCATTATGGCCAGCATGCCAAGGATTATGGTTTGACCATCGAGGGAAAGATTTCCGCGGACGTCAAAGCAGTCGTTCAGCGTTCGCGCGGTGTTTCGGGTCGGCTCAATGCTGGCGTCGGGTTCCTGATGAAGAAGAACAAGGTCGACGTGATTTGGGGGGAGGCCAAGCTATCCAAGCCCGGCGAGATCATTGTCTCGAAGACCTCGAAAAAGCCGATGGAGCCGCAGCCGCCGCTACCGAAAAACGCTTTGGGTGAAGGTACTTATTCGGCTAAGCATATCGTTCTCGCCACTGGTGCCCGCCCGCGCGCACTGCCGGGCATCGAGCCCGATGGCAAGTTGATCTGGACCTATTTCGAAGCCATGGTGCCGCCGGAAATGCCGAAATCACTCGTGGTCATGGGATCTGGTGCGATCGGGATCGAATTCGCGTCATTCTACCGTTCCATGGGGGCGGAGGTGACTGTCGTCGAACTCCTGTCAAACGTGATGCCCGTTGAGGATGCGGAAATCTCCGGGATCGCTCGCAAGCAGTTCGAAAAGCAGGGTATGAAAATCATCACCGACGCCAAGGTGACGAAGGTCGATAAAGCCGCGAATTCGATTACTGCGCATGTGGAGACCAGGGACGGCAAGGTAGAGAAGATCACTGCGGACCGACTAATTTCGGCGGTTGGTGTTCAAGGTAATATCGAAAATCTCGGGCTCGAGGCTTTGGGTGTGAAGACTGATCGTGGCTGCGTCGTCGTTGATGGTTATGGCAAGACCAACGTGCCCGGCATTTACGCCATCGGTGATGTTGCCGGACCACCCATGCTCGCGCACAAGGCCGAGCATGAAGGTGTGATCTGTATCGAGAAGATTGCAAACTTCCCGGGCGTTCATCCCATCGAGAAGGACAAAATTCCGGGCTGCACCTATTGCCAACCGCAGGTTGCGTCCGTTGGCCTCACCGAAGCGAAGGCCAAGGAGAATGGACGCGAGGTTCGCGTCGGGCGTTTCCCGTTTGCCGCAAATGGCAAGGCTATTGCGCTTGGCGAAGATCAAGGTCTGGTGAAGACCATTTTCGACAAAAAAACCGGCCAACTGATCGGTGCCCACATGGTCGGCGCGGAAGTCACGGAACTTATCCAGGGCTTCGTCGTCGCCATGAACCTCGAAACGACCGAAGAGGAATTGATGCACACGGTCTTCCCGCACCCGACTTTGTCGGAAATGATGAAGGAAAGCGTGCTGGATGCCTATGGCCGTGTGTTAAACGCGTAAGTAACAGAGGAAACTTGGCTCTTGGTCACCATCAAGGATAGCAGACCCTGGATCAACCTTTCATGGCTGATCCTCAAATGGTCGACCTTGATCGGCCTTGTGCTGGGGTTTGTGCCGGCCGCCTTGAGTCTGGTTTCAGGTAACACCATATCCATCAATGGAACGGCAATTGGCGGTTGGCTTGGTGTCTGGATTGTTACCCTTGCTTGCGGGTTGGGTGGTTTTCTTTTCGGTGCTATATGGGCCTTGGTGTTACGCGCCATTGCCATTGCATCAGGGCGTTAAAGCAATTGCAGCAAAAGTGTGAAGCGGTTTTGCGACCGCAATTGCGGTAAACAAGGGTGGGGAGAGAAGCATATGGATCAGCCAGTCGGTATCATGGGCATGCCCGGTGTCGGTTTCTTTGGAATGCTGCTTATCGGCTTCCTCGCCGGTTATATCGCAGAAAAGGCAACGAGCCGTAATCATGGCCTTTTGACCAATATCCTTGTCGGCATTGCCGGCTCCTTCGTTGGTGGTACGCTGGCAGGTCTGCTGGATTTCAACTTCTACGGCTTTTTTGGAAATCTGATCGTTGCGACAGTTGGCGCAATTCTCATCCTGTGGGTTTTCGGCAAAGCCAGGCCCGCAAGCTAGGACATTAGAATGGTAACGGTACTCGACACGATCGATCAAAAGCGGCGTCTTCGTCATCCGGAAAAGGCGCATCGCCCGGATTCGGAGATTCTCAAGAAACCCGACTGGATCAGAGTCAAGGCTCCCGTGTCGAAAGGCTATTCGGAAACACGTGACATCGTGCGCTCGCACAATCTCGTCACAGTGTGCGAAGAGGCTGGCTGCCCCAATATCGGCGAGTGCTGGGACAAGAAACACGCAACATTCATGATCATGGGCGAGATCTGCACCCGTGCCTGCGCGTTCTGCAACGTCGCGACTGGTCTGCCAACTGCGCTCGATCCGAACGAGCCCGAGAACGTCGGCAAGGCCGTTTTGAAGATGGGCTTGCAGCATGTGGTCATCACTTCGGTCGATCGTGACGATCTCGCCGATGGCGGTGCGCAGCATTTTGCCGATGTGATCCATGCTATCCGCCGCATTTCGCCGGGCACGACCATCGAGATTTTGACACCGGATTTCCTGCGCAAGGAAGGCGCGCTTGAGATCGTCGTTGCTGCCCGTCCGGATGTCTTCAACCACAACCTTGAGACCGTTCCGTCCAATTATCTCAAAGTTCGTCCAGGCGCGCGGTACTTCCATTCGATCCGCCTGTTGCAGCGTGTGAAGGAACTCGATCCGACGATCTTCACAAAATCCGGCATTATGGTGGGTCTTGGCGAAGAGCGTAACGAAGTACTGCAGTTGATGGATGACCTGCGCTCAGCCGATGTGGATTTCATGACGATCGGCCAGTATCTGCAGCCAACACGCAAGCATCACGCCGTGCTGAACTATGTAACGCCGGACGAATTCAAATCCTATGCGACGATAGCCAAGACCAAGGGGTTCCTGGTCGTAGCATCAAGTCCGTTGACGCGCTCATCGCATCATGCCGGCGACGACTTTGCCAAGCTGAAGGCTGCACGCGAGGCGCTGCACGCAAACCGCGCGTGACCAATGCCGAAATTTGAAACGACCCGCCATGTGAAGCATCGCGCCGAACAGATGTTTGATCTGGTCGCAGATATTGAAACCTATCCGCAATTTCTGCCGATGTGCGAAAGCCTGAAAGTGCGTTCACGCAAGGAAAGCCATGGCAAGACCCTGCTGATTGCTGACATGACCGTCGGCTATAAGCTGATCCGGGAGACCTTCACCAGCCAGGTTCTTTTGAAGCCGGAAGAGAAAGTCATCATAACGAAATACATAGATGGGCCATTCCGCTATCTCGATAACCGCTGGCAATTCATCCCGGAGGAAAATCCGGAACATTCAGCGGTGAAATTCTATATAGATTATGAATTCAAAAGCCGCACGCTCGGCTTTCTCATGGGGTCGATGTTCGACATTGCCTTCAGGAAATTCACTGAAGCTTTCGAAAAACGAGCCGATGCCATTTATGGCAGGGGATCTTCCCCCATGGCTTAGTCAAGCTGCCGCGCCGGAACGAAAGCGGGTGCCATCCGTTACCATCCGCAAGGAGGTTGTAATGTTGACAACCAAATTCATCGGCGCGCTGTTTGTTGTTTGCGGGCTCTTGTATATGGCAGGCGCGACAGTCTATCGGGGCAGGATGAGCGAACCTCATTCGTCCAATAATGAATCAGCCGGCCTTGAGCCGCGTCATCGCGGTTTGCGTTTTCTTGGCTTGAAAGCGAATTGGCCGGGCCTTGTGGTTGCTGCGGTGGGCGCGGTGATGCTGTTATTGCCATCGGCATAGAAACCTTACAACAACGCCCGCAAGACCATATCAAGCGCAGTATTAACGGCGGCATGGCGAATTGATGCGCGACCGTGATCAACAAACAGGTGGCGGGCTGCGACCGTCGGCTTGTCTTTCAACGCTAGCGCAAACCAGACCAGTCCGACGGGTTTCGTTTCCGAACCGCCCCCCGGTCCAGCGATACCTGTTACCGAAACCGCAATTCCGGCGTTTGAACGGGCGAGGGAGCCCGAGGCCATAGCCAAAGCGACTTCCTCAGATACCGCGCCATATTTGGCGATCAATTCATCCGGGACGCCAATCATCTCGCGCTTGGCTTCGTTGGAATAGGTGACGAACCCGCGATCTACGACATCGGAGGAGCCACCGATATCTGTCAGCGACGCTGCGATCAAACCACCGGTGCAGGATTCAGCCGTGGCCAGCAGAATGCCGCGGCGACGGCAGGCTTCAAGTACCGCAATTGCCTTGGTTTCCGCGATGAGCCCGCTCATTCCGGCAGTCCTCCCGGGTAAATGACAGATGCCGTCGCGATGGCTGCAATGCCTTCCTCGCGGCCGATAAAACCGAGCTTTTCGTTGGTCGTGGCCTTGATAGAAATGCGATCCGCGGAAATTCCCAGCATTTTTGACAATGCTGCTGTCATCGCCTCACGGTGCGGACCTACTTTCGGCGCCTCGCAGATGAGTGTTATATCCGCATTGGCAATCCGACCGCCGGCTTCCCTGACGATTTTCACCGCATGTTCCACGAAGATATGCGAGGCGGCGCCCTTCCACTGGGGATCGGACGGCGGAAAATGTGTGCCGATGTCGCCCGCACCACGTGTTGCAAGCAGGGCGTCGGTCAGCGCGTGCAGGGCTACGTCGGCATCCGAATGTCCGGAGAGCTTTTGATCATGTTCGATGAACACGCCGGCGAGCATTAAACCATTGCCTGGCTCGAAAGCATGAACATCGTAGCCGTTCCCGGTGCGCACGTCCGGAAATGCCGAATAGTTTTGCGACAGGCGATCATCGGCCATTTCGATATCCTTTGCCCAGGTCAATTTCGTGTTGTCGGCTGATCCTTCAACGATCCGCACCGGCAGGTCATGCCATTCCGCGATCGCTGAATCGTCGGTGAAATCGGATCGGCCGGCTGTAAATGCTGCGTTATGCGCATCGAGGATTGGCAAATAGGGAAACGCTTGCGGAGTCTGCGCTGCATAAAGGCCTGCGCGCGGAACCGTTGCGCTGACCATCGCGTCAGATCCGGCGGCTTTCAACGTATCTGACACAGCAAGGACCGGCAGGACCCCGATATGCGGGGTGAGATTGAAAATGACCCGCTCCAGCAGATCTGCCGAAATAAAGGGGCGAACACCGTCGTGTATCAACACGTGATCCGGTGTTTTTTCCTTGAGTGCAAGAAGTCCGAGACGTGTCGACTCCTGGCGGGTTGGTCCACCTGTTACCGCCGTAACCCTTGCGGCGTGATCGCCGAGAGCCTGGGCGAACAGTGCATTGTCTTCTTTGTGGATGACCACAACGACGTGTTCGATCAACGGGCAATCAAGAAATGCGCGCATCGTGTGCGCCAGAACGGCTTCGCCGCCGATCTTGCGATATTGCTTTGGTCCTTCAACGCTTTGGCCTGCGCGTTCACCGCGTCCGGCCGCTACAATGACCGCAGCTACCCGCATTTCCTTATTGTCAGACTTCCCCGGCACGCTTCTCTCCGTTCGATGCAGACTGCGTTACCCTTTGCCAAACGGAAAGACCAGTACTTTAGCAACGAAACGGATCGAAATCCGGCCATTCACTGTACGCAATGCCTTGCGAAGAGGCACGGACGTGTCTAAAGGATAGGCTATTACGAAATTGCATACGAAACAGGCAGAATCGCGTGATCGAACTGGATCAACCACTGGATGTCGGCGGGGTACATTTGCGAAACCGCGTGTTTCTGGCGCCGATGTCCGGCGTCTCCGACCTGCCGTTCCGCCAGTTGGCGTGGCAGGCGGGAGCCGGCATGGTCGTATCGGAAATGGTTGCAAGTGCAGAGCTTTGCACGCGCGAACGCGGCAACCTGTTGCGCCTCAGGGGTGATGGATTGGGCACGCACGTTGTGCAGATCGCAGGCCGTGAAACCCGATGGATGGCGGAAGCAGCGCGGATCGCCGAGGGCGAGGGTGCTCATATCGTCGATATCAACATGGGTTGCCCGGCCAAAAAGGTAACCGGCGGCTTGTCGGGTTCGGCACTCATGCGCGATCTCGATCATGCCTTGGCACTGATAGACGCAACGATCGGTGCTGTGCGCGTGCCGGTTACGTTGAAAATGCGGCTCGGCTGGGATGACGATAGTATCAATGCGCCGGAGCTAGCTGCGCGTGCAGAGCAGGCCGGGGTTAAAATGATCACAGTGCACGGCCGTACGCGCTGCCAGTTCTATGAAGGCAAAGCTGATTGGCACGCCATTCGTGCTGTCAAGGACACTATTGCGATCCCGCTTGTGGCCAATGGCGATGTCCAGAACCGCGCCGATGCTAGGGCAATTCTCGAGGCCTCGGGTGCGGACGCTGTCATGGTGGGGCGCGGATCGTACGGCCAACCTTGGTTGCCAGGGACGATCGTTCGCGGAAGCAGCCAGGATGCCAGCCACATGATCGCCGATTATGCAGTCGCGCATTACGACGCGATGCTCTCGCATTATGGCGAAGCCACGGGTATTCGCCATGCGCGCAAACACCTTGGCTGGTATCTCGATAAACACGGATTCGATGTAGAGCCCGCTGTCCGCGCGTCGATCATGACCGAAACCAATCCGCAACAGGTTGCACGACGTCTCCACGCTGCGCTCTCAAATACAGAAGAAATGAGGAAGGTGGCCTGATGACAGCATCGGATAAATCTATGCTGGGAGACCGGTTGGCGGGCATCGTCCTGAATTCGATCCGGCACCCGGTTATCATGCTCGATGATGCAGGTTATATTTCCTATGCCAACGCCGATGCTGAAGCATTCTTCCGCTCAAGCGCCAACATTTTGAGCCGTAACACGCTGGATATGCTGCTACCGTTCGGCAGCCCACTGCTGGCACTGGTCAAGCAAGTGCGCGAAAACCCGTCACCGGTCAACGAATATCGTGTCGACGTCTCGTCGCCACGGCTTGGCCAGGACCGGATTGTCGATCTCTATGTCACGCCTGTCAGCGAATCGCCCGGTTCGATCGTCATCCTTTTCAAGGAACGCTCCATGGCGGAAAAACTCGATCGGCAGATGACGCATCGCGGCGCGGCGCGTTCGGTTACCGGCCTTGCGTCCATGCTGGCGCACGAGATCAAGAACCCTCTTTCTGGCATCCGCGGAGCCGCGCAACTGCTTGAGACTGGTCTTTCCGACGATGACCGGGCGCTGACACGATTGATAACCGATGAGACCGACCGGATCGTGTCACTCGTCGATCGTATGGAGGTTTTCTCCGACGAACGCCCGATAGAACGGGAAGCAGTGAACATTCACGTGGTGCTCGATCACGTCAAAGCCATAGCCAAGAATGGTTTTGCCAACCATATCAAGTTTCACGAGGACTATGATCCGTCGTTGCCTTACGTATTCGCAAATCGCGATCAGCTCGTTCAGGTGTTCCTCAATCTTGTAAAGAATGCAGCCGAATCGATCGGCGCCAACGAGCCAGGCGAAATCACGCTCTCAACCGCGTTCCGTCCAGGTATCCGCCTGTCTGTTCCAGGTATGCGTACCCGGGTATCGCTGCCACTCGAATTTTGTGTTTCGGACACCGGTGGGGGTGTGACGCCCGATATCATGCCACATCTCTTCGATCCGTTCATAACCACGAAGCCCAATGGTTCCGGACTTGGCCTGGCTCTGGTCGCCAAGATCGTCGGTGATCATGGCGGCGTTATCGAATGCGATTCCGTGCCGCGGAAGACGACGTTCAGAATTCTCATGCCCGCATGGCAGAGCGGTCCGCTTGACGACGACCATGCAGACGACAGTCCATATACGAAGAAAGCAGGGTCCTGATTATGAGTTTGGGCAGTATTCTCGTCGCAGATGACGACGCAGCAATTAGAACGGTCCTCAATCAGGCGCTCTCCCGTGCAGGCTATGACGTCCGCATAACGTCCAATGCAGCTACCTTGTGGCGCTGGATATCGGCGGGCGATGGCGATCTCGTAATCACCGATGTGGTGATGCCCGATGAAAACGCTTTCGATCTTCTGCCGCGCATCAAAAAATCGCGACCCGATCTGCCCGTCATCGTCATGAGTGCGCAAAACACCTTCATGACTGCCATTCGTGCCTCTGAGGCGGGAGCCTACGAATATTTACCAAAACCGTTCGATCTGACGGAACTGGTCAGCATCGTTGGTCGGGCACTTTCGGAACCGAAGAAAAAGCCGGAAAAATGGGCTGCGGACGAACAACCCGATACAATGCCGCTGGTTGGCCGCTCGCCAGCGATGCAGGATATCTATCGGGTATTGGCGCGCATGATGCAGACCGACCTGACGGTGATGATCTCCGGTGAGTCGGGTACTGGCAAGGAGCTGGTGGCGAAAGCTCTGCATGAATATGGCCGCCGGCGCAAAGGTCCGTTCGTTGCTATTAACATGGCAGCGATTCCGCGTGACCTTATCGAGTCCGAATTGTTCGGCCATGAGCGCGGGGCTTTTACCGGTGCTCAGAACCGGTCGAGCGGACGCTTCGAACAGGCCGACGGCGGTACCTTGTTCCTCGACGAAATCGGCGATATGCCGATGGAAGCCCAAACCCGGCTTTTGCGCGTGTTACAGCAGGGCGAATACATGACCGTCGGCGGGCGCACACCGATCAAGACCGACGTGCGCATTGTTGCTGCCACCAATAAGGATCTGCGCACCTTGATCAATCAGGGCCTTTTCCGGGAAGATTTGTACTATCGTCTCAATGTCGTGCCGCTGCGCCTGCCGCCTTTGCGCGAACGCGGCGAAGATATTCCGGATCTCGTGCGGCACTTTTTCAAAATGGCGGCGAAGGACGGTCTGCCTGAAAAACGTATCATGGCTGATGGCCTTGATCTTATGCGGCGTTATCCTTGGGCAGGCAATGTGCGGGAATTGGAAAACCTCGTCCGCCGTCTTGCTGCGCTTTACCCGCAAGAAGAGATCAATGCGGACGTCATCGAGGCTGAACTCAAGGCCGACCTGCGGCCAGCCGAGCCATCGTCGAATTCAATTGCGGACCAGGATGTAACTATCGGCCAGGCGGTCGAACTGAACATGCAGCGCTACTTCCTTTCCTATGGAGACGACCTGCCACCCGTCGGTCTTTATCAGCGTGTACTGGAGGAGATGGAATATCCACTTATCCTTTCCTGCCTGACGGCGACACATGGGAACCAGATCAAGGCTGCCGAATTGCTGGGACTCAATCGCAACACATTGCGCAAGAAAATCCGCGAACTGGGTGTCAACATCTACAAGAGTGCCAAGAATGAACGCTGAACGGGCGGTATTCGCTCTTTAAGAAATCATTAATGGGTCCTGACCCTAGGTATTAGCAAATGATTCACCAGTTCTGACAATATCAAAGGAAGATAAAATTGTAACTACTGCGACAGAGCCTTTTTAAGGTGAGTATGTGCAGAGTAATCACCAGAAATCTCGTGAATTAACGCAACCGGTAACGTGCCGAATTGCCATTCGATCACACGGAGGTGCATGGTGTTCAGTTTTGCAGAACGATTGATGCTGTTCAATCAATACGAAATCTTGAAGAAGCTTGATCCGCAGAAATCGAGCCTTTACGCGCGGCACCAGGAAGTCGTGGAGAAGGGTTTCGAGAGTCTTTATGAAGATCTCGGAATCTCAACGACGACCCTGAGCAAGGAAGAGGCCCAGGAAATGGACGACATCCTTGCGCTGTTCCGCGCAATAAAGGCTTCAAGTGGGGGAGCGGCCAGCAACATGCCAGGCAAGACGGCGTTTGTTGGCTTTGGCCCGAGCCAGCCGGACGAGCGTTTCGCCTATGCCGACTTCCTCAGCAACATCCTGAAGTTCCCGCTGGAAGTCTCCAACAGCCCTGACAATCGGCCGGAACTGCAGCTTGAAAAATATCGCACCATGCTGAAGCGATGGGACGAAATCGGCAGGAAGCGTGAGCTTTCCGCTGACCAGATCGAACATCTGGTCGCTTGACCTGCACAGATATAAATGATTGTGGCCGGCATTGCCGGCCACAATCATTCAGGCTTGACGTTCAACCCAATGAGCCAAGGTAGTCGAGTTTCCCGACAGGCACGCCGTTGTGGCGCAGAATGTTTTGAGCTGTCGTGACATGAAAATAGAAGTTCGGCAGAACGAATTTCTGGATGTAGTCTTCGCCGCTCAACACCACGCCGGACTTGCCGAATTTCAACGTGACTTCCTTATCCGCAGTGCCATCGAGCGCTGACGGATCGACGCTCTCTAAAAATGCTACTGTCTTGGCGATACGTTCGCGCAGCTCGGCAAAATCCGCTTCCTCATCGGGAAATTTCGGAACTTCGACCGACGTCAGGCGAGCGATTACGCCCTTCGATGTGTCACTGGCCCGCTGGATTTGGCCAGAGAACGGCAGCATGTCCGGCGCCAGACGTGCATTGACGAGAACCGCCGGAGCAATTTTCTTCTCCTCTGCGAATGCCTCGGCCTTGTCGATCAACGACGAAAGAACGGCGAAACCCCGGACAAACGCCGGAACGGAAATCTTGTGCATGGATAATGACATAGGCGTGCTCCTTTGAAGCATTTCAGAACTTGCAGAATCTATAATCGAGATGAAATTTAGAATGGAGTTGTGACATTGGTAGTGCCAAGCGCAAATACGTCGCTGGCCCTCTTTTTCAAGGCCACCTGGCAGCTAAATCTTGCGAAGTTTGGGTTCAAAAATTGTGGCGGGACTATCATCGGCATGAACTATGCGGTTTCGCCCCTGGCTCTTCGCTGCATAGAGGCACTTGTCGGCAGCCACCAACGCCTCCTCCAGGCCTTGTCCAGGTCGGTGAATTGATATCCCGACGCTTACCGTCACGTCGAGATCGCCTATCCGGAGGTATTTGGAGATATCCCGAACACCAGAGAGAATCCGGTGCGATATCCAATCGGCCTTTCCAAGGTCCGCACCCGTCAGGAAAATGGCGAACTCCTCGCCGCCGAACCGCGCGGCAAAATCCCACTCGCCAATGGTGGACCGGATAAGAATTCCAATTTCCTGGAGTACTCCGTCTCCAACGGCGTGGCCGTACCGGTCGTTGATCGACTTGAAATGATCGGCGTCGATATAAAGGACTGCACCGGCACTTTTGTCCGGATCGCATAAGGCGATCTGTTTCTGCGACTGCATGTAGAATTCGTTGCGGTTCGACAGACCGGTAAGGTCATCTTTGCGCAGGGCAAGATCAAGTCTCAGGGCGGTTTGCTTCAAACGATAATTGAGCCCGACGAGAAAAGCACCGAGCGGAACACTCACGACAACAACAATGATTGTGGTGACGATGAGCGCCACGTCGAGACGATCCAGTCTGACAACCAGGAAGAAAAGAACCGTGAGCAAATCCGAGGCGGCAATCGCCATGCCGACCATGATCGCGACCTGTCTTAGAGGTGGCAAGTCGCCGAATTTCGTCATCCATAAATCGTAGGTCGTCATTGCCGTCCGCCGAGTGTGTCTTTACTCCATATATCGACAGGACGATAAGGAAAGCTCTTTACGAACGGTGTAATTTTAACAGTTGTTGTTTTTATCGTACGTTTGACTGAGGCACATTATTTCAGCCACATGTTTTATAAGCGCGCTCACAGCTGGAACTATCGCAAAAGGATGCAAAACTATTTGCCATCAAACAAAACCCATGACGCGATGCGGAATATAGGGCGCTTCCAGCGCAGCAATTTCATCGTCAGATAATTTTATTTGAAGAGACGCAACAGCATCATCTAGATGTGATGCTTTCGTAGCGCCGACTATAGGAGAAGTAACCTTGGTCAGAACCCAGGCAAGTGCTATTTGTGCACGTGGCAGTTTTCGTTGCTCTGCTATTTTTGCAACTGCACTTACAACCTTCCTGTCAGCATCTTCAGTACCGGCATAAAGCGTTTTACCGAATTCGTCGGTTTCAGAACGGGCGCTGGTTTCGTCCCAGTCACGCGTGAGCCGGCCGCGGGCGAGGGGGCTCCATGGAATGACGGCAATGCCCTCGGCCTTGCAGAGCGGTAACATTTCGCGCTCTTCCTCGCGATAGAGCAGATTCACATAGTTTTGCATGGAAACGAAGCGTGTCCATCCCTTCTGACTCGAGGTCGCAAGCATTTGGGCGAGCTGCCAGGCATACATGGAAGATGCCCCGATATACCTCGCCTTGCCGGATTTCACGACTTCATGAAGAGCTTCCAATGTCTCTTCGATAGGCGTCTGGTAGTCAAAGCGATGGATCTGGTAGAGGTCGACATAGTCAGTGCCCAGCCGGCGCAAGCTCGCATCGATTTCCGCGAAGATGGCTTTGCGGGAAAGGCCCGCGCCGTTCGGCCCCTGGCGCATCCTGCTGTTCACTTTTGTGGCGATGACAACCTCTTCGCGCGTACTGAAATCGTTGAGCGCACGGCCAACAATCTCCTCGCTGGAGCCGTCTGAATAAACATTCGCCGTGTCGAAAAAATTGATACCAAGTTCCAGCGCTTGCTTGATGAATGGCCGGCTTTTTTCTTCTGAAAGCGTCCAGGCATGGTTGCCCCGATCAGGCTCGCCGTAGCTCATGCATCCGAGACATATACGCGAGACCTCGAGACCGGTGTTGCCGAAACGCACATATTCCATCTCAGTTCTCCATTTTTACAAAGTCGAGGTGTCAACGTCGGACCACGCGGCCCGTGCCAACGCGCCAGATTGACGATGTTTCCGATAGTCGTAAGCCGTTTTGTCGATTTTGGAATGGCGATAGCAAGGTATAACAAGAAATTGACGACAGATTAGGCCCGCGACCCGGATCCGGCAATTGTGGGTAAGTGCTGACAATCAGCATTGTTTCGCGACAAAACGTTGCATTTCCGCCACAATGTGTTGCATGAGTGCCACGTGTGGGAATCACGATAGCGATGCTTTTATCGAATTCGGTCAACCTATCTGGAAATTCGACGGCTGGCGCGACGAGCGGCGGCATCCAGAAGTTTTATTCAAGGGCTGGAATTGCGACGGTTGTCCTCGCACTTCTTACGACAGGCGTAACTTTTCTGATTCTGACCGGAATGACGCCAATCCGCCCAGACAGCCAGACTACGTTGCTGCTCACAAGCATCAATGCGGCGCTGATTGCGGCGCTCATGATGCTCATCGGACGGGAAGCCTACCGGATCGCGCGGGCAAGGACACGCGGAAAAGCAGCATCGCGCCTACATGTGCGTCTGATCATACTGTTTTCGCTTGTCGCCGCTGTGCCGGCAATGATCGTCGCTATTGTCGCGTCCATTACACTCGATCTCGGCCTCGACCGCTGGTTCGAGATGCGGAGTACGACCATCGTCAATTCGTCGATCAGCCTCGCCAACTCCTACATTCAGGAAAGTGCGCGCAATTTGCAGGGCACAACGCTGGAAATGGTCAATGACCTCGATAGCCAGCGCACGCTTTATAATCTCGATCGCAGCGGCTTTACCCGTTTGCTCACCCAGCAGGCGCTGGGACGGGGGCTTCTTGGCGCATCGCTGGTCAGGTCAAATGGTGAAACCGCTGTGCGCGCCGACATCAAGACCGACATCGCGATACCTGCAGTAGCAAGGTCGGTATTGGAGACTGCATCGGACGGCAAGCCCGTGCTTATTCCGCCAGAACAAACCAATCTCCTGAGTGCGGTCATCATGATGCGGGAAATACCGGGTCTGTTTCTCTACACGGTGAGGCCCGTCGATGCGGACATTCTCAGTTCGAGCCGATTGATGGAGAAACGAACCGCCGACGAGCAAGCATCCGCCGGCGACGGGGTAACCACGCAGATCCTTTTTGCGCTGCTCTATTTCGGCCTGACCCTCACGCTGCTCCTATCGGCTATCTGGACTGGCATAGCTGTTGCTGACAGGCTCGTGCGCCCCATTCGGCTGTTGATTGGTGCAGCTGATGATGTGGCAACCGGTAATCTCGATGTCTCGGTTCCCGTACATCGCAATGACGGGGATATCGGTTCTCTTTCGCAGACGTTCAACACAATGGTTCAGCAGTTGGGGACACAGCGCAATGATCTCGTTGCTGCCAAGGATCAGATCGATGAGCGGCGACGGTTCTCCGAAGCGGTCCTTTCGGGCGTGACCGCTGGCGTTATCAGTGTCAACGGCGACGGTGTCATAGGCATTGTCAATCGTTCTGCTGAAACCATGCTCTCGCTCGACCCGGCAGCCGCTATTGGCAAGAACCTGACTGCGCTCGTTCCGGAGATCGGACTGGTTTTCGAAGTCGCGCATGCAACGGGCCGCTCTGTCTATCGCGAGCAGGTGACCATGTCGCGTCGCGGCAGCGCGCGGACCTTTAACGTCCAGATTACCGTAGAAGATGCTGAATCGATTGATCATTCGTACGTTGTGACCGTGGATGACATCACCGATCTGGTGGAGGCGCAGCGTTCCTCCGCATGGGCTGACGTTGCAAGGCGCATCGCGCACGAGATCAAGAATCCGCTGACACCAATTCAACTTTCTGCCGAACGTTTGCGCCGTCGCTATAGCAAGGTGATCACCGAGGACCGTGAAGTTTTCGATCAATGTACCGAAACGATCATACGGCAGGTCGGTGATATCGGCCGAATGGTCGATGAATTTTCCTCCTTCGCGCGCATGCCGAAACCCGAAATCAAGGCAATGGATTTGCGCGAGGCTCTGCGCGAGGCCTCGTTCCTCGTGGAGGTCAGCCGTAGCGATATCCGTTTCGAACGTGACTTTGGCAATACCCCGCTTATCGGTCAGTTCGACAGTCGTTTGATGGGCCAGGCTTTCGGAAATGTTATCAAGAATGCCGCTGAATCCGTTGAATCCGTTGTGAAAGAGACTCATGCCAACGGACACATTCTCGTCAGATCCAGACAGGACGACGCGACGATCGTCGTGGAGATACTTGATAACGGCAAAGGCCTGCCACGCGAACACCGGCAGCGGCTGCTCGAACCGTACATGACGACTCGTGAAAAGGGTACCGGACTTGGTCTTGCTATCGTCAAAAAGATTGTCGAGGACCACGCTGGACATCTCGAATTGCATGACGCGCCGGAAGATTTTTACGGGGGCCGGGGCGCTATGATCCGCATGACTTTTCCAACCACGCAGACCGTTACGCCGGTCGAAGCAGAGACCGATAAATCGGCAAAACAGGTGAATTAACATGGCATCTGATATTCTTGTGGTCGACGATGAGGTCGACATCCGTGAACTTGTGGCTGGCATCCTCAGCGATGAAGGCTATGAGGCCCGCGTCGCATCCGACGCCGATAGCGCGCTCGCTTCGATAGATGACCGCATACCCCGGCTGATTTTCCTCGATATCTGGATGCAGGGCAGCCGCCTGGATGGCTTGGCGCTCCTGGACGAGATCAAGCTGCGGCATCCGGAGATCCCGGTCGTTATGATTTCCGGTCACGGCAATATCGAAACGGCCGTTTCGGCCATTCGCCGCGGTGCCTATGATTTTATCGAGAAGCCTTTCAAGGCTGACCGTCTGATCCTGATTGCCGAGCGTGCCTTGGAGACATCGAAGCTGCGCCGCGAGGTTTCGGACCTGCGCAAGCGCTCGAGCGAAAGCTTTGAACTTCTTGGCAGTTCGCTCTCCATGAACCACCTTCGCCAGACTATTGAACGGGTCGCGCCGACCAACAGCCGCATCATGATCACAGGGCCTTCCGGTGCAGGCAAGGAACTGACCGCGCGTGCCATTCATGCCCTGTCGACACGTTCCAAGGGGCCGTTCGTCAATCTGAACGCGGCAACCATCACTCCAGAACGAATGGAGGTCGAGCTATTCGGCACCGAATCCGATGGTGGTGAGCGCAAGGTCGGCGCCCTGGAAGAAGCGCATGGCGGCATTCTCTACCTGAATGAGATAGCTGACATGCCGCGAGAAACCCAAAACAAGATCTTGCGTGTTTTGGTGGATCAGCAGTTTGAGCGGGTAGGGGGCACCAAGCGGATCAAGGTCGATGTTCGTATTATTTCTTCGACCGCCCAAAACCTCGAGGCAATGATCGCCGAAGGACGTTTCCGCGAAGATCTGTTCCATCGGCTCGCGGTCGTTCCCGTTATCGTGCCGCCATTGGCTGACCGGCGTGACGATATCCCAGCACTTGTCGAGTTCTTTATGGGGCAGATCGCCGATCAGGCAGGTATCAAGCCGCGGAAGATTGGCCCCGATGCAATGGCGGTGCTGCAGTCGCATTCATGGCCGGGCAATATTCGCCAGTTGCGCAACAACATCGAGCGCCTGATCATTCTCGCCCGGGGCGACGATCCTGAATCGGTGATCACCGCTGATCTGCTGCCCGCCGAGATTGGCGATACGCTGCCAAAACCACCAACGGAATCGGACCAGCACATCATGGCGCTGCCATTGCGTGAAGCGCGGGAGCGGTTTGAGAAGGAATATCTGATTGCCCAGATCAATCGCTTTGGCGGAAACATCTCACGCACGGCCGAGTTCGTTGGCATGGAACGGTCGGCACTACACCGCAAACTGAAGTCCCTCGGCGTCTGATCAAGTGTCCAGTCCGGCAGCCTTTCGACGCCCCGGCACATCCTTGCCCGATTTTGCGTGAACGCCTTGTGCAATGTCGTGGAACAGCACAGAAAGAGACCGGCGATATGAAATTGCAACTCCTTCGCAACGCAACGCTGAAACTTGACTATGCCGGCACGACTATCCTGATCGATCCGGATTTCGGGTCGAAGCACGGCCGTCCATCGTTCACGGGCCGCTCACCCAATCCAATGGTCGAACTGCCGGTATCGACGGAGGAAATCCTTGCCGGAGTGGACCTTGTCATTGTTTCGCATCTGCATGCGGACCATTTCGACAAGGTCGCGCAGGAGCTTGTTCCCAAGCATTTGCCTCTCATTTGCCAACCAGGCGACGAGGAAAAAATCCGGTCATTCGGCTTCATCGACGTTACGCCTCTGACGGGCAGATTGACATATGCAGGTATTCATTTGACCCGTCGCGACGGCAATCACGGCTCTGGTCCTGTGCTCGAAAAGATGGGAAACGTCATTGGCCTCACGATCGAGGCAGACGGCGAACCATCGATCTATTGGACCGGCGATACGATCCTCTATCCGCTCGTGCGCGAAACAATTGCTACATTTGCTCCGGACATTATCATCACCCATTCCTGTGGAGCCAAATGGGACGATGTGCTGATTGTCATGGATGCCGAACAAACTGTCGATATCTGCCGTATTGCTCCCGAAGATACGAGAATCATAGCGACCCATATGGAAGCGTTGGATCACGCAACTGTTTCCCGCGATAACCTGCAAGCCTATGCGAACGCCCACGACATCGCTAAGCATAAGCTGCTTATTCCCAGCGACGGCGAGATTCTCCATCTCTCCACCCCTAACGCATGAGATCAACGATGCCAAAAACCTTTGCTTTTGTCGGTAACCTGAATCGCAATGCCTTGCCCGGTAAGGGAAAGGGCATCAGTGTCTTTCAATTCGATGATGAGACGGGAGATATGACGCTCACGAGCGAGTATCTGGCGATCGACAATCCAGGGTATCTGGCGATTGATGAGAAGCGCAAGCGCCTCTATGCCGCTGCGGAAGTTCCGGCGTGGAACGAGAATCTCGCCGCAGCCTTCGATATCGATCCCTCGACCGGTGCGCTGTCCTATATCAATATGCAATCGACGTTGGGGAACACTACCTGCCATCTTGGTTTCGACCAGACTCGCGAAATGATCTTCGCGTCGAACTACACGGTCGCCGAATTGGGCGCGCGGCCGGGGAATGCGATTACTGCCTTTGCGCTACGAGCAGACGGCGGGCTGGAGCCTGCCTTTGCCGCTGCAATCCATGAAGGCCCAAACGCCATTCTGCCGACCGACAAACGCCAGCACGGCCATTGTGCGGTTGCAAGTCCCGACAATCGGACTGTCTTTGTCTGCGATCTCGGGCTCGACCGGATTATGGCCTATAGACTGCCGAAGAAGGGCGAAAGCCTGTCCCTCGCCGCGACACCGTTTACGCAGCTGCCCCAAGGGGCGGGTCCACGCCACATGATATTTCACCCAGATGGCAAAGTTGCCTATGTCATCAACGAGTTGAACAGCACCGTTTCAGTTTTGAATTATAATCCGGAGAACGCGGCACTCACCGTGATCCAGACATTGCCGGCACTGCCGGAGGGCTTCACCGGGACCAATACCTGCGCGGAAATCGCCGTGAGCCCCGACGGCCGGTTCCTCTACGGATCCAACCGTGGTCACAACAGTATTGTCAGCTATGCCATCGCAGATTCGGGTGAAATTGCATTGATCGGCTGGACACCGTCGCAAGGGATTGGCCCGCGCAATTTCGCAATTGACCCGTCCGGCAAATTCATGCTGGTTGCCAATCAGAAAGGCGGCGGCATCGCCATCTTCAGACGCGATATTCATACGGGTGCACTTGAGGATACCGGCAAACGCGTTGCGCTGGACACACCCATGCGCATCGTATTCGGTACATTCCGCTAAGAAGGAGCCGCGATGTCGCGCATTGCCTATGTAAACGGTCAATATGTCCAGCATTCGGAAGCTGGTATCCACATCGAGGACCGCGGCTATCAGTTCGCCGACGGTGTCTATGAAGTCTGCGAGATAGCACGCGGCAATATCATGGACATGACCCGCCATCTCGACAGGTTGAATCGTTCGCTGTCGGAATTGAAGATTTCCTGGCCGATGGCTCGCAAGGCACTCCAGATCATTATCAAGGAAGTCGTCCGGCGGAACCGGGTTCACGACGGTCTTGTCTATTTGCAGGTGACGCGCGGTGTTGCCAGGCGCGATCACGTGTTTCCGTCGCCGGATACGCCACCAGCCATCGTCGTCACCGCCAAGCGCACCAGCCCTGCAGCATCGTCTGCTCGGGCAGCCAAGGGCATCAAGGTGATAACCGTGCCAGAAAACCGCTGGGAGCGGGTCGATATCAAATCCATTGGTTTGCTGCCAAATGTGATGGCCCGCCAGCAGGCGAAGGAACAAGGTGCCCAAGAAGCATGGTTCATCGATAGAGATGGTATCGTAAAGGAGGGCGCCGCGACGAATGCCTGGATCGTTACCAAGGACGGCGTTCTGGTCACCCGTCCCGCCGAGAGCGGAATCCTGCGCGGTATCACTCGCACCACCATTTTCGACGTGGCAGAAAGGTTGGGGCTGAAGATCGAGGAGAGGGGCTTTTCTGTCGATGAAGCAAAGAAGGCCAAGGAAGTTTTCATGACCGCCGCGTCAACAGTCGTCATGCCAATCGTTGCGATTGATGGCGAATCGGTAGCAAATGGCCATCCTGGAACAACTACACTTTCCTTGCGGGAAGCGTTTTTTGACATTGCGGAAAAAACGCCATCCTGTTAACCGGAGAGTGAGGGGACTAACAGAGCGCTATTTTTCACCTCCTGCTGGAGCAAAGAAAGTTTGCTTCCGCCGCAGAATTTTGTATGAGACACGTTTGCTGATCGCATAAAAGGACAAAAACAATGGCTGAACGATCGCAGAATCTTCAGGACCTTTTTCTGAATTCAGTCAGAAAACAGAAGATTTCTCTGACAATATTCCTCATTAATGGTGTGAAACTGACTGGAATTGTCACGTCTTTCGACAATTTTTGTGTGCTTTTACGCCGTGACGGTCATTCGCAGCTCGTCTATAAACATGCGATCTCGACCATTATGCCCAGCCAGCCCGTGCAGATGTTCGAAGTTGAAGAGAGCGAATAACTACTTTTGACAAAAGAAACGACGCGTAACGCACAGAACAATGGTGGGTCGACCGGCAACGGTGAAACCGCCAGAGAACCTACGCGTGCTATCGTAGTTGTGCCTGTCCTGCCACAGCGGTTTGCCGATGGCGGCAGTTCCGACGGCAGCGGGCGCTCGCAATTCCGACGTGAATTTCAGCGCAGCGACGATGCGCGGCTTGAAGAAGCGGAAGGGTTGGCGCGGGCGATCGACCTCGACATCGTCCATTCGGATATTGTTCAGGTTTCTGCGCCGCGCCCGGCTACATTGCTCGGAACCGGCAAGGTAGAAACAATTGGCGAGATCATTGAAGCTTCGCATGCGGAACTGGTGATCGTCGACCATTCGTTGACGCCGGTTCAGCAGCGCAATCTCGAAAAAGAATGGAATGCCAAGGTTCTCGACAGGACAGGCCTCATTCTCGAAATCTTCGGCCGCCGCGCCCAGACAAAAGAGGGCGCGCTGCAGGTTGAACTGGCGCACCTGACCTATCAAAAGGGCCGCCTGGTCCGCAGCTGGACTCACCTTGAGCGTCAGCGTGGTGGTGGCGGCTTCCTCGGCGGTCCCGGTGAAACGCAGATCGAGGCCGACCGGCGCGCTCTGCAGGAAAAGATCCTGCGCATCAAGCGCGAGCTTGAGACTGTCGTTCGCACGCGTACGCTGCACCGGGCCAAACGCAAGAAGGTGCCGCATCCGGTTGTTGCCCTTGTCGGCTATACCAATGCCGGCAAATCCACGCTGTTCAATCGCCTGACCGGAGCAGGGGTCGTCGCCGAAGACATGCTCTTCGCCACGCTGGACCCGACGCTGCGGCGCATCAAGCTCGAACATGGCGAAACGATCATTCTCTCGGATACTGTTGGTTTCATTTCCAACCTGCCGACCCATCTCGTCGCTGCTTTCCGCGCGACCCTGGAAGAGGTGGTCGAGGCCGACCTTATCCTGCATGTGCGTGATATTTCCGATCCGGACACCGCAGCACAGGCGGAAGACGTTCACGCGATCATGGAAAGCCTCGGCATCGAGCGCGGCGACACGAAACGCATCATTGAAGTCTGGAACAAGATCGATCTCTTGGATGAAGCCGGCCGCGAGGCGGCGCAGCGCTTGAGCGCCGCGGCGATTGGTAATGAGCATCCGATCCCGGTCTCGGCAATTACGGGTGAGGGCGTAGACGCCCTGCTCAAGGAAATCGAGGACCGGATCGCTGGCAAGCTCACCAAGGTCAAGGTCACGCTACAGCATAACCAGATGCGGCTCATGGACTGGATTTATCAGCATTCCAGCAATGTGAAGCGCAAGGATCTCGATGACGGCTCAATCGCACTAACGATGGATATGACAGTCAACTCGCAGGCAATGCTTGATGAGAAGATGCTGAGCAGGAATAACAGGTAAGGCGAGTTACTTCGCCGTCTCGGCTTCTTCCACAGCTTCCGTCGCCATAAACTGGCTATTTCACGCCATTTTACGGCCCGCCAAGCTGGGGCAGTCAGTAATGCCCCGGCTTATTGACTGTTCAGGGCGCCATGCCCGCTTATTTTATGAACTGGATGGTCTTGTCAGCCACCGTTGTCATTGGCGCGGGATTGCTGGCGATGACTGTGCCGGCCGGCTGGACTGTATCCAGTGACCAGACACTCACCAAACCGGGATTCATTTTGTCAAGGATATTCGGGATATCTTTCGTATCGGCATTCTTTGGCGCGTCGAAAATTTCGTTTTGGTTGACCCTGATATCTGTTTCAATTCGAATCATGGGAGTTCCTATCCGGTATCCATCACTGATCTTGACAAATTTTGTTCCGGCTTTAGGCTTTTCTTTGTCTAAGCTCAGCTTCCAGACTTCCACCTCCCCAGTCGTGCCGCCGATACCCTCATTGCGTATTGCATATTGGATATGGGGCGTTTTGGCATAATTGTTGATGTCCAGGCCCATGCCGGCTGCAAGCAGAAAATCCAGCTTGAAGTGGCGCTCATTGAGCTGCGAGATGCGATGCTGGTCCAGTTGCACGCTGGCAGCAGAATAATCCAAACAAATGTCGATGCCAAAAGGCAAACCCTCTATAATATCATTCTGAAACTTGCCGGTGATTAAGTTATCATTTGAATCATACGAGCTACCAACTGACGAGGTGACATAGCCGATCCTTACTTTGACATTGCTTGCAATGCTTGTGGTACATTTCAGTATCGGGTTTTTTAGCCCCGGATGCGACGGATTCGGCATCAACGAATTCAATTCTCTGCCATCACATCCAGCGTCTCTCTTTCTTTTGTCACCCAACTCGTCAAAATAATCGATGTGGGACACCACCCGTTTGGGCCAGATCATATAGGCAGGCCGCTTCTTGCCATCGTTCAGAGGCAGGTTGTGCGTGCACACGACTTGATTGAACGCCTCATAGATAGTGGAACCACCCACAGGTGTACCATTTGGTTTGCGGGGATCAGTCATTGGCTTCAGCATGGCAATTGTTCCCGGCAAGAGCACAATATGCCCGTATTGGTGCGCCGGAAATTTTTTGATCAAGGTTTTGACGTGCTTCGTCACCGTGTTCAGACATAGGTCTGCGCCAAGCTCCAGTTCTTCCTTAGTCCAGAAATCGCCAAAAGGCACATTCCAGTAGAACTCCGGAGCCGTGACGAAACTCACATCGAATTCTTTAGGCGACCGTTTTTCAAAGGCGGTCACCATGGCGCGATAGAGGAGCGCAAACCGGTTGTCCAATGAACGTTTCAGATAGCTCTCGATCCCTTCGAAGATCTTCGCCTCGCCAGCCAGTCTGACCGCGCCCGGCGTTCCCTCCCCAACCTCGCCGCGTGCGGAAACCTGCTTGAACGAGTGATACTGCAGGCTGTAGATGCCGACTTTCTTCGGGTTAGAGGGGGCTGGCGGCTGGCTCGTTTGATCAATCTGCGGCACCTTGCCGATAGGATTGTTCTCGCGCTCTATGCCAATGCCCCCAACGACCTGATCCTGTACACGTGCATCCGGCACAGTGCTGATTGTCTGGTCGATCGAAGGCTCTTTGTCGGCAAGATTGTTCACGGGATCTATGCCGTCGCCTATAATGACCGGTTCCTGTATACGTGGATCCGGCACAGTGCTGATTGTCTGGTTGACCGACTGCTCTTTGCCGGCAAGATTGTTCTCGCGCTCTATGCCGTCGCCTGTAATGACTGGTTCCCGTATACCTGCATCCGGCACAGCGCTGATTGTCTGGTCGACCGAAGGCTCTTTGTCGGTAAGATTGTTCTCGCGCTCTATGCCAATGCCCGGAGCGTCCTGGTTGGGCGAAGGTATCGGATTCTTGTCAATGAACGGCGGAATTTTGAGGTCCAGCTTGTCCGTTATGATGGTTTCAGTCGGCTTCTCCGGCGTCTTGACTGGCGGTGTGACAGGCGGCGTGAACGTGGATGTGCCGTCAGAAGTCCCACCGCCATCGCCGTCACACCCGCCCAGCATGGCCAAGAGCGGCGCTGTCGGCAGATAGGCGCAGGCCTTCAATAGGGTCCGTCGCATCGGGGAGGGCTGATCGGTAGCGCGAGCCGGCTTGCGGCCCGTTTCAAAAATGTCTTTCATCTAAACTCCAGAGAAAAATTGCTGAAATATCGGTCGTAACGTTTCGTGGTTTAATCGAACCACACGCTTTCACAGCAAGTAACGTGCCAAGTGAATATATTGGGCCAGAATTTTGCTTGGCTGGGGCCGATTGCCAAATTCAAGCCAAGACGGGCCATTTGGGCGCGTTAAATGCACGCCAGACAGCCAAATCACCAAGCAACAGTTGTGATGAGGTGTAGAGAATGCCCAATATTTATTCGGCATTTCGAAAATGCCTAACAATCATGCATGAGATTGGGCGCTATTTCGCCGTCTTGGCTTCCTGCCACAGCGCTTCCATCTCCTCGAGCGTTGCCGCATCGAGAGAGTGTTGCTGTTCGGCCAATTTGCGTTCGATGTAGTGGAAGCGCTTGCGGAATTTCTCGTTGGTGCCGCGCAGGGCGCTTTCGGGCTCCAACTTCAGGTGGCGGCCGAGATTGACGAGCGCAAAAAGCAGGTCGCCATATTCTTCTTCGGTATCCTGCCGATTGCCGCTGGCGATTGCTTCCTTCAGCTCGCCGATTTCCTCCTCGATCTTGTCAAGTATCGGCGCAGCTTCAGACCAGTCAAAACCGACTTTCGCGGCTTTCTGCTGCAGTTTCAAAGCCCGCATAAGGGCTGGGAAACCATGCGGAATATCGTCGAGAAAACCATCGGCTTCGGCGAGACCCAGATTGAGCGCTGCACGGCGTTCGCGGCGCTCGGCTTTTTCTTCGGCTTTGATCTTGTCCCACATGCCCTTGGCCATGCCGGCGCCGCGGGCCGCTTCTTCGCCGAAAACGTGCGGATGACGGCGGATCATCTTGTGGGTTATAGCCTGAACCACATCGCCAAAATCGAACGCCTTGAGCTCTTCGGCCATCCGGGCGTGGAAGACAACTTGCAACAGAAGGTCGCCGAGTTCCTCGCGCAGATCATCGATGTCATCGCGCTCGATCGCGTCAATGACTTCAAATGCCTCCTCGAGCGTATATGGCGCGATGGATTTGAAATCCTGCTCCAGATCCCAGGGGCAGCCGGTGACCGGCGTCCGCAAGGCAGCCATAATGTCGAGCAAGCGGCTTATGTCGCGTGATGGTTTCATGGATGCAGGATAGGCCAAGTCAGCAGCGGCGAATATGGCGAAGCGCCGCCATTGATTGCTTGTCCACAACGTGCACCCGGCGGGCAGGGCCTTCTATAATGATCTTGGCGGAACATAGAGGCAGATCGATCGCCGTGCCTTGGGATCGGCGCTGACCGTACAGCGATGGAAAAACTGATCCTTCGATGGTTTTATGCGGCTATCGCCGTAGCCGATCAGTTCCCCGGTAACGACAACACGGTAGCCATTTGGCGTTTCCAGGATGGCGCCATCCTTCTCCTGCCAACAATCGGTCATGCTGCAACATTCAGCACCATAGGCCCAGCCGAGCGGGGCGTCGTGAGCGAACGCCGGAGCTGCGAAGAGCAGGGCAATGACAAGGACCTTGTGGCGTATGGCTGACATCCTCCCGCTCTTGGGCTTGACGGATTTCACGCCGTCGCCTGCAGCAATGACACATACTACACCAATCCGGATAAACCGCTGATCGACTTCGGCGTCACGAATCGTTCGAGTTGGCCGGTGCCTTCGGATATGACCTTCCAGTTGCTGGCACCGAAATCGATTACCGCAAGCGCCGCAGTCGGGTATTTTTGTTGCAATCGGGATAGATTGTGCTGGCTTCCCGTTCTGATCAGTCCGAGGGCAAGATCATGGAGCCCGGGATTATGTCCGGCGACCAGCAACGCCTTAACGTCAGGTGGCGTTTCGTGGATAACGTCAAGGATCGCCTTGGCGGAAGCGTCGTAGAGCCGCGCCTCGATGATCTGCGTAATATCCTTCGGAAAGGCAGTTCGGATAAGTTCCCATGTTTCCATGGTGCGACGGGCTGTTGATATGATGGCAAGGTCGGGTAAAAGTCCTTGCTCCACCATGTAGATGCCCATCAACGGGCACTCCCGGCGGCCACGTTCCGCAAGCGGGCGCGCATGGTCGTCAACGTTGTCGGGCCTGCCCGACTTGGCATGGCGAAGAAGCATTAGCCTGCGCATCATCGGTCTTACCATGCTGGTTGACATCGCGACTATCGACCCAAACAGGAAAGGCTGAATGCATCTACCAATATGAGTCCTGGAGGATAATATAGGATTGAGTTGGGAAGGAAATAACAAAGGCGTTTACAGGATGATTGCGTTGGATCGTGGTAGGGAGAAGCATGCGAATGTCGATATTCCCTCTCCACCGGCTCCGGTCGAAATCGAACTGAAGCTGCGTGCCCCTCCAGGTTCGCTCGACCGGATTCGAACATCTCCTGTCCTTCAGCAAGATTGCCGAAACAAGGGGATGATACGCCGGTTGGAAACAACCTATTACGATACGGCTGACCATAAGTTGTTTGGCGCCGGCATTTCCCTGCGGGTTCGACGCAGTGGCAAGGTCCTGGTGCAAACCATCAAGCGAATGTCGGTCGATGATCCGCTGACACGGCAGGAATGGGAAGCGCCGGTCAAGACCTTGGCCCCGGATCTCGGAGCGCTGCCAGTGTCGGAAATCGATGGGATCTTCGACAGAATCGCCGTCGATCAGCTCGTGCCGATCTTTGTCACAAGGGTGCGCCGGCATCGTGTGACTGTCGATGTGTCCGAAGGACAGATCGAGGTTGCGTTCGACGATGGCGTGATTGAGGCCGGATCGCAACGGAAACCGTTATGCGAGGTTGAACTTGAACTAAAACAGGGCAGGGCAGCGGCACTCTATCAACTTGGCCTCGGCTTGATGGATATTTCGCCGTTGTGCCTTGAAACGCAGAGCAAATCCGCGCGTGGCTATGCACTCGCGCTTGGCATTGATCCAAGGGCTGTGAAGGCGGCCTCGTCTAACCTTGACTCCAAGGATACCGTAGATGAAGGCATCGCCAAGCTCCTTTCGAGCTGCCAGCAACAGATACTGGCAAATCTGTCTCCGGCAGAAAACGGCGGCGAACCCCAAGGCGTCCATCAGTTGCGGGTGGCGTTGCGGCGTCTGCGAACGGTTTTGTATTTGTTACGGCGCGAGTTGGAGACACCATCACTTCAGGCGCTCGATGCCGAGGCGAGGCGTTTCGCACAAACATTGGGACCAGCACGCAACTGGGATGTTTTTATCAAATCAACGCTCGCCGATATCGAGAAGACCAATCTGCCGGACATTGAATTCTCAAGGTTGCGCGACGCATGCGAGCCCTTCCTGGATCAAAGTTATGGCATGGTGCGTGATGGTATTGCTGCGGCGCAAACCAACCGTTTTCTTTTGTCACTGGGGCTCGTCATTGAGCGGAAAAGCTGGCGAACCGAGGTTACCAGTGAGGGTCTGCGGAGACTTGCAGAGCCGCTAACCAAATTTGCGTCCAACCTTCTTGACCGTATCGAGCAAAAGGCACTCAAGCGCGGGCGGCATTTTCGCCATCTCCGGCCTGAAGCGCGACACAAGCTGCGACTGACCTTGAAGAAACTGCGCTATGCTACAGAGTTCTTCTTGCCACTTTTTGCAAACCGGGGATCGACTGGAAAATATCTCAAGCAGCTGTCTCGACTGCAGGATGTACTTGGGGAAGCCAATGATATCCGAACCTCGCGAACTGTTCTGTCGAATATCCAGGATCGTGCGGAAAGTCCTGACCTGCATCGCGCCATTGGCGCTGTGATCGGCTGGCAGGGACATCGTGAAATGACGAGTGCCAGCCAGCTGAATGACAGATGGGGCAAGTTCAAACGAACCGCGCAATTCTGGTAGGGCGATACATATCTATCGTAAGTCGCGCTTCGGATTAGAACCCACCCGGCTACAATCCAATGTGGCAGCCAATTAGAAATGTCGCCGATTCTGCAAAGTAGAAATGTCATCCCGACAGACGCCGAGGCGCGTCGCCGGGCAGGGCGGAGACCTCAATATCGCAGCCCGGACCGGTGACATCCAGCGGGGCCCCAGCGGCCTTGTCCAGTAGTCTGCGTGTCCTTCGTTCCTCGACCCAGTCGTTCTTCCGTGAGGGTTTGCGCTCACGTTTTTGATAGGCGATGACCTCGCTGTTGGTCTTCACCTTCGGCGCAGGCAACGGATCCTGCTGCGCCTTGATCATCGACAGCACATCGCCCAGTCTTTTGTTCTCGGTCACAGCTGCGTGGGTCACACGTTGGTCCATATCGAACATTTTGTAGGGAAGGGCGATCCCTTTCCAGCGCATCTCCAGGCGCCCGTCCGCAAAGGCATAGGTGTCGATATATTTGCCAACCAGACCACGGGTAATCTCATTCTCCTCCAGCATGATGCGCTTGCGCTCATAGGAAAACGTCAGTTGCTCACCAACGTAGCGTTGTTCCCGCTTGCACAGAATCTCCCGCAAACGGTCCGGGACGACATTGAGCGGCCGGTGCAAATTCTCCGGGCGGATCGCAGTAACAGCGAATTGTTCGTTGAACCGCTCCATAAAGCTGGGCAGGAAGGCGTTGCCAGCCGCCATATCGTCGATCCCGGCCAGCCGCAGTTCCTTGACCAAACGGTCCTGCAAGGTGCGGTTGACCCGCTCGACACGACCTTTCGCCTGGCTCGAATTTGCGCACAGAATCTCGATGCTCAGCTCCGCCAGCGCCCGGCCGAACTGCGTCATGCCCTGGCCGTTCATGGCATCCTTCTTCGCCACACGGAACACCGAATGCTTGTCGGAGTAGAACGCAACTGGACGGCCATGGACCTTAAGGTAGAGCTCCAAAGCGTCGAAATAGGTGAAGGCGCTTTCCGAGCGCACAAACAAAAGCTGCATCAGCTTGCCGGTCGCATCATCGATGAACACCAGCAGCGTGCACCGATCGCCACGATCTTCAAACCAGTGATGATCGCTGCCGTCGATCTGGATCAGCTCGCCATAACACTCACGCCTCAACCGCGGCTGACGAAACGTCCGGCGCTGTTTGCGCGACAGCCAGATGCCGGCATCAGCCATCCATTTGCGCAACGTCTCGCGCGAAACCGAAAAGCCGTGCTCGGCCAGCTTCTCGGCCGCCAGCGTCGGACCAAAGTCAGCGTAGCGCTCGCGGATCAGCTGCAGCGCCAGATCCCGCACACCATCGTTGATCCGGTTGTTCGACCGGCGGCCGCGGCTCTGATGACGCAGTGCCGGCGCGCCTTCGAGACAGAATGTCCGCACGATCCTTTGCACTTGGCGAACACTCAGCGACAGCACAATTGCGGCCGACGCGAGCGCGCGGCGCCCTTCAACAACCTCCGATAAAACCTCGATACGATGCAGTTCGCGTTCGCTCATTAAAATCCATCCCAAAATCTGAATCCCATATCTCGTTGCGATGAACGAGAAGGTGACACACGGACATTTCTACTTTGCAGAAACAGGACATTTTAACTTTGCGGCTACATGAGAAGATCGCATAAGATAGATTATGGAACCGTCCTATACGGGCAAACAGGCAATTCAGCCTGCAATATCGGCGATTTGCGCCTTTGCAGCTTTAGCCAATGCCCTTGGTTCGCTTGGAAAAACGAAGTTGGTGCCCCCGGCTGCAGCCCACACCACATCGAACTGCATCAGAGTTTCGTCGGCATAAGTCTTGATGTCGATCAGATGTCCCAACGGTGAAACGCCGCCAATGGCAAAGCCTGTTTCCTTGCGGATATATTTGGGATCAGCCCTGTGCAATGTCTCGCCGGTCAGCCTGGCAGCTTTGGCAAGATCGAGCTTGCGCGGACCCGAAACGAGAAACAAATAGAGGTTTTGCGTATCAGTGCCTTGAAAAATCAAGGATTTGACGATCTGCTCGACGGTGACGCCGCACTGGATCGCCGCGTCTTCAGCCGTATGGGTCGAATCGGACATTTGGCGAATTTCGATATCAAGTCCGGCCGCATCAGCCGCCTGACGGACACGCTCGACGCTCTTGCTCATAGCGCGACCTCGAACGACAAGCCATCATAGGCCGGCTCGACGTTGTCCGGCGTCTCGCGCAGCACAGTTCCATAATCCAGTGGTATGTGCATATGGGTCAAAATTGCTCGACGTGGCTTGAGCTTTCCAATCCATTCTATTGATTCATTTAATGAAAAATGGCTTGGATGTGTCCTGTACTGCAGCGCATCGATGACCAGTGTATCAAGATCGAAGAGTTGCGCTGCTGTCGTATCGGGAAATGCGCTGACATCCGAACAATAGGCAACATCGGCGATCCGGAACGCTAGAGAAAGAATATCGCCATGGATCTGCGGCAGCGGCAGAAAGCGTATCGCGCCGCCCGGCCCGTCAATCTCGAAGGCTTCGTGATGAATAATCTCGTGCGGTCGCAGGATTGGTGGATAACTCGAACCTTCCGGTGTTTTGAAGCAATAGCCAAAACCTTCCATCAGGCGCCGCTGTGTCATCGCATCGGCATAGATATCCACCAAGTCGCGGCGATCGATGACGAATGTGCGCAGATCGTCGAGACCGTGGATATGGTCAGCATGCGCATGGGTATAGATAACCGCGTCTAGCTTTCCGGAGCCGAAATCGATCATCTGCGAGCGAAAATCCGGTCCCGTGTCGATGATCACGGTCGTCACACCGCCATGATGCGCAATGCGTTCAACCAGCATGGCTGCACGCCGTCGCTTGTTCTTCGGCTCGCTCGGATCACAACTGCCCCAATCGCCATTGATACGTGGTGTGCCCGGAGACGAGCCGCAACCAAGAATGGTGAAGCGCAAGCGATCAGGCATTTGTGGTTCCAGCACTTGGCCTTGGCATCTTGGTGAACAGGCGGAACACATTGTCTGTTGTTATTTTGGCGATCTCGTCTTCACTGACGCCAATCGTCTCGGCCAGTACAGCCGCCGTATGCCGGACAAAGCTTGGCTCGTTGCGATGGCCGCGATGCGGCATGGGCGCAAGATATGGCGCATCTGTTTCGACCAGAAGCCGATCTTGCGGCACGTTTTTGGCGATTTCACGTATCTCAGGTGAGTTCTTGAATGTCAGAATACCCGAGAACGACACATAGCCGCCGAGTTCTACGCCCACTCGCGCCAGTTCCGCACCGGACGAAAAGCAGTGCAAAATGAAGGGGAAGGCGCCCTTCCCTGTTTCTTCCGTCAGAATTGAAATCATATCATCGTCGGCGGCACGGGCGTGGATGACCAATGGCAAGCCAGTGGCGCGGGAAGCGGCAATGTGAGTGCGGAAACCCTGCGCTTGCGCATCCGGAGGCGCATAGTCGTAGTGGTAATCAAGGCCCGCTTCGCCGATGGCGACTACCTTCGGATGCTCCGACAAGCGGATCAGGTCGTCCGCTGTCACATCGAGCTCTTCATGCGCGTTGTTGGGATGCGTTCCAACCGATGCGTAGACGCTGTCATACTGCTCCGCGATCTTGATGATATCGCCAAAGCGCCGGACGCGTGTGCAAATCGTTACCAGCCGCGTGATGTCATGGTCCAGCGCCCGCTGAACGATGGTATCCCGTTCCTCGGCAAAATCCGCAAAATCCAGGTGGCAATGACTATCGACAAGCATGAAACTAGTCTGCTTTTTCTGCTTCGACGTAGCGCGGGAAGATCGGTTGCGGTGCCGGGAGTTCAGTGCCGGGTATCAATTCGCTGGCTTTCAGATCGACAAAGCCCCGCTTGTCCGCCGGCACAGCCAGGATATCCAGCAGTTTGGCCGACGAGCCCGGTATAAACGGCTGGCAAAGAATGCCAATACGACGGATCACTTCCGCCGTCACATAGAGCACCGTTTCCATGCGTGCCGGATCGGTTTTCTTAAGCGCCCATGGCTCCTGTGCGGCGAAATAACGGTTGGCTTCAGCCACGACACCGAAGATTGCTGCCAGCGCCTGATGGAGTGCTTGGCCGGCGACCGCCTTGCGAGCGGTATCGAGCGCCGCGACGGTCTGCTCGAGAATAGCCTTATCCGCGTCGGTCAGCGCACCCGGCTGTGGAACCTTGGCATCGCAGTTCTTTGCGATCATCGACAATGAACGTTGTGCCAGATTGCCGAGGTCATTGGCGAGGTCGGCATTGGTCCGGTTGACGATGGCCTCATGGCTGTAATTGCCATCCTGACCGAACGGGATTTCCCGCAGCAGGAAATAACGCAACTGATCAAGGCCGTAATGCTCCACCAATGCAGCCGGATCGATGACGTTGCCAACCGATTTCGACATTTTCTCGCCGCGGTTGAACACGAAGCCATGGCCGAAAACCCGCTTCGGCAGTTCGATACCAGCCGACCATAGAAAAGCTGGCCAATAGACCGAATGGAAGCGGATAATATCCTTGCCGATGATATGAACATCAGCAGGCCAATAACGCCAACGCTCGGCTTTTTCATCGGGATAGCCCGCGGCGGTGATGTAATTCGTCAGCGCATCGACCCAGACATACATGACGTGTTTTTCATCGCCCGGAACCGGAACACCCCAATCAAAGGTCGTGCGGGAGATCGAAAGGTCTTTCAATCCCGACTTGACGAAGGAGATGACCTCGTTGCGCCGCTCATCCGGGCCGATAAACTCGGGATTTTCGCTATAGAGTTTGAGCAAACGGTCCTGGTAGGCCGACAGGCGGAAGAAATAACTTTCTTCCTCTATCCATTCAACCGGCGCGCCCGTTGGAGCGTAGCGCACATTGTCGGCACGCAGCTCCGTCTCTTCTTCCTGGTAATACGCTTCATCGCGCACGGAATACCAACCGGCGTAACCACCTTTGTAGATATCCCCGGCATCAGCCATCTTCTGCCAGATGGCTTGCGATGATTTGTAATGCCGCTCTTCGGTTGTGCGAATGAAATCATCATAGGAAGCATTCAAAAGATGCCCCATGTCACGGAAAAGCTTGGCATTTCTGTCCGCAAGTTCGCGTGGCGTAATGCCCTCTTTGCGCGCAGTCTGCAGCATCTTGATGCCGTGTTCGTCCGTGCCACTGAGGAACAGAACGTCCTTGCCGTCATGGCGGTTGAAGCGCGCGATCGCATCGGTCGCGATAAGCTCATAGGCATGGCCGATGTGCGGGCTTCCGTTCGGATAGGAAATGGCAGTTGTGATGTAAAATGTTTCGCGGCTCATGCGTGACCTGATTTCGTCTTTGGTTTGGGCATCTTGGGAAAAACGTCTGGCTGACATAACGCAAGTCGGACCTGATTGCCATACCGGCAGGGCTCTATCTGCCCGATAGGGCGCGGTGCATTCTATCGAGGAAAATAAGAACAGTCTGCTTGCGGTCGAGATTGAAAGCAGCGGCTTCCCTCGCCTCGTTCTGCATGTCCTGCCAGAGACCAGACCAGCGGTTCGCCTGCGAACCATCGCCCTGCTCCGCGCTGAGCCGCGCCTTCACTGCTATGCGCCCCAACAGATCATCGAGAAAGAGATCGTACTGAATCTCGGCGTCGCGTCCTGACAGCGCCGTTGCCAGCGCCTGGGCCTTGGGCACGTCGAACACGGGATTGCTCAGGATAGCATCGGTCGCCTCCGAAATTTCCAGCCCGCCAAATGCCAGCAACAAGGCGGCTTTCCGAACACTGCCCTCCGCATGGGCGATGAGCGAATCCCCATCGGGCAACTGTGCGGTGTCGAGCTTGATCGCGGCTAGAGCAGCAAGCAGATCTTGGCGTTCAAGCGGTTCGAAACGGATCGACTGGCAGCGCGAGCGGATTGTCGGCAGCAGCCTGCCAGAAGAATGCGAGATCAGAATGAACAGAGTCCGCTGCGGCGGTTCTTCAAGAGTCTTCAGTAACGCATTGGCGGCATTGCGGTTCATGTCATCTGCCGGATCGACAATGACGATACGCCACGCGCCATCATGGGAGGTACGGTTGAGGAAATGCGCGACCCGCCTGATCTCATCAACCGTGATGCCGGTCTTGAACTTGCCGGTCTTGGCATCTATCGGGCGGCTGATATGCAGCACGGACAGATGCGTTCCGCTTGCAAGTTGCCGATACGGTGCCACTGTAAAATTCGGCTGCGCAAGCGTCAGTGGTGCCTCGCGTTCCGCAGGATATTTCAACATGTGACCGGCCAAATGAAACGCCAAAGTAGCCTTGCCGACACCCTGCGCACCCTCGAACAATAATGCGTGATGCATCTGACCGGACTGATAGGATTGCGCGAGGAAAGACCTTATCCCGGCGTGACCGAACAGCGCGGGATTGGCGGAAGGCGCGTGAACACCATCGATGGTATCGTGGGCTGCCGGCACGTCGAGGACGGCGTCGCTCATTTCGTCACCTCGGTGCCTTGCTTGGCGTTCATGCCGCGGCTGATCTTCAACCGGTCGACGAGTGCGGTAATGTCAGCTGCAATCTCATCGGCCGGGCGATTGGCAGCGATCACCTTGCAGCGCTCGGGTTCTGCGGTCGCAATGGCAAGATAGGCGTCACGGCGCTTGCGGTGCAGATCGATTGTTTCCTTTTCGAAACGGTCGGCAGTCCCTGCCCCACGCCGTGCATGGGCGCGTTGCAGACCGACCTCGGCCGGCAGGTCAAGGATGATCGTCATATCCGGCAGGAGACCGTTGATGGCGGCGCGTTCAATAGCTCGCATCAAATCTGGATCGAGATTGCCGGTCACACCCTGATAGACGCGGCTGGAGTCGATATAGCGGTCGCAGAGCACCATCCGGCCGGCCTTAAGCGCTTGACGTATAACTTGCTCCACATGGTCGTTGCGCGCCGCAGCAAACAGCAAGGCTTCCATCGCCGGGCCGAAAGGTTCGGCGGCGCCGCTCAATATGACATGGCGCACGGCTTCCGCACCCGGCGAACCGCCTGGCTCGCGCGTTACCAGCACATCATCGCCACTGGCGCGCAAATGATCCGCCAACCGGCCAATCTGCGTGGATTTGCCTGCGCCCTCGCCGCCCTCAAATGTGATGAATAGTCCTTGCACGCTATCAGCTGTCTTTCGATGCGAAGTCACTTTGTCTTTGAGATGGTTCTAACGCTCGAAAATAAAAAGGTCGAGGCGGGATTGTCTTAGAAATCGAGTCGCCGGACCCAACCTGTCGTCAATTCGAACACGGCGTCGAGCGAACGCTTTTTCAGATCACCATTCTCAATCGCTTCCGCCGTGTACACCGGCGTTTCCTGGACGAGCGCGTCGCCGATCCATATCCGCAATGTGCCGACCGGCTGATCGGGTTTCAGCGGCGCCGCCAATGGCCCTTGGTAGACCACGTGCGCCTTTAGACGGTCGCGGTTGGCGACCGGGATGAGAATGCTGATTTTCTCATGCGCTTTAAGTGCGACGGTGGATTTGACCCCGCCAAATACACTGGCTTCGCCAACCGTTTCGCCTTCCGCGAAGATGTCAACCTCCTCGAAGGCCTGATAGGCCCATTCGAAGATGCGCTTGGCCTCCTCGGCGCGTTCCTTGTCACTGGCAAGGCCGCTGAGCGCAACGAAATAACGCCGTCCGTTCCGCTCCGCGGCGCCAACAATACCGTAGCCGGACTGTTCGGTGTAGCCGGTACCCATCCCGTCGGCGCCAATATCGAGACGCAGCAGCGGGTTGCGATTGCGCTGGAAGATATTGTTCCAGGTGAAATTATCCTGCGCATAGGTTCGGTAATATTCGGGATATTCGTGTTTGATATGCCGCGCCAGAGTGACGAGATCTGTCAGCGAAACCCTTTGCTTCGGATCAGGTAGGCCGGTCGAGTTGGTGAAGGTCGAGCTCTTCAGGCCAATTTCCTTCGCCCGGGCGTTCATCATCTCGGCGAATTTCTGTTCCGAGCCGGCAATGCCCTCGGCGAGGATAATACAGCCATCATTGGCCGATTGCACAATGACACCCTGGATCAAGTCGCCAACGCTGACGGAGGATTTCAGCTTGGCGAACATGGTTGAACCACCCGATGGTGCCCCGCCTGTTCGCCAGGCATTTTCGCTCACGGTATACTGTGTCGATGGCGTAATCTCTCCTGTCTTGAGCGCATGGAAGACCACTTCCATGGTCATCAGCTTGGCAAGCGCCGCCGGCTCGATCAGTGTGTCAGGTGATTTTGCATAAAGAATCGTGCCGGTCTGGTCCTCGACCATCAGCGCCTGCTTGGCCTTGGTATCAAACAGCGCATCCTGGGCGTTCAGCGCGCTAGCTGAAGCGAGAGCCATGGCCACGCCAAGAGCAAGAATACGAAGTGGCGCAGTCAGAGAACGTCCAAGCCGTTCGATATCAATTGTCGTCATCACGGACGACGAATGCATCGACGGCACCAGCCTTCCACGCCGCCTGAAGCAGAGTGTCGGGGTTCTTTCCAGCGCTGGCCCGCGCGATCAGGGCGAGACGCGGCCCCTCAGGGCTGGCAATTTCGGACAGTTCCACCTTGCCAAGCGGAGTAAGCGCGGACATCACCCGTCGGGCTTCTGCTTTGCTGGCAAACAGGCCGACATCGATATATTCGCCCGAACCACCGGCGGCTCGCGGCATGTCGCTCATGCCCTTCCACGCGGTCGAAACAGCCTCTGGCGAAAGCAGGCTGTTTGCGGCCTGCACAGTGCTGTCCGCACTTGCGACGCGCTCGCTGGCATAGGAGCTGACGAACGGAGACACCTGCTTGCCACCCTTGAGCGAGCCGATGAGGATCGTCGGCTTGTCATCGATATATGGCCCGATCAGCGGTAGAACCGGAACGATATCCATGTTGAAGGAAAGCCCCGAATTGTCCATCGGAGCCATTGCCTGTTGCGGTGCTGCGAGGTGAACCGCCTGATCGTTCAGCGACATCGGTTGGCTGCCGAGGCTCGCCACCTGGATACCGGCTGGCTGAGGCAGCGCCATGCCTGGAATTGCCACAGGTGTATGCTGCGTCGGCGTCGGCCCATTCATGGCGATCATCACGCCCGAAGCTGGCTGCCCGATAGGATCCGGTGCGCCGGAGCCGCGATAGGAAGCCATCAGGTAATTATCATCGCGCCCTTCCAACGGTGCACGCCCGACATATTCGACCTTCACATTGGCTGTGCCGGTATCATGATAGTCGAGGAGTTGGGCCGCCTTTTGTGAAAGATCAATCAGGCGATTGCTGTGGTAAGGACCGCGATCATTGACGCGGACGATAACTGAACTGCCGTTGGTCAGGTTGGTAACACGGGCATAACTCGGCAAAGGCATGGTGGGATGCGCAGCCGAAAGGTGATTCATGTCGTATACTTCGCCATTGGCAGTCAGCCGGCCATGGAAGGCGGAACCATACCAGGAGGCCCTGCCCTTGCGGACATAACCCGGCTCTTCCCTGGGGTAGTACCATTTACCTGCGACCTGATATGCTCGGCCGGTCTGGTTACGCCCTCCGCCCCGCGGCATATTGCGGAAATCGGTGACGACGCGTGGACTGGCCTTCACACCATATTCTGCTTCGGCGAAATATTCCTTGCCATGGGTTCGTTTGGCGACTTTGACCTGCGGCGATGATGCACACGCTGCCATAAGGGCGCCCAGTGCAACTACTCCCACAACGCGAAAAGCTTTGGCTTTTGACAATGCAAACCGCCGGCCGCGCGGGCCGCCCCCAAGGATTTTGTAATTTGATAGACAGATCAGAATGCTGGCGCAACCCCGAGACCCATCATGGCAGCCGCACCAAGTCTATAAATGCCACCGATAGATTGATACCAGCTTAACAATATCTGGCGTCTGCTCTCTATTACCGCCATCTTGAACGCCACCAGCGGTATGTGTTTGGGATTGGTTCACTTTTTGTGTAGGGCGGACTCATACCAGGAGTTGTTCAGTGTTTGATCTTCTTTGCCTCACTGGCGAGCTTGTCCCTTACCCGGTCTGTCAGCATCTCGACGATGGAATCGGCATCTTCGAGGTGCAGATTCACATCCCGTTGCGGATAAGGGATCTCGATCCCCTCCTCGGCAAAACGGTCGATCAAAGTGAAGCGGATTTCGTTCTGAACAGTGCCGGAGTTGGATAGATCCGCGAGATGGACGCGCATCTCGAATTGCATGACTGACTCGCTGATTGCACTAAACGCGACAAACGGTTCCGGGTTCTTCAAGACAAGCGGGTGACCGCGGGCTATTTCCGTCAGGATGGCATGCACACGGCGGGGGTCGACCTTATGCGAAACGCCAATCGGGATATCGACGCGGCCAAGCTTGTTGCGATGCGTCCAATTGCCGACACTGCCGTTGATAAAAGATGAGTTTGGAATGATGAGGGACTGACGCTGAAAGGTTTCGACCTCCGTTGCCCGGACGCTGATCTTCTTGACAATGCCGCCGACGCCGCCGGTCTCGATCCAGTCGCCGACCTTGAAGGGTCGTTCTGCCAGCAGGATAAGACCGGAAACAAAGTTCGAGACGATCGCCTGCATACCGAAACCGATACCGAGCGACAGACCGCCGGCGACCAAGGCCAGACTGGAAAGGTTGATGCCGGCCGCTGAAATGCCGATGACGCCTGCTATGCCGAGGCCAAGGTAGCCAACAGCGGTGCGGATCGAATTGCGTACGCCTGAATCGAGCCTGCCGCGCGCCATGACCCGATTGTCGAGCCACCCCTGGAACCAGCGCGTAAACCCGTAGAACAGCGCGAACAACAGAACGCCGATTGCAATCGAAACCAGTGAAATATTGACCGAACCGATCTGGAAGCCCGTCGCGATTGCGACGAACCAAGCTGACATTTCGCTCCACTGGAATCCCCACAGCAGAAGGATTATCGGAATGCCCAGCGCTAGAACCAAGATATTGATGACGATACTCAACACCAGACCGAGCTGGTCCAGAGCAGTCTCATCCATACCAAAACGGTTCTGTACTGCCCGTCCAAGCTTCGTTCCCGTGAGTGCATTCTCATCGGATACCGCGCGCGCTGTCAGGAAACCGAGGTACATCGTGACGACCACGGCGCCATTGATAACGATCTGCTGGGACACGAAGCGTGCCAGACCGATATAGCCCAGAAGCGCCGCGACGATAGGCACAAGGCCGATCGTATAGAGAAACACGCGCATAGCCCTCGGCCATGGCTTGATGTTGCCGGTTTCTTCGTCTTCCAGCGGCCGCAATGACCCCATGGCGATGATGAGCAGGCCCATCAGAACGGTAGCAAAGAGACTCTTTGCGACAGTCAACGACAATGGCGAACCAGCGATCTGATTGACTGTATCGGCGATGTAGTCCAGCCCGGTGATTGTTGCTGTGGCCGTGATCAGCACCATCAGGATACGGCCTGGCCGCGGCGCTATGCGCACCAGACGCCAGTTTGGTGCTCCCGGACAGATCACCGCCTGGGCCAGGGCGTGAACAAAATACACGATGCCGATAACGCAAAACAGCATATAGATAAGTGATGCAATATCTGGTCGCAACACGTTGAAGTAATTGAGGAATAAGTAGGTCGTGACAAGGAAGACAACCACCGTCAGCGACCGCATGAGCGTCGACCAGAACGCGACAGCGAGGCGGCTGAGATAGGATGGCGATTCAATAGTCGCGTCACGCAGATAAAGATGGCCGAGTGTCCGCTGACCGCCTATCAGCAAAACGAGCGCTGCAATCGCCGCAAAAAAGGCAGCGGCCAGCATGGATTGCCATTTGAAAGAAACGACGAACCGCCACCAGGATGAAACAACCTGATTCATCGTTCGGATTTCCTGGCCGTAGGCTTCGGCGACTTCGCTACCGAGCGAATAATTGATGTTGACGCGCTGCGAAAGCGTGTTGGTGAACAATTCACGCCGTGCATCGACGGTTCGCTCAATCATCTTGTTGGCCGCGATCAACTGATCCTCGGTCTCGCCGAGGACGGCATTGATTTCGGCCTTCTCGGTGATCAGCTTCGCCCGCTCATCGGTGACGATCTGCGCTTCAGGCGGCTGGCCTTGGGCTGGTGGAGGACCGAGCTGATCCAGCCGCGAATTGATTTCCGTGACACGCGGTCTGAATGACACGCCGATGTCCAACAGTTTTTTGGCGCTGGCCTCCAGATTGAGGCGCAGATCCGCCAATGCTGCGTCGGTGTCGGCCTTCTCCATTTGTTGGGCATAGTCTGCGATTTGCTTCTTCACGGCATCGATTGCCGGGCGCTGTTCCGCGACAATGCCCGTAACAGGAGCTTGCGCAGGCGCTTGCGCTGCCGCCGCATGTACCGCGCAGGCGAGAATCAAAACCGTATAAATCGCCAGAAGCATCTGCCGGACGGAGGAAGGAATCACAGGGTCAAATCCACGTAAAAACAATTTTCAGCGCACGATTGCCCGTTCATGTCGGCACAATCAAGGCATTTTACGCTTTATATTGGCAGACGGACGATCTGTTGCCGTTCCGATATTGCGCCTGCGCCTGTCCCCCGGCTTTCCCAACAAACCTTCTCCGCCGCCCGGCTGGATGCGCCCATGACCAATCAAGGTGCCGGATTTAGAGTGACAGTCGTAACCCCTCCGGCGAAGTTGATGCCCTCCTGGCCCTCCACCGAAACGGGCTGCAAGGAAAATGCTCTGCCCGTGCCGCCCACAAGTATGTTAGCACCCGCGCCGGGCCCGACCGAGGCGTTTGCCCCGACACCGGCATAGGTACCTGCGAGCGCTCCCGCTGGAAGTCCACTCGTCGCTGCAACGACACCCCAGACCAGATGCCCCGATGCAACTTCTCCGATTGCAATGCCAAATTCGTCGATTGATCCGGTGTAATTGTCGGTGTTACCGCCTTTGTCCTGCTTGAATGTGCAGGAAAGCTTTTGCTTCTCCACGACAAACATACCTATCCCTTTGGACACATCGCAGGCGAGCATTCCAATCTGGGTGGATTGCGCACCTGCATCAAAAGGAATGAACACGGCGGCACACCCAAGAATCCTATGGAAAAAAGTCATTCGCAACTCCTATTGTTCGATCCGTTGGAAACAACGTTGGGCGGTTTCGAGCGATACACTGAAACCCCATAGGTTCGTTGCAGACCGAAGAAGTGAAGTACGTAACAGTTACAGGGAGGCTGTCCGAAGAACATTCGACGCCCGAACTTCGCACCTGACAATTGACTTGGGACTGATTGGACCGAACGTTGCGAGTAGTCTGGTTCATCACCACCCGGGCGGATAGAACCGGGGCTGCAACTCTTCTTGAGCTCATAAGGACAAAAGGATGGACGAACTTTCAACCACCACGCCTGTTCTGGAAATTGCGGTTGGCACGCTGATATTGATCATTGTCATTTTCGTCCACGGCGCGGGCATCAGAGTCATAAATCGACGCTTCAGCAGATCCTGGATTCATATGACAAGAAGCACGCCACATTGGCGACTAAACCTGCTGCTGGCGGTCACCATCGCGTCCCTTGCAACGTTGCATTTTGCCGAGACCCTTATCTGGGCCATTCCGATTTCTGCGCGAGGTTTAATTCCCTCGATGCGGGACAGCTATTATTTCGTATTGGAAAACTACACCACACTCGGCGAAGGTACCATCCGATTGCCTGATCAGTGGCGGTTGCTCGGACCAGTCATAGCGATATCCGGTTTGTTCACCTTCGGGTGGACGGGCAGCGTGCTCGTAAGCATCATGACGGAGTTTGGCAGGCTCGACAGGGAGCGCGCCAAGGGATTGGACGATGGCGCTTCTTCGGAAGATTCCGGCAACCGGAATAGCTCCTGACGTCCGTACAGAAGTTGAACAATTAAAACTTTAAGGGCCTGCCGGCAACGTCCGTGTTTGTAACTGTTACGTACTTCACCGGCAGCTGATCCAAGAATAATTTGAAGTAGCAGACATAACTTCGAGTAAAATACTTAGTCGGCGTTTAAACGGAGGACACCTCACGGCTGCGAATTTGCGTAAATCTGCTCACCATCGAACACCCAATCAGCATTGCTCGGATCGCTGTTTCGTACAGCCGGGAGGGACGTTTCAGGCCGCCGAACGCGGCCTCCGTGATCTCGTCAAAAATGAATACGCAATGTCAAACGGAGAAGCTAAAAATGACCGGGAGAACCCTGAAGTTCAGTCTTGGTGCTTTGGTAGCCGGGACGATGTTATGCGGTGTGCTCGCACCCGCCGAGGCGCAGGACGCGCAAAAGAAGCCCAACATCCTGTTCATCGTGTCCGACGACACTGGCTATGGCGACCTCGGTCCTTATGGCGGCGGCGAAGGACGGGGCATGCCAACGCCGAGCATCGACAAACTGGCGAGCGAGGGCATGACCTTCTTTTCGTTCTACGCACAACCAAGTTGCACACCTGGCCGTGCCGCCATGCAGACGGGCCGCATTCCGAATCGTAGCGGCATGACGACAGTAGCGTTCCAGGGTCAAGGCGGAGGCCTGCCGGCGGCCGAATGGACGCTTGCCTCCGTGCTCAAGCGCGGCGGCTACCACACTTACTTCACCGGCAAATGGCATCTTGGTGAAGCCGATTATGCCCTGCCCAATGCCCAGGGCTACGACGAGATGAAATATGCCGGCCTCTATCACCTCAATGCCTATACATACGCGGACCCGACCTGGTTCCCCGACATGGATCCTTCGCTCCGTGCAATGTTTCAGAAGGTGACGAAGGGTGCGCTGTCCGGCAAGGCCGGTGGTCCGGTGACAGAGGAATTCAAGGTCAACGGCCAATATGTCGATACCCCGACGATCGACGGCAAGGAAGGCGTCGTCGGCATCCCGTTCTTCGACAGTTACGTCGAGAAGGCAGCGATTGAATTCCTTGATGCAGCATCACAGAAGCCGGACGAACCTTTCTTCATAAACGTCAACTTCATGAAGGTCCATCAGCCGAACATGCCGGCGCCCGAGTTTCAGCTGAAATCACTGTCGAAGAGCAAATATGCGGATTCGGTTGTCGAACTCGACACCCGCATCGGCCGGATCATGGACAAGCTGCGTGAGACAGGCATGGACCGGAACACGCTGGTTTTCTACACCACTGACAACGGCGCGTGGCAGGATGTCTATCCGGATGCCGGATACACGCCTCTCCGCGGTACCAAGGGCACCTTGCGTGAGGGTGGCAATCGCGTTCCGGCGATCGCCGTATGGCCTGGCAAGGTCAAGCCCAACACAAAGAACCACGAGCTCCTTGGCGGTTTAGACCTCATGGCTACGTTTGCCTCGGTCGCTGGTGTGCCATTGCCCGACAAGGACCGCGAAGACAAGCCAATTATCTTCGATAGCTTTGACATGACACCTGTGCTGACCAGCTCGGGTCCATCGCCACGCAAATCCTGGTTCTATTTCACCGAGAACGAGCTTTCACCCGGCGCTATTCGCGTTAACAACTACAAGTTCGCGTTCAATCTTCGTGGCGATGACGGAGCCTCGACCGGCGGACTGGCAGTCGATTCGAACCTCGGCTGGAAGGGCGCGGAAAAGTATGTCGCCACGGTACCCCAGGTGTTCGACCTGTGGCAGGACCCGCAGGAACGCTATGATATCTTCATGAACAACTTCGCCGAGCGGACCTGGATGGGTGTGGTCATGGGCGAGGAACTTCAGAAAATCATGAAAACTTATGTTGAGTATCCGCCCCGCAAGATGCAGAGCGTCGGCTACACAGGACCCATCACGCTTTCGAATTATCAGAAGTTCGAGTGGGTGCGGGACTCGCTCGCGAAGGAAGGCGTTACTATTCCACTGCCAACCGGCAATTGATACTGAAATACCCCCCGGCCGAGCCGGGGGGCCTCTCGCTCAATCCGCTTGCGCGTATGGACACGCGTAGATGGCATTGGAGGATTTCATCATGTTCAAAGCTTATCTTGCCAAAGTTGCCTGCGTTGCAGCGCTGGGTATCGCGGCCATCCTTCTTGTCGCTGTCCCGGCGTTGGCGCAAAACGATCCCCTGCCGTCATGGAACGACACGGCACCAAAGGCGGCCATCGTCGCTTTCGTCGAGAAGGTGACCAAGGAAGGCTCAACCGACTTCGTGGCGGAACCGGAACGCATCGCCGTGTTCGACAATGATGGCACCTTGTGGGTCGAGCATCCGATGTACACCCAGCTCGCCTTCGCTCTCGACCGGGTAAAGGCCGAGGCCGCATCGCATCCGGAATGGAAGGAAACGCAGCCATTCAGGGCAGTGCTCGAAGGGGACATGAAGACCCTTGCCGCAGCCGGCGAAAAGGGGCTGTTGGAGCTCATCATGGCGACCCATGCCGGAATGACCAGCGAGGAGTTCCAGAAGATCGTCACCGACTGGATTGCAACCGCGCGAGACCCGCGCTTCAAGAAGCCTTACACCGAGCTGGTCTATCAGCCGATGCTCGAACTGCTCGCCTATCTGCGCGCCAATGGCTTCAAGACCTTCATCGTATCGGGTGGTGGCATCGAGTTGATGCGGCCCTGGACCGAAAAGGTCTATGGCGTTCCGCCCGAGCAGGTCGTCGGCTCATCGATCAAGACGCAGTTTGAGATGAAGGACGGATCCCCGACCCTGATGCGGCTGCCGCAAGTCAACTTCATCGACGACAAGGCCGGCAAGCCTGTTGGTATCAACGAGCACATAGGCCGTCGCCCGATCGCCGCGTTCGGCAATTCCGATGGCGATCTCGAGATGCTGCAGTGGACGACCCTGGGCGACAAGCCCGCTTTCGGCATGATCGTACACCACACCGATGCCGAGCGCGAATATGCCTACGACCGGAATACGGAATTCGGCCGCCTCGATACGGCGCTCGATGCTGCTGCCGTGAACCAGTGGACCGTCGTGGACATGAAGGCCGACTGGAAGCAGATTTTTCCAGAGAAATAGGACGGACAGCCGGATAAACGATTGGATGCGGGTGCGGGTAACGTTGTGCTGACTGAAATGCGAAAGATCCGGTTGCGCGCTCGTCATACCGCGCTTTGGACGGCATTTTCGCTTACCTTTCTGCTCGTATTCGTCGGGCAGGCTATTGCCGCCGAGAATGTCCCTGCTTCCAATACTGATTCGCTGATCTCCATACATGAGGGATTCGTAGACGAGAAAACCTGCACATTATGCCACTCCAATGAGGCCGCGGCATTTGCCAAATCAGAATCACGCCAAGGCGATGGCCATCGCCAACGACAAGACAGTGCGGGCGGATTTCAACAAAGCCCGCTTCGAGCACGATGGCCTTGTTTCAACGTTTTTTCAGCGAGACAAGCGCTTCTTTGTCCGCACCGAGGGCGCTGACGGCCAGCAGGCAGAATTCGAGGTCAAGTATACTTTTGCCTACGAACCGCTGCAGCAATATCTCGCCGATACCGGCGGTGGCAAGCTGCAGGCGCTCGACATTGCCTGGGACACGGAAAAACAGCGATGGCTCTGGCTGGGCGAAGGCAAGCCGGCAAAACCGGGTTCCACCTATCACTGGACGGGCCCGTTCTACCGCTGGAACCGGACCTGCATCGACTGTCATTCAACCGATCCCCAGATCAACTTCCAGCCAGCGACGAAGGAATACCGGTCAACTTATGTCGCGACCAGCATCGGCTGCCAGTCCTGTCATGGCGCCGGCGCGAAACATGTCGAGTGGGCGGAGGCTAGGCAGCAGCCTGCCCTGACGACCATAGGCCCCGATCCAGGACTTTCGAAGCCTGATGCGAGCGCTTGCTTTGGCTGTCACTCGCGACGGACCAAGCTTCTCGGCGGCCAACAGGCCGGACGGCCGTTTCTCGACCAATTCTCCCCGGCGCTACTCCGGCCTGACCTCTATTTCCCTGACGGGCAGATACTCGACGAGGTATTCGAGTACGGCTCTTTCCAACAGAGCAAGATGGCAACAGCAGGTGTCACCTGCCTCGATTGCCATACGCAACATGAAGCCAAACTCAAGGCGCAGGGCAATGCCTTGTGCACCCAATGTCATACGAAATTGCCACCGGAGCGCTTTGTGAAGTTCAATCCGGGCGGCGATTTCGACACCCCCGCCCACACGCGTCATGCGACGGGGTCATCGGGGTCGCAGTGCACCAATTGCCATATGCCTGAGCGTACCTATATGAAGGTCGACCCGCGGCGCGACCACTCTTTCGTCGTGCCGCGTCCTGACCTGTCGGCCGCTTATGGCACGCCGAACGCTTGCACCACCTGCCACCAGGAAAAGAGCAACGCCTGGGCGGCCGACACCATGGACGTGTGGTATGGCAAGGCCTGGCGTGAGCGCAAAACAACTGCACATGCTTTTGCGGGCGCGGCACAGAACCATCCGCAATCGATCGAGGCATTGCGCAAGATCGTCGCCGACGGCGAACAGGCGGGCATCGTCCGAGGCAGCGCGGTGGCCGCGATGAGCCGCGTCGGCGGACAAAACATCGCTGCCGACATAAGAGCGGCAGCGGAAGATCCGGAGCCACTCGTCCGGCTTGGGGCAGCAGAGGGGGCCGCTAATCTGCCACCGGAACAACGGCTGGATGCAATAGGGCGGCTTCTTGCCGACGACACGCGCGCCGTGCGCGTTGCCGCTGTTACCGCTCTCGGCAGCACCCCCTCCCTCGATTTGCTTGGCGATGCGAGAAAGAACTTCGACACAGCCGTCGAAGATCTGCGTGTCTATGTCCAGGCCAATGCCGACGTTGCGGAGACACAGAACAATTTTGGCACCTTTCTTTTTGGTCAGCAACGCGCGGGCGAGGCCGAACAAGCGTTTCGCCAGGCAATCGACCTCGATCCGGCGCTTTCAGGTGCACGCATCAACCTAGCCGAACTCTACCGCGCGACGGGCCAGAACGAAAAGTCCGAACAGGCCTATGCCGAGGCGATCGCGGCGTCACCCGATCAGGCTGATCTCCGCTATGGACACGCTCTGTCGCTCGTTCGCCAGAAAGCCCTGCCAGAAGCGATCGGGGAACTGGATGAGGCTGTCCGGCTTGACCCCGGCAACAGCCGGTACAAGACAACGCTCGCCATTGCGCTGGATTCGGCCGGGCGTACCGGGGAAGCCCTCGCGTTGCTTGATCTTGCGGTTGCAGGTGGAGAAACCGATGCCAGTCTTCTTGGCACGGCCATCCAGTATGGGCTGAAGCTTCGCCGCTATCCCGAAACGTTGAGATATGCCGATGCACTGGCTCGGCAGCGCCCGGACGACCCGCAACTAGCCGAGCTGATCAAGCAGTTGCGCGCTGCAACTGGAGCCAACTGAGATCAACAACAATGAATGCAGGCGAACGCAGCAGAACAGGTTGACGCTGCAATCCGAAAGGCTATAAAGGCCTCCGAATAAACATTCGGTAGCAAACCGCTTATTGCCGAAATGATCATGAACCAGATCATCAAGTTTTTTCAACAGGTTGGAGGGGTGGCCGAGCGGTTTAAGGCACCGGTCTTGAAAACCGGCGTAGGTGAGAGCCTACCGTGGGTTCGAATCCCACCCCCTCCGCCATTTCACACAGAGCGCTGTTAGTTTCCAATCCGTTTTTGAACTAGGAAGGCTGCCTCGTCTCCATACGGTTTATGCATCGGCGTTGAGTTCGATGTCTCTTGCCAACGATGGCCTGGACGAGCTGTAACCGCCTGCTGTCGAGCTATGGCTGCGTCGCCTCTTGCGTTCTGGATGAGTATGAATAGAATCTTTTCTGGCAGGATATATCGGGTTCGGGCAGGCCCCGCCAGTGGCGGTTATCGTCCAACCCATCCCGGAGAAACATGTGAGCGGTGGGTTGATCGACGAGCAGCCGGCAACCGGGGACAAGCCCCAACGCCGCCCCTACCTGCGGTGGCCATTCATTGTCATCATCGTCGGGCTGGCCCTGCCTGCCGCCATTTACGCGAAGCTCACCAGCAATGTCAGGCAAATCGAAGTCACCCGCGAGGATCTCGGCGACGCCCGCCCGGCCAAGGCACCGACCGCTGCGCTTAACATCCTGGTCGTCGGGTCGGACCAGAGAGACGACAAGTACGCCGGGAAACGTGCGGACATTATTATGCTTGTGCACATGTCCCCCACGCGCAACGAGGCGGCCGTGATCAGCTTTCCGCGCGACTCGCTGGTGGAGCTTCCACCCTGCCGCTCCCGGGAAAGGCGGCCGGGTCAGCAACGGCGCATCGGCATGATAAACTCGTCATTCAGCTCCGGCGGTATCGGCTGCACCTGGAAGACCGTGGAAACGCTCACTGGCATCCATATCGACCATTTCGTCACGGTTGATTTCATCGGTTTCAAGGGCATGGTGGATGCGATTGGCGGAGTGGACCTCTGCATCCCTGAGCCTATCCGCGACGAATACGTCCAGTTAGACCTGCCCACCGGGTGGCAAACGCTGCTTGGAGAACAGGCGTTGGGGTACGTCCGGACCCGCCATAGTATTGGCGACAGGTCCGACATCGGCCGCATCCAGCGCCAGCAGGATTTCGTGGCGGCCATGGCGAAGAAGACGCTGAGCAGCTGGACTCTGATCAACCCGGTGCGGCTGTTCGGCTTCCTCAACACTGCTACCAAGTCTATCACCGCCGACCCCGGCCTTACGCTCGGCGTGATGTTGGACCTCGCGCTTGCTACCCGCAGGCTGTCGTCCGACAAGGTTCACTTCGTCATCACGCCATGGCGCTACTCCTCGACCTACCCCGGCCGGGTGGAATGGCTTCAGGGACCGGCCAAGAAACTGTTCCGGTTGATCGCCGCCGACAAGCCCCTCACCGGGACCAAGGTCAGGCCCAACTCACCCGAGGCGCCGCCGGCAACGGCACCCTGCCCGCCAGTGAATTCCGTCCTGTAAGCCAAAACTCCCGGCGCAAGGAAGCGTATCAATTGAATGCATCCCGCGCCAAACACGGCCGCATGACGGCCTTCCCGCTATTATCGAGTGCTTGAGGGCTTTCAGAGACTGCCCTCTTCATGCTACCGCCACTTTTCGTTGTTGTTGGTGGAACTTGATGCCGCATAGAACCCCCGGGGCATTAAGTATATAGCCCATCGTTCAACACCACCCTGTTACGATCCAGAGAAAGACCACATGCCCATGACGATAGCGAACTCCCAAAAGATAACCGCGTGGGAAGACGTCACGGCCGCGGTGGGTAATTTCCGTCTCGCTGCGCTTCTCGGTTGGCAAGATGTGGCGCAGCGCTATCGCAGATCGAGTGTGGGAGCTTTCTGGCTCACTATCAACATGGGTGTTCTCATCGGTGCACTGGGTCTCATTTTTGGAACGATTTTCAGGTCGCCGATGTCCGAGTTCCTGCCGTTCATCTGTGTCGGCCTGATAATGTGGGGCTACTATTCCCAGTTGATCAATGAGGGCTGCCTAAGCTTCATTTCCAATACGGAAACAATGCTTCAACTGCCGTTGCCGTTTTTCACATACATCCTCAGGACATGGTGGAGAAACTCGATAATATTATTCCATAATATCGTCATTTTTCCCGTAGTTCTTTTGATATTCGGGAAATTTATAAGCTTCAATGCCTTGCTTGTTATTCCAGCATTCTTTCTGGTTTCTCTGAATATGCTGTGGATGATGGTTATCCTGTCGGTGATATGCACTCGCTATCGCGATTTGACACAAATCATACAGAACATCATGCAAGTTGGTATGTACGTTACACCGATCATGTGGCAACCCCATCAACTACCCGCCGACAAATCAATTTTGATACTTGATTTCAACCCCTTCTATCATCTCATCAGCGTCATCAGAGATCCCTTGCTTGGCGGGACTGGTACGCTTCTCAATTGGGGCGTCGTCGTCGTCATGGCACTTGCCGGATGGACCGCTGCTCTCCTCTTCCTCAACCGCTTTCGCTCACGCGTTACCTATTGGTTATAAAAACAGCCCAACGAATTCGCGAAGGTGATCATGACTTCAATGACTCTCGAAGATGTCACTGTAGATTTTCCCATCTACAATGCAAAAAGCAGGTCTCTCAAGAACCAGGTGATGAGCCTGGCAACCGGAGGCACGATTGGGTCCAACGCTGACGGTCATGTCGTCATCAGAGGGCTGGAATCGATCAATATCTCTCTCAATGATGGCGACAGGCTGGGGCTGATAGGTCACAACGGCTCTGGAAAGACCACGCTTCTGCGGGTGATGAGCGGTGTTTATTATCCTTCGGGCGGACGCATATCGATTCAAGGAAAATGCACATCCTTGATCAATATTTCGCTGGGAATCGATGCCGAGGCGACGGGTCGCGAAAACATCGGAATTCGCGGCGCTCTCCTAGGGTTCACCAAACGGCAAATGGCCGAGAAGCAGGCAGAAATCGAGGAATTCTCGGAGTTGGGTAGTTTTCTCGACATGCCCGTGAGGACATACTCGACGGGTATGCAACTTCGCCTGGCATTTTCCATCTCGACCGTCATACAACCGGAAATCCTGATCATGGATGAATGGCTGGCCGCGGGCGATGAAGGATTTCAGCACAAAGCAAACGAACGCCTGCACGAGCTCGTCAACAAAACCAAGATCTTGATTATCGCCAGCCATTCTAAAGACCTGCTTGTCAAGAACTGCACCCGGATCGTCTGGCTTGAACACGGAAAAATCAAAATGGATGGCGATGCCGAGACGGTTGCGAACGCCTATTTCGGCCGATCATAGCGCTTTGTCGTCGAAGGTCCGTAGGCATAGCCGGTTCGCGCCGGACCGGCCGTTCAGGAGTGTTCCGAAAATCTGCACCTACCTATTTTTTTGACCATAATTCACGCTGGTTTCACGCTGGAATGACACACGGGTTGTATGTCCCTGTAATCCAGCCAGCCCATCTGGCTCCAAATTGGGAGCAGAATAGTGTACAACTTCCCGGGAATAAGCGTTCCTGTTTACCCGCGAGGGCTGCCAATAGACGCAGATATGTTGCCAAAGTTGCTTTTTGTGCCAAACTTGGAACGGGAGCCTAAGCGTAAACAAGATAAAGCAACTTACGAGGCTCCTCGGGGACTAACTCTGATGGACCGCAGTCAGCAGAGCGAAGCGGCTTATCGCATGTACCTTATTGGACCCTTCGCGATCACTGATCCGGAGGGGAAGGTTCTGACGCCAAAATCCCAGAAGTCTCAAGCGATCCTAGCTATGCTGGCTGTCTCCCTTAGGGGATCACGTTCAAGAGTATGGCTCCGTGACAAACTTTGGAGCGACCGGCCGGAGGACCAGGCTTCCGCCAGTCTTCGCCAGGCATTACTCGATATCCGTAAATGTCTGGGTAATGCACGCGATATCCTCGTGGCTGACAAAAACACCGTCTCGCTTCGCATGGACTGCATACGGCTGGATATCGATGAAATCCTTGCCGAGGGCCACATAGCGGGAGATGACGAAGTCGCAGCCGAACATTTTCTCGAAGGCGTCGACGTCAGAGACCCAGAATTCGAGGAGTGGCTGACACTGGAGCGTCAGGTGTGGCAGCGTCGTTACGATGAAGGGCAGCTTCAGCATAAATTCGAACCAAAGCTGGAGTTTGCGCGTGAACAGCGGGCACCAACTCCCCTCGTTCCTTTGACGGCCAGCAATCGGGGTAAGGATGATGGGACTGCAAATGGGCCATCGGACGATACGGCTGGTGGCTCGGGTTCCAACGTCAGTTCGAGACAATGGGTGGTCGCGATCTTGCCCTCGCGCATCGCCGGACAAGGCGAAAATGGGCCGATTCTGGCATCGGAGGTTACGAGTCTCATCGCAAAGTCACTCGTTGAGGGAACCGATATCCGTGTCACTGACTTTTCCTTCGGCGGAGGACCTTGGGCGAATTCGTCGAACGATGTTGGACTGGGCAGCGAAATCGCACTGGCAACGCCCATCGGCATACAGCTGGAACTGACGCTCACCAGTCAAACTGTCCTTATCGTGGCGAGTATTCTGCGTTTGGCCGATCATAGTCTGATCTGGAAAGATAGTTGCGTAGTCGATCAGCGACTGCTCGAGAGAGGTGAAAGCAATCAGTTGCATGCGCTCATCAATCATCTGATCGATGAAGTCCATGGCAGCTTTCTCTTCCGTGCTGAAGGCGGGAAACTGGAGCGCGAAACAACTTTGGTCGAGGCGGTCAACTCTATTTTTCGATTGTCCCGGGAGGATCTCGATAGAGCGGAACGCATCCTTCATAAAATTGCTGCTGATCGGCCCTCTTCCTCTGTCTATGCATGGCTTGCCTTTATCAGGACCTTTCGTGTTGGGCAGCGTTTCAGCCCCTATGACTCGACAATAATCGAAGAAGCCGAATTCTACGCCCGCAAGGCATTGGAGCTGGATGTCAACAATTCCGTTGCGCTCGCTCTCGTTGGGCACGTCCATTCATTCTTATTCTGCGAATACGACTATGCGGCCGGACTGTTCGAGAGAGCGATAAGGATCAATCCCGCTCAACCACTCGGTTGGGATCTTTACTCCATGTTGCATTGTTACGCTGGGCAGCCTGAAAAGGCGATGGCCATGGCTAACTGGGTCCAGAACCTGGGGTTCTACAGCGTGCACAAATATTATTTCGACACGACGAAGTGCATCAGTGCGGCTCTGGCCGGCGATCACGCAGCCGCCATTGCTGCTGGTGAAGACGCGCTTAGGATGCGTCCGGATTTCAATTCCCTCCTGCGCTATATGGCGGCAAGCCATGCACATCGGGATGAGATGGAATTGGCGGGAAGGTATGTAGAACGCCTCGAGGCTGTCGAACCGAATTTCTCGATCGAGTCCCTCAAGGACAATCGCTACCCGCTGTTGAAAACTGGGGGAGGCAAAATGCTGATCGCCGGGCTTACCAAAGCCGGTGTCAAGCTCCGGTAGTTCTTCCTCAATCAAAATTCGGTTCGAAGATGAAGGATACGCGAAATGGTCGACGTTGCTAAGCAATCACCGCTGATACAGTTCCTGAACAGTTTTCGATTTGAGGTCGATGCCGATCACGTATCGCCCTGCCCTCCTTTGCCGTTCGTCACAATTGACCCGCAATCGGGCCAGCCTGCAGCAGATGGGGCCGGTGTCGCTAGCCCGCAGACGCCGCTTGCGGGAGCCGCTTTCGGGAGCGGCGGTGTTGCCAACAAGACGGTGTTGAACAAGTCCTCGCTGAACAAGAACAAAAACAAGAACAAAACCTCATTCGGCGGAATCAGCACCGGCAATGCACAATTGATACCGTCGTTCCAGTTGCGCAGGCTGCACCAGCAACCTTCCCGGAACGCCTTTACGGCTGCCGCCCGGTTCACGTGGGAAATGCTCGACATTACTCCGCCACCGGGGCCGGATTTCAGCCGCCTTGAAACCAAAGTTCTTCTGTCGATGCAGAAGCGCGACCGCGAGCGAGCCAGACGACTCCCGGATATTCAACAGGAAGCCTCGCTATCGGTCGCCGAGTTTACACGACCTCTCTATATCGAGAACATAGCCGGGTTCGAACAGACCGAGGGGCTTTTCCAGAATATCCTGACCGCGTGCGAGTATGTTGGGCTGATTTACAAAAATAAGTTCAATCGGTTGCGGCCCAGTCAGTTTGAACCGCGCCTGCGGCCGCTCCTGCCAGTTCCAGCGCACGAATCCTTCCAAAGCAATCATGCATTCCAAGCCTTTTCCATTGTGTTTGCATTCAACACCATCCTTCCCGAGCATCCCGCGACCGAGGAATTGGCGCGAATTGCCCAAAATGTCGCAGAAAATCGTGAATGGGCCGGCCTTCATTATCCGAGCGATACGAAAGCAGGACGTGATCTGGCCCGCCGATTCGCTCCCTATCTGAGAGATGCGTTCGCCGCGACGTATAATGCGGTGCACAAGGAATGGGTGTGAAGAAGGTGCATTCAGCTTCAGTGATTACTCTAGAGTGTAAATGAGGTTACAGATGGCGCTCCTCCAATCCGACAACACAAAGCCTGCACCCGCCGGCTATTATTATCTCTGGCATTTGGCTGCTTTGGGCGTGATTACCGCGGACTTCGGATCCTCGAGTGGTCCGATACCATCCAATAATGAGAGTGCCCTGCGCGCCACGCCTTCTCCTGTTATTTCCGGTTCAGTCTGGGACACCATTGCCAACGTGGCTACGGTTTCACCCGCGCGAGTGGCTCTCATTGATGTCGGGATATCTCCAGATCATCCGAACCTGACAACTCGAATCGATCAAACTGCTTCCATCGACCTGGCAACGCACAGATACGGTGCGCGTGCGTTGGACATCCTCGACGATACAGACAGTACGTACAAGGAGGAGAAAGAGGCATTTTTCACCGAACTGGATATATCCGGACTCGGAAACCTCGGACTATCGGTTGATGACAAGGAATATCTGGACGACATTGTGGCGGAGTATGCTGCCTCGTACGGCGTCGTGCGCCGGATACTGGATTCGAACACCATGTTCGCAGCTCATGGCACCGCATGCGCCGGTTTGATTGTGGCCGAGCCTGCCGCCTTGCCATCGGAGGGCGGCACACACCCATCTCCACCAGAAGACATCTTTACGAATTCCGATCTCGACCGAGACCCATCCCAACAAGAATCCCAACCTGTTACCTTACTTTGGTGCTGATCCTGTTTCGCGCCTCGTTAACATTACGACGTCGTTCGAAGAAAATGCTGTGCAGTTCATAGCTGCGTTCCTTTATGCATATTCGCAGAACGTTGACGTTATCGTCATGCCCCGCGGCATACCCGATCCGAAACGAAGCGCCATTGAGCCGAAGAACGAATTGAAGGCCGACCTGGAGCGCTGGGCCAATCGTGATGCTGCGGATCTGTTTGCGCGTATCGCCTTGGCGGAACAGGGACCCGGGGAACTCGAGCCCAAGGCAACGCAGCCGGCCTCCAACCCGGACCGCATGTGGAATATCCTGAAACAGCTGATTATCGGTGTGAGCCGAAAGATTCCGGTGATTTGCGCTGCCGGCAATAGCGGCGAAAGCCAGCTAATCTATCCAGCGAGCCTCGCAGCTCCCGACAACGGGATTATCGCCGTCGGTGCAGTCACGGTTGAAGGTTTCCGGTCCGGCTACAGCAACTATGGCGAAGGCCTGACTCTCGTTGCGCCTTCTGATGATGGCGAGGTGTTCAATCGCCATCAACTGCGGATCAATCGTCTATCGCCCTTGATCGCCAAGCATCAGTATAGCCCGGATACCGGGAAAGAATATTGCTATTCCCACCTCAGTCTATTGAGCACGGACCTTCCAGGAGTTTTTGGTTATGATGAGGGAAAGGCCCCTTGGTCCACACTGCTCCCCTCCGCAAATAATCCCGGCGTTGGGGGTGGTTACTACACCAGCTTTGGCGGCACGTCTGGAGCTGCAGCCTTGGTCGGGGGCGTTGCAGCTCTCGTTCAACGGGCCCATCGTGCCGTTCACGGTGGATCAGGTAAATTAGACGGGATAGCTGTCAAGTCCATCCTCGAGGAAGCGTCCAGCCGAAGCAGCAATGTCGGTCCGGGTATTCGTACTCTGACACCTGACTGCATGAATGGGGACCACGAAGATGTCATCGATCCCAGGTACTTTTTTGGAGCGGGACTGCTCAATGCAGCCAAGGCCGTCGGTGCAGTGCTGAACAGTTGACGCGAGCTCGACAAAAACACCCAAAAGGACCCGTTCGCGGGTCTTTTTTACGTTTTGCCCTGCATTTTTGACGGTGCCTTGACGGTCAGACAGCGCTCTGGAGACGCCCCCCCGGTAATATTCTCTCAATGCTCCGGCAATCCAATCGATCCGGAGATCAAAGTCTGCAGGAGGGAAAACCGATGTCAACAATTCTTACAAGAAAATACCGGTGGTCATCGTTTGCCAGATTGATCAAGCGACCGAGATTGCCGACCGGTCTTCGCCTTTCTTACACGAGGCTGAAAGCAACAGTGGAGCAGGAGATCCGTATTATTCATCTTTCGATCCTGGCTCCGGTGCACAAGCCTGCTTTTCAACCGTGTCCGATTGTCAATGACCCGAAGGGACAATCCCGTTCGCAGCGGACCTGCCGCGGCAGTTCCCGCTATTTTCGATGAGATCGTAACGGCAGCAAGGTATCGCCGGACAATTCATGGAGCTCGACGAACATGGTTCTAATGAGTGAGCTATCGACAGACGACTGGGAAGCACTGAAACGCCTGTCACAGGGCGAAACCATCCGGCGAATAAACGATCAAACGGTTAAACGCCTGGCAGCCATCGGTGCACTGCAAAGTAAGAGGGGTGAAATGGAACTCTCCTACGGTGCAATACAACTCTTGATCGAACGCATGGCGCGCATCAGCCGCGCGCGAACCAGCAACAGTCAAACGTGGTGCAATTGAAATTCAATGTTGCGAACCTGTGTCAATGAGAAACTGGGGATAAGAAAATGTCAGGAATTATGTATGAACGAATACCGGAAGCCGATCATGCCGTTTACAATCGGCATGCGGCGGCCCGCCGTGCAGCGTTCCACATTGCATCGACAGAACTCCGTCCACAACGGACCCTTGCCATTATTGACGGACGTACCATTGCTCGAGAGCACCTTTCGCGAGGACTTCTATCCAATGGGCTTGGACTGCGCATGGCCACATATAGCTCTGTCGAAGATATAGAGACATATGAAGCGGAGGCATTTTCGGTCATCCTTCTATGCGTGGGCGACTCCCGATTCATGGATAACTCCATCGTGCTGGAAATCGGGGCGCTTGTTCGCAGATTTCCGAAAGTCCCGGTTATTGTGCAGGCAGAACTATGCGGACTGCAGCAAATCCTGGGCGTTCTCCAGCAAGGTGCACGTGGTTACCTTCCGGGCAACGCCGGAATATCAGTGTGCGTTGAAGCAATATCGATGGCGTTGGCAGGAGGTGTTTTCGTCGCGGCTGAAAACCTGAACGATATTCAACGCATCTTCGGGGCCAGACGGCATCAGTCCAAGCGTCTGGAAATGTTCACACGACGGGAACATCAGGTCATTGACGTCCTGCGGCAGGGAAAAGCAAACAAGACGATTGCCTATGCCCTCGGGCTTGCTCCAAACACGGTGAAAGTTCACATGCGCAATATCCTAAGAAAGGTTCGGGCGACGAACCGGGCAGAAGCGATTTACAAAATCAACGCCCTGTTTGAGGAAATTTCTTAAAGCGTCGTTCAGCAAATAGAACGCTGTTAGGGGCGACGGGGGCCGCTCCTGCACCTGACCCTCCCTCTTGTGGAGGGTCCTTTTTTGAGTGCGGCACTTATGGGCAAATTTCATAAAATTTTGGAACCATCGGGATCGTTGCGCGTTGTATCTCTGCCAGGATGGCATTGGACAAGTTCCAAAAAGTATCCTGACACGAGGCTCAGTATAGTCCACCAAAACGGGCTACCTGGGCCTCACCTGTCATCACGGGCAATGGGGTTACGATTAATTCCTCTAAATTGGATCGAACAGCGCTTCCAGACGTTGAGCGAATTCAACCAGAAGGACGTCAGCTATGAACGCAGCCAATCTGCAGATCGAAGGTCTCTGTCTCGCCATTGCGTCGATAAACCGGTTGCTCGTGGCCAAGGGGCTTGTTTCGCAAGACGAGTTGGACGTCGCGTTTCAGAAAGCCGAGGCGACTGCCCATGGAGATAATCGTTTTGCCGAAGACCTGTCGCCGTCCAACCGGGACGCTGTTTGCTTTCCTATCAGGATCCTCCAGATCGCCAACGATACCGGAGCAGAAAAACCTTGGTCCTTCTCGGAATTGACCAAACTCGTTGCGGAGACCAAAGAACCGTACAATGATCAGCTCTAGGTGGCTTCTTAATCGGCCGTGCAGGGCCAACTGCCGGGAGTAGACAATCCGGCCGGTAGCTTCGTTGACGTGTCGCCACACGCAAGATCGATTTGTGACTGTTGCAGGCCTTGCGCACCGGACAAGTCCACCCCCTCTACTCTGGTGCGGAACATGAATGCACCTTCGAACACTGGCTTGCCTCCCATCGTGGCCCCTGTCAGGTCAGCGCGCGAAAGGTTCGCGAGGAAAAACCGTGCGTCTGTCAATATTGCCTTTTGGAAATTTGCCCGCCCAAGCTCTGCCTTCTCAAAGTTTGCTTTCTTCAGGCTTGCTCCGCTGAAATCGCCGCGCTGAAATTCCGCACTGGCGAAAGATGCGCCATCGGCAGAAACATTGGTGAAATTTGATCGATAGGCTTCAACCCTGGTAAAATTGGCATTCTCGGCTTTGGCACCCGCCAAGGACGCCCGCATCAAGCTGGCCTTTTCGAAATTTGCTGAGTTGACGTTGGAATTGCCCAGATCCGTTGCATTGAAATCGGTTCCGGTCAGATTGGCTCCTTCCAGATTGCTCCCCGGAATGATGATGCTTTTCTTGTTGCATTCACTCCAGTCAAGGCCTGGCGAAGCCATGCTGCCGCAATCCGCTGCCGCCGCTGCCCCACACCCATATGTGGACGCGGCGGTTGAAACAACCATCACGAAAGCCAGGGACATTATTGTTCGCATTGCTGAAAAGACTCCTCGTTAATCGGGAGAATGGCGCCTTGCCGACTGAAATTCAATTCGGATAATTGCGCGGCGCAGATATTGTGTGATGCGGCTCGACTGACCCCGCCGCACCTATGCCTGATGGCCGCTAATGTCAGAACCCGCGTTGGGCGAGAAACGCCTGTTCCAGATCGTCGCGGTGAGCGAGATTGCCGTGACCACTAGAAACGCCACGGAAAAGTCGCCAAGCTTGGGGTCCGTGTGATCTTGCACAAGCATCGAGGTGTTCAGGGCCAGTGCGCCGACGCAGATACCGAGCGAAAGCATCAGTTGCTGGAAGGTCGTATAGAAGCTCGTTGCCGAACTCATCCGCTCGCGATCGATCTGGTCATAGGCGACAATATTGTAGGCGGTGAACTGGAACGACATGAAGAACCCGCAAAAGAACAGGATCGTGAAGATGAGCCAGATTGGCCAATCCGGACGAAAGAACGCACAAAGCGCGTAGCCAAGCGTTGAAATCCAGCCGATGACAGTCAGGCTGTTGCGGAAACCGTATCGTCTCAGGATTTTGCCGGCTGTCGCCTTCATCAGCATCGATCCAAGCGCCGTTGCAACCACGATGCCACCAGCCGAAGCGGCCGAAAGCCCGAACTGCAGTTGCAGCATGAGCGGCAATAGAAATGGTTGTGCGCCCTGCGTGATGCGGGTCAGCGAACCGGCCATGACCGACTCCTTGAAACTTGGAACCCGCATCAGGGAAAAATCGAGGATCGGTGACGGGTGATTGCGCGCGTGACGCAGGTAGGCTGCACCGAAGACAAGTCCGATAGCGATGAGAAGAATGGACGTCCCCGCCTCGCCGCTTCGACTGGACATTTCGAATCCGAACAGCAGGGAACCCAGCGATACGCCGGAAAGAAACAGTCCGAAGGTGTCGAACTTGCCCTTCGATTCACCCTTGAACTCCTCGATGTATATTGAAACCAGGATGAACCCGAGAATGCCGATGGGAACATTGATATAGAATATCCAGCGCCAATCGAGATAGGTGACGATCAAGCCGCCAACTGGCGGTCCGAGGATCGGGCCGATAAGCGCGGGCACAAGCAGCCATGACATGGCCGCAACGAAGTCCTTGCGCTGGACGCTTCGCATCAGGACGAGACGCCCGACCGGCATCATCATGGCGCCGCCAAGCCCCTGGATCAGCCTTGCAACCACCAGAAATGTGAGGTTCGGCGCTTGGGCACAGAGAATCGACCCAAGTGTGAACACAGCAATCGCCGTGCGAAAAACCGTACGGGATCCAAACCGGTCTGCCACCCGGCCGCTGGCAGGAATAAAGATCGCCAGGCTCAGGAGATACGATGTCAGCGCGATACTCATCGATGGCGGGCTGACGCCGAAATCGCGCGCCATTGTCGGCAGCGCGGTCGCAAGGACTGTTGCATCGAGTTGCTCCATGAACATGGCGCTGGCGATGATCAGAGCGATTAATCGAAAATTTGGAGCCGGGTTTTGAGTCGCTCCGATGGGAGCGCTCGGCTGGCCGGTAGCGACCTGACAAGTCTGGTCTGACATCGCTGGAATAGCTCTCGATGGCACGGTCGGATCCAGTGGAGGCAACCGCAGATAGTAAGCACTGTTGGCTTGGATGAGCGGGATATAATCCTCGACGCTGGCTATGGCCATATGTCTTTTCGCTTTTCTGCATGGCGCGACAAAAAGGCCTCAGCTCACAACTCCGGGCCAAAAATTCGGCCCGCGCCTCTTTTCTGGTCTCTCATTTCAATCGGGTCCGGTGCCGGGAGGACAAGAATTTTCAAAAATCCGCCATCTCCAAAATAATATGCCTCTTCATACACTACCAATTCAGTAGAGTATTGGCGTCAGGCAGCCCTACGAGCTCTGCCGACACATTTTGATCAATGGGAGCGCACAATGCCTAAGACAGAATCAAACGCCATTACGCTCGGCACAAAAGCCGCTGACTTCATCTTGCCGGATGCGGAAGGAAAACTTTACGAGCTTTCGAGCTTCTCCGAAAAGCCCGCTTTGCTCGTCGCTTTCATCTCCAACCGTTGTCCGTTCGTTGTGTTGCTGCGGGAAGCGCTGGCACAGTTTGCGCTCGAATATGCGCCGAAGGGATTGCAGATCGTCGCCATCAACAGCAATGACGCGAAGGCGCATCCGGAGGAAACGCTTGCGCGCATCGGCGAGGAAGCCGCCAACTTCGGCTATTCATTTCCATATCTGAAGGACGGGTCACAGACCGTTGCCAAGGCCTACCGCGCCGCCTGTACGCCCGATCTGTTTCTCTTCGATGCGGAGCGCCGTCTCGCCTATCACGGTCAGTTCGATGATGCGCGTCCTGGCAACGGCAGGCCGGTAACAGGCGCGGATATCAGAGCCGCTGTCGATGCTGTGCTTCTCGGCCAGAAGCCATCTGACAAGCAGGTCGCATCCATCGGCTGCAACATCAAATGGCTGGAAGGCAATGAGCCGTCCTCGCTCTCTCACGCTGCTTGAGAATTCCGAAACAACGGTCAGACCCGGCAAGGGTTTGACGTTTCGGCTTCGACTACCGGAGAACGCATGTCATCTGATCGTTTAAAATCCACCGGCAATGATCCGCTGCATTTGCAAGCGGATGTGCTGGTGCTTGGCGGCGGTCCTTCCGGCGCATGGGCGGCGCTGGCGGCTGCAGAAGACGGAGCTCGTGTTGTCCTCGCTGACAAGGGTTATCTTGGCACGAGCGGCGCCACGGCTCCGTCCAACACCGGAACCTGGTGCGTACCGCCGGGTGAAAATCGTGGCCAGGCTGTCGAGCGGCGCTGGCAGCGCACCGGCGGGCTTGCCGATCAGCGCTGGATGCTGCGCTGCGTCGATCAGGCTTACGAAAATCTGGTGAAACTTTCCGAGTGGGGTTACCTGTTTCCGCACGAAGATGATGGCCGGCTCTACATCGCCAATCTTCGCGGCCCGGATTACATGCGTTTCATGCGACGGCGGGTGCTGGAGGCCGGTGTCACCGTGCTCGATCACCACCCTGCCCTTGAACTTCTGTCGAATGGTGATGCGATCACAGGCGCTTCCGGCGTAGACCGGCAGCGCAACCGCGACTGGAGTGTAGAGGCAAAAGCCGTTGTGCTCGCCACAGGCGGTTGTGCTTTCCACGAGCGTATCCTCGGCGCAACCGGCCTCACTGGCGATGGCTACCTGATGGCTGCGGAAGCCGGCGCGCATCTTTCCGGTATGGAGTTCACCGGGAAGTACACGCTTGCCCCCTATGAAACGTCGCTCAACAAAGGCCTGCCCTACAGGTGGGCTACATTCTACCGCGAGGATGGCTCGCCTCTTCTCGACGCAAACGGTGAACAGGTTTCCAACGGCATCGGCGAGCGCGAGAGGGATATTGCGAAGGCGCTGATTGACGGTCCGGTTTTTGCCCGTCTCGACCATGCCGAGCCCGCCTTGCAGGATTGGCTGCGCCGGGGCCAGCCCAATTGCTTCGTGCCACATGACCGTGCCGGTATCGATCCCTTCACAGAGCTGTTTCGCATCACGTTGCGGGCCGAAGGCACGGTACGAGGCACCGGCGGCATCATGCTCGCTACCGCCGATTGCGGCACCGGAGTCCCCGGACTCTACGTGGCCGGCGACGCAGCCAGCCGCGAGAACATGACAGGGGCAGTGTCGGGCGGCGGAGCTGTCAATTCGTCCTGGGCGATCGCCAGCGGCTGGTGGTCAGGCAAAGGTGCTTCAACCCACGCGCGTAAATCGGCACGGAAAGCCTTCCGTTCCGTATCGAAACCCCTCGGCGAAGCGGGACTGCGACCGGCCGGAAACGCTCGTGCGGACCTGCGCACCGCTGAAATCATCGAAGCTGTTCGCGCCGAGGTCATCCCTCTCGAAAAGAATTATTTTCGCGATGGTACAACCTTGCACACCAGCAGCGAGAGGCTGGAGAGCATTTGGAATGATGTGCGTCAGCATCTCCACGCCGAGGGCGTGGACCGCGTGCGCAGTCGCGAAACCGCATCAATCACCGCTTCGGCGCGCTGGTCGCTGGCGTCCGCACTCGCGCGCAATGAAAGCCGCGGTATGCACCGGCGGGCAGACCGCCCCGGTAATGATCCGGCATTTGCCCGCCGTATCCTCGTCAGCGGTGTCGATGCGATCAGTATTGGCGAAGCGCAAATCAGTCGCGAGGGGATCGCGTCATGATTGAGATTGTCTCCGCAAGCCGTTGTATTGAATGCGATATCTGTGTGAAGGTTTGCCCCGCGAATGTGTTTGACGCGGTGCCGGATTCGGCGCCGATCATAGCGCGCCAAGACGATTGCCAGACCTGCTACCTCTGCGAAATCTATTGTCCCGTCGATGCGTTGTACGTCGCGCATCGCGCGGAAGGCCACTTTCCGATCACAGAAGCCGAGGTCGAGCAACGCAATCTGTTTGGCAGTTATGCGCGCGCGCTCGGCTGGAAACGCGGCAAGGCTGGCGGAACCGAACATGATCCGACGCACCGCATTCGCGTCGCGGCGGTTTGAAGGAGAATACAGATGGACCGAATTGTCGTCTCCGGTATCAGAAAAACCTTCCAGCTCAAGCCGGGTCAATATGTGACTGTCGACGGTGAGGAGACCGATCGCATCACTGTCCTCGATGGCGTCGATCTGAACATCCGCAAGGGCGAGTTCATCACGCTGGTTGGTCCGAGCGGCAGCGGCAAATCTGTCCTGCTCGATATCACCGGCGGGTTGACACAGGCGAGCAAGGGCATCGTGCAACTGGATGGCACCACCATCACCAGGCCCGATCCCAAGACTGGTTATGTGTTCCAGCAATATGCGCTCTTCCCTTGGCGCACCGCCCTGTCGAACATCGAATATGCCTTGGAAGTGCGTGGCGTACCAAAGCGCGAACGCAGCGACCGCGCGCGATATTTCCTTGCTCTGTTCGGACTGTCCGGCTTCGAGGATCGCTATCCCAATCAGCTTTCCGGCGGAATGCAGCAGCGTGTGGCCATCGCCCGCGCCTTGGCGAGCAATCCCGAAGTGCTGCTTATGGATGAACCATTCGCAGCGCTCGATGCGCAGACGCGCGAAATCCTGCAGAGCGAACTCCTGAAGATCTGGGAGAAGATCAACACGACCGTGATCTTCGTCACGCACTCCATCGACGAGGCGATTTATCTCGCCGACCGCATCGTTGTGATGACCGCCCGTCCCGGCACGGTGAAGGAAATCATCGATATCGATCTGCCGCGCCCGCGCGATGGCGACATTCGATCCAGCACGGAATTCAACGCACATCGCGCCCGCGTTTGGGAAGCACTGCGTGATGAAGTCAACAAGGCGCAAAAGGATTGGGCGCTGTCGCCTGCCTACGCCAACTAAAGATCCAGGGAACGGAAACATGGCCTATATCAGTGAAAAACCCGGCATTGGCATCAGGCTGCCATCAATTGCATCGACCAGTGCTACCCGGCCTACCCGCAGGCACAAGACGGCGCGCGGTGACGGCACATTCAGCTATGGCCTGCCCTTGCTCATCCTGTTTTTCCTGTTGTGGGAAATCGCACCGCGTCTCGGCTGGCTCAATCCCATCTTCTTTCCTCCGCTCAGCGATGTCTGCCGCTCATGGATCGGCCTGGCCGAAAGTGGCGTCCTCGCCAAGCATATCGGCATCAGCCTGCAGCGGGCAGCGATCGGCTTTGGATTGGCGACAATTGTCGCTGTTCCGCTCGGGTTTTTGATGGGGCGTTATTCACTTTTCGAAAAGGTCTCCGATCTGCTGGTTCAAACCCTCCGCAACACATCGCAGTTTGCCTTGCTGCCGGTCTTCATCCTGCTTCTCGGTATAGGCGAAGCGTCCAAGATTGCGATCACCTTCTACTCGTCGGTGTTCTTCCTGCTGGTGAACACGATCAGCGGCGTCAAGGCGGTCGATCCGCTGCTGTTGAAAGCGGCCCGTTCGATGGGAACATCAGATGTGGATCTGTTCCGCAAAGTCATCCTTCCGGCGAGCATTCCCTCCATCGTTGCCGGCGCGCGTCTCGCGGTGAAATCTTCCATCTTCGCGGTTATCGGCGCCGAGATGCTCGCTGCCAAATCTGGCCTGGGTTACCTCATCCAGCAATCGCAGCTGATGATGGAAACCGGCGATATGTATGCCGGCATTCTCACCATGACACTCATCGGCCTGATCGTGAATTACCTGCTGGTCTGGTTTGAGCGTTGGGCGACCTCGTGGAAGGGCCAATCCGACACCTCACCGCACTGAAACCTCTGCTAAACGCCAACGAAGGAACCCATATTATGACAATTTCAAACAACGGCGTTTTGCGCCGGACCCTGATAAAGACCATCGCCGCCTCGCTGCTGGGTTTGACAAGCTTCGCCCTGCCCGCCATCGCACAGGAAAAGCCGGATGTCATTCGCATCGGCAGTACCGCACCCGGTCACCTGAAATTCATTCTCGCCCAGCATGATGGCTGGCTGGAAAAGGAATTTGCCAAGGATGGCATCAAGGTTGAACTTGTGACCTTCACCGGTGGTGGTTCCGAGGCAACAACCGCCCTTGCCACCGGCGCTATAGAGGTCACCTACACCGGCAACAACCCTGCCCTGCGCGTCGCTGCATCGGGCGCCGATGTCAAGCTGATAGGTATCTCCAGTTTCGTCAAAACAGGCGGCTCGGCAATCATCGTTCCGACGAACTCGCCGCTGAAAACCGTCGCCGACTTGAAGGGCAAGAAGGTTGCATATCTCGCCGGCACAGTGCGTCACTCGAATTTCAGCAAGGCGCTGAAAGCCGCCGGCTTGAAGACCGACGACGTTGAATCGCTCAATCTGCCATTCGAGGCGTCAGGCCCTGCACTGTTGCGTGGTGACATCGACGCAATCGTGGAAACGGACAGCACGGCGGCAAAACTCGTCGACACCGGTCAGGCACGCATTCTTCTCGATGGATCGGAGCACCCCGAATGGGCCGTGCCGAACGTCATTTCGGTCAATGGCGCCTTTGCGGAGAAATATCCAGATCTGGTCAAACGCCTGCTGAAGGTCGATATCCAGATTTCGCGCTGGGCCGACGCACACCCGGAAGACACGATCAAGATTTTTGTCGATGAAACAAAGTCCTCGGAAAAATCCGTTCGCAAGACCTACAAGAATGGTGTGTTCTATCAGGACCCGAAGATCACCGACGAAGCGCTCAATTCGCTCAAGGAAGAAGAGAAGTTCATGGCAGAGGCAAAGCTTCTGAAAGGAACGATCGATTACGGTAAATGGGTCGATACCAGCTATCTCGACGCTGCCTACAAGGAACTCGACGCCAATCAATAATCCGCGAGCACGTTGACAAATCCGGTTGCCGGGCCTGAATTGCGGGCCCGGCACTTTGATATCTGGCTGCACAGCGTCGTGGCCATCCCGCATGAAATATACTGAGGTTATGAAATGACGACTGCACTATCGGACGGCGAGGAAACAGCCGTCACAGCGCGGCAACCGCGCCTTGTCGCTCTCGTTGTTGCAGTCGCCTTCTTCATGCAGATGCTGGACGGGACGATCATCACAACCTCCCTGCCCCAGATGGCGCTGTCATTCGGCATCGAGCCCGTGGCGATGAGCATCGGCATCACCGTCTACATGCTGTCGATGGCGGTCTTCATCCCTATTTCCGGCTGGATGGGCGATCGCTTCGGCGCTCGCAATGTCTTCATTGCTGCCATCGCTATTTTTACGATCGCCTCGCTTGTCTGCGGTCTGTCGGAAACGCTTTGGCAGTTCGTCGGCGCGCGTGCCGTTCAGGGCGTGGGCAGCGCCCTGATGACGCCGGTCGGACGTATGATCGTGCTGCGCAATGCGGAGAAGTCCGAGCTTGTCTCCGCTATCGCGCTCATCACATGGCCTGCGCTGTTCGCGCCGGTCATCGGCCCTGTCCTTGGCAGCTTCATCACCACCTATTTTAGCTGGCACTGGAACTTTCTCATAAATATACCGCTCGGTATCCTTGGTGTTCTGCTGGTCCTCAAATTTGTTCCGGACCAGCGTGAAATATCGGTTCCGAAGTTTGACATGAAAGGTTTCGCGCTCTCTGCGGCCGGTTTGGCGCTTGTCCTCTCCAGCCTTGAATCCTTCACCCATGGCATCCACGCGTTCTACATCGCCGTCGCAATGCTTGTGGGCGGTTCGCTGTTGTCGGTCATGGCGGCCAGACATTTTCTGCGCGTAAAAAACCCTCTGCTCGATCTGTCAGTTTTCAGGATCCACACTTTTGCCATCGCCACGGCAGCCTCCGGAACAGCAGGCCGCGTCTCGATCAACTCGGCGCCGTTCCTGTTGCCGCTGCTGTTTCAGGTTGGCTTCGGCTTCAGCGCCATCAGGACGGGCACTTTCATCCTGGTCTATTTCGTTGGCAATCTTGGCATGAAGGTCGTCACCACGCCGCTACTCAGGCGGTTTGGCTTTCGCTCGATCCTTTGCTTCAACGGTCTGATCGCAGCGCTGTCCCTCGCCGCCTGTTCGCTCCTATCCGCCGAAACGCCCGAGATCATCTCTTTTGCGCTTCTGCTCATTGCGGGCCTGTCGCGTTCGATGCAGTTCACGGCGCTCAACACATTGACCTTCGCAGACATCAACGCTTCACAGCGTAGTTCTGCGTCGACCCTTTCCAGCATGCTTCAACAGATGTCGATGCTGCTTGGCGTTGCCATCGCGGCCATGGTCCTCAACTTGTCGCAAATCGTTCACGGCAATGTCACCACATCATTGATGGATTTTCGCGTGGCATTCTTCGTCGTCGGCCTTATCGGCGTCGTGTCTGCTCTTCGTTTTCTCGAATTGCCATGGAACGCCGGGGCTGAAGTCTCCGGCCACGCAAGGAAGGCCTGACGCCGCTTCAGTCCGCTAGCTTGGTGACAAAATCGGCATTGCCGCGCAACGTATTGCTGACGGTACAGATTTCTTCAGCAGCCTCGACGATCTCATGCTTCGTTGCGCTATCGAGCTCGCCATCGATCTCGATGGAAATATCGAAGCGGGCAATGCGCGACGGCCCGTCATGCGCCTTTTCGCCCGTTACGTGCACCCGGACTTCGCCGAGCCTGTCGGCAACGCCGAGGCGGCTGGCGGCAATGCGTGCGCTCAATGCAATACACGCCGACAGTGAACTATACAGCAAATCGATCGGGCTGAAGCCGGGTTCGGAAACCGAGGTAACAACGCCGATCTCGCCTCCCGTCTCCGATGTGACGAGCGGCAGCTCCTTGGGCTGGAGCACGGACGTCGCGCCTACTGCGCGGGTCCTGATCTTGAGTTCCGACATTGGATGATTTCCCGACTTTAGATGCCCTGACCCTACTCAGCGCGCGTGCGAAACGCTACCGCTTTGTTCCTTCTCGAGCGCTCTCATCGCCGCGAACAGCACTTCCCGATCCCGCTGATGGGCCTCAAACAGAGCTATGAAGGCAGGATTGGTAATCTCGTGCGGTTTCGGAGCCGCCTTTGCACGAAGCAAACTATTGTCCGCGGCAAGCCTCGCGGCTGCAACGCGCTGCTTCGCCAAGTCAACTGGAGAGCGGAGCTGCGGCTTTCGACGCGACGGCGCGGTTGATCGAGCTTCGGGTTCTGCAACTAATGATTGCAAGAACTGTCCGCTGTGCTTATCAACTGGCTCCACTTGTCTGTCCATTTTAAGTTACGCTTTTAGTGTCAGATATTTTCGTCAAGCATAAATCCTGGCTCCCCCAAGCAGAACGTACCGGGACTCAAAATTCTTGCCGATATGAGTAAACAATTCCGGTTTTTGGCCGCTTGTAGAAAACCAATTGCGGCAACACTGTTTAGTGCTTGCTGCAGGCCGATTCGCTTCCCGATCAGCCGCCTCGAAATATTCGGCCTTATCTCCGAATAAATCGCCGTACGGCGTGTTCTCCACATGTCAGATTGTCATTCGGAGATAGAACTCATGAAACATTCGATTACATCGGCCCTGCTTGGCGCCAGCTTCGTCCTCGCTGCTTTTTCCATGCCGGCTTTTGCCGCTGGCGGCGGCGGTAGCGACGATGCTGCCACGACGCCCACCTGTCCCAAGGGCCAGGTCTGGGATTCCAAGGCCAAAAAATGCGTCAAGAAGACCAGCAGCGCCGTTCCGGACAAGGATCGCACCGAGTACGCCTATACTCTGGCCAAGGCCGGACGCTACCAGGAAGCACTGGAAATGCTCGATACGTTGAAGGATCCAAACACCAAGGAAGCGCTCAACTATCGCGGCTATGCCACGCGCAAGCTCGGCCGTACCGATGAAGGCATCTCCTGGTACAAAAAGTCGCTCGCGCTCGATCCGAAATACGCAAAGGTTCGCGAATATCTCGGCGAAGCCTATGTCATCAAGGGTCAACTCGATCTCGCCAAGGACCAGTTGATGACGATCAAGTCGATCTGTGGAACCACGTGCGAGGAATATCGCGATCTTCATGAGGCGATTGAAAAGCCTTCAAAGATCTGACGCGGCTGTCGCCCGGCTGAAAGCGGTTTGATTTGTTCACAAAGAAGGGATCAAGGTGACCATCGCTCATCGCCAGCTTTCTGCTTATAGTCGGGCGACACCAGAAGCGTCGTCAGCACCGGATGTCCGCAGTGGACTTGTCTGGACGGAGGCAATCATCGCGAGCGAACATGAAATCCGGGCGAGCCTTGCCCAGTATCTTGGCCGGCTCTGGCGGTACGGTATCGTACTGTCCCGCCAGCGCGACGTTGCAGACGATCTCGTGCAGGCGACGTGTGTTCGCGCGCTGGAGCGGGCAAGTCAGTTCATGAGCGGAACAAGGCTTGACCGGTGGCTGTTCTCGATCATGCATTCGATCTGGCTCAATGAGGTCCGGTCGCGCCGCATTCGCATGGGTAACGGTTTCGTCGATGCCGACGTAACACTTTCCTTCGACGGCGAGCACGAAACCGAAACGCATGTCATGGCCAATCAGGTCTTGCGCCAGGTCAATGAATTACCTGAGGCGCAACGGACGACCGTGTTTCTTGCCTATGTCGAGGGTCTGTCCTATCGCGAGGTCGCGGAGGTCCTGGACGTACCAATCGGCACGGTCATGAGCCGCCTGGCAACGGCCCGTGCCAAACTCGCCGAACACGCCGATCCCGATGTGAAGGCCAAACAGATGGAAGGAGGGAAATGATGGTTGATCTGAAACATGCCGAAATGCCCTCCGATGAGATGTTGGTCGCGTTTCTCGATGGCGAACTCAATGGCGAGGATCGCGCAAGGATCGATAGGCTGATCAAGATCGATGAGGCTGTCGCCGCGCGATATGAATTCCTCTCGCGCAGTGAAATGGCCTTTTACGATGCGTTCCAGCCGCTGCTCGAAAACGCCCCGACGGCGAAGCTGGAAGCTATTCTGGCCGGACTCCCTGCGTCGATCACCGACGAGCCGGCTTCAAGGGGCCTGACCCGCCGCGGTTTCATGGCCGCAGCCATCGGGCTCGTCTTCGTCGGCGTCGCTGCCGATCGGGGCTTCATGGCGTTCAAGCAAGCTTCCAGTGATCATGATGACGACTGGCGGGCAGTCGTTGCCGAATACCTGTCGCTTTACACGCCCGATACACTCGCCAATCTCGACAGCGATGAGCAATCGCAGAGCGTGCAATTACAGAACGTCGGTGACGCGATCGGCCTCTCCCTTCCCCTGCAGGCAGTGTCGTTGCCGGGCATCCCGCTCAAACGCGCGCAGGTTCTGCAGTATGATGGCAAGCCGCTTGGGCAGATCGCATATCTTGATCCCGAGCACGGACCAATGGCTCTGTGCATCGTTCAATCGTCGAGTGGACCGCGTTCGCCGCAAACCGAGCGGCGGCACGGCATGAACGTCGTCTATTGGTCGGATCGGACCCATGGTTACATGCTTATCGGCCGTAACACAGCGGATAAATTGAACGATTTGGCTGAAGGCGTGCGAACCGCGCTCGCATAAGCTTCTATAAAAGCCGGGGATTATTCCACAGCGACTGGAAGGCATTCTGTGCATTTGCCCTCGGAAGAATGTCATGCGCCCGGTCACGGAACCGTCAGAAAAGCGATGTGGCCAGACTAGAGCGGCGGCAATGAGTCATGATCGGCGGAAACCACCATTTCACAAACGCTCGATAGCGCCTTAGCGATGGCGCGAAACCGGTCTGAAAACGTTGGAGTTGATTCACACGCTGTTGGATCACGGTGCGCGGGCGGCCGCATGCCCGATGTTACAGTAACGTACTTCTTTCCGTCAGAAGGTCTTGCGACCATCTGAAATGCGGGAGCGTGGGGAACCCTGTCGCCGATCAGACGTCGTGAAACTGTTTTGGGGAACACAGCTATGGCCATACGTCGTGATGCATTTGTGTCCGCTTCAATTGCGGTCCTTGCGTCCATGTCTTGCGTGCATGCTCAGGAGAGTGCCGAGGAGCTGGCCAAAAAGCTTTCCAATCCCATTGCTTCGCTCATCAGCGTACCATTTCAAGGCAACTATGATGGCGGCTACGGCCCGGATGATGGCAGCAAATACACCATCAATGTGCAACCTGTCATTCCGTTCACCCTGAACGAGGACTGGAATATCATCTCTCGCACCATCGTGCCGATCGTCTGGCAGAATGACATTGCCGGGCCATCCGGAGATCAGTTCGGTCTGGGGGATACGACGCAAAGCTTGTTCTTCTCGCCGAAGAAACCAACCGCTTCAGGCATTGTCTGGGGCGTGGGACCTGTCTTCCTTCTGCCGACCGCAACGGACGATTTGCTTGGCGGCGAGAAGTGGGGCGCCGGACCGACGGCCGTTGTCCTCAAGCAATCCGGCCACTGGACCTATGGTGCATTGGCCAACCACATCTGGTCGTTCGCGGGTGATGAGGATCGTCAGGACGTGAACTCGACGTTCCTGCAACCCTTCATTTCCTACACGACACCGAAAGCGTGGACCTTCGCGCTTAACACGGAGAGCACCTACAATTGGGAGACGGAAGACTGGTCCGTTCCCATCAACTTCACGGTCTCAAAGCTGGTGAAGGTCAACAAGCAGCCAATTCAGTTGACCGCAGGTGTGCGTTATTGGGCCGAGAGCCCTGCCAACGGCCCTGACGGTTTTGGCGCACGTCTGGCCGTAACATTCCTGTTTCCAAAATGAGGAAGACAAGCGCCCGCCTGCAAGCGCCAAACTTAAGCAGACAACCCTGACACGCACGAATTTGACAACTCATCCTGGGGGTACGACAAATGTTGACGAAACGAGAATTACTTCGCTCCGCCGCGGTGATCGCCGCGGGCGCGCCGTGATTGCAAGGCCAAGCCTGCTGATGGCGCAGAGCTACCCCGGCATCATCGAGGCCAAGGACATCGCCGAGGAAGGCTTCATCTACGGCCTGCCGCTCGTGATGAATTATGCCGTAATGCACGAGTTCGCCGTTGACAAAAACTCCGGCCAGTTCAAGGCACCGTTCAACGAAATCAACAATCAGCACCATGTTGCCACTCCCGAGGATACGGCAGTCATTACGCCGAACAGCGACACCCCTTACTCGTTCGTCTGGCTAGACCTGCGGGCGGAGCCGGTGGTCCTTTCGGTACCGGTGGTCGATCCGAAGCGCTACTACTCCGTCCAGCTCATCGACGGCAATACGTACAATTTTGGCTATATCGGCACGCGCGCCACTGGGAGCGACCAGGGCGACTACCTGGTGGTCGGTCCCGATTGGAAAGGTGACACGCCCGTTGGGGTCAAGAAGATCTTTCAATCAACGACGCCGTTCCCACTCGCACTTATCCGCACCCAACTCTTTGACCCCAAAGATATGCCGAACGTTGAGAAAATTCAGGCCGGCTACAAGGCGCAACCGCTTTCTGGCTTCCTTAAACAACCCGCCGCACCCGCCGCGCCCAAGATCGAGTTCCTTCCTGCCACCACTGCCGGGATCAAGGACAACTTCTTTCAATATCTCGACGCAGCTCTGGAATTCGTCCCCGAGACGTCAAGGGACAGGGCGATTCGCGCGAAACTTGCGAAGATTGGCATCGGTCCCGGCAAGACCTTCGAGTTCAAGGATCTATCGCTCGAACATAAAGCCGAAATCCTGGTGGCCATGAAGCAGGGTGATGACAAGGTCGACAAATGGCTGGCCAGCGGAAACAAAAACATCAACGGCTGGAACGTCGGCTCGTTCTTTGGCGACGAGGGTTTCTACGATGGCGATTGGGTGATGCGGGCAGGCGCTGCCAAGGGCGGTCTCTTGGGCAACGATGCCGTAGAAGCCATGTACCCCTATACCCGAACGGATGCGACCGGTGCGCCGCTCGACGGCAGCAAGCACAACTACACCATCACGTTTCCCGCCGGGCAACTCCCGCCGGTGAACTCCTTCTGGTCGGTGACGATGTATGACGGCAAGAGCCAGCTTCTGATCAAGAACCCGATCAATCGCTACCTCATCAACTCGCCGATGCTGCCGGGTATGAAGAAGAACGCGGATGGTTCGCTCACCCTCTATATCCAGAAAGACAGCCCCGGCGTGGACAAGGAAGCCAATTGGCTACCAGCGCCCAATGACACAATCTATCTCGTCATGCGCCTATACTGGCCGAAGAGCGAAGCGCCCTCCATACTGCCGGCGGGCGAAGGGATGTGGCAGCCGCCAGCGATCGTGGCGGCGAATTGACGTGCCTGCGCCTCTACGGCCCGCTCGAGGCGTTCTTCACCAAGCCATGGCGGCCGAGTGAAGTCGAACTTGTCAATTAATCGCCTGAGTTTCAACTGGTGGCGAAATTTGCCACCAGTTTTGCGCGCTCAACGAATCGGCATTTAACATCCGCGACCTGCTGGATCAGTTGTCGATGAAGTCACGCACGGCTTTGTTGTAACCTTCCGGGTCCTGAAGCATGGCGAAATGACTGGCGTTATCGAGGATGACCAATTTTGCTCCCGGAATCGTCGTTGCCATGTATTCCGTATGCTCTCGGGTAATGGCTTCGTCATGATCGCCAAGAACGATCGCCACTGGCGTCTTGATCTTCTTCAGATCGTCGTCACTCCAGTTGGGCTGGCTAGCCCACATGGCACTGATCTGCTCGACGAAGGCATCATATTGGTCCGGCGTCGGGGAAATCTTCTTGTAAACCTCGCCTGACTTATCAATATAAGCCGAGAACGTCTTGTTTTTCATGACATCCGGATTAAGGCCATCCACCTTGGAGTTGGCTGCCTGCGCAAACAGCTTCGTCAGCCTCTCGGGGTGGTTCATGGCGATATCGAGCCCGATTATACCGCCGTCACTCCATCCGACCAGCGCCGTCTTGTCAACTTTGAGGAAGTCGAGAAGCGCCAGATAATCGGACGACATCAAATCGTAGCTGAAAGGGTCGGCGTTGCGGGTCGATCGCCCATGGCCGCGGCTGTCTGCAACAATGACCATATGGTCTTTTGCAAGGTCGGCCACTTGCGCACCCCAGATGTCGGCATAGCCAAGACCGCCATGTATGAGAAGCACAGGCGCACCTTTGCCATAGACGGCATAGTACATTTCGATGCCGTTGACTGGAGCCATGCCGCTTTTCTCGGCCGCGGGCATTGGTGCCGGCGGGGGTAGCTTTTCCCAGCGCTCGGCAGCCTGCACGTCTGAACCAGCCAACGCGAGTAGCAGGACAAGAGAATAGGCCAATGACTTGAGGATCATGATGTCTTCCTCCGAAAGACGCGGAACGCGCCATCCGGCATCCTAGTCAAAATCATCATGGTTGGCGAATGTTTGCGACGTTTCAATCATGCAGGCGCAATAGAAAAGGCGGCCCGGAAGCCGCCTTCATAAAACATCCTGCTGTGGTTTCACTTGGCAACGTGCCAGACACCGCCGACGCCATCTCCGGTCATATCCCCGGCTTTCTTGTCCTTGACGTACGTATAAAGCGGCTTGCCTTCATAGGCCCACATTTCCTTGCCCGTCGTGTCCTTGACCAGCGTCCATTCGCCTTCGGCCTTGGCCCCTTTGCTGGCATGGAATGCCGGCCAGTTCTTCAGGCATTTTTCATCGCAGTTCGATTTGCCGTCCTTGTCCTTGTCGAATGTGTAAAGGGTCATGCCCTCCTCCGTGGTCCACATGTCGCCCATCTTTTTCGCAGGTTCTGCAGCGAAAGCAGACAGGCTGGTGGCGGCGAGAAATCCGATTGCAATCAATATTGCCTTCATTGTTTTCACTCCCTCTTTGGGATTGCCAGCGGGGCGCTGACAGTGCCCGTTCTTTAGCGAACCAAGGCGTTCGCATCGGGGAACAATGTACCATATTCTGATCTGAATTGAGGCGGATTCAACGCTCTGATTTGATACATCTGGTCCTCGTTGCCAAGAATTCGACAACCAACATTCAGGAGCGGACAATGGATATCGATATCAGCGAAATTGACGGCGCCTGCCACTGTGGATCAGTACGCTTCCATGTCAGACTATCGAATGGTCTCCACACAGCACGCCGTTGCACCTGCAGCCTTTGCCGGATGCGTGGTGCTGTGGCCGTATCGGCCAAAGTCGGTGATCTGATATTCTGGCTGGTGAAGAGAAGCTTAGCGTCTATCAATTCAACACGATGACGGCCAAACATTACTTCTGTTCGGAATGCGGTATCTACACGCACCATCAAATCCGGAGGAATACTGCGTCAATGTTGCCTGTCTCGAGGGGATCAGCCCTTTCGATTTTGACGAAGTGCCAGTGAGTGACGGGATCCACCATCCGTCGGACAGCAAAAAAGCCAACAAGACTGGTCCTGTTGGCTTTTTGCGATTTGTCCGCGCGGACTAGATCCTGATCACCACTTGACGGTCAGGCCGATATTGCCCTCGAACATCTTCTGTTCGGCACCCTCGACATCGAACGTGTAATCCGCCACGGCAAACGCGCTGACCTTTTCGGTAAAGTCGTGCACGATACCCGCGCCGAGTTCCAGCGAGGTCGACTCACTTTCGGTGGTGATTGCATCCGGCCCGAAGACCACTGAGTCCGTGGTGCTGAAACCGTGCCACAGATTGGCCTTGACGTAGGGCTGGAACAAACCGGCCGAGGTCTGATATTTTCCCTGCACCCGGAAACCGAGCCGGCCCGTGAAGCCGTCATCATTGTCAAATCCGACATCGGAAAAGGCGTCCGATTGATCGTCCAGCGAGACGTTCTGCCATATGATCTGTGCCTGGGGTTCGATGGTCCAGCTCTCTGACAGCGGAATTGGATAGCCGCCTTCCAGCGATGCGGTAAAGCCCGTGCCGTCGATATCGATACCGGTACCACGATCGGAGGTCGCATCGCCGCCGAACCACGATCCCATCAAGACGCCGTCCAGATACCATCCACCAGGGCCGATATGCGTCCAGTAACCGCCGAAGCTCGTCGTATCAAGATTGAGGCTACCGACGCTCAAATTATTCCAGCCAACCGCCTGACCTTTGACATCCGCATCTAGATCTCGAATAGCCGAAGAACAGGCCGGCTATATCCCGATGTCCGTTATCGTGCTCCCAGCCGAGAATATCGAGACCGGCCTGTATGCCGTAGAGGTTTCCATCAATGGATGGATCAACGGTGCCATCCCAGCTCTGCTCGGTCGATTGCCCGAAGGCGCGGCCCCACGCGGCGGAGAAGTTCTCGCGCGAATTGACAACACCCTGCTCGCCCCGTCTTTCGTGGAATGTCCCGAGCGTTGCCAGTGCGGTTTGGCGCGCGGCGGGAGGAACAACTGAATAGACAGGTACCTCGACGCGATAGAGAGGAATGGATTCGCCAGGCGCTGCCTGTACCGGCGTCGCACCGGGGGTCGGTGGCGCCGCGCCGGGCGTCGGCGGGACTATAACGGGCTCGGATTGAGGCTCACCCGGCAAGGGCGGTTCAAAAATGGGAGGCGCGGCCTGGGGCGCAGGCTGAGCCGGAGCGCCAGGTGCGGGCAACTCGGGAACTGTTATCGTCGAGGCCAGATACCAGTTCTCGGCACTTCCCGCTGAAAAGCCGCTTCTGAAAAGCGCATATTCGTAGGCGCCCGCTGCAACGGGATTGGCGAGGCCGAAAGCAGTGAAGTCAGTGGTTGCACCATTGACGGCCTCCACGACCAGAATGCCGTCGCCCGTTGTCGCCGCGCCCGCGCCGCCGAGATTGGTGATAGCCAGTGCTGTCGTACCAGTCGCTGTTCCGCCCGAGATCACAAGTTTATCGGACGGTGATGAATCGTCACCAAGGACCGTCTGCAACCGGATTGTACCGCCACTGCCCGTATAATTGCCAAGAACTGTAAATGTATCGGTTGCGCCACTCGAACCATTGGTGAGATCGATCGTCCCTGCATTGGTCACATTGGCGAGTTGCCCTGCCGCAAAAGGCGCGATGGCAGCATTGACGCCGTTGCCCGCGAGCAGCGTGCTCGTACCATCGATCGAAAAGCTGCCGGTTCCCGTTCCGCTGTCACCAACCACGAAATTGCTGTCGAGCGTAAAGGCGGAACTGTCCGTGAGCGCGACGTTTTCCCAATTCACATAACGGCCGGACGTGGTTGCTGTCGTATTGGCAAAAGTCAGCGTGTCCGTGCCGCCTTCGCCGTTGATCGATGGTGTGGTGGAAAGCGTCGCATCCGTCAGACTCTGCAATGTGCCAGTGTCGTTGCCAGCGCCGAGGTTGATCGCTCCTGCGATCGTGCCTGCCGCATCCCAGGTAAACTGGTCATTGCCGCCCGTCGTCGTCACGGTGCTGCCGATTGAGCCGCCGCTGATAAAGATTCGGTTGTCGCCACTGCCAAGGTTGACGAATCCACCAATCTGGCCGCCAGTAAGGATGAAAAGATCACGTCCCTGCGTCGCAATGACAAAGCTGTCGACGATACCGCCGGACATGCGCATTTCATTGTTGGCCTGCTCGAGATTGACTTCGCCGATCTGCCCGCCCGTCATCGTGAAGAAATCACCGGCAAAGAACTGGCCGATAATCCGGCCGCCGCTGACTGTCGCCGTGTCGAGCTCGCTGCCCTGCTCCACTCTTTGAACCACGCCGCCGGTCATGACGAAATCGTCGACGCCGGCGTTCTGGAAAATTGTGCCGTTGACGGTACCGCCATTCACCTGAAGACTATCGTTGCCCCCGCCCTCAATGAGATTACCGTTGATTGTGCCGGAATTGATTATGACGGTATCGACGCCGGCACCGAATGTGACCGGCCCCGTGATCGTACCCGTGCCTCCCGTAGGAAGTGTAAGCGAGTTGTTCCCGCCTGTATCCGTCAAGGGTCCGCCGGTACCGCTGTCGCAAATATAAACATCGTTTCCTGCTGTAGGGACGAGGTTGCAAGCCGCAGATGCGGGTTGATTGGTTATGGAGAGTGTTATGAAGGAAACAGAAGACAGCCAGAAGATACGTGCGGAAAGCTTGGACGACTTCATGTAATTCCCCCTATAGCGATCATATGATAAGGGATTGCCAATTACCCAAAGCAGTCCCCGCGACCAAACAACGATATCGGCAAGTGCAAGCTAGTTTCACATCGAAGGGCGTGCAACCCATGGATTAATCTGAGCGCACTGAACTTTATCAGTGTGGTAAATTGGCCTCACTTTTGTACACCGGAAGACTTTAATCTTGGCATTCGTTAACAAAATATTCTTTTTGTATTACGAGTTTTGGCTCCGATCAGAACAGATCGAGTCCAAAGTTGGCACTCTTGTTTCCGGATTTGACTGCCTGTTGATATTCCGTTGTAATCGAAATAGAAGCGCATGGACTGACCGGAGAGCACACGATGGACCGCTACGAAACCTTCGCGACCTGGATCTTCATCGTCTTCGGTGCACTCATCATTGCCGGGCTGATGGCCTTCGCGATTACTACCACTGACAAACCTGCTTTTCTTTTCGCGCTGGCTTCCGCATGCGCTGCATTTTTCCTTGGCTTCGCCGTGATTTTCGATCAGCCCCGGCTTTACGGATTGATTTTATTTGTGTCGGTAGCGCTGATCGCGGCCTCGATCACTGCCATCGTGACCTGATTTTACCCCAACGACCTGATCTGGCGATAGGCGCCGCGCCAATAGATCAACGGTTCGGCATTGTGGCGCAGCGTCACCGCCCTGACCCTGCCGATCACGATGCCGTGCGAATGCCGCTCAATGACATCGTCGAGTTCGCAATCGAGCACCGCCAGCGCATCGACCAGCGCCATCGTCCCTGTGCTGAGCTCCCGCCAATCTGCACCTTGATAGCGTTCCGCAGCCTTTCGACCATCTCTTCCAGAAAAACTGTCGGCCACATGACGCTGATCGTGTGCCAGCATATTGACGCAGAAGCTGCCATGCCGCTGCAGGACCGGCCAGGATGAAGACGCGCGATTGATGCTGACGATCACCGAGGGCGGATCTATAGCCAATGAAGAGACCGACGTCGCAGTGAACCCCGTGCGTTCGTCGCCACGTCCAACTGTAATGACGCTCACAGCCGCCGCCAGGTGCCGCATCGAATCCTTGAACAGGTCGGCGTCTACGGTCAGCTCCTGGTGGGCCAAACGCGCCACGCTTGGAAAAATGGACATTCATTTCCTCGTTCATTGGATTGTCGCGAACCGCCGGGATCCGAAGGAAGACTCTCGTTCTGCATTGCAACACATCAGCCGCACCTCGAACCAGACCACTCTTTGCTCCGGTTGGCCGCATTTGGCGATTTTGTTTTGCGATTTTCGCAGATTTCCAGAAATCGATTTCAACGGATGCGAGCTCCGGATTTCATCCGCAACTATCGACAGAGTCGTCCCGTTTTCGTAATCGCACAGCTTAAGGAAAATTGTTTCGCGTATTCTTGCCTTAGCGCAAAACTTTACCTGTTCGGCAGCGAGAATTGTAATCTCTATCGTGTTAATCGTGTATGGAATAACCCAAGATATCGGTCAACAGCGAGGACAGTACCGATGGCTTCAACAGATTACACCAGCACGCGCAATTCGCCCGAGGGTGTTCGCCATTCCACGAGACGGCGCGATTTGGGTGTCGTACTGTTTGTGACCGCCTTTGGGTTTCATGTGGCGGTCCTTTTCAATCTGCTGCCATCATAGTTCCCCGCCTCCTGGTAATCCCGGTCCTAATAATCTTGCAGGCTACCGGAACCATCGTACACTTGAAACATTTCTATATGACTGGTCCCAAACCAGTCTTGGCTTAACCCACAAAGCCAACATGACCCAATCCTCATGCCCCTTGAGGATTGGGTTTTCTGCATGAGCTGAACAGCAATCGTGAGTGGAGAAAACAATGTCGATTGAAGATGCCAAACATGCGATCGAAGCAGCCATTCATAGCGGTGATTTCAAAAGTATGGGCGTGGCTGTCTTCAAGGCAATCAATGCTTTGGAGGCAAGAATTAAACGGCTTGAGGAAGATAACGAACGCAACAAGGCAAATTTAAGATAGACTTTTGCCATCTGAACCTTGAAATTTTCGCGATATGTGCTAGTATTTCTGTAGGTTGAGTGTAGCGGTACCTTGAGCCTGCGCCGCACTGAAACGATGCGCGATATTCTTATCCAGAGTCCAGTTTGTTAGAGCCAAATCAAGCCTCAACTTGCGAAACCCCTACCGGTCCGGCAGGGGTTTTGCTTGTGTACTGTAAAGTGTCCATAACACCAGCTTAGCCGACTAATCGCCTCTCCAGCCATTCATTGCGCCGGGGCCCGAGGCTCTAACTCTCCGTCAGGATTGACTGGATATCGGAGATTGGGTGATTGGTCAGCGTTTTCGGGATTTCGCTGACGATCCTGTCGGAAACTTCCTTGTGAAACTCCTGACGCATTTCGCCGAGCACCGTCGGTGGAGCGATCACAACCAGCCGTTCGAAACCTCCCTTATGTGCGTAACCATAGAGTGCGTCGGCAACTTCCTTGGCAAATCGTTTCTTGGAAATCTCATGCCAGTCCGTGTCCTCGACAGCACTGCGGTGCGGGCTTGGTCCGTCACTGAAACGCCCTGGCCTGTCGCTCCCCTGTTCTCGTGTCGCGGGATTCGAGTGATGCATTTCGTGGATGGTGCTGAGTTGGACATGCTTCATATCGTTTTTATTGCGGAGAAACAGTGCCTTTTCCCCATCGGCGACGATAATCCAGGTCTTTTTGTTCAAAACGATGTTGGCCATCTCAAGCTCCCCTCGCCATACGTATATCAAAGGCTTTTTTCATGGGAGCTTCCTTTCATTTTCAGCTTGTCGTTCAGCGACAATCAGATCGCAATTGCTGCGACCACGATAAAAAAACAACGCTGGCGAATACGAGAGGTTCCGATTTCATCGGGATCGTTGCCTCCTAGGGCCAGAACTCATTAATCTGGTCGACATGGTATGAGGCTTTTCGTTCGGATACGAGGAGCGAAGGCGATGGCAATGTTTATCCATTGTCGAGCCTTTGCGACAAAGTAGCCGGGGGAAGACCCCGCCCTTCGCAGCTCTCCTTGCATCTTCCTGCCGTTTCAGGCGCCATGTCGACCATATTAATGAGTCCTGATCCTGGCATAATAAAGAAGTCCCGCGCCAATCGCGATAGTCAGCAGCCCTATGCTGAGCCATCGTGTTTGACCGACCATGAAACTACCGCCGAGAATACTGAGACCCTGAAGCGCCCAGATTGCTCCCATAAGTATTAGAAGTACGGCAACGATCGACAGGATGGTTCTCATTTGGTCCGCCTCTCTTCAGGTTGCGTTTTCACTCTCGCATCATCAAGGCGAGATGAAAACATTTTATGAAACAGGCGTTATCTCCATTAGATTTATGAGGTCACGACCTAATGTCTGTCTGGATTTGTCGATTGACGGCTGTTAGACCTCGTTGCAAAGCTGGGAGTGGAATTTCTATGACCGCATTGACGATTATCGTTGAATTCGAAACGCATGAAGGCCGCGAAGCCGAATTCATTGCGCTCATCCGGGAGCATGCCCGCAAGACCCTGGAGGAGGAACCCGGTTGTCTGCGGTTCGAGGTTATCAAACCCATCGAGCGCAATGGAACACCGATTGCCAACAAGGTCATGGTCAACGAGCTCTATGCAAATGAAGCGGCAGTGACGGCCCACGAGAATAATCCCCGCCTCGCCAGGGTGCGAGCGGCCAATGCGCCCCTGCTCAAGTCCAGCAGGTTGATCCTGGCGCAATCACTGACTGCCAAGCCAACCGAGGAAGGCTTGACGCCGCAGCAGCTGAACGCCAGCAATGACGACTAGGTTTGAACGAAAGTTCAATGACATGATCATGAAAAATGTGCGATGACTGTCCGGCGCCATTCAACAGCAACTCTTGGAGCCTGACTGAAAATTCGTCAGGGCGTGGCGAAAATGGTGATTTGCGAGCACCGAAGCGGAGCGCACGTTGGGTACGTGAGCGTCGGAGCACAGGAAAGCACCATTTGCAGCCCGCCTTGGCGCATTTTCGATCGGCTCTATCAAGCCGCATCGGAAGAATAGAACTATGAAGAGATTGGCTCTGGCTTTCCTGCTGCCTTGCATCCTTGGGATGTCTGGTTGTGGCGCAATGCGCTGGATGAGCGAAGCGCCGCAAAACGCGTCAAGCTGTACCGGCTGGAACAAGATCAGGATCAAGCCGGAAACGGCGGTCTATCTGGTGAAGAACGATTTTTCCGCCAGCATAGATATCGATTCGCACAATCTTAATGGCCAGCGAAACGGCTGTTGGAAGTAGCGCGCACGGCGTGCAATCGGAACAAAACGCCATACACGACGTTCCCCCTTTCTCCACTCAAGGAAAGGATTACTGAAATGGCAACGAATACAACCAAAGTTCAGGCTATGGCTGAAAAGGATCTGGAAAATCAGGTCGCTGCGTTGCGCAAGCAGCTGGCAACAATCAGCAAATCGCTTTCCGAGCACGGCTATGAGCTTTATGAAAATGGCGGCAGCTCTGCATATGAAGCGGTGAAGAAGAACAGCCGAAAAGCAGCACGATTTGTTGGCGAGGAAGCGCACATGGTCAGTGAGAAAGCCAAGGAGAACCCGATGACCGCAGTAGCCATCGTATCTGCCGTCGCCGGCATAGGTCTCCTGGCAGGGTTGAGCGCTTATCGGCGTTAAAGACCAAGTCTTGAAATCCTGGGGCGCGCCTCATATATACCCGTTAGAAATTCGTCTCCGCCTTTGACCACGGATGTACTGGCACTGGCGTTGAGGCGAATTCGAAAGGTCGGGAAATCCCGGCCTTTTTTGTTGCCTATAGCACACATGCCCCGATCCAAGTGCCGTGCGGCAGTGTCTCAGGTTGCTTTCCGGGGTGCGAACAGTCTATGTAGGGCTCACTATCTGCCTGATCATTCATCAGGTTACGGACATTCTGTTATGCGTGCTGAGAGTGAGCTGCCCCGAATGGATAATTTTGAGAAATACGCCCTGGCTCTGATGGTCGTATTTGGCGCCCTTATCATCGGCGGTCTGATGGCCGTCAATATTGCATGGGCCCACAAAGCAGGCTTTCTCTATGCTCTCGGTGCCGCTGTGGTGGTTTGGTCCGCCGGTTTCGCGGTCCTTTTTGACAAGCCTCGGGTCTACGGTCTCTTGTTGCTATGTGCAATCGCCCTCATCACCGCCTCTATAGTGGTTGTCGTTCGATAAATCGGATTGCCGGTCAGGCGTGATCCGGATAATATGAAACTGGCTTTCATATTATCGTTTACTTTATCAAGAATAATTCTAAACTGCGCCCAGATTGAATATGCAGGCCTGGTTTTCAGGTTGAAAGAGATATTCCCATGCGACTGACCAGACAGACGAACTATGCCATCCGAATTCTTATGTACTGCGCCGCCAATGACGGCAATCTCAGCAGAATCGGTGAAATTGCCCAAGCCTATACGGTTTCCGAACTTTTCCTGTTCAAGATCCTCCAGCCGTTGGTCGAGAATGGTTTCATTGAAACTGTCCGCGGTCGCAATGGCGGCGTGAAGCTTGGCAAACCGGCCAAGGAGATTACCCTCTTCGACGTAGTGCGCGTGACCGAAGAGAACTTCGCAATGGCGGAGTGCTTCGAAAACGATGCCGCCGATTGCCCGCTGATCGATAGCTGTGGATTGAATGCAGCATTGCGCAAGGCACTCAATGCATTCTTCGAGGTGCTTGCCCAGTTCACGATCGAGGACATTGTCGATAAGCGCGATGTGCGTAGTCTGCTGGGGATCGACATACTCACCCCGCGCCTCGCGACCGCCAGCTGAAGCGAGTTTGCCGTACTGCACAGTACGGCAGTTGCCGTGATTTTCGCCGATCCAAAAAACGCAACGATTCTTTGAATTGAGCGGTCTTTTCCGGTCGCGTTCTCAACGAAAACGCGCGACTCTCGCCCAAGAAGCATCGAACCTCATGCAGGAAGTGCCGATTCCGGGATGCTTTTCTGCACCCTGCGTTGCGAATTGGTTGTTCGCAGTTGCGAAAAACTGTGAACCCGCGGCCTCGCCGTGTCCATCAGAAGCTTATGAGACGTTTTGACACACGTTGAACCGGCACTATTTTTTTGCTTTCAATCTAACCGGAAAGCCAAACATGATTGAAATGGTTATGTTATTTGCCTAGTTTAGAATTATTCTAACTTATTGAAATCATGACATAATATCACCATATGCATTTGACAGGTTCTCAACAAACCGGCTTTATAGCCGGAGCGTTGGATGAACGCATGACCTTTAATGTTTGGGCCTTGAACCCTTGCGATTGGAGGAACCATTGTCTGGTTCGAAAGTATCACCCGGTTTCGGGATAGTATTTTGTGGGTCTAGCGTACAGAACGCAGTCGGATCAGCAATTGATTCAAGCTTAGGTGCCTCTGCGGCATTAGATGTCGGGGATTTGTGTTCTTGTGAGTACGGCGCCTATACAAAATGCTAGTTTGCCATTGCAACATAATTACTCAAAAAGAGATCGAGAGTTCCATTATTGAACTTCTTGATGCTGACCCTTGGCAGCTCGTTGTTCCCGCCAAAGTTTACCATGCCATGAAGAAACGCGGCCGCTGCTGCGGTTGCTTCCCAAATGTCGTTGAAACCATCATAAAGGTGACGGAAGAATATCATCTCCGGCACGGTTCAGACGATTCTGATGCAGTTTCGTTCATCGACCGTGTCCGGTCTCTGCGTCACGAATACGGGAGTTCACGACATGAAGGGCGAACCAAAGGTCATCGAGCGGCTTAACGAGGCGTTGTTTCTCGAATTAGGCGCCGTCAATCAATATTGGCTGCATTATCGCCTTCTGGACGATTGGGGCTTCACGAAGCTGGCCAAGAAGGAACGCGCGGAATCCATCGAAGAGATGCATCACGCCGACAAGATCATCCAGCGCATCATCTTCCTCGAGGGTCATCCAAATCTGCAGTCCGTCGGCGCGCTGCGCATTGGCCAGAACGTCAAGGAAGTGCTCGAGGCGGACCTCGCCGGTGAGTACGACGCTGTGAAATCCTACAAGCTTTCCCGAGAGATTTGCGACCAGCTTGGCGATTATGTCTCCAAGGAATTGTTCGACGAACTGCTCAAGGACGAGGAAGGTCATGTCGACTTCCTGGAGACCCAGATCGATCTGCTGAATTCAATCGGCGCAGAACGTTATGGGCTGTTGAATGCGGGGTCTGCCGACGAAGCGGAGTGATCCACTCAATAGTGACAGCAAAAAGGGCGCCAGAGGCGCCCTTTCCTTTTCACGACCCTTCGCTGGTCCTCATTTCGGCAGCTTGTCGTCCACACCGGCGACGTAGAAGTTCATGCTCAGAATGGTCTTGTCGTCAGCCGTCTCTCCGGCTTTCAGCCACTCAGAACCATCCTGCTTCTTGATTGGGCCGGTGAAAGGCTTGAGTTCGCCCGAGGTGATCTTGGCCTGCGTTTCTTCGGCAAGCTTCTTCACATCATCCGGCATGTTCGTGTAGGGCGCCATCACGACGAGCCCTTCCTTCATGCCTTCGAACACATTATGCGATTTCCACGTTCCATCCAGCACCGCCTTGGCGCGCTCGATATAGTACGGACCCCAATTGTCGACGATCGATGTCAGCTGTGTTTCCGGGCCAAACTTGATCATGTCTGAAGCCTGGCCAAAAGCCTTGATCTTGCGTTCTGCCGCAACCTGCATCGCGGCAGTCGAATCCGTATGCTGCGTGATGATATCCACACCCTGATCGATCAGCGCCTTGGCGGCATCAGCTTCCTTGGCCGGGTCAAACCATGAGTTCGCCCAGATCACCTTGATCTTGAAGTTCGGATTGACGGTTTGAGCACCCAGGATGAACGAATTAATGCCTTGGACAACCTCGGGAATGGGAAACGACCCGATGTAACCGGCGACGCCGGTCTTGGACATTTTTGCAGCAATCACGCCCTGCACATAGCGGCCTTCGTAGAACCGCGAATTATAGACCGAGACGTTTTCAGCGGTCTTGTAGCCCGTCGCATGTTCGAATCTGACGTCCGGAAACTTCTGCGCAACCTTGATTGTCGCGTCCATATAGCCGAACGACGTGGTGAAGATCAGCTTGTTGCCAGCTCGAGCAAGCCGCTCGATGGAGCGTTCCGCATCGGCACCTTCAGGTACGTTTTCGAGAAAGGTTGTCTCAACCTTGTCGCCCAGCTCTTTCTCAAGCTCCTTGCGGCCTTGATCATGCTGGTAAGTCCAGCCGAAGTCACCCGGCGGTCCGATATAAATAAAGCCGACCTTCAATTTGTCGGCGGCCAGGGCGGGCCCCGCCACGGCAAAGCTGGCGGCTACCATTAGCGCCATCATCAGTTTTTTCATTTGCGTTCACCTCTTCTGTTAAATCGTTCAAACTGTCTTTGTGCCGTATCCTAGCGATCAGGTACGAAGGGTTTGCCGAGCGATGTCGGCGTATTCATCAATGTCAGACGCTTGTTGCGCGAAATCAGCACCAGCACGATGATCGTTGCAAGATAGGGAAGCGACGACATCAGTTGCGAAGGAACGCCGATGCCGAGCGCCTGCGCATGCAGCTGGCCGATGGTTACCGCACCAAAAAGATAGGCTCCGGCGAGGATCCGCCACGGCCGCCACGACGCGAAAACCACCAATGCCAGCGCAATCCAGCCCCTGCCCGAAGTCATGTTCTCCACCCATTGCGGCACGTAGACGAGCGAGAGCTGTGCGCCGGCAAGGCCAGCACAGGCACCGCCGAAAACCACGGCAAGGTAGCGGATGCGAACGACAGGTACACCCAGAGCGTGCGCCGATGTGTGATTGTCGCCGACCGCGCGCAACGTCAAACCTGCACGCGTCCTGAACAGAAACCATGCCACGCCAATCGTCAGCAGGATGGAAATGTAAAAAATGGGGTCCTGTCCAAACAGGACCTTGCCGACATAAGGGATGTCCGTAAGCCCTTGTATATATAGAGAATCCATTCTCACACCCGGAAGGCCGACAAAGCTTTCACCAATCATGGCCGAAGCGCCAAGGCCAAGCAGCGTGAGTGCGAGGCCGGTCGCCACCTGATTGGTGATCAGCGTCAGGGTCAGGAAACCGAACAGCAATGAAAAGGCAGCTCCGGCGAGGATCGCCGCGAACATGCCTAGCCAGGCCGAACCGGTGTATTGCGCGACCGCAAACCCGGTCACGGCGCCCATGACCATCATGCCTTCAACACCCAGATTGAGCACACCGGAGCGCTCGACGACGAGTTCGCCCAACGCGGCAATGAGCAGCGGTGTCGCCGCTGTTGCCACTGTCAGAAGTATGGCCTCGAACATTGTCATCACGCGCCCTTCAACGCTGTGTCGCTCAAGCGCGACACAATCCGGATGCGATAATAAATCAGACTGTCACTGGCGAGGACAAAAAACAGGATGATGCCTTGGAAGATACGCGCCGATTTTTCCGAAATACCCAATGAAATCTGTGCTGCCTCGCCTCCCAAATAAGACAAAGCCAAGACCAGTCCCGCGGCAATTATCCCCAACGGATTGAGCCTTCCGAGGAATGCGACGATGATTGCAGTGAATCCATAACCCGGTGAAATGCTCGTCCGCAGCTGCCCCACGGCGCCCGAGACCTCGGCGATACCCGCCAGTCCCGCCAACGCTCCCGATACCAGAAAAGCAAAAAAGGTCAGCCGGCCGGCGCTGAAACCGGCAAACCGCCCTGCCCTGGAACTACGGCCAAGCACCTTGATCTCGAAGCCATTCAACGTGCGTGACAGCATGAACCACACAACCACCGCAGCGATTATGGCGAGAGCAAAACCCCAGTGCGCCCGGCCCGAATCTGGCCATATCGCCGGCAGGATGGCGCTATCGCTGAACTGTACCGTCTCGGGGAAATTATACCCTTGAGGATTGCGCCACGGGCCCCGCACCAACCAGTCTAGAAAGAGCTGCGCGACGTAAACCAGCATCAGGCTGGTGAGAATCTCGTTCGTATTGAAGCGGACTTTCAGAAATGCCGGTATTGTCGCGTAGGCCATCCCTCCCGCCATTCCTAACAGGAGCATAACTGGCAATACGTACCAGCCGTGAAAGTCCGGGAAAACCACCGGCAGGATCGAGCCGGCAATACCGCCTGCGATGAACTGTCCCTCGGCGCCAATATTCCAATTGTTGGAAAGAAAACAAACGGAAAGCCCTACCGCAATGAGGATCAACGGCGCTGCTTTCACCAGCAATTCATGGATCGACCAGACCTCGGTCAACGGCTCGATAAAATACGAATAATGTGCCGAAATCGGGTTCTTGCCGAGTATGGAAAACAGGATCGCGCCAGCAATCAACGTCAGGAACAGCGCGATGAATGGCGACAGGGCGCTGAACAAAGCTGAGTGCTGCGGACGTTTGACGATTTCGATCCGCATCATGCGGCCCCCGCCGTAGCGTCGGCGCCGCCCATCATCAAACCAACGCGTTCCATCGTCATTGCCTCGATTGGCACAGATTCGGAAAGACGGCCATGCACCATCGCCGCGATGCGGTCGGAGATTTCGAACAGTTCGTCGAGATCCTGGCTGATCACGATCACAGCCGATCCACTGCGGGCAAGGTCGACCAATGCCTGGCGGATATGCGCTGCCGCGCCGGCGTCGACGCCCCATGTCGGCTGGTTGACGACTATCACGGACGGGTTGCGATCAAGTTCCCGACCGATGAGAAACTTCTGCAGGTTGCCGCCGGAAAGAGCTGATGCATCGGGATTTTCTGCACTCTTGCGTACATCCATCTGCGTGACGATACGTTTCGCCGCAGATGCAAGGCTGGATTCCGATACAAGCTTCAGCACGCCGCCGGTCAGGAACATTTTACGATCCGTTGAATGGCGCGACAGCAGCAAATTATTGGTTAAAGACATGTCGGGTACTGCGCCGTGTCCGAGCCTCTCCTCGGGCACAAAAGCCGCGCCAAGCCTGCGCCGGGCCGATATGCCGATTCTGCCGGCATCTGTGCCGCGAATGCGCACAACTTGAGGGCGTTCTTGCAATACTTCGCCGGAAATCGCCTCGAAGAGTTCACCTTGGCCATTGCCGGCAACCCCGGCAATACCGAGAATTTCTCCGCCATTGATCGACAGAGAAATATCATGAAGCGCCACCGAGAACGGCCCGCGCGGCCTCTGCGACAGGCCGTTCACCTCAATAAGCGGTATCCGCTCCGTCCATTCTGCCGGAAGCCTTTCAATGACATGGATGTCATTGCCGACCATCATCCGCGCCAATGAAGCTGCAGTCTGCGTACGTGGATCACATTGGCCGACAACCTTTCCGTGCCTGAGTACCGTTGCGCGGTCGCAAAGTCTGCGCACTTCCTCCAGCCTGTGACTGATGTAAAGGATGGATTTTCCTTCCGAGCGCAAACGCTCCAGTGTCACAAACAGAAGATCGGCTTCCTGCGGCGTGAGCACTGATGTCGGCTCGTCCAGGATGATCAGATCAGGGTTTTGCAACAGGCAGCGAATGATCTCGATACGTTGCCGTTCGCCAACCGAAAGATCACCGACAAGTGCGTCAGGATCGACCGGCAAGCCATAGGTCTGGCCGATTTCGCGGGCACGTGCGGCGATCGTGTCGAGTGGCGACTTCTCGTCCAGCGACAGGGCAATATTCTCCGCAGCGGTGAGCGCATCGAACAAAGAAAAATGCTGGAAAACCATACCGATACCCAGCGCTCTTCCCATAGCGGGGCTGATCACGGTAACAGTCTCACCCTTCCATGCGATGTCCCCTGCGGTTGGCTGCAATGCACCGAACAACATTTTGACGAGGGTGGATTTGCCCGCGCCGTTCTCGCCCAGGAGCGCATGAATTTCGCCGGTCCCGATTTTCAGATTAATCGCATCACAAGCCTTGAGTGTGCCGAAAACTTTGGTGAGCTTGCTAGCTTCCAGGAGCGGTATTTCGGAGCCATTTATTGTCGTTATGCCTGTCATAATTCCCCGCGGCCAAGACCGTTTTTCGATCCTATGTCAGCCTCACCAAATTTGGAAAGTGCAAAACGTACGGTAGCGGTCATTTGCGCACAATATTCGGGCATCAGCGACGGTGGCTTAAGGAATGAGCACTGTCGTGCCGGTGGTTCTCCGTCCTTCCAGATCGCGATGAGCCGTTGCAACGTCCTTCAGCGCGTAGGTCTGACCGATCTCTATGCGGATGATGCCCTTCGAAACCAGATCGAAGAGTTCGCTTGCGCCGCTCACCAGTGCCTCGCGCGCTGCAACGTAAACAAACAATGTCGGCCGTGTCAGATAAAGCGATCCCTTGCGTGACAGAATACCAAGGTCAAACGGCGGAACCGGTCCGGAAGACTGACCGAAACATACGATCATGCCACGCGGTCGCAGACAATCCAGCGAGCCGTCAAACGTATCTTTGCCGACCGAATCGTAGACGACGTCGACGCCTTTGCCGCCGGTAAGTTCTTTTACCCGCTCGACAAAATCCTCGGTCTTGTAATTGATGACGTGATCATAACCATTGTCGAGCGCCAGCTTGACCTTCTCGTCTGAGCCGGCAGTGCCGATGACCGTCGCGCCAAGGTGTTTTGCCCATTGGCCGGCGATAAGGCCAACGCCGCCAGCCGCGGCGTGGAAGAGGATCGTATGACCCTGTTTGACCGGAAAGGTCTGGCGCAGCAGATATTGGGCGGTCAGGCCTTTCAGCATCATCGAGGCTGCCTGTTTCAACGGAATGCCATCAGGCACTTTGACAAGCCGATCTGCCGGAATGAGCCGTTCTTCCGCATAGGCGCCGATGGGATTGGTATAGGCGACACGGTCGCCAACCTTCATGTCCTTGACGTCAGGCCCCACTGCCAGCACGACGCCAGCACCTTCGTGACCAACAATGAGCGGCAGAGCGCTTGGTGATGGATAGAGGCCAGTCCGGTAATAGACGTCAAGAAAATTTAGCCCGATAGCCTCATTGCGGATGCGCACTTCGCCGGGTCCCGGAGCACCAAGGGAGATGTCTTCATAGGTCAGTACTTCAGGTCCGCCAACCTGATGAACGCGAACAGCCTTGACCATCATAGTTTCTCCGTACGACCAAGATTGGGGAATGCCTGCATCACGGCGCCAATGAAAAAAAGATAGATGCCCGTCACCGAAATGCCGATCCGCACCCAGAGCGGCGAATCCAGTTCCTGAAACAGTGAATATGCGCCAAAGGCACACCACAGGAAGAATATCGCAAGATTGAGTGGTCGCAAGCGTTGCACTCGCACGGGATGGAGGAAATAGATCGGCAGGAACGAGACGATCGCCGCAACGAGAACGATGGCGAATGCCACCCACTCTCCGGGGCGCACGATGAACAACGTGAAGACGATCATATTCCAGACAACCGGGAAACCCTTGAAGAAGTTCTCCTTGGTCTTCATGCCGGTGTCGGCATAGTAGATGGCACTGGAAACCACGATGATCGCCGCTGCCAAAAAGGACAGCCCCTCGCCCATGAAGCCACGCTGATACAGCGCAAAGGCCGGAATGAGCACGTAGGTCATATAGTCGATGATGTTGTCGAGGAGTTCGCCAGACCAGTTCGGCAGGACATATTTGACGTCCAGCTTACGTGCAATCGGCCCGTCGATACCATCGACAAAAAGCGCCAGCCCAAGCCACCAGAACATCGCTGTCCAGCTTTCCTCACTGGCCGCAACCACAGAAAGAAACGCCAGAAAGGAGCCGGACGCCGTGAGAAGATGGACGGAAAATGCTTTGGCTTGCGGTGCCGTTACCTTCTTGGGCGTTATGGCCTTGGGCAATATCGGTTTTTTCACGGTCCGTGCCAATCTGCTGCATGATAATAATGCGTTCGCTGTTGTACCTTAGCGATAGCGAACGATTTGTGAGCAGCTTTTCTTGAAAAATGCCCAAAGTGCAAGCAATTAGGCTAATATAAACTGTTGAAAGCGTGAAGCGGAGACAATGATGACCAGTACCAGAACCGATCCGATTATTGTTGCGGGCGCAGGTCATGTGGGGCTGATTGCTGCTATTGCACTTGCGCAAAGTTTCGACAATGTCATCAGTCTTGGCGTTCTGCCGGAGGGTTCCGACAAACGCACAACCGCGCTGATGGTACCTGCAATCAAGTTTCTCGAAAGGATTGGCCTGTGGGCAAGCATCGAGCCACATGCCGCGCCAATTACCACGATGCGTATCCTCGATGGCACAAACCGGCTCATCAGGAGCCCGGCCGTAACCTTCGAGGCGAGCGAGATCAACGAGCCAGCCTTCGGCTACAATATTCCCAATGTCACTTTGACATCGGTCCTGGGCGATGCGCTGAAAAATTCGACGGTGAAGCATGTCGCTGCCTCGGCCAGTCATTATCACCCGGCTGAAAATGCGATTGCTGTCGAAGGCAGCGACGGTTCTATGTACACCGCCAATATCGTCATAGCTGCCGATGGCCGTTCCTCGCTGGCACGAGAGGCAGCTGGAATATCGGCGCGGACCTGGAGCTACAATCAGACTGCCATCGTTCTGAGCTTTAGCCATACGCGTGATCATCATGATATTTCAACGGAATTTCATACGGAGCATGGTCCTTTCACGCAGGTGCCCTTGCCCGGCAAGCGTTCAAGTCTTGTCTGGGTGACAACCCCGGCCCATGCTGTGGAATTGCTTGAACTTTCCCGTGACCAACTGGCGACGCGCGTTGAAGAGCGCATGCAATCCATGCTCGGCGCCATAACCATCGACGACGATCCTCAGAGCTGGCCACTGTCCGGCCTGGTTCCCAATTCGTTCGCCCGCAACCGCGTGTTCCTGGCTGGCGAGTCGGCCCATGTCTTCCCGCCGATTGGCGCACAGGGCCTCAATCTCGGTGTTCGTGATGTGGAGACCTTACTGGCAACTCTGCCGGTCGACGGTATGGACCTCGGCGCAGCCAGCGTTTTGACAACCTATAATCGCAAGCGAAGCCCGGACATTCTTGCACGGACGGGTGCCGTGGACGCCCTGAACCGTTCGCTCCTGTCGGATTTTCTGCCGGTTCAGATGGTTCGCAGCGGCGGCCTTGAGCTCTTGCGGGCCTTTTCACCGCTTCGTGGCTTTGTCATGCGCGAAGGTCTGCGCCCAGGCAGCGGCTGGCGATTTTCGCACAAGGAATCTGGCAGACATTAGCGCCTCGGGCAACAATCTTGGTGCCCGAGGCTCCAATTCACGCCAGCACGAAATCGCTCAGCAATTTCACGTTCAGCAGGGCAATTACCACGGCGATGAACATCGCGAATGCCGAGAGCCAGCGCGGTGAAACGAGGGCGCCCATCTTTGCCTTGCTTGCTGTGAACATGACCAGCGGGAATACGGCGAACGATAGCTGAAGGCTCAGGACCACCTGCGTCAGGACCAGCAGCTTTGCGGTGCCGCTTTCGCCATACCAGATGGTAACGATAGAGGCCGGAATGATGGCGATGCCGCGCGTGATCAGCCGCCGCAGCCACGGCGCGATCTTGATGTGGAGGAACCCCTCCATGACGATCTGCCCTGCCAGCGTTGCCGTTACGGTCGAATTTATACCGCAACAGAGCAAAGCAATGCCGAACAGCGTCGGCGCTATGGCCAAGCCCAGGAGTGGCGCGAGCAGAGAATGCGCCTCCCCGAGTTCCGCGACGTCTGTCTGACCCGTCTTGTGGAATGTTGCCGCAGCAAGAATGAGGATCGACGCGTTGATCAGGAGCGCAAACATCAGTGCCAAAGTGGAATCGATCGTTGCGTATTTCAGTGCAGAGCGTTTTTCCGGCAGCGTATTTCCGTAATCGCGGGTCTGCACAATACCTGAATGCAGATAGAGATTGTGCGGCATCACCGTCGCCCCGAGGATACCCAGCGCAAGATACAGCATCTCCGGATTGGTCACGATCTCTGTCGTTGGTGCAAAACCCTTGATGACAGCGCCCCATTCCGGATCCGCCATGAAAATCTGGATCGCGAAACAAACGGCTATGACGCCGAGGAGCGTAATAATGAGCGCCTCGACCCAGCGGAAACCAAGCTTCTGCAGATAAAGAATGAGGAATACGTCGAGCGCTGTGATGAGTACGCCAATTTCAAGCGGAATACCGAAAATCAGATTGAGACCGATGGCCGTGCCGATAACTTCGGCAATATCCGTAGCGATGATGGCAATTTCCGCCAGAAACCATAGCGTATAAGCAACTGGCTTCGGAAATGCATCGCGGCAAGCCTGCGCCAGATCTCTGCCCGAACCTATGGCGAGCCGTGCACAAAGAGCCTGCAAGACAATCGCCATGATATTGGAAACGAGCGCAACGACGAGAAGCGTGTAACCGAATTTCGAACCACCGGCGAGCGATGTCGCCCAGTTGCCAGGGTCCATGTAGCCCACGGCGACCAGATAGCCCGGACCGACGAAGGCCGCTGCACGACGCCAACCCGGTCCACTCGTCCGTACGGCAATCGAACGATGAACGTCCGACAGTGACGCCTCGCCCCTTGCGTGTCGCCAGCCCTTAGGCGTGTCGACCGCCTGCCGTAGTTGATCCATGGAATACCCTTAATCGCAATTGCAAATCATTCGCAACTATATATACAGAAAATCGACAGCCGCAAGGGCTCAGCTGGATCGAAAGAGCCAAGCGGGCGATTATCTTGGTAACAAAGACGTTGACGGCGTGTCAGGGAATGAGACCATGCGTCATGAAGTAGAGCCACAGGGTCAGGGTCGCGATTGAAAACAAAGTGGTCGCCAGAATGCTGCTGGAGGCCCGCTCGACCCACACGCCGTACTGTTGAGCGATGACGAAGACATTGGTTGCGGTAGGCAATGCGGCCATGAGCATGGCCGTGTAAATCCACACTGGTGGAAAATTCCCGACGAGATTCAGCACCCCATAAATCAGCAACGGCTGAACCAGCAGCTTGATAGGGACAATGAGATAAAGTTCCTTCGGTACGCGCCTCAGTGGACGTAGTGCAAGCGTTGCTCCCATGGCGAAGAGCGCGCAAGGCGCTGCCGCCCTTGCAAGGAGATCGATCATGCGGTCGATTGCGACAGGCGGCTCGATACCGAGTAGCGCCGCACCAACACCCAGGATCGTCGCGATAATGAAAGGATGGCCGAATATCTTGCGAAGGACACCTATAGTGACATCGCGCGGAGAACGCTTGTCATTGCCCGAAAGCGCCATCAACAGCGGTGCCATGACGAAATGCAGCATGTTGTCGAAGCAAAATATCAGCGCGACGGGCACAGCTGCCGTCGCACCGAAGGCGAGGATCGCCAGGGCTGGCCCCATGTACCCGATATTGCCATAGGCTGCGGCAAGCCCTTGAATTGTGCTTTCATCGATCTTCCGCGTCCGCACGAAGGCGATCAGAAACATCACCAGGAAAATGACAAATGTTGACAAAGTGCATCCGAGGATAAAGTTCCACTTGGTCAATTCCGCCACGGGCGTTTTCGAGAGTATCTGGAAAAATAGAGCCGGCAACGCCACATAAATGATGAACGTATTCATCCATCCTAGCGCCTCCAAAGGCTGGTGGTTGATTCGTGCCACGAAAAAGCCAAGGAAAATCAGTCCAAAGAATGGAAGTACCAGATTGAAGACACTGAGCATGACGGACTTTATGAATTTATGGCGGGATAGAGTGATCGCAGGAACCATTTAGGCTCGCGAGCTTTGATAGAAACAGATACCTACTACGAATGACGATGATGACACAGATACGCCATGCAAAATTTCAGATCGGCCAGGTGGTGAGCCACAGGATCTTCGCGTTCCGAGGCGTAATCTTCGACGTGGATCCGGAATTCAACAATACAGAAGAATGGTATAGATCTATCCCCGAGGATATAAGGCCGCGGCGCGACCAGCCCTTTTATCATCTTTTTGCAGAAAACTCCGAAAGCGAATATGTCGCCTATGTATCGGAACAGAACCTTGTTGCCGATACGACCGGTGTGCCCCTGAGGCATCCGCAGATCGGGAACATGTTTGAAACGCCGGAAAACGGCGTCTATCGCGTGAAGAAACCTCACATGAACTAGTGCACCGACTCATGCGCAATAAAAAAGGACGCTCAAAGCGTCCTTTTTTGCTTTTCAGTGCCGGTTGATCAGTTGCCGGTTTTGGCCTTTTGCTGCTCAGCCTTCATCTTCTCCTCGAACTCTTTCTGACGCTTCTGAACTTCGTCCTGAAGTGTCTTCTGGCGCTGTTCGAGCTCGTTCTGCTGCAGGCCGGGACCGTCGTAAGCCTGAGTGAAGCCCGTGAGCGCAACGTTGATCGGATTGGGCTTGTTCTGGAAGTTGACGGAAGTCATCGTCAGCTGGTTGCCCTTCTTGAAGGCAGCAAGCAGGTCATCGGACAAGGCAACTTCTGAAATGCAACGATCCGGGAAGCAGATGGCGTAATCAACCTTCTGAGTCTTGCCGCCGTTGATCTGGAGGCCAACACCCGGCGCGATGAGACGGCCGGTCGGGACGGAAACCTGGAAGATCTTGCGATTGATCTTACCTTTGATCTCGATGAGATTGACAGCAGTCAGGAGCTGGCCGCTGTCGGCCGTCACGATATTCTGCGTATTGCAGATGTCATTGTCTTCCTGTTTCGAGCAAACCTTGAACCAACCCTGAGGCGCTCTTTGCTGTTGCTGGGCTGAGGCTGGTACGGCCGCGGCGGCAAGTAATGCAACGGCGCCTGCGAGAGATGCGGTTGCAGCGAAAGTCTTTCGGGTGGACATGGTCAACTGGTTCCTTTCAGCGCACTTATCCGAAGTGTGGCTTGATCACTTGTATTTGCTTGTCTGGCTTTGGTCACTAAATGCGGCAACAGAGTGACCCTAGCGCCAGATGCAATTATCGAACGCCGTGTTACACTGCATGCCGATGCAAATCCAGACTACTTTTGGCTGGTCTTTGAATTCAGATGGCACATAGCACGTCTTCCGCCGCAGAATCGTCTTCAAATGATAGTCTTTGGCACGAATCAGGGTAAATCGCGTCCCTAAAGGCGCAAGGTTGAGACGATGTTGAAGAGAAGTTTGCAGATTCTGGCGCTTTTGATCGCAGCATGTTCGGCAACGGGCGCTTCTTTTGCAGAACCGACCTATGGAATCGCCATGCACGGCGAGCCTGCCCTGCCCGCAAACTACAAGAATTTCCCCTATGTCAATCGGGTTGCACCAAAGGAAGGCTCCATAACCTATGGTGTCGTCGGCACATTCGACAGCCTCAATCCGTTCCTGATCAAGAGCATGCGGACGACCGCACGCGGCATGTTCGGCGATTCCGAATTTGGCAATCTGGTCTACGAGTCGCTGATGCAGCGAAGCGCCGACGAACCATTCACCATGTATGGTTTGCTCGCCGAAAAGGTTGAAACCAATGACGAGCGAACCTGGGTCGAATTCACGCTCAATCCGAAGGCGAAATGGTCCGACGGGCAGCCGGTAACGCCCGATGATGTAATCTTCACGTTCGATGTTCTTACCAAAAAGGGACGACCGCCTTTTAGCAGCCGCATGAAACTGATCTCAAAAATCGAAAAGGTCGGCGAACGCGGCGTAAGGTTCACATTCAACGAGCAGGCGAACAGGGAGTTTCCGCTGGTCCTGGCACTTATGCCGGTTCTTCCAAAACATGCGATCGACATCGACAAATTCGACGCTTCGCCCTTGGCTATCCCGGTTGGCAGCGGACCCTACATCGTTTCGAAGGTTCAGCCAGGCCAGCGTATCGTTTTCAAGCGAAACCCCGACTACTGGGCCGCCGACCTGCCGAGCAGGGTCGGTTTCAACAATTTTGAAACGGTAACTGTCGAGTATTTCCGTAACGATCAGGCGCAGTTCGAAGCATTCAAGAAAGGCGTATTCGACGTCTTCATGGAAGGCGATCCCAACAAATGGGCGACGTCCTATGATTTTCCGGCGGTGAAAGATGGCAGGGTTATCAGGGACACGTTCCGGTCCAGATCACCGGCAAATATGTTCGGCTTTGTCTTCAATACGCGGCGCCCCTTGTTTCAAGACAAGGCGGTGCGGGAAGCGCTCGCACTCATGTTCGATTTCGAGTGGACCAACCGCAACCTCTACGCCGGCCGCTACCAGCGACTGGGTAGCTACTGGCAGGGCTCGGAGTTGTCGGCCCTTGGCAGATCCGCAGATGCGACCGAACGCGCGCTACTTGCGCCATATCCGGATGCGGTGCTGCCGGAAGTGATGGATGGCACCTACGAGCCCGCCAAAACGGATGGAACAGGGCGCGATCGCAAGGAAATGAAGCGCGCTTATGACATTCTCGTCAGCCGGGGCTACAAGATCGAGAACGAACAGATGCTCGATCCGCATGGTACGCCGCTCACATTCGAAATTCTGACGCGCTCGGTTGGCGAAGAGCGTCTCGGGCTTGCCTACAAACGTACGCTCGAGCGCCTGGGCATCGGTGCGACCATCCGTACAGTCGACGACGCACAGTATCAAAAACGCCTCCAGACGTTCGACTACGACGTTATCCTCGGCGCCTATTCAAACTCGCTTTCGCCAGGGTATGAGCAATTCAACCGCTGGGGCAGCCAGTCGAAGGAAGTTGAAGGCAGCTTCAATTATGCGGGGGTAGCCGATCCCGTCATCGACGCGCTACTGGACAAAATGCTGGCCGCCCGCGGTGACGAGGAATTTACCAGCATTGTGCGTGCCCTCGACAGAGTCCTGATCTCCGGCCATTATATGGTCCCGATCTACTACCAGCCCGAGCAATGGGTTGCCCGCTGGGCGCATCTGCAACATCCGGACAAGACGTCCATGGTCGGCAACCAACTGTCCACGTGGTGGTCCGATAAACGATAGGAATAGCCATGACCGATAAGAAGTTCACGATCGACGTGGTGTCGGATGTCGTTTGTCCCTGGTGTTTTCTCGGACGGAAGCGCTTGGAAAGCGCGCTCGCCCTTAATCCCGACCTCGACGTCATTGTCAATTGGCGACCATTTCAACTCGACCCGACGATCCCGCCGCAGGGAAAAGATCGCAATCGCTACATGCAGGAAAAGTTCGGAAGTTCCGACAAGATCTTCGAGATTCATCAGCAATTGACCGAGCTTGGCAAGGAAGCTGGCATCGAGTTTGACTTCGAGGCCATCGAAGTTAGCCCTAATACGTTGGACGCGCATCGCCTGATCCGCTGGGCATCGCAGGCTACGCCCAACGTTCAGGACAAGATGGTCGGCATCCTTTTCTCCTATTATTTCGAACAGGGAAAGAACATCGGTGATCACCAGATATTGCTGGAGGCCGCGCAAGAGGCCGGCATGGATGTCGCCATCGTTGCAAGCCTGTTGCCAACCGACGCCGATACTCTCGGTGTGCGGCAGGAAATCGACACCGCCAATCAGATCGGGGTGCGCGGCGTTCCCTGCTTCATCCTCGACCAGAAATACGCCGTTATGGGTGCGCAGTCTGCAGAGGCTCTGGCGGACGCCATCCGCCAGGCCGCCGATGGCTTTGAGCCGCGTCCGGTCTGACTATGCGGCCTCGGCGAGTTTCGCCAGCTGCGTCATGACGACCGCTGCACCGTTCAACCGTTTCTCCGCCGTAGGCCAGTCGCGCACAAACACTATGCTCTGATCGGGCCGGATCTTCGCCATCGAACCCTGCTCGCCGATCATTTGTACCAGTGCAGCTGGATTATTGAACGTCTTGTTGCGGAACTGGATGACAACGCCCTTTGGTCCCGCATCGAGCTTGTCCACATTGGCACGCCGGCATAACGCTTTGATGTAAACGATCTTCAAGAGGTGCTGAACTTCTTCCGGCAGCGGTCCAAAGCGATCGATCATTTCAGCGCCAAAGCCGTCGATGTCCTGCAGCTCCTCCAGATCGGCCAGACGGCGATATAGGCCGAGACGCAATTGCAGGTCCGGCACATAGGTTTCAGGGATCATGACGGCGGTGCCGATCGCAATCTGCGGCGACCAATGGCCGTCCTCGACTTCGCCGGTACCCCTGATCTCCGCAACCGCTTCTTCCAGCATCTGTTGGTAGAGTTCGAAACCGACCTCGCGAATATGCCCCGACTGTTCCTCCCCGAGCAGATTGCCTGCACCACGGATATCCATGTCATGGCTCGCCAGCTGGAAACCGGCACCTAGCGTGTCCAGTGATTGCAAAACCTTGAGCCTGCGTTCTGCCGTCTGCGTCAGCAGCTTGTTGGCTGGTAGCGTGAATAGCGCATAGGCACGCTGCTTCGATCGCCCGACGCGCCCGCGCAGCTGATACAACTGCGATAGGCCGAACATATCGGCACGATGGATGATCAGCGTATTTGCTGTCGGGATATCGAGCCCGGATTCAACGATCGTCGTCGACAACAGCACGTCGTACTGCCCGTCGTAGAAAGCATTCATGATGTCGTCGAGCTCACCCGGCGCCATCTGGCCATGGGCAATCGCAACTTTCAGTTCCGGCACCTGAGTATCAAGGAATTCCTTGATGTCGCTCAAATCGGAGATGCGCGGACAGACATAGAAACTCTGCCCGCCGCGATAGCGCTCGCGCAGCAGCGTTTCGCGGATGACAAGCGCGTCAAACGGCGAGACGAAGGTTCGCACAGCCATGCGATCCACAGGTGGCGTGGTAATCAAGGAAAGCTCGCGAACACCCGTCAAGGCGAGTTGCAGCGTGCGCGGTATCGGCGTTGCGGACAGGGTCAGCACATGCACGTCCGATTTAAGTTCTTTCAGCCGTTCCTTGTGTTTGACGCCGAAATGCTGCTCTTCGTCGATGATCAAAAGGCCGAGATTCTTGAACTTGATGCCGTTTCCGAGCAGCGCATGCGTGCCGACGGCAATATCAACCTGCCCCTCGGCAATGCCCTTCTTGTTTTCAGCCAGTTCCTTCGAACCCACGAGCCGCGATGCTTGCGCCACATTGACAGGCAGGCCCTGAAAACGCTGGGTGAAGGTCTTGAAGTGCTGGCGCGACAACAGCGTCGTCGGCACCACGACGGCAACCTGGACGCCATTCAGCGCCGCAACGAATGCGGCGCGGAGTGCAACTTCAGTCTTGCCAAAGCCGACATCGCCGCAAATCAGGCGGTCCATGGGCTTGCCGAGCGAAAGATCGTCGATAACCGCGTCGATGGCGCGATCCTGATCTTCGGTCTCGTCATAGGGGAACCGCGCCGCGAATTCGCCATAGAGGCCGTCTGGTGGCAACAGGATCGGTGCACCACGCATCTGCCGTTCCGCCGCAATGCGAATGAGATGGCCGGCAATGTCGAGCAGGCGTTTCTTCAGCTTTGCCTTGCGGGCTTGCCAGGCCCCGCCGCCGAGCTTGTCCAACACGGCAGTCGAAGTTTCCGAGCCAAACCGTGACAAAAGCTCGATATTTTCTACCGGGAGGAACAGCCGGTCATCGCCCGCATAGTGCAATTCAAGACAATCATGCGGTGCCCCGGCAGCTGTGATTGTTCTCAGGCCGATGAACCGGCCGATCCCATGATCCACATGCACGACGATGTCGCCGGCGTTCAGCGCAGCAACCTCGCTGATGAAATCCCGGTCGCGTTTGCGGCGCTTGGAGTGACGGATCAGCCGGTCGCCGAGGATGTCCTGCTCTGCAACAACGACCAGTTCTCCAGCATCGAAGCCGGTTTCAAGCGAGAGGATGCCCGCAGTAATTTTGTCGCGAGCAAGCGCCTTGACCGTTCTCAGATCATCGACAAGCTCGATCTTTTCGAGACCGTGTTCGTTCAGAACCTGCACCAGCCGGTCGCGTGTGCCTTCGCTCCATGCAGCAAGCAGCACCTTCTTGCCTGCAGCGCGCTCATCGGCAATGTGTTTTACAACGCTATCGAAGACATTGGTGTCCTTGGCGGTCCTCTCCTCGACGAATGTGCGCCCCCGATGCGCACCGGCGTGGATAACCGACCGACCTGTGACGAATGGCGCGTCGAACGGCGTGAAATCGATGCGCATGCCTGAGTTAACTGCCGACGCCTCAACCTGCTCAGGTGTCAGATACAGCGAACCCGGCTCGACCGGCTTGTAAGGGATGGTATCGCCTGGCTCCTTGCCATCGGATTGCCGTCTGCGCGCCTCGTAGTGATCCAGCACCATCTTGTGGCGTTCAGCCATGGATTCGTGCGCGAGGTGATCGAAGACCACGGGCATTTGCCCCGCATGGTCGAAAACGGTCTCGAGTTTGTCATAGAATAGTGGCAACCAATGTTCCATGCCGGCAAAGCGGCGCCCCTCCGAGATGGACTGATAAAGCGCGTCATCGCGCGATGGTGCCCCGAACGTCTGCACATATTGCGAGCGGAAATGGCTGATGAGCTCGGGCGAAAGCGTAATTTCGCTCATCGGCTGCATCGAGAATTCTTTCTTTTGGCTCGACGTTCGCTGCGACGCTGGATCAAACGTCCGGATCGTTTCCAGGGTGTCGCCAAAGAAATCCAGGCGCAGCGGCTCCTCGGCACCCGGAGCAAAGAGATCGAGAATACCGCCACGCACGGCATATTCGCCGATATCACGCACAGTTGGAACGCGCTCAAAGCCGTTGTTTTCAAGGCGTTGCACCAGTGCATTCATGTCAATTCTATTGCCGGGCTTTGCCATGAAAAGCTGCTCTGCGAGGACTTTGCGCGGCGGCAATTTTTGCAGAACGGCATTGGCCGTCGCCAGAATGACGCCCGGGTGCTTATGTTCGCGCAAGGCTGCAAGACCAGCAAGTGCCGCTAGGCGGCGCGCGGAAGTATCCGCTCCTGGCGAGACGCGATCATAGGGAAGACAGTCCCACGCAGGCAATTGCAGTACGGGCAAATCCGGCTGGACGAAGTTCAGCACCTGTTCGATATCAGCAACGCGATTGCCATCACGCGCGATGAACAGCACCGGACCGCCTGCCCCGGCTTCAGCGACCACTTTTGCCAAAGCAAAAGCTTCATAGCCATCGACAACACCGTCGATGACCACGTGTCCATTGACGTCAGATTTCAGTCCGAGTTTGGTAAAGGCAGTCATTTCGATTTCAGAATTTCATTCTCTGGCGGGATGCGACGACCCTGTGGAAGATCGGCGTATCGAATTCGGCGGGAACGGCAGCCTCCCCGGTGAACCATTTCAACAGGTCCCGATCGAGCGCTTCCATCAGTGCTTCATATTGGTCAAGTTCATCATTGGACAAGGTGTCTATATGGGCGTCGGCAAACTGCCCAAGGATCAGATCCATTTCACGCATACCGCGATGCCAGGAGCGAAACAGGATTTTTCGCTGTCTCGGCTGCAGATCGGCGGTGGTGCGACTGCTTCCAGTCATGAACTAGCTCCGTTATGGCAATGAATGTATTGGGCGTGGTTGGTGCGGCTGGGTATAGCGTGCCTTGTTGCATCTGTCAGCCTTGCAACGCACATCGAACGCGTTAAACCTTATGCATGCGTCCGTCATTGCTTGACCCCCTCTTCGCCTCCGTTCGTTCACTTTCCGGCATAGGCCCGAAAGTGTCGGGCCTGCTCGGCACATTGCTCGGCACGCAGCCGCCGGGCGCCGAGCCGCGCGTCGGCAACCTGGTCTACCTGCCGCCGCACAGCGTGATTGACCGGCGCAATCGGCCGGGAATTGCCTTCGCCCCGGAAGGCGCGATCGTTACGCTCGAGGTGCGCGTCGACCGCCACCAGCCGTCACCCAGCGGTCGCAGCAACGTCCCATATCGTGTCTTCGCTCATGATGATACCGGGGAAATCGGCCTCACCTTCTTTCACGCAAAACAAGCTTGGCTTGAGAAAGTCATGCCGATTGGCGAAACGGTCATCGTGTCCGGCACCATGGAGTGGTTCAACGGGCGTCCGACGATGGTTCATCCGGATCATATTGCCAGTATCGGAGATGCTTCGTCGCTGCCACTGGTTGAGCCTGTTTATCCGCTGACCGCAGGCCTGTCTCCAAAAGTGCTGGCACGCGGTATTCAGGAAGCGCTGGCCAAAGCACCGGATATGCCGGAATGGATCGATCCGCCAGTGCTCGAAACATATCGCCTGCCATCGCATCGCGAAGCACTTCAGATCCTGCACAATCCGCAAGATCCGAGCGACATCGCACTCGATCATCCCGCCAGACAGCGGCTCGCCTATGATGAATTTCTCGCCGGTCAGCTGGCGTTGGCGCTGGTGCGCTTGAAAACACGGCGCCTTTCCGGCCGCAAGCTGGAGGGCGACGGCCATCTCATGGCGAAAATCATCGCGGCCCTGCCCTATTCGCTGACGAATAGCCAGAACCAGACGATCAAGGAAATCATCGCCGATTTGCGCGAGCCAGACCGGATGCTACGCCTGCTGCAAGGCGATGTCGGCTCCGGCAAGACCGTCGTCGGTCTACTGGCCATGGCGCATGCTGCGGAGGCTGGCGGTCAATCGGCCCTGATGGTGCCGACAGAAGTGCTCGCGCGCCAGCATTTCGCTACAATCGCGCCTCTGGCCCAGAAGGCAGGGTTGCGCACGGCGTTGCTCACCGGACGCGAAAAAGGCCGCGAGCGTGAAGATATCCTCGAGGGCCTGCGGACTGGCGCCATCCATATCATTGTCGGCACACACGCGCTCTTTCAGGAGAAGGTCAGCTATCACGATCTGGTGCTGGTTATTGTCGATGAGCAGCATCGTTTCGGCGTACATCAACGTCTGCTTTTGACCTCCAAAGGCACGGCGCCCGACATGCTGGTCATGACCGCCACACCCATTCCGCGCACGCTGGTATTGACTGCGTTCGGTGATATGGACGTTTCGAAACTGACGGAAAAACCCGCTGGCCGCCGGCCGATCACCACCGCGATCCTGCCGATGGAACGCTTGAGCGAGCTCGTTGATCGCATGCGTACTGCAATCGCCGATGGGCAAAAAATCTACTGGATTTGTCCATTGGTCGAGGAGTCCGAACTGGTCGACCTGGTTTCGGCCGAAGAACGTTTCGAATCGCTGAAACCTCTGCTCGGCGACAGGATCGGGCTCGTCCATGGCCGCATGAATGGACCTGAGAAAGATGCCGCCATGCTGGCGTTTAAGAACGGCGAGACTCGATTGCTTGTGGCAACCACAGTCATTGAAGTTGGCGTCGACGTTCCGGATGCAACAATCATCGTCATCGAACACGCCGAGCGCTTTGGTCTTGCGCAATTGCACCAGTTGCGCGGGCGTGTCGGGCGTGGGGACAAACCCTCGACCTGTCTTCTGATCTACAAGGGGCCACTTGGCGAAGTCGCACAGGCGCGACTGAAAATCATGCGGGAAACCGAGGATGGTTTCAGGATCGCCGAAGAGGACCTGAAGTTGCGGGGCGAAGGCGAGTTGCTTGGCACTCGACAATCCGGAACGCCTGGTTTCCGGCTCGCCAGCATCGAGGCGCATCAAGAGTTTCTGGAAATCGCCCGCAAGGATGCCCGGTATATTCTGACGCGGGATCCCGAATTGCAGAGCACGCGCGGCGAAGCATTGCGCATCCTGCTCTATCTGTTTGAGCGGGACGAAGCTGTGCGATTGCTTCGCGCAGGCTGATTACTCCACAGTTACAGACTTTGCCAGATTGCGCGGCTGATCGACGTCCGTGCCCATGAAAACTGCTGTGTGATAAGCCAGCATCTGGATCGGCAGAGTATACACGATCGGCATAATGATCTCCGGCATCTCCGGCAGAAGGATCGTATGCCACGTCTTCAATGTGCTGGCGGCGGCGCCTTTCTCATCGGTGATGAGGATGATCTTGCCACCACGCGCCGCCGCTTCCTGCATATTCGAGATGGTCTTTTCGAACCAGCGGTCATGCGGAGCAATCACAATGACCGGCATGGATTCATCGATCAATGCAATTGGTCCATGCTTCAACTCGCCGGCCGCATAACCCTCGGCGTGAATATAGGAAATTTCCTTGAGTTTGAGCGCGCCCTCGAGCGCGAGCGGATAACTCGTGCCGCGCCCCAAATAAAGCACGTGTTTGACCTGGCTGAGTTCTCGGCTGATAGCCTCGATCTGACCTTCGAGCTTCAACGCCTGCGTTGCATAGCGTGGAATTTCGGATAGTTCGCGCACAAGCCGGCGCTCTTCTTCGTCGCTGATCGTTCCGCGCATTTTGCCGGCCGCTACAGCCAGCGATGCCAGAACCGATAATTGGCAGGTGAAAGCCTTGGTCGAGGCAACGCCGACTTCCGGACCTGCGAGGGTTGGAAATACGGTGTTGGATCTCGCGCGCCATCGTTGATTCCTTGACGTTGACGATAGTTCCGATGTTGAGACCCTGCTGCTTGCAATAGCGCAAGGAAGCCAGCGTATCCGCGGTTTCACCTGACTGCGAGACGAAGAGCGCAAGGCTGTTTTTGGAAAGCGGCATTTCGCGATAGCGAAATTCGGACGCCACGTCGATATCGACCGGCAGCCGTGCAATGTGCTCGAACCAGTACTTTCCGACCAGCCCGGCATAATAGGCCGTGCCGCAGGCGGAAGCGGCGATGCGGTCCACCTTGGCGAAATCGACCGGCGCTGCGCCGGCGCGGATCATTCCCTTGGAAAAATCGAGATAGTTTGCCAGCGTGTGCGAGATGACTTCCGGCTGTTCATGGATTTCCTTCTCCATGAAGTGCCGGTGGTTGCCCTTGCTCACCAGAAACGCGGTGCCCGCCGATTTCTGCACGGGCCGGTCTACGATTTCGCCGCTTTCATCATAGATGATGACGCCACTACGGGTGAGCACCGCCCAATCGCCATCTTCGAGATATGACAAATGATCGGTGAACGGAGCAAGAGCGATCGCGTCGGAACCCAGATACATCTCGCCTTCGCCATAGCCGACAGCGAGAGGCGGACCATTGCGGGCGGCGATCAACAGATTGTCTTCGCCCTTGAACATGATCGCGATGGCAAAAGCACCGCGCAATTGCGGCAGCGTCTGGCGAACCGCCTCGACCGGCGCAAGGCCGCGATCGAGAGCGCGTGTGACCAGATGCGCGACGGTCTCCGTATCGGTCTCCGTCTCGAAGACATATCCATCCTTTTCAAGCATTGCGCGCAGTTCGGCAAAATTCTCGATGATGCCATTGTGTATCACCGCAAGCCGCGGCGTCGTATGCGGGTGTGCATTGCGGACCGTCGGCGCGCCGTGGGTCGCCCAACGTGTGTGGCCGAGACCGATGGTGCCGCCGAGTGGATTTTCCTTCAGCAGCTTGTCGAGATTGCCAAGTTTGCCCTCGGCCCGGCGGCGATCGAGCACGCCGAAATCGAGGGTCGCAACGCCGGCCGAATCATAGCCGCGGTATTCCAGCCGCTTCAGTGCATCCACAAGCAGCGGCGCCACTTGCTCACGCCCGATAATTCCAACGATCCCGCACATAAACGACTCCAATACCCCGAATAGTTTCCAGCTCTGGCTAACGCAGATTCATCTCTACAGAAAAACACTTTCTGTGTCAGAATCCCACACGAACAAAAGGCGTGCCTAGTCAGCCTTCTTGGCTAATTTCTGCGCCGCATAGCGTGCCCGCAATTGCACCGCTCGCCCCTCTTTTACCTCCTGCCGCGCCCTGCCGAATGCAAGCGCATCCGCCGGCACATTGGCCGTGATCACGCTACCGGAGGCGACATAAGCATTGTCACCAATCGAAACCGGCGCCACCAGCGAACTATTCGAGCCGATGAACACGTTGGCACCGATCTCGGTCAAATGCTTGTTGTAGCCGTCATAGTTGCAGGTGATGGCACCGGCACCGATATTCGCCGCCGGACCCACGATCGCATCACCGATATAGGTCAGGTGGTTCACCTTCGCGCCGACCCCGACCTTCGCGTTTTTGACCTCAACGAAGTTTCCGACCTTGGATTTTGCTGCCAGATCCGCACCGGGACGAAGCCGGGCAAAAGGTCCGACATTGGCGTTTGCGCCAATCTTCGCGCCTTCAAAATAGGAGAAAGCGTGAATGACCGCTCCGCTCGCGATCGTAACGCCCGGGCCGAAAATGATATTCGGTTCGAGGATTGCATCTGCTTCCACCACTGTATCGTGCGCGAAGAAAACAGTTTCCGGCGCCTGCATGGTGACACCCGCCAGCATCATGTCGCGGCGCTTGCGTGTCTGCCAGATCGCCTCGGCCTCGGCGAGTTCAACGCGCGTATTGATGCCGATCACATTGTCGGGCGAAATCTCGATGGCAACGACGGATTTTCCATCCGCATTGGCTATCTCCACAACATCGGTGAGATAGAATTCATTGTTGGCATTGTCGTTGGTGATCTTGTCCAGCAGCGCGAGCGCGCTCTGTCCGCGCAGTGCCATCAGCCCGCCATTGCAGAAGCCGATTTTCTTCTCGGCCTCACTGGCGTCCTTCTCCTCTCGGATCGCGATCAAACGGCCATCCTGTTCGATCAGGCGGCCATAACCATTCGGCACCGCTGGCCTGAACCCCATGACGACGACATCCGCGCCGTCTGCGAGCTTGGCGCGGGCCCGATCGAGAGCGGCGGTTTCGATCAGCGGTGTATCGCCAAAGACAACGAGAATATCGTCATAACCGCGTGCAATGCTTTCGCGCGCTGCAAGCACCGCGTGGGCGGTTCCAAGCCGTTCCGTCTGTTCATGCACGCTCACGTTGGAAACGACTGAACGGACGGCTGCCTCGACCTGATCGCCGCCTTTGCCAACGACCAGCGCGATGTCGCGGACACCTGCGCCATGCACGGCCTTGGCGACATGGGCGACGATCGGCAGACCCGCAATATTGTGGAGTACTTTCGGCAGCGAGGATTTCATGCGCGTGCCCTCACCGGCAGCGAGAATAACCGTGAGGCAGGAACGTGGTGTCATGTCGGACTTCCGGATCAGTTGGGCTAAAGGCAATATCGTGGCTAATCATGACACGCTATTGGTTTCCAACATGGAAACTTCCGCCTGTTTAGCCGAGTTGGCCGAGGATGGGAAATGTTTCGAGAAGCCAGAAAGAGAAAGTCTGCAGGCCGCCTGTCAGAAACAGGATGCCAGTCAGCACCAGCAGGCCGCCCATCAACTTTTCCACCTTGCCGAGGTGCATGCGGAATCGCGCTAGAAACCGCATGAACATTCCGGAAAACAACGCGGCGACGATAAAGGGAATACCGAGACCGAGCGAATAGACGGCGAGCAGCAGTGCACCGTCGGCAACGGTGTCACGGGCTCCGGCCAGCGCAAGTATCGGTCCGAGCACCGGCCCGATGCACGGCGTCCATCCGAAGGCAAAGGCCAGCCCCATGACATAGGCCGCGAACGGGTTGGCAGGTGCGCCCTGCGTCTGGAATCTGGCTTCGCGCGAGAGAAATGCAAGGCGGAATATGCCGAGAAAGTTCAGCCCCATGAGAATGATGACGATGCCCGCGGCGATGGCGATTTCCTGTTGCCACATGCGCAGGAAGCCGCCGATGGTCGATGCGCCGGCACCGAGCAGCACGAAAACGGTCGAAAACCCGAGAACAAAACACAAGGATGACAGAAGCAGCGCCTGCCGCACCGGCGAGATTCGCGCCGCGGCTTGATCCGAGCGGAAATCCTCAACCGTCACACCTGCCATATAACAGAGATAGGGCGGGACGAGTGGCAGGACGCAAGGAGAAAGGAAAGACAGAGCGCCGGCGCCGGCAGCAGTCAGGTATGAAACATCAAGCGCCATCCGCGCTCCTTCACTGGCATTATTACTTGTCGCGGTGGATTAAGCCGAATCTCCCTGAAATTCCAATCACCTTTTCGCCAGTTTGGCGGCAAAGCCTGTCCTGATTATATTCTTTTCTGCCCAGCCGAGGGTGCTTTCGGTCAAAAATTACAAGAACGGCGGAAAACAAGGCTTTTTGTTGCGAAAACCCTGCACATTAGTTGTTGACCGATTGGCAAGTCGCACCTATGTTCCGCCGCACTTCCCGAGGCCACCGAGCTGGCTTCGTTTGGGAGCGCGTAGCTCAGCCGGTAGAGCAACTGACTTTTAATCAGTAGGTCCGGGGTTCGAACCCCCGCGCGCTCACCAACAGAACAATTTCCAAACACCGCAGCATATGCGACTTATATAGCGCAATGGTCGAGGTTGCCGTGCACACAAACTTGGCCATGCATCAAAATATGCTGCCGCCCGTTGATACCGAGTTGAAGCGTTTTCAATAGACCACGGATATCTCGGAGGAAATTTTCAGGGGGAGTTTAAGGATGATCTTCGACAGAGTGACCCGCATTGCATTCGCAGTCGCCAGCGCGTTTCTCATGTTGTTGGCTTTCGGTTTGATCGCTTACGCTGCCTATGAAGTTGCGAGGGATTTGGTGACATACAGTGCCGACATCGGCACGACCCTGCTTGAAGCCGTGGGATACACCGTCATCGCCATCGCAGTGTTCGATGTCGGCAAGTACCTGTTGGAAGAAGAGGCAATTCGCGCGCGTGAAATGCGTCGAGCCGCCGAGGCACGCAGGAGTTTGACCAAATTCATCTCGACGATTGCCATCGCGGTGTTTCTGGAAGGATTGGTCGCAGTATTCGAGGCTGGGAAAAAAGACGTTCCGACAATGATCTACCCCACCCTCCTGCTGCTCACCGGCGTTTTGTTGGTCGTTGGATTGGGCATTTATCAAAAACTAAGTGCGTCTGTAGAAAATGAAATATCCGACAGGGATCCAGCACCGACAACACGGAACAAACGCCCTGCTTCACAAGCAAACAAGTGAAAAGGGGAAGCGGGCCACCAATTTTTGCGATTGCTGATCCGCTTCCGCTCAGGTTTCATCACCCGGGGGTGTCTATAAGAGCTCAGGTAGAAGGCTGTTCGAGAATACTCCAGTCAAACTTGCGCGCCCAGCCGGCGAAACTGTGCCAGCTGACTTCCGGGAAGTCCCGTTGCAAGGCGGGAATGTCGACGTCATAGCCGACGCGGTCGAACCATTCGAACATAAGCGCCGCATCCTCGCTTTGCTGGCGAGCCGCGGCGATCGGGATTTCCTGATAGTTGATCGGTCGGCCGATGGCTTGCGACAGAATTTTTGCCTGCTCCTCGCCGGATAGCTCATCCCCGGCGAAATCAAAACGCTTGCCGAACACGCGCTCGCGCCGCTCAACCAGGGCGGCAACGAAAGCTCCGATGTCCGCCACGGCTACGAGCTGGAGAGCGCGTTTGGCAGGCATCGCGAAAGCATGCGTACCCTGGCGTAGCGCGCCAATCGACCACGATGCGACGAAATTTTCCATGAAGGCGACTGGCGCACTGATCGTATAGGGAATGCCGAGGCCAGCGACATGTTTCTCGACGAGATACTTGCTTTCGAAATGCGGGATACCTGTCTTCTTGTCGGCATCGGCGACGGACGAATAGATCAAATGCCCGACGCCGGCAGCCTTCGCAGCGTCGGCGGCAAGGATTCCCTGGCGGGTTTCCTCCTCCACCCCTGCCTCATAGCTGTTGCCCATCAAAAACATCGTATCGACGTCATTTGCAGCCCTTAGAACGGATGTCGCGTCACCGAGATCGCCGGCAACGACTTCAGCGCCTGCCGATGCCAGTCGCCGTGCGTTATCGCCGTCCGGCTTGCGCGTAAGCGCTTTGACGCGATGTCCTCTCGATAGCAGTGCGTGCGCAACGGCGCCGCCTTGCTGACCCGTCGCGCCAGTAACCAGAATGCTTCGTTTGATAGTCATATCTCTGCTCCTTTGGTTTCCAATGGAGCAAAGTTAAGCTCTGTTACATTGAACCATAATAGTCTATAATTGGAAAACATCGTGCCGAATTTGGATACAATGCTGGATCTCAACGATATTGTGGTGTTCGCTCGGGTGGTTGAGGCCGGCAGCTTCACCGCCGCCGCGCGCCTGTTGGGCATGCCCAAGACCACGGTCAGCCGCCGCATTGCGGCGCTTGAGCGTGAAGTGGGCGTCCGCCTGCTTCAGCGCACCACACGCAGCCTCAACGTGACGGATGCAGGACGTCTCTACTACGAGCAGAGCAGCCAGGCGCTGCGGACAATCGAAGATGCAAATCTACAGCTCGCGGAAGCGAGGGCAGAGCCTTCGGGCACAATCCGGATATCGGCTCCAGTCGGCTTTGGCGGTCACTTTCTATCCAGCGCTATTTTCGATTTTCTGGCAGCGTATCCGAAAACAAAGGTCGAGTTGTGCCTGACTGACGACACGCTTAATCTGGTCGAGAAGGGTATAGACCTCGCATTCCGCACCGGGGTCCTTCCAGACTCCACACTGATCGCCCGCAAACTCGGCTCTACGCATAGAATTCTGTGCGCCAGCCCAGACTATCTCGCCCGTCATGGAGTGCCGGTAGCTCCGGCGGACCTCGCCCGCCATCACTGCGTCATCGCTGGCCCGTCGATAGCGAATGCGCACTGGGTGTTGGAAGGCCCGCATGGCCAGGAAACGGCTACAGTGTCTGGACGCTTCGCCGCCAACGAAATGCAGGCGGTAACTGCTGCTGCGATTGCCGGTTACGGCATCGCCCAATTACCCTACCAGGTGGCCGAGGTACCTACCAGGGACGGGCGCTTGCGCCGCGTTCTCGACGATTACACTACACCTGCCGGCGGCCTCTATGTTGTATACCCGAGCAGCCGCCACCTTTCGCCCCTGGTCAAGGCATTCATCGAGCTTGCAGCAGAACGATTGAGCGCCGCCAGCGGAAATGATGGAGCCGTGGTCGAATCGAACCAAAGCAGCCGGTAAGCCCGGTCCGCTCCTACACTTGGGGAAATTTCGAATCCGGCACTACGACCAGTTTCCCGACAAATCCCTTTGCCATGAAATCGGTCTGCGCTTTGTGGAACTCGGACAAGCGATAGACGCCGCCGACGAGCGGCTTGATCTTGCCTTCCTTTATGTAGCGCAAGATACGACGGAAATCGCCGCGCGTTCCCTGGGATGATCCATGCAGGGCGAGCTGCTTGAGGTACATGGTACGCAAGTCCAGCTGCACGACCGGTCCACCGATCGCTCCCGCTGTGGTATAGCGGCCCTCGGCGCGCAGGATACGCAGCAGATCGTTGAACATCGCACCGCCAACGAGATCGGCAACGACATCGATGGGCTTGCCGCCTGTTGCATCATTAACCGCAGCAACGAGATCTTGCGTGCCGCGCGTTATGACGGCTTCGGCACCGAGATCGAGCAGTGCCTGTTCTTTGCCGGGCCCGACGAGTGCATAGGGAATGGCGCCGCGCGCTCGCGCAAGCTGGACAATGCCGGAACCGACACCGCCGGACGCGCCGGTGACAAGTATGTTCTCGCCATGCTTCAGCCCTGCCCGCTCCAGCATCTGTTCGCCGGTCAGGTAAGCACAGCAGAACGTCGCCAGTTCAATATCGCTCATGTCCGTATTCACCACATGGGCGTTCTCGGCGGGCACCGTGACATATTCCGCATAGCCGCCATCGCGGCCGTGGCCAATATAGTCGATATCGGCAAGGCTATCGTCGTCACGATTGTAGATCGAGAAGTCCACCATGACGCGCTGGCCAACGCGGTCCTGCGGGACGCCCTCGCCGACAGCCGCTATATTTCCGACGATATCGGTTCCCTGGATACGCGGAAAGGTCAGCGTCGGCGCTTGCCTGCGCCATGTGGAAACGGCGCCGGCATCTTCCTCGGTGCCATAGGCGCCTTCCCGCACCCACACATCGGTGTTGTTCATGCCACATGCCGTGACCGAAATCAGCACTTCGCCTGCAGCTGGCGCTGGAACTGATACCTGCGTGTTGTAGACCAGCTTGTCGAGACCGCCATGGCCGGTGAGTTGAACAGCGGCCATGGTTTTCGGAAACTTCTCATGCATCATCTTCGCTACCTCAGAGTGTCTTGGCTACCGAATCGACAGCGTCAGCTGCGGCTTTGACGACGATATCCGCTTCCTCCCGCGTCAGGCACAGGGGTGGTGCGAAACCGAGAATATCGCCTTGCGGCATGGCGCGGCCTATCACGCCCAGCTCTGCCAGGGCCGTTGCGATCCGCGGCCCGACTTTCAATGCCGGATCGTAGAACTTGCGGTCGTCCTTGTCCGCGACAAACTCTACGGCTGCCAGCATACCGTCGCCACGGACATCGCCGACAATCGGATGACCAGCCAGCGCCTGCGTCAACTGCCCGCGGAAATAGGCACCTGTCTCGCCTGCATTGGTCACGAGATCGAGCTTGTCAATCAATTCGAGGTTGGCAACGCCGGCGGCCGTGCAAATCGGATGGGCCGAATAGGTCCAGCCATGTCCAAGCGCACCCAGCATATCCGAGCCTTGCACCAGCACCTGCCAGACCTTGCCGGAGACGATGACGCCCGACAGCGGCGCATAGGCTGAGGTCAAACCCTTGGCGATGGTGATCAGGTCCGGCTTGATGCCGTAGTGATCGGAACCGAACATGGTGCCCAGACGGCCAAAGCCGGTCACGACTTCATCGGCGATCAACAGGATATCGTATTTGTTGAGAACAGCCTGGATTTTTTGCCAATACTGCGCCGGCGGCGGCACAATACCGCCCGTGCCGAGGATCGGTTCGCCAATGAACGCGGCCACCGTTTCCGGACCTTCGGCCAGGATCATCTCCTCAAGCTTGTCGGCGCAATGCTGGGAGAATTGCTCCTCGCTCATCGAGCGGTCTTCGCGGCGGAAATAATAGGGCGCTTCCGTGTGCAGGATTGGCGCGCGCGGCAGATCGAAGGCATTGTGGAACAGTTCGAGGCCGGTCAGACTGCCAGTCATGACGCCAGAGCCATGATAGCCGCGCCAGCGCGAGATGATCTTCTTCTTTTCCGGACGTCCGAGCACATTGTTGTAGTACCAGACCAGCTTGATATTGGTCTCATTCGCGTCAGAACCGGACAGGCCGAAATAGACGCGGCTCATGCCTTCCGGCGCGCGGTCAATGATCATCTTGGCCAATGTGATCGACGCATCCGTGCCATGACCGACATAGGCATGATAATAAGCGAGTTCCTTGGCCTGCTTGGCAATCGCGTCGGCGATTTCCGTCCGCCCATAGCCCACATTGACGCAATAGAGCCCGGCAAACGCGTCGATGCTCGTCCGTCCGGTGCTATCGGTGATGTGAACACCCTCACCGCCCCTGATCACCCGGGTCGGCGTTTCGCCGCGCGCATGTGTGCCCATATGCGTCGAGGGGTGGAAGAAATGATCCCGGTCCCAGGCATTCAGTTCATTGGAGCGGTCAAGCATGATGATTTCCTTTAAAATTCAGTGCGTATCGATGCAGAGATATTTGAGTTCGGTAAAAGCCTCGATCCCATGACGCGAGCCCTCGCGGCCAAGACCTGACTGTTTGATGCCGCCGAATGGAATCGGCGCGCCGGTGATTTTCACGCGATTGATCGCGACCATGCCGTATTCGAGTTTGCGTCCAAGACGCAGCATACGCGCTCCGTCCTTCGTGACGGCATAGGCAACGAGACCGTATTCCGTGGCATTGGCCCGCGCGACTACCTCGTCTTCGGTGTCGAACGAGGTGATCGCCGCCACAGGACCAAACGTTTCCTCGCGCATGATCAGCGCACTGTCGGAGACGTTGGTCAGAAGCGTCGGCTCGTAAAAGAGTGGACCGGCGTGATGGCGTTTACCGCCAGCGAGGCAATTTGCCCCGCGCGCCAAGGCATCGGCGACTTGTTCTTCAACCTTCTGCACCGCTCGTTCGTGCATCAACGGCCCGATATCGCTGCCTTCGGCCAATCCCGGCGCGACCTTGAGCTCTCTGATTCGCTTGGCAAATGCAGTGGCAAAAGCGTCTTGAATTGAGCGCTCGACATATATGCGGTTGGCCGCGAGGCAATCCTGACCGGACGTTGCAAATTTTGCATCGATAGCGATATCGACCGCGCGATCGATATCGGCGTCGGCGAAAATGATCAACGGCGCATGGCCGCCAAGCTCCATGATCAGGTTTTTCATCGTCGGAGCGCATTGGGCGGCGATCAGACGACCGATGTCGGTCGAGCCGGTGAAACTCAAGGCGCGAACACGCGCATCTTCACACAAGCGGCCAACAATGGTGGCTGCGTCGCCTGTGACAATGTTGAAAACGCCGCCCGGAATGCCTGCGCGGTCGGCAAGTTCGGCCAATGCCAGTGCCGACAATGGCGTTTCGGACGATGGATGCGCAACGATTGTGCACCCGGCCGCCAGCGCCGCCGCAGCTTTTCTCGTCAGCATCGCCGATGGAAAGTTCCACGGTGTGACGATCCCGACAACACCCAAAGCCTCACGCCGGACAATCATTTCGGCATGCGGCAGATGGCTGGTAACGCTCTCGGCGTTGAGCCGTTTGGCTTCTTCCGCATACCATTCGATAAACGACGCAGCATAGTTGATCTCGCCACGAGATTCAGCCAGCGGCTTGCCCTGCTCCAGCGTCATGATCAAAGCCAGATCATCCTTGGCTTCGAGAATGAGTTCATACCAACGGCGCAGCTTGGCTGCACGCTCTTGCGGCAAGAGATCCCGCCACACTGGGAATGCCTTCGCGGCGGCATCGATCGCAATCGTCGTTTGATCGGCATTGAGTTTCGAAACCCAACCGATTTTGGCACCGGAGGCCGGGTCGCTGACCTCGAACGTCTGACCTGCGTCGCCGGCCGTCCAATGGCCACCGACATAGGCCAATTCGCGCAGCATGCGGCGATCGCGCAGGCCGTTAAGAGCGGGATGGCGGTCTGGTCGTGCGAAATGGGCGGACATGCGGTTTCTCCCGAAAATGTTCGGTACAAGACTCGCATGAAGATGAAGAGAGAGAGGCTGTTTCCCGTTGCTATCCAGGAGAGATTGTCTGCATGAGGACCAGAATGAAGAGAGATTGACTAGCTGTGGAACCTCAACAGGTTGTCCCGATCCAGGCCGAGACGGCTGATAGGTGGTTTTGATCCTAAACTGCCGTGCGGCCTGTGCCAATTGTAGCGATGAAGCCAGTGCGGCAGCTCCTCCGTGCGTTCTTGAGAGTTGTTGTAAGCACGAGCGTAAGCCCATTCGCGTAGGCTCGTCTGAATGAAGCGTTCGGCCTTACCATTGGTCTTAGGCGTGTATGGTCTTGTGAAGACTTGACGCAAGCCCAGACGTTTGCAGGCTGTGCGGAAAGCCTTTGACCGGTAGCATGACCCGTTGTCGGTCATCACGCGCTCGATACAGATACCCAGCTTCGCATAGTAGGCGACGGCAGCCTCCAGGAAGGCAACGGCGCTCTCTTTGCGCTCATCTGGCATGACCTGCACAAAAGCGACCCGCGAAGCGTCATCAATGCAGACGTGGACGAACTCCCAGCCGATGCCCAGATGGCGGTTGACAACGCCCGTTTGCCGTCCGGTGATGCGGTGTCCCACCGAGCCAATACGGCCAAGCTTCTTAATGTCGAGATGAATGAGTTCGCCCGGATGTTCCCGTTCATAGCGGCGCACGGGTTCGGGATCCAGGGCGCTCAGTTTGTTGAGGCCCAACCGGCGCAGAACACGGCTGACAGTTGCCGGCGAGACGCCGACCTCGGCAGCGATCTGCTTGCCTGTCCAACGCTGGCGGCGTAACCGCTCAATCGTCCCGACAATGGCTTCAGGGGTCGGCCGGCGCAAGCGATGTGGTCGCGACGAACGATCCTCCAGTCCGCTCAAGCCCTCGCGGCGATACCGATCGACCCATTTGCGCACCGTCCGCGGGCACACGCCTGCGGCTTCGGCAACGGCCTGCGGCGTCTGCCCGCCCTCGACCTGGCTCACAATTCGCTCTCGACCATACCGCGTAAGACGGGCATTCTTGTGGATGTTCATCCGGTCCTCCAAGAGTCACTGAAGCTTCGACAACCTCAGTCTCCCCGGTTTGGACCGGATGGACAACCTATTGAAAGCTCACAACTAGCTCGGCTCCGTGGCCGTCACGAGGTCAGCGACCGGCAGAATCGTGTCATCCTTGACCGTCTTCGTGACGATATAGGTGAAATAGCGGTCTATCCCGATTTCGCGCTGCAACAGCCCGTCCACCAGACGCTGATAGGCATCGATATCCCGCGCCATGACCTTCAATACATAGTCCACGCCGCCGCCGACTGACCAGCACGCTACAACCTCCGGTATGGTCTTGATGGCCCGTTCGAACCGGTCGAAATCCGCCTGGCGATGCGCTCCAAGGGTCACTTCCATCAGCACGGTTGTTACCGGCGTCATCAGCCGCAGAGCAATACGAGCATGATAACCGGTGATAATTCCGGCTTTCTCCAGCCGGCGCAGGCGCGTCCAGCATGGCGTCGGCGAGATGCCGACGCGTTCGGCCAGGGCAAGTTTGGTAATCCGGCCCTCGCGCTGAATCTCGTCAAGGATGCGAATATCGATCGGATCAAGCTTGAGTGGTGTCATGTCCCGCCTGTTTAAAATTAATCCAATAACCATGACGTTGTGATTTTTCGATTGTCAATTGCACTGACTTGGATCACTTATAAATCATGACATTTTGGCGCCCCGATCCGACAACCCTCCGCCGTCCGGCCTACCTCTCGCTGGCCGAACAGATTGCACGTGCAATCGCCGATGGCAAACTTGAGAGCGGTGCACGCCTGCAGACCCACCGGCAAATGGCTGATGATCTGCACCTCTCGGTGCAAACCGTGAGCCGCGCTTATGAAGAATTGATCCGGCGCAATCTTATTTCCGGTGAAACCGGACGCGGTACATTCGTGCGCTCGCTGCGCCGCGAACCGGATCCGCCCTATCTGCCGGAGCGGCTTGGTGAGGTCATCGATCTCTCGATTCTGAAACCGATCTGCGAGCCCATGCATCTGGATCGCATGAAAAAGGCGCTTGGCTGGCTTGCCGAGAACCTGCCTGCAAGTTCGGCACTCTCCTTTCGCCCCAATGTGGTGTTTCCACGCCATCGCGCTGTTGCGGTCGAATGGCTGCGCACCTGCGGGCTGGATGTTCCGGCTTCGAATATCAGCCTGACCAACGGCGCCACTGCCGCCATGAGCGTGGCGCTGATGAGCGCTGCGCCACCCGGCTCGAAGGTCGCAACCGAAGGCATTGGCCATCACACACTGACGCCACTCGCTTCCTATCTTGGCCTGACGCTCGAAGGACTGGCGATCGACGATCAAGGGATTGTTCCGGAAGCACTGGACGCCTGCTGCCGCGAGAGCGGTATTCGCGCGGTTTTCGTGCAGCCATCCGTGATCAATCCTACCGCAACCCTGATGGGTATCGAGCGGCGCGCCGCCATTGTCGAGGTCGCACGCCGACACGACATTGCGATCATCGAAAGCGATATACTGGGTCCACTTGTCGAGAATCGCCCGCCTCCGATCGCAACGCTGGCGCCAGAGCGGACGCTTTATTTCACCAGCTTCACAAAGATCGTCGTGCCGGGACTACGCATCGGCTACCTGGCCGCGCCGGACCGTTATGTGGCTGCCGTCGCCAATCGTCATCTTGTGTCGAACTGGATGGCAACGCCGATCGTTGCCGAGATCGCAACGCGCTGGGTTTCCGACGGTACGGCGCTCGAATTGGTGAATTGGCAACGCGAAGCGCTTCGCACAAGGCATGCTACAGCATCGGAAGTCCTGTCCGGTATTCCGTTTCTGTCGCATCCGCAAAGCCTTCACATCTGGTTGCCGTTGACGGGGGAGCGAACCGAGGATGCCTTTGTCGCCCATGCAAGGCTGCAGGGTGTGGCGATCGCCACGGGCGCCTCGTTTCGCATATCAAACCACCCCTGGCATCCGGCCGTGCGCATTTCGCTCGGCTCGACAACAGAAGCGGAATTGCGTTCCGGCCTCGGGGTCGTGGCCAACTTGCTGCGTGGTGATCTCGAACATCTGTTGCTCGCGATTTAATCGTCTCGCCTGAAAATTCAGCACGATCATCTATATTGTCATGATTTAATTTTTATAATTGACATGATTTCATAAGTCTCCCATCGTTAGGGGCATGAGGCTGTCTCAACCAGAAGGAGACATGCATGCCCCCAACGAATACCGCGCCGATCATCGAGATCAACGGCATCAACAAGAGCTTCGGCGCGTTCAAAGTCCTGAACGACCTGTCGTTTAGCGTTGCGCCGCGCGAAAAGCTTGCTTTGATCGGCCCATCGGGGTCGGGCAAGACGACGATCCTGCGCATCCTGATGACGCTGGAAGGCATCGACAGCGGCGAGATCCTTGTCGATGGAGACAGTCTCTATCAGATGAAACGCAACGGCAAGTTGCAGCCAGCCGACGATGCTCATCTGCACAAGATGCGCGAAAAGATTGGCATGGTCTTTCAGCTGTTCAATCTTTTCCCGCATAAATGCGTTCTCGACAATGTCACTCTCGCGCCGATGCTGACGAAAGGCGTGTCGCGCAAGGATGCCGAGCACCACGCCATGGAATTGCTGGATATGGTCGGTCTTGCCGACAAGGCAAAATCCATGCCGTCGCAATTGTCCGGTGGCCAGAAGCAGCGTGTCGCCATTGCACGCGCGCTCGCACTCAAGCCAAAAATCATGCTCTTCGACGAGGTCACGTCCGCGCTCGATCCTGAACTGGTCGAGGAAGTGCTGAACGTTCTCTGGAAGCTTTGTAGGGAAACCGACATGACGATGCTTCTGGTAACCCATGAAATGGGCTTTGCCCACGACTTTGCCGATCGCGTTCTTTTCTTCGATCGTGGACGCATTGTTGAAGACGGCAAACCAGACGAAATCTTCCGCCATCCCAAACAGGAAAGGACGCAGGCCTTCCTGAAGAAGATCATCGCCGCCGGTCACCGCGTCTGAAGACGGGAACCCCCGACGATTAGCAACACAAGAAAAACCAAAGGAGCTGGGAACATGACCAAACTACTAACCATCAACGCATTGCTTGGAGCGGTGGCACTTTCGGCCCTCGTCTCGTCCTTGCCTGCCAAGGCGGACGAAGCGCTCGACAAGCTGAAAGCGCAGGGCTTTGCCCGTATCGCCATTGCCAACGAACCACCATTCACAGCCGTCAAGGCCGACGGCACCGTATCTGGCGCCGCCCCGGACGTTGCACGGGCAGTGTTCAAGAAGCTCGGCGTCAACGACGTCGTGGCGTCTATCTCTGAGTATGGTGCAATGATCCCTGGCCTTCAGGCTGGACGTCATGATGTCGTCACTGCCGGTCTTTTCATGAAGCCGGAGCGCTGCAATGCCGTGGCCTATTCCGAGCCGATCCTTTGCGATGCGGAAGCATTCCTGGTGAAGAAGGGCAATCCAAAAGGCTTCAAGAGCTATGCCGATATTGCCAAGGATGAGAAGGCAACCATCGGCGCGCCGGGCGGCGGCACCGAAGAACGTCTTGCACTCGAGGCCGGTGTACCGCGTGAGCGCGTGATTGTTGTTCCGGATGGCCAGAGCGGCCTGAAAATGCTGCAAGACGGCCGTATCGATACCTACTCGCTGCCGGTCTTGTCGATCAATGATCTGGTCAAGAAAGCCAATGACCCGAATCTCGAAGTTATCGCTCCCGTGCAGGGCGCTCCGGTCTATTGCGATGGCGCTGCCTTCCGCAAGGGTGACACGGCGCTTCGCGATGAGTTCGACAAGGTTCTCGCTGAGATGAAGACGTCGGGCGAGTTCGCCAAGATCATCGAGCCCTACGGTTTCTCGGCACAGGCAGCAATGTCCACCACCCGCGAAAAGCTCTGCGCAGCCAAGTAGTTACGCGCGAGGCTTCGACCGCTTCGTTTAGCAGCGAAGCGGTCCCATGTTCTGCAATTCCAGCAAAGGTGGCGTAGCGATGGGCCAATGGGCCGGCTATCTGCAACTCATTCTCGACGGCGCTGTCGTAACCATCAAGCTGACGCTGATGGGCTCGGCGCTGGCGCTCGTCATGGCATTCCTGGCGGGTCTCGGGCGTTTGTCGCGCTTTGCACCGATCCGCTGGCTTGCGACCGCCTATATCGAATTCTTCCGTGGCACGTCGATCTTCGTTCAGCTGTTCTGGGCCTATTTCGTGCTCCCGCTCTTTGGCTTCACGCTGACACCCTTGCAAGCCGGCGTCCTCGCGCTTGGCCTCAATGTGGGGGCTTATGCTGCTGAAGTGGTGCGCGGCGCTGTCAAATCCATTGGCAAGGAACAATATGAGGCCTGCACCGCGCTCAATTTCAATCGCTGGCAGGGTCTTCGTCACGTGATCTTGCCGCAGGCCTTCGTGCTGATGCTCCCTACCTTCGGCAACAACGCCATCGAACTCTTGAAAGCATCGGCCGTGGTCTCGCTCATCTCGCTGTCAGACATGACATTTCAGGCACAAGTTGTACGGGCACAGACTGGCAGCACGCTGTTTCCGTTCCTGACAATTCTCATTCTCTATTTTGCCATCGCCTGCGTGATCTCCTTCGCCATTCGCGGCCTTGAGCGTCATCTGACGCGCGGCCTTGACGGCATCAGGTCGTAGGAGGCAGTGATGGAATGGGATTGGGCTTTCGTCATTCAAATTCTTCCGACCCTCATCGAGGGCGCGAAGATCACAATCCTCGCGACGGTGCTTGGATACATACTGTCTGCGATTGTTGGTCTTGCCATCGCTATCGTTCGCCGATCAAAGAACAAACTGATTTCGAGGCCAATGGGCTTCGTTGCTGAGTTCATTCGCGGAACGCCTCTGCTGGTGCAGCTTTATTTCATCTTTTACGTGCTGCCGGATCTCGGACTGACGCTCTCGCCCCTCGTGGCCGGCGTAATCGGTCTCGGTCTCCACTACGGAACCTATACTGCTGAAGTCTATCGCGCCGGGATCGACAATGTTGCGCGCGGTCAGTGGGAAGCAGCCAAGGCATGCAATCTCAACGCCTGGCAGACATGGACGCAGGTCATCCTGCCACAAGCGCTGCCGCCCATGATCCCCGCTCTCGCCAATTACTTCATTGCGATGTTCAAGGAAACGCCGCTTCTGTCTGCAATTACGGTACTTGAACTGATGAACCAGGCGCGCAGCATCGCCAACTACAACTACCGCTATATTGAGCCGATCACGCTCGTCGGAGCGTTCTTCCTCGTCATCAGCCTGATTTCCGTCGTCGGGCTGCGCTGGCTGGAACGGCGCTACGGCAGGATCGACTGAGGATTATGATCATGGACGCCTTCCCTGCGATCCGCCAAACTGCCATGGCACTGGATTTTGACGAACGCCCGCTCAGCAAACGCGTCGGGCTTGTCATCCTCGCTACCGATCACACTACAGAACCAGATTTTCAGCGCATGGTAGCGAGTGATCGTATTGGTCTTTATACGGCACGCATTCCCTATGCGAACCCGACAACGCCAGACAATCTGCGGCGCATGCAGCCGTCGCTTACCGAAGGCGCAAGCCTCCTCCTGCCGGATGAAGATCTTGATGTGATTTGCTATTCTTGTACCTCGGCTTCTGTCGTGATCGGCGACGACGAGATCGAAGCCGCAATCAACCTTGCCAAGCCCGGCGTGCCGGTTGTGACGCCGCCGCTGGCAGCCGTGCGGGGATTACAGGCGCTCGGAGCAAAACGCATCAGCATTCTCACGCCCTATACGATCGAGACCAGCACGCCCATGGCGGGCTACTTCGCGGCCAAGGGCTTCGACATTGCGAGTTTCACCTGTTTCGGTCTCGACGATGATCGCGAGATGGCGCGGATTAGCCCGCAATCGCTGATTTCCGCTGCTCGAGAAGCGATGGCGAGCGACGCTGACGCGCTGTTCATTTCGTGTACGGCGGTGCGGGCGGCTGGCGTTGCGCTCGCAATAGAACAGGCAATCGGAAAGCCTGTCGTCAGCAGCAATCTTGCGACTGCCTGGGCGACACTGCGCATATGTGACGATCTTACGCCTCGTCCGGAATGGGGCAGCCTGATGACCCAATCCATGGCCGGTTGGTGAGCCATGACCGACAAATTGGTGACCATCGCTGAGATTGAAAAGGCACGCGACGCGCTTGCGGGCAAGGTGGTGCACACCCCTACCGTCAACTCGGTATCGTTGTCGGAAATGACAGGCCTGCCGGTGTTTCTCAAGCTCGAACACCACCAAACTACCGGCAGTTTCAAGCTGCGTGGTGCGTCCAATGCGTTGAGCCGGCTTTCAACAAGCGAAAAGCAGCGCGGCGTGGTGGCAGCATCAACGGGAAACCATGGCCGGGCCCTCGCCTATGCCGCCCATCTGGAAGGCGTACGCGCTATCATTTGCATGTCGCGGCTTGTCCCGCAGAACAAAGTGGATGAGATCCGCCGTCTTGGCGCCGAGATCCGCATCATCGGTAAATCGCAGGATGATGCGCAGGAAGAAGTAGACAGGCTCGTGCAGGAAAGCGGCCTCACCATGGTGCCGCCTTTTGACAATGCTTCGATCATTGCCGGGCAAGGAACACTCGGTCTAGAGATCATCGACGCCGTTCCGGATGTCGACACCGTCCTCGTTCCGGTGTCGGGCGGCGGTCTGGCCTCGGGCGTTGCGGCGGCGGTAAAAGCCAAACGTTCCGCTGCGAAGATCATCGGTATTTCGATGGATCGCGGCGCCGCCATGCGGGCCAGCCTTGATGCGGGCAAGCCGGTTCTTGTCGAAGAAAGTGAGAGCCTGGCGGATTCGCTTGGCGGCGGAATCGGCATTGATAACCGGTTCACCTTCGCGATGGTGCGCGACCTGCTCGATGATTTGATCCTGCTGTCCGAGGATGAAATCGCTGCCGGCATGGCTCACGCCTACATGCATGAGCGTGAAATCATCGAAGGCGCTGCGGCCGTCGGCATAGGTGCGCTGCTCGCCGGAAAAATCAGGGCAAAGGGGCCTGTCGTCGCCATTCTTTCCGGCCGCAATGTCGACATGAACCAGCACCGGCGCATCGTCTGTGCGGACATCAACGAAAGGGCTAAACCATGCCCAGCATGACGATTCTTACCGAAGCAGATTTGCGCAAGGTCGTGTCACTCGATCTCGACGCTATTGCTTGCGTGGAATCTGCGTTCGCGGCCTTGGCGACCAAGGCTGTCGCCATGCCACCCATACTGCGCCTCGACATTCCCGAACATCGCGGTGAAGTCGATGTGAAGACCGCCTATGTTCCGGGTATCGATGGTTTTGCCATCAAGATCAGCCCCGGTTTCTTTGACAATCCCAAGCTCGGCCTGCCCAGCGTGAACGGCATGATGGTTCTGCTCAGCAGCCGCACAGGTCTGGTCGAAGCCCTGTTGCTCGACAATGGCTATCTCACCGATATACGCACGGCAGCTGCGGGCGCGGTTGCGGCAAAACACCTGTCGCGGCCCGAATCCAGTGTCGCCGCTATATTCGGGGCCGGTGTTCAGGCGCGCCTGCAACTCGAGGCCCTGACCTTGGTTCGTCCAATCAAGCAGGCGCGTATCTGGGCCCGCGACATCGACAAAGCTCAATCGGTGGCAAACGAACTCACTGAAAAGCTTGGTATCCCCGTCCGCGCCGTACAGGATCCGGAAAGGGCTGTTCGCGACGCGGATATCGTCGTGACGACAACGCCCTCTTCCGAGCCAATCCTGCGATCGACCTGGCTGCAGCCAGGCCAGCATGTCACCGCCACGGGTTCTGATGCCGAGCACAAGAACGAGCTCGATCCCGCCATCATCACCAAAGCCGATCTTTATGTCGCAGATAGCCTCAAACAGACACGCCGCCTCGGCGAGCTGCATCACGCCATCGAATCCGGACTGGTAGAGGCCGACGCGATCTTCTCCGAGCTCGGCTCCATCATCGCCGGTTCGGTAAAAGGCAGGCCGTCACGAGAGGCAATCACTATCGCCGATCTGACCGGCACCGGCGTGCAGGATACCGCCATCGCAACACTTGCCCGTGATCGCGCCAGACAGTCGAACGCTGGAACCAATTTCGAAAGTTGATATGGACTTCGGCCCAAGCATGAGGAAACTGATATGACAGAGCCAAATCTCAAATTCACGCGGCAGGAATTCGCCGAAAGATTGAAGAAGACCCGCGCGGCGATGCAAAAGCGCGGCATTGATCTTCTGATCTGCAGCGATCCGTCCAATATGGCGTGGCTGACGGGATATGATGGCTGGTCTTTCTACGTGCATCAGGCTGTCTTGGTACCCCCGGAGGGCGAACCGATCTGGTATGGCCGCAGCCAGGACGCCAACGGTGCGAAGCGCACGGCTTATCTCTCCAACGACAACATCGTTGGTTACCCGGATAATTATGTTCAGTCCACCGAACGCCATCCTATGGATTATCTGTCGAAAATCATTGCAGAGCGTGGTTGGGACAAGCTGACCATTGCGGTCGAGATGGACAATTACTGGTTCTCCGCCGCCGCATTTGCATCACTGCAGAAACATCTGCCGAACGCTCGCTTCGTTGATGGCACTGCACTCGTAAACTGGCAGCGCGCCGTGAAAAGCCCGACTGAGATTGAATATATGCGCAAGGCAGCGCGCATCGTTGAGCTTATGCATCAGCGTATTGTCGACAAAATCGAGCCGGGCATGCGCAAATGCGATCTGGTCGCCGAGATTTATGATGCTGGCATTCGCGGAACCGATGATTTCGGTGGTGATTATCCCGCCATCGTGCCGTTGCTTCCATCTGGTGCGGACGCCTCGGCGCCCCATCTTACCTGGGACGACAAGCCGATGAAGGTCGGTGAAGGTACCTTTTTTGAGATCGCCGGATGCTACAATCGCTACCACGTTCCGCTGTCGCGCACAGTGTTTCTGGGCAAGCCCACTCAGGAGTTTCTGGACGCAGAGAAAGCCACGCTGGAAGGCATGGAAGCCGGTCTTGCTGCGGCAAAGCCCGGCAATGCCTGCGAGGATATCGCCAACGCGTTCTTTGGCATCCTGAAGAAATACGGCATCGTCAAGGATAACCGCACCGGCTATCCAATCGGCATTTCCTATCCGCCGGATTGGGGTGAGCGCACCATGAGCCTGCGACCGGGCGACAAGACCGAACTCAAGCCAGGCATGACTTTCCATTTCATGACCGGTTTGTGGCTCGAAACCATGGGACTTGAAATCACCGAAAGCATCCTGATCACCGACACTGGCGTCGAATGCCTCGCCAATGTGCCGCGCAAGCTGTTCGTCAAAAACTGAGGCCGTCATGCAATCAGAAATCCTCCGGCCGTCGCCCATCACACCTACCGTCGATCTGGACAAACAAGGCGTGCAGCATGGTTTTTTGCGGCTGCCTTATAGCCGTGATGATTCCGCCTGGGGATCTGTCATGATACCCATTGCAGTCATCCGCAATGGCAACGGGCCGACTGCGCTCTTGACTGGCGGCAATCATGGCGATGAATATGAAGGACCGATCGCCCTTTTTGACCTCGCCCGCACCCTCGATGTCGGCAATGTAAGCGGTACGGTTATCATTGTTCCGGCGATGAATTATCCGGCGTTTCGCGCCGGCACGCGTACGTCGCCGATCGACAAGGGTAATATGAATCGCAGCTATCCGGGAAAACCGGATGGCACGGTAACCCAGAAAATCGCTGACTATTTCACCCGCGAATTGTTGCCGCGTGCTGATGTCGTGCTCGATTTCCATTCCGGTGGCAGGACACTCGATTTCGTACCCTTCGCGGCCGCCCATATCCTGCCTGACAAAGTGCAGGAGGCCAAAGGCTTCGACGCCGTCACGGCATTCTCGGCGCCATGGTCGATGCGCATGCTCGAAATCGACGCGGTCGGCATGTATGACACGACGGTGGAGGAAATGGGCAAGGTTTTCGTCACCACCGAACTTGGCGGCGGCGGTACGGCCCGAGCCGAAACAGTCGCCATCGCCAAACGGGGCGCGATGAATGTCTTGCGCCATGCGGGCATCGTTAGCGGCAAGATCGACCATCGCGACACGCGCTGGCTCGATATGCCATCGGGTGATTGCTTCTCCTTCGCCGAGGATGAAGGGCTGATCGAAACGATGGTCGATTTGGGCGATTCCGTTAAAGAGGGACAAGTGATCGCTCGCATCCATCCAATCGGTCGTACCGGCGTTGCTCCGGCTGAAATCCGGACGAAGCTTACCGGGCTGCTTGCCGCACGGCATTTTCCGGGCTTGGTCAAACCGGGTGACTGTGTGGCAGTTGTAGGCACTGTCGACTGAATTTCTGGCCGCCTTTCGGCGCATCAGACTGCGCGCGGAATCCGCAATTCGGCTCTTAGGCCGCCGTCTGTGTCATTCGCGAGCGTGATATCACCGCCGCTGCGTCGCGCGATATTGCGCGCGATGGTCAGGCCCAGACCAAATCCACCAGTCTGCCGGTTACGCGAGCCTTCGACCCGCCGGAACGGCTGGAACACCTCGTCGAGCTTGGCCTGTGGAATGCCCGGCCCTTCGTCACGGATTGTCAGCAAAATGTCGGCGCCACTCTGCGCGAGGCTGATATGGGCTTTTTCGCCATAGGTTACGGCGTTGTTCACGAGGTTCGTTACACAGCGCCGCAGCGCGATTGGACGCCCCATGCAGATCAACCCGCGCGACGCATGGCTGGTTTTGTCGAATGAGGCCTGCGGAAAACCATCGGCAACCGAGTCGACCAACGACCAGAAATCAATCTTCTCCTGCTCTTCATCGACGATTTCATAGGTGGCAAAATCAATGACGGATCGGGATATCGCTTCGATATCGTTCAGATCGTGGGTGAGCGATTGGCGCAACGGTGATTTCCGCAACAGTTCGAGGCGCAGGCGAATGCGGGTCAACGGCGTGCGCAGGTCGTGCGCCAGCGCGGCCGCCAGCTGCTCACGGTCGGCTACATATTCCCTCAATTGCGCCTGCATGGTGTTCACCGCTCGCGCTGCCGATTTATATTCGCTGCTGCCAAATTCGGGCAGTGGCGGCGACTTTACATCGTCGCCGATGCGCTTGACCGCTCTCTCCAGCGCTCGATATGGCGCCGTCAACCGGCGCATCGCCCAGATCGTCATTGCAATGACCACCGCCGCAACGGAGCCAAACAGAGGTACCGTCTGTGCGGTAAAGATCGGGGGCTCCGGCGCGATCGGTGTGACGAAGTTCAGCCACTGGCCATCCTTGAACTTGATCGAGGCCGCGAGCCCGTCACTCTGGCTGAAATCCTCCGCGATATCGGAAAGCTGACGCTCGACAATGCCGACATCGGGATCAGGTGCGCTGGGGTTTGTTGCAGGTCTGCTAGGTGGCCGGTTCGATGCGCGGCGAATCCGGGCGTCGGTTACTCCGAACGCTGACAATCGCGCCACCAGCACATCTTCGAGCTCGGCAAGACTATCGTCCGAAGCGATGGCCGATGTCACAGCCGGCTCGTCGGACATGGAGAGAGGGTTGGCAGTGTTCGACAAGGCGCTCGCAAGAATTGATCGCTCGGATGGCGGCGCGGCATAGAGCACCTTGACGAGCGTATAAGCGCGTTCGCTCAAGCGGAACAGTTCGAGCACATTGTTGTTTTCGGCGCGATCACGCGACACGATCGATAATGTTGCAACCTGCGTCGTCAGCAGGCTGGCAATCAGGATGAGCAGGACCCAGCTTGGCAGTGACTGGGGCAGAAACCGTTTCATTCCGCGCTGACTTCGGGAACGAATTGATAGCCGCCGCCACGGATCGTCAGGATCAACTTCGGCGAACGGGAATCGTCTTCCATCTTGCGGCGAAGGCGGCTGATCAAAATATCGATGCTGCGGTCATAACCATAGGCGGCGTTGTTGCCGACCAATTCCAGGAGCTGGTCGCGGCTCAACATGCGCTGGGCGCTTTTGACCAATGTTTCCAGAAGATTGAATTCTGCCGTCGTCAGTTCCACGCGCACTGCATCTGGAGACACAAGCCGCCGTCGCGAGCAGTCCATCGTCCAGCCGGCGAATTTGTAGACCGTCGGTTCGAGGCGCCGGTCAGGACCGGATGTATCGAGCCGGCGCAGCACTGCCCTGACCCGCGCCAGTAGCTCCCTCGGATCGAATGGCTTGGAAACATAATCATCCGCACCCATTTCGAGCCCCACCACCCGGTCGGTGGTTTCTGTGACGGCAGTCAGCATGATGATCGGGATACGCGAATGCATCCGGATATCCCTGCAAATTTCCATACCGCTTTTGCCAGGAAGCATCACATCGAGAATGAGAAGATCTATGGGCGTACGGGAAAGGACTTCCTGCATTTCCTCGCTGTCTCGTGCAACCGAGACATGCATTCCCCGCTTCTTCAAAAATTCATGCAGGAGATCGCGAATGGCTTCATCGTCGTCGACAATCAGAATATGCGCTTCAGATTTCATGCTCAATTCCTGATGGCGATCGTTTTGCGCCCAGCCATACGGCGCGGTTCAACCCGTTGTTTTTACGCACGATCCATTGTGGAAGCCATGTAATTCTTTGGATCGAACAGCAAACTCGCAACATCCAATGACTGGCGAACCGGGCAAAATTCTGTCGTTTGGTGTCTTGTTACAATGCAGAAACAAAACACCACAAAACAGAAAAACTCAGGCAACACTCACGTCCGATAAAGGCCCGTCAACTCGTGGTTGACTGGTCGAAACAGGATTTCTTCGTAACTCAAATGGCTCTTATGCGGAACATATTGACCATTTCGACAATCGTCCTGACCGGTGCGATCGTATCCATCGTACCAATAGAGCAGTCAATGGCAGCAGAGACACTCACCCGCACAGAGTTGTGCGGCAAACTCCAGCAACAAGTTCAACACGCAATGACGGAACACGCCGAGGCAAAACGGGCAGCCAAGGCGAAAGCACTTCAGAAAACGGGAACGAGATTCTGTGCAAGCAACAAGCAGGCGCAGGGGATCAGATCGTATGCCCAGGCTTTGAAGCTGCTTGGTGTGCAGCCGGTTGACGACTGACCGACTGTTTCACACAGGCCCGCATCGAAAGGAAACTGACCAATGAAAAAGTCCCTCTATACAGCTCTCGGTCTTGCCGTTGCCCTCGCTGTTTCGGCTCCGGTTATCGCTTCCAGCGCCAACGCCGCCCCTGCTGCAACAACGGCAACTACCCCGGATACGACGACGACAGTAAAAAAGGCTCACAAGCCTGTTAAGAAGGTGCACAAGATGTCCGCCAAGAAGAAGGCCGTGAAGCCTGCTGAGTCAACTGCTCCTGCTCCTGCACAATAATTTCTGCAAACAAAAGATCAGTTAGTAACAGACACTGTGCCGGTCGTGGGAAACCATAGCCGGCATAGTTTTTGATAGTGCCAAAGTCTAAATTTCATTTGCAAACTTTCGTTATTCAAATCCCCCATCCCATCGTAAAATCGACTTGGTGATTCTCTTGGCCAATGCATGGATCAAGAATCCGGGGCCGGTGGAGCATCTTACTGCGCCGTGCGTTCAAATCGGACGCACAACATTGAATGGAACATAGTCCTCTCGGGATTGTGCTCCGGCAAACCGGTTTTATGGAGAATTGGCTATGGGCGGAGAAAGCCTTCTTATTTTTCTTTTGGTGGGATTGATAGCGGGATGGCTCGCGAGCCAGCTCGTGCGCGGAGGCGGTTTTGGCCTCGTGGGTGACCTGGTGGTAGGCGTTATCGGCGCCTTTATTGCAGGATATCTCTTTCCGAGGCTCGGCATCTCGCTCGGCAGCGGCATCATAGGTGCAATCATCGCCGCGACGGTCGGAGCGGTCATTCTTCTCTTTATCCTTCGCGCCGTTAAACGGGCCTGATTTCAGTTGGTACAAAAAAAGCCTCCGAACTGACAGTTCGGAGGCTTTTTTATTTGGCTTTGAAGACCTTGCTAGGTGTGGCTCACCTGCGGAGCGGCGCCTCCCGCGTCGGGAATCCCCGTCGTTGCTTCAGCTTTTACGTCCTTCTTGGAAATGAACGTGTAGAACATCGGCACGACGAACAGGGTGAAGACTGTCCCGACAAGAATGCCGGAGAAAATCACCAGACCAATCGAATAGCGTGCTGCGGCACCGGCACCAGTGGCTGTGATGAGCGGTATGACACCGAGCGCCATGGCCGCAGTGGTCATCAGAATCGGACGAAGCCGGGTCTTCGCCGCAAGGATGATCGCGTCATGCCGCGATATACCATGCAGTTCACGCTGCTGATTGGCAAATTCCACCATCAGAATACCGTGTTTGGTAATCAGTCCCACCAGTGTGATCAGACCCACCTGCGTATAGATGTTGAGTGTGCCGAGTCCCAGGTTGAGCGGCACGATCGCACCGAAGATCGAAAGCGGTACCGACATCATGATGATAAACGGATCGCGGAAGCTTTCGAACTGCGCCGCCAGCACCAGATAGATCACCACCACGGCCAGCAGGAAGGCAATAAGGATCGTGCTTCCCTGCTCGATTTCCAGACGCGACTGGCCGGAATAATCCATGAAGAACCCATCCGGCATCAAAGGCCTAGCCGTATCGATAACCGTCTGCAACCCTTGACCGGTCGTAACACCCGGCAGCGGCAGAGCCGAAATCGTCGCCGAGTTCAGCTGATTGAACTGCTCGATGGCGGCCGGTGAAGCGTTTTCGGTGACCTTGATGACCGCCGACAACGGAACCATCTCGCCAGATGCACTCTTGACGAAATACTGACCCAGATTTTCAGGATCTCGACCTGTAGTCCTGCGGCACCTGGGGGATGATGTCGTAGCTATTGGAATCCCGATCGAATTTCGAGATCTTGCCGCCACCGACCAACAGCCCAAGTGTCTGGCCAATATCGCTTACGGGCACGCCCAACGCCGAGGCACGATCGCGATCGATCGTCACCGTCACTTGCGGTGCATTGAACGAGAGCGAGTTTTGCACGATGATGAACTGCCCCGAGGCTTGCGCCTTGTTCTTGATCTCTTCGGCAACTTCGAACACCTTGTCCGCCGGGCCTGTCGACTGGATAATGATTGAAATCGGCAGCCCACCACCGGTACCCGGCAAGTCCGGAGGCGCGAAGATGAAGGCTTCGACGCCGGCAAGCGGGCCGATCATGCCTTGCAATTCCTCTTTAAGCTGTGCTTGCGACTTGGTGCGCTCGGACCAATCCTTGAACACCCAGATGGCGAAGGCAGAATTCGTTGTGCCGAAGCCGAGGATGTTGAAGCGTGTTTTCAACTCCGGCAAATCCTTGGTCAAGGCATCGATCTGATCCGCATAGAGCTTGGTGTATTGCGACGTCGCATATTGCGGACCATTGACGATGGCAAAGAGAGCGCCCGAATCTTCTTCAGGAGCAAGTTCCGAATTGGTCTTGGTAAGGAGAAATCCGGTCAACGCGACAAGCGCGACGACTATGAACAAGGTCACGAACCGAAAGTTGAGCGAGCCCGCGACACGTCGTTCATAGGCGCTTTCAAGCCAGCCAAAACTATTGTCAACAATCCGCTGAAACCGGCTGTGCCCGCCTGCCCGCAGCAAAAGCGCGCACATCATCGGCGAGACGGTCAGAGCGGCCACACCGGAGATGATCACGGCGCCGGCAAGCGTGAACGCAAACTCACGAAACAACGAGCCAGTGAGGCCGCCGGTAAATCCGAGCGGGGCGAACACGGCGGCAAGCGTAATTGTCATTGCCACGATGGGTCCGGTGATTTCCTTCATGCCTTTCAATGCGGCATCAAGCGGTCTCAGCCCCTCCTCGATATGTCGGTGGATATTCTCCAGGACCACAATCGCATCGTCGACCACGAGACCGATGGCCAGAACCATCGCCAGAAGCGAGAGCAGGTTGATCGAATAACCGAGCATGAACAGGAAGAAGCACACGCCAATCAGCGATATCGGGATGGTTACGACCGGAATGATGACCGAACGGAAAGATCCAAGGAAGAGCAGAATCACGGCAACGACGATCAACACCGCCTCGCCGATGGTCTTGAACACCTCCTCGATCGATGAGCTGATCTGCTCCGTCGAGTCGTAAACCATGTAAAGCTGCATGCCTTCGGGCAGGGTCGCCTGAATCGAGGGCAATTCCTTGCGAACAGCAGCTGTCATATCGATGGGATTGGCAGCAGGTGTCGGGAATATCCCAAGGAACGTACCACTGGCTCCATTGAAGCTGACGATCGTGTCCTTGTTCACGGCGCCGAGCTCAACCCGCGCCACATCGCGCAGACGGATGATATTGTCGCCGTCAGATTTGATCGGCATCGCGCCAAAAGCTTCAGGCGTCTGCAACGTCGTCTTCAACGTGATAGGAGAAGCCGTGTAAAGATTTTCGATCTTGCCCGGCGCAGACAGGAAGTTCGACTGGTTGATCGCCGTCAATACTTCAGACGCCGTCGTCTTGCGGGCCGCCAGCTTGATCGGATCGATCCAAACGCGCATGGAGAATACCTGACCGCCCAGAATTTGGGCGTCGGCGACACCTTGAATGGTCGACATGCGCGGCTGGATAACGCGTTCCAGATATTCGGTGATCTGCTCGCTCGTCATGTTCGGGTTTTGCACGGCCAGATACATCGTTGCGAAGTCCTGACCGGTACCCTTGGTGATGACAGGATCGTCGGCTTCTTCCGGCAAATCCCCGCGCACCTGGTTGACCTTGGAGATTACCTCGGTCAACGCCGCATCGGGATTTGCGCCAAGCTTCATCTGTACCGTCACCGTGCTCGATGACGGAGCGGAAGAAGATGTCACGTAGTCGATGTTTTCCGTGGTGGTCACAGCCTTAGCGATCGGAGCAGAAATAAAGCCCTGCATCAGGTCGGCACTGGCGCCGGCATAGGCGGTTTTGATGGTGATAACCGTCTCTTCGACCTTGGGGTACTGGCGCACCGAAAGGTTCACAAGTCCCTGCGCGCCAAGCAGGATGATCATCAGAGCGACAACCGTCGACAGGACAGGACGGCGAATGAATATGTCTGAGAAATTCATTTTGTTGGCAGTCCTGATTCTGTTTTGCTGGCGGGGTTCACATCATTGGCGATCTTGACCGCTGCACCAGGGCTCAAACGATTCTGGCCCGCCGTAACGACAACGTCGCCCTCTTTGAGACCTTTGGTTATTTCGACGACAAGGCCGGAGCGACGTCCTGGTCTGACGAAAACCTGCGTGACGATGAGCTTTTCTTCTTTTTTCTCAGCAGAAGCTGGTTGTGTTGACGCGGTCTCGTCGGCAGGCTTTGGCGCATCCGCAGGTTTTGCTGGATCTGCCGGCTTGGTTTCATCCGGAGCAGGACGAACGACGTACACGTAATCGCCATAGAGGCTCGAAACGAGCGCCGTCTGCGGCAGTGTGAAAACATTTTCTTCCTTCGGCAGCGTCACCCGGACCTGGGAAAACTGACCTGGGCGCAATTCTCCTTCGGAATTGTCGACCTGGGCACGCACCGAAACAAGCCTTGTGGCCGGATCGATTCTGGGTTCGATCGCCGTGATCTTGCCGTCATAATTGATGTCACTATCCGTCAGGCCAAGTCTGATCGGCTGACCGATCTTGATCTGGCTGAGGACCTGCTCATTCACTGTAAAGTCCACGCGCATCGTCGTGAGATCCTGCAAGGAAACGACCACCGTGCCGATTGGCAGATATTGCCCGAGTTCAATGCGCGGGATGCCGACTGTGCCCTTGAAAGGCGCCTTCAACAGCTTCTGATCCATAACGGCCTGCAATTTGGCAATCTCGGCCTTCTTGGCCAGCGATGCAGATTGCGCCTCGTCGACGGCAGACACAGCACCAACACCTCGGGTATTGAGCGTGCGGGCACGCGCCAGAGTCTGATCCATCAGTACATCTTGTGCCCGGGCCGCAACAATATCGGCTTTCTCGATCGCATCGTCGAGCTGCAGCAGCGGTGCGTCCTTCTCGACTGTCTGGTTGGCTTTGAACGGGATGTCCTTGACGATACCGGCAACTTCGACGGAGAGCTCGACACCCTGGATCGCGCTTACCGTACCGATCGCTTCGATCTCAGGCATCCATTCACCCGGCTTGACCGTATAGGTCGAGACCGGCGCAGCTGGCTGCTGCATGGTCGCAAAGAACTGCTTGATCATCGAATCTCTGAAGAAATTGAACCAGACCAGGCCGCCGGCAACTGCTACGACAAGAATTAGAATGATCGCAGGCATCATGTAGCGCTTGATCTTGGGGAACAACGCCCAGATCAATCCAACGAAGACCAGGATGCCGATTGCCGTGGGCAATACGTAACCCTTGAACTCCGGAGCCTTTGTCCACACCAATCCACTGATCACGGCGACCAGGATTAGAACGATCAGGGGTGCAATGTAGCGCTTAATCATGGAAAGGCGGCTCCAACAAAACAATGGCCAGCAAAAGTCTGCCAGCCTGTCATATGAATTTGAATCGTGTGGACTTGATGACCACGCGCAATGTACTGTACCGTCCGGACGGTAATGTCAATACGGGCGATAAATGCCCTACATCGAAAGTGTTGGAATGGCGAGTGATACCCTATCTACGAAAGACAAGATCCTGCAAGCGGCGGCCGAAATCGCCAAGGAAGTCGGGCCTGTGCACCTGTCACTCGATGCCGTGGCGCGGCGAGCGGGTCTTTCAAAAGGGGGATTGCTCTATACGTTTCCGACCAAGGCCAAACTGCTGGAAGCACTCGTTGAACAGCACGTTTCGGAATTTGACGAATCACTGCGCAAGGAAGAGGCGGCCCGAAATCACGGCCCAAACAGCGTCGTTCTGGCGTGCATAGCCGTTTATCGGGCGGAGTTTCTTTGCAACGAACCGGAGCCTTCCGGTATTCTTGCGGCCATCGCCAACGATCCGGGATTTCTTGAGCCAATCCGGCGGTACAACAAGCAGCTACTGCAGCGCATGCGCGAGAACGCAGAAGATCCTACGCTGGCAATGATGGTATTCTTGACGATCGAGGGGCTACGCAGTCTGAAACTGTTCGAGATGGGTCTGCTCAGCAAGGAAGAACAAATCGCCGCCATCGACCGGTTGAAGAACCTGTTCGAACCGGCTGATGCTCAAACGGCAGAGGTACCCGTTACAGCGTGATCACGCAAATAGGGGTATATCGCCCTGTGCCCATGCGACTTGCGTTTCTTCCGTGAAGCCATTGAAATTGCTGGCTTCGATAGCGCCGCGAATACCCTGCATCAGTTGCTGGTAATAGGAAAGATTGTTCCACGTCAGAAGCATGGCGCCAAGCGCTTCGCCTGACTTGACCAGATGGTGCAAATAGGCGCGGCTGTAGTCGCGCGCCGCCGGACAGGACGATTCCTCGTCCAAAGGACGCGGATCATCCGCATGTCGTGCATTGCGCAGGTTGACCTTGCCGCGCCTGGTGAAGGCGAGGCCGTGGCGCCCTGCCCGCGTTGGCATCACACAATCGAACATATCGATGCCGCGCGCTACCGATTTCAGGATATCGTCAGGCGTGCCCACGCCCATGAGATAGCGCGGCTTGTCATCCGGCAGTTCCGGACAGGTGACGTCGAGCATTTCCAGCATGACGTCTTGTGGCTCTCCAACCGCGAGGCCGCCAACGGCATAGCCTTTCAGATCCATGCCCTTAAGCGCCTGCGCCGAGCGAATACGCAGATCGGCGACATCACCGCCCTGCACGATGCCGAACATGGCTTTGCCGGGCTGATTGCCAAAGGCGGTCTTGCAGCGTTCCGCCCAGCGCAGCGACAATTCCATGGCCCGCTGGATGTCTTTCGGTGTCGATGGCAGGGCCACGCATTCGTCGAGCTGCATCTGGATGTCTGAATCCAGCAGCCCTTGAATCTCGATCGAGCGTTCTGGCGTCATCTCATACGCGCGGCCATCGATATGCGAGCGAAACGTCACGCCGCTTTCTGTCAGCTTGCGCAATTGTGCCAGCGACATGACCTGAAACCCGCCGGAATCCGTCAGGATTGGCGGCTGCCAACGGGCAAATTCATGCAATCCACCAAGCTTTGCCACGCGCTCGGCGCCCGGCCTCAGCATCAGATGGTAGGTATTACCGAGGATGATATCGGCACCAAGGTCACGCACCTGGTCCATATACATGGCCTTGACTGTTCCACCGGTGCCCACCGGCATGAAGGCCGGCGTCCGCACTGTCCCGCGCGGCATTGTAATTTCGCCGCGTCGCGCTCTGCCATCCGTGGCAGTCAGTTTGAATTCGAAATTTTCGCTCATGATGCGGATCGCCATAACAGGCTTGCATCGCCATAGGAATAGAAGCGGTAGTTATTCTTGATGGCATATTCATAGGCTGCATGCATCCGCTCGAACCCGCTGAATGCCGACACCAGCATGAACAGTGTCGAGCGCGGCAGATGAAAATTCGTCATCAGCATATCGACTGCGCGGAACCGATACCCCGGAGTAATGAAAATATCCGTCGGGCCCGACCATGGCTTGATAACGCCGTCTTCGCCGGTTGCACTTTCAAGCAGGCGCAGCGATGTCGTTCCGACGGAAACGATCCTCCCGCCTCGCGCTTTTACCGCATTGAGGGCATCTGCCGTGCGTTGATCGACCGTCCCGATCTCCGCGTGCATCTTGTGATCGGCGGTATCGTCGACCTTGACGGGAAGAAAGGTGCCCGCCCCCACATGCAGCGTAACGAAATGCTCTTCGATCCCGCATTTCTTCAGATCATCCAGCAGTTCGGGTGTGAAATGCAGCCCAGCAGTGGGCGCGGCAACGGCACCTTCTTCCCGGGCGTAGACGGTCTGGTAGTCCTCTCGATCACGAACATCATCCGCACGCTTTGAAGCAATGTAGGGTGGCAGCGGAATGTGCCCGACTGCGGCAATTGCCTGATCCAGATCGGCACCGCTGAAATCGAAAACCAGCAGTGCTTCGCCGGCATCGCCTTTCTCAGTGACAGTCGCCTGCAAAGATCCAAGCAGGCAGGCATTGTTGCCGTGGCCGAAGTCGATCCGCTCCCCCGCCTTGATGCGCTTTGCCGGGCGCAGGAAGACCTTCCAGCGGTCGGGTCCAGTCCGCATGTGCAGCGTCGCACCGATTTGTGCTTTCACACCTTCGCGCTCACGAAAGCCTTCAAGTTGCGCCGGTATCACTTTGGTATCATTGAATACCAGAGCGTCGCCTGCTTTTAGAAAATCACCGAGATTGCGAACGCTGCTGTCCTCGAACTCGGAACCGTCCGCCCGCACAAGCAAAAGCCGCGCTGAATCGCGCGGCTCTGCAGGTCTCAATGCGATGCTCTCCTCGGGCAGGTCGAAATCGAAAAGATCAACTCGCATAGTGCATCAATATTATTCGGCGTCTGCGGCAACGCGCATGGAAACGATGGAGTCCGGATCCTGCACCGGCTCGCCGCGCTTGATCTTGTCGACATTGTCCATGCCTTCAATGACCTGGCCCCATACCGTGTACTGGCGGTTGAGGAATGCCGCATCGTCAAAGCAGATGAAGAACTGCGAATTGGCAGAATTCGGGCTCTGTGAACGAGCCATCGAGCAAGCGCCGCGGCCATGGTTGGCATTGGAGAATTCAGCTTTGAGGTCCGGCTTGTCCGAGCCACCCATTCCGGCGCGTCCCGGGTTGAAGGAACTTCCGCCCTGCTTGCCGAATTTGACATCGCCGGTTTGCGCCATGAAGCCATCGATTACGCGATGAAAGACGACGCCATCATAGGCGCCTTCCCGTGCGAGCTCCTTGATACGCTCCACATGTCCGGGCGCAAGGTCCGGATAAAGTTCGATAACGACATCGCCCTTTGTGGTTTCGAGAAGGATGGTGTTTTCTGGATCTTTGTAAGCCATATCCGGCAATCTCCTGATTTTATTGAATTGCGTGATTACTTGCCCGCGCCAACGGTGACCTTGAGCATCTTGTCGGGGTTTTCGACAGCGCCATTGTCTGCCTCCGAGCCCTTCTTGATCTTGTCGACGATATCCATGCCGCTCGTGACCTTGCCAACGACTGTATATTGGCCATTCAGCGAGGGGTACTCGGTGAACATTATGAAAAACTGCGAGTTTGCAGAATTTGGACTCTGGGCACGTGCCATGCCAACTGTTCCGCGCACGAAAGGTTCCTTCGAGAACTCTGCGGGCAGATCGGGCCGCGTCGAACCGCCAGTGCCTGCAGCCTGCGGATTGAAGCCTTTTTCCGTATTGCCGTACTGGACATCACCGGTCTGTGCCATGAAGCCTGGAATGACCCGGTGGAAGACGACATTGTTATAGCCGCCTTCCTTGGCGAGCGCCTTGATCTGCTCGACATGTTTCGGCGCCAGGTCGGGACGCAGCTCGACCTTGACGTCGCCGTCCTTGAGCTTGATCGTCATGGTATTGGCGTCGTCCGCACGCGCTATACTTGCGAATGACAGGGACGAGACGGCAGCAACAAGCAGTGCTGTGCGGAATACGGACATGAAAGTCTCCAGATCAGGATTTGAATTTTGTCTTGAGCGCGTCGGCCACAAGAGCGGGAACAAAATGCCGGACGTCGCCGCCCATAGCTGCAATCTGGCGAACCAATGTGGCGGTAATGGTGCGAACCGCCGGATCGGCCGGCAGGAATACCGTTTGCAGCTCTGGCGCCATCTTGCCGTTCATCCCGGCCATCTGCATCTCATAGTCGAGATCGGTACCATCACGCAAGCCGCGAACCATCAGGGACGCCCCGTATTTGCGCGCTGCGTCGATCAGCAAACCATCAAATTCGACAACGTCGATCCGCTCGCCATCCTTGCCGAAAACATCAGTCGCGACGCGCTTGATCAGATTGACGCGTTCTTCGAACGAAAACAGCGGGGCTTTGCCCGGGTGAACGCCGATCGCCACGAAAACCTTGTCCGCAAGCCGGAGCGACCCCTGCAGGACATCCATATGACCGTTGGTAATAGGATCAAATGATCCTGCATAGATCGCGATTGTCATGAGCGTGTCCTAACCGTTTTGCTGCGCGCTTTCAATGGTCGGTAATCGGCAAGGGGCAGGACCTGTTAATATGATCGAAAATGGCGCCTGAAACGGCAAAAAGATGCAAGAAGAAGCGTGAATGGCGGCAGAGACCTTTTGAGAATTCAGCCCGACGGTCAGCTGGTGTGATTTTCGAGAACCGGCGGGCAGCGGACGTATTGGTCCGTGAGCACCGGAAGCGCAGAAAGTCGCATCAGATGACCGTCGGGGTGGATTGGCAAAGGTCTCTAGATGAACTCCATGATCACCGCGTCCACAGCCAGGCTGTCGCCCTGCTTGGCGTTGATCGCCGACACTGTCAGATCGCGGTCGGCACGCAAGACATTCTCCATCTTCATCGCCTCGACGATGGCAAGCGTTTCCCCCGCCTTGACCTCCTGCCCCTCTGTCACATTGATCGACACGATCAGCCCCGGCATCGGGCATAGCAACAGCTTCGACGTATCCGGCGGTATCTTCACCGGCATCAGCTTTTCCAGCGCCGCCACGTGCTTCTGCATGGCGTGGGCGATGATCGACATGCCCCTCCAGTCGATGCGCATGCCATTGAGCACCGGGCGCAGTTGCGCCTTCACCGCCCGCTTGTCGATATAGCCGCTCCATACGGCGTCGCCGGGCTGCCAGTCGCTGCGAACGGTAACGACATCGCCGCCACGAATTGAAAGCTCGATCTTCACAGGCGGTTTGGCCACACAGTTTGCAATCGTGATCGGCACATAATCGTCCTTGATCCGCACTTCCCATTCGGTGCGCATCTTGCCCGTATGCGGCCGCAAACGATCCGACAATCGATCCAGCCGCTCCTTGCGCACCAGTTCGACTGCCAGCGCGACCGCCGCCAATATATCCAGATCGTCCGGTGACGGCGAAATCGGCTTGAACCCATCGGGAAATTCCTCGGCGATGAAGGCGGTCGAAAGCCTGCCCTCGCGCCAGCGCGTGTGCTGCATCAGCGCGGCGAGAAACGGGATGTTGTGCGCGATACCGTCGACGACGAACGTATCCAGCGCGTCCGCCATCGCATCGATGGCTTCGAGCCTCGTCGGTGCCCAGGTGCAGAGCTTGGCGACCATCGGGTCGTAGAACATCGAGATTTCCGAGCCCTCGGTCACGCCCGTGTCGTTGCGGATGATCGCCTTGCCCACCGGCCCCTCCGCCGGCGGGCGATAGCGCGTCAGCCGTCCGATCGACGGCAGGAAGTTGCGATACGGGTCTTCCGCGTAGAGCCGGCTTTCGACAGCCCAGCCATTGAGCTTCACATCGGCCTGCTTGATCGCCAGCTTTTCGCCAGCGGCAATGCGGATCATCTGCTCGACCAGATCGATCCCGGTGATCAGTTCGGTCACCGGGTGTTCCACCTGCAGCCGCGTATTCATCTCGAGGAAATAGAAATTGCGGTCCTTGTCGACGATGAACTCCACCGTTCCGGCACTCTGGTAGTCCACCGCCTTGGCCAGCGCCACCGCCTGCTCGCCCATGGCCTTGCGCGTCGCCTCGTCCAGAAAGGGTGACGGCGCTTCCTCCACCACCTTCTGGTTGCGTCGCTGTACCGAACATTCGCGCTCGCCCAGATAGATGGAGTTGCCGAAAGCATCGGCCAGCACCTGAATTTCGATATGGCGCGGGTCGACGATGAACTTCTCGATGAAAACCCGCTCATCACCGAAGGAATTGCGCGCTTCGGAGGTCGCACGCTCGAAACCGTCGCGCACTTCCGATTTGTTCCAGGCGATGCGCATGCCCTTGCCGCCGCCGCCTGCTGAAGCCTTGATCATCACCGGGTAGCCGATCTCGCCGGCGATCCGCTCCGCATGGGCCGGGTCGGTGATGACGTCGAGAAAGCCCGGAACAGTGCTCACCTTGGCCGCGTTGGCGAATTTTTTCGATTCGATCTTGTCGCCCATGGCGATGATCGCCTTGGGCTTCGGCCCGACGAAGATGATGCCCTGCTCTTCCAGCGCCTCGCAAAAGGAAGCCCGCTCGGAGAGAAACCCGTAGCCGGGGTGAACGGCTTCCGCGCCGGTCTCCTTGCATGCGGCGATGATCTTGTCCGCCACCAGATAGCTTTCGGCAGCAGCAGCCGGCCCGATATGCACTGCCTCGTCGGCCATCTCCACATGCACAGCATCGCGATCCGCATCGGAATAAACCGCAACCGTGGCAATCCCCATCCTGCGCGCAGTTTTAATGACCCGGCAGGCAATCTCGCCACGGTTGGCAATCAGTATCTTTTTGAACACGCGATGATCTCCTGCCCCTGGTCAAATAGATTGAGGGGATGAGTGAACGAGCTGGCAGAATGCATTGTGCGTGGTTCGACGGGGCTCACCATGAGGGGGACACGTGGATTGCAATGACAATCACCAGCGTTGCAGCTCCTGGCTCCCTGCAATCAACCCACTACCCTCATGGTGAGCCCCGTCGAACCACGCACAATGGTGTTGCCCGATCGAAAACAGTTTTCTCACCTCCCGAAATATGCCTTTGTTTCTATTGCCAAAGCTCGTTTCGCTCAACTGTTAAAAATCTGTAGTTCCTAGTTATACGCAGGCTCGCTCGCTTTGCGTTTGCCCTCTCGCCAGATCAGATAGGCGCCGGAAGCGACGATGATGGCGATTCCCAGCCACTTCGATGCGGTAGGGAATTCGTTGAAGACAAAGAGCCCGATGAGCACTGCCATGACGATTTCGAGATATTGAAACGGCGCCAGCAGCGAGGCGGGGGCAAGGCGCGAGGCGTTGGTGATCAGCTGGTGTCCGGTTGTCGCAATGACGCCCATTGCGAAGAGCAAAGACCACGACAGGGCATTGGCGGGAAGTCCGAATGTCATATCGCTGACCTCGAAGGCTGCGCCGAAGAACAGCGCGACGAGAGTCGTCAGCGTACCGCCTACTCCCGCATATAACTGCATGACAAGCGTTGTGTCGGCGGTGCCATACCGTCGGTTCAGGATAAGATAGAAGGCAAAGGATGCTGCCGTGCCCAGAGGCAAAAGCGAAACCCAGCCGAAGAGTTCCCAGCTGGGCTGAATAACGATCAGTGTGCCGATGAACCCGATGGCGACGGCCATCCACCTGCGCCAGCCGACATGTTCCTTCAGCAGGATTGCCGAAAGGGTCGTCAGCATCAACGGTTCAACGAAGAACACGGCTATGGCGTCCGCCAACGGCATGTATTTGATCGCCGCATAGAAACAGAGCCCTCCGACACCCATGAGAACGCCGCGAAACAGATTACCCCATAGCTTGACGGGCCTTAAGGATTTGACCCCGGTCATGGCAATGATGATCATCGCGGCAAGCATGGCCTGAAATCCAAAACGGAAGAGCGTTACGGTTGCCGGCGAGACGCTGTCCACCGTCGAAAGCCATTTGGCAATGGCGTCCATCACGGGCAGGAAGAACATGGCCGCCGCCATCATCGACACACCCTGCACCTGCTGTGCGGTTGTATTTTCCATGCTCATCATTCCTCTGGACGCCGCGGCGACGTGGCTTGCTGGAATATCGCTCCCGCCATGGTTCGACAAGCTCACCATGAGGGAGGTGGGTTGATTGCAGGGGAGCTTGAAGCTGGGATGGCTCAAACGTTGGTGATTAACTGGGATGGCTCCAACGTTGGTGATTAACTGGGATGGCTCAAACGTTGGTGATTAACGTTGCAATACTCTACCTCCCTCATGGTGAGCTTGTCGAACCACGCACATGGCGGTTTTGCCAAGGTACTCTCCACGTCCACAATGAACCTCAAAGACAAGCTCACCATGAGGGAGGTGTGTTGATTGCGGGGGAGTTTGAAACGCTGGGATTGCTCAACAGTTGTCGACAGCCAAACGTTGGTGATTGTTATTGCAATACCCTACCTCCCTCATGGTGAGCTTGTCGAACCACGCACATGGAATCGATGCAATTGCGTTGTTCAAACTTTGGTTGAATTGCCCGAACTGACTATCGTTTCTACGGTGTCGCAGGTTGGGCGAGGTCCTTATGGAAGTAACCGTTTATATTCTTCGTTGTGCGGATGGTTCATATTACACAGGACTCACGAAGCAGGAAGTCGAAGGCCGGGTGTGGGAGCACAACGCGGCGATCTACAATGGTTACACACGCTCGCGGCTTCCTGTTGAACTTGTTTTTACCGAGACCTACGATCGCATTTTGGATGCGATCGCGCGCGAACGGCAAATCAAAGGATGGTCGCGTGTGAAGAAGCAAGCACTTATTGCCATGAACTATGAAGGACTTCCCGAGCTCTCCAGGAATCGCTCAAAGCGCTCAGAATAATTTGTATAGTTACTGGGTGGTAGGCTTGGCAAAACCGCCATGTGCGTGGTTCGACAAGCTCACCATGAGGGAGGTGGGTTGATTGCAGGGGAGCTTGAATGCTGGGATGGCTCAAACGTTGGTGATTAATCTTGCAGCACTCAACCTCCCTCATCGTGAGCTTGTCGAACGACGAACCACGCACATGGCGGTTTTGCCACGTTTTACTCTCCACGATGCTTTGCGTCAGTTTTTCAGCCACACTTGAATGTAAGCGCTCGGGCGTATAGTTCTGTGGGTGAACACCGGAACAGACAGCGAACTCCCATCGCGTTTCGCCATGAAGCGTGCAAATATCAAGGGTGATTCAGAATCTCTATGAAGTTGGCCGAACAAGACCATGGATGACAATAACGACCTCTTTTCAGCGATCGTAAAAACCGCGCGCGAGCGGCAGGCGGCGAGCGAACCCGCACGTTCTGATCAAGTTGCCAAGCCTGCCCCCGCCCTGCCTGTCAAATCCGCGCGCACCGCGCCCGAAGCCAGCGGCAATTACAATGCCGCCGATATCGAGGTTCTGGAAGGGCTGGAGCCGGTTCGCCGCCGTCCGGGCATGTATATTGGTGGCACGGACGAGCGCGCGCTGCATCATCTGTTCGCTGAAGTCATCGATAATTCCATGGACGAGGCCGTTGCCGGTCACGCCAATTTCATCGATATCGATCTCGACGAAAACGGCTATCTGTCGGTCACGGACAATGGTCGCGGCATGCCGGTCGATCCGCATCCGAAATTCAAGGACAAATCCGCGCTCGAAGTCATCATGACGATGCTGCACGCCGGCGGCAAGTTCGACTCCAAAGTCTACGAAACCTCCGGCGGCCTGCATGGCGTCGGTGTTTCGGTCGTCAACGCGCTCTCGGACCACGTTGAAGTCGAGGTCGCGCGCAACCGCCGCCTTTATCGCCAGCGCTTTTCGCGCGGCAAGGCGCTTGGACCGCTTGAAGAAGTCGGCGAAGTGCAGAACCGGCGCGGAACGCGTGTGACCTTCCATCCCGATGCCGAGATCTTCGGTCAGGGCGCCAAGTTCGACCCCGCGCGGCTTTACAAGATGGCGCGCTCGAAAGCCTATCTCTTCGGTGGCGTCGAAATCCGGTGGAATTGCGCGCCGTCGCTGCTCGATCCGAAGGATCCGACGCCGGACAAGGCCGTCTTCCATTTCCCGGGCGGCCTCAAGGATTATCTCGGCGCCTCGCTCGGCAAGGATTTTCAGATCACGCGCGAAATGTTTGCAGGAAAGACGGAGAAAACCAGCGGCCATGGCGCCATGGAATGGGCTGTCGCCTGGTATGGCGGCGATGGTTTCGTCAATTCCTATTGCAATACCATTCCGACAGGCGAAGGCGGCACCCATGAAGCGGGGCTGCGCATCGCGCTCACCCGCGGCCTCAAGGCCTATGCGGAACTCACCGGCAACAAGCGCGCCTCGATCATCACCACCGATGACGTCATGATCTCCGCTGCCGCCATGCTTTCGGTGTTCATCCGCGAGCCGGAGTTCGTTGGCCAGACCAAGGACAAGCTGGCGACGGTCGAAGCACAGCGCATCGTTGAAAATGTCATTCGCGATCCATTCGATCATTGGCTCGCCGCCTCGCCGCAGGAAGCATCGAAGTTGCTCGACTGGGTGGTGGACCGGGCTGAAGAGCGCGTCAAACGCCGCCAGGAAAAAGAGGTCAATCGCAAATCCGCCGTCAAGAAGCTGCGCCTGCCGGGCAAGCTTGCCGATTGCAGCCAGACCGGGGCGCTGGGCGCCGAGCTCTTCATCGTGGAGGGCGACAGCGCTGGCGGTTCGGCCAAACAGGCGCGCGATCGCGCCACACAGGCTGTGCTGCCGCTGCGCGGCAAGATTTTGAATGTGGTCAGTGCCGGACGCGAAAAGATGACGGCCAACCAGCAGATCGGCGATCTCATCCTGGCGCTCGGTTGCGGCACCCGCTCGAAATACCGCGACGAGGATTTGCGCTACGACCGCATCATCATCATGACCGACGCCGACGTCGATGGCGCGCATATCGCATCGCTGCTCATCACCTTCTTCTACCAGGAAATGCCCGAGCTGATCCGCAACGGCCACCTCTTCCTTGGTGTACCGCCACTCTACCGTCTCGCGCAGGGCGGCAAGGTCGCCTATGCCCGCAACGATGCCCATAAGGACGAGCTCCTGAAGACGCTGTTTACCGGCAAGGGCAAGGTTGAGATCGGCCGGTTCAAGGGCCTTGGCGAAATGCGCGCCGACCAGCTCAAGGAAACCACGATGGACCGCAAGAAGCGCACCCTGCTGCGTGTCCAGATCGACGAGGAATGGGCCAACGAAACCAAGCTTGCCGTGGACGATCTGATGGGCACCCGCCCCGACGCGCGCTTCCGCTTCATCCAGGATCGCGCCGCGTTCGTTGAGGAACTGGATATTTAGGGCTTCTGCCTCAACTTGCGTCGCTCGACTAGCTTACTATGCGTGCCGCGCATTGCACGGCTTTCAAAACACCCCTCCCTGTCGCTTCGCTCTGTCCCTCCCCACAAGGGGGAGGGTAATGGTGCCATGTCTTGTAGAGTAATGGTTTAATTTGGACAGAGGCGAAGGCCTGCTAGGGTCTTGTCCTCCCCCTTGTGGGGAGGGAGGCTGCGTAGCAGCAGGGAGGGGGGTTTTTTTCGAACAACGCGAGGACAAAACCATGACATTGAAATGTATCAATCCTGACGGCATCTCCACCCCGCAGACCTACAGCCATGTGATCGTTGCTACGGGCAGCCGAATGATTTTTATCGCTGGACAGGTGGCTGAAGACAGCCAGGGCAACCTTGTCGGTCGCGGCGATATGACGGCTCAGGCCCGTCAGGTGTTTGCAAACATCGGCAGGGCGCTTGCCGCTGCGGGCGCGGAGCCTCGACAGGTTACGAAGCTGACAATCTTGGTCGCCAATTATCAGCGCGAGCACTTGGCCATGATCGAAGAAGGACGCATTTCCTTGTTCAACGATCACAAGCCAACCGACACGCTGGTCGGCGTAGCGGCGTTGACCGACCCCGATTATATGCTGGAAGTTGACGCAGTGGCGGTATTAGAGTGATATACATCAAAAGTATTAGTCCTTGAAGTATGGCTCCAACAGGAGTACATCATAAAGACTAGGCGCGGCTCCTCCTCCCCGAATTTTGGCGCGCGCCTGGTTCCCCCCATTAAGCCGGACGCAAGTCCGGCTATTTTTTAGACCCGAAGCACCCCGAGAATTAATTGAACGATCGTTCAATTAATTCTGCGGCGAGATGCCTTCTTCCGGGCGTTTTTTCGGCATTTCGGCCCCATGAACCGCCATTCCAAAACTTTTTTGATGCAAGTTGGAGTCATTCCTGCGCAGGGACTCCCGATTCTGATGCAAGAATCCGCGAAACTGGCGCAGGATTTTCAACCTGGAGCTTCAATCTGATTGCGTTGAGTTGCGCTCAAATATGCAGCGCGTGTCCCAGCGCCTTGAGGGCGGCTTCCTGAAAACCTTCGCTCTGCGTCGGGTGGGCGTGGATCGTCCCGGCGATATCCTCCAGTCGCGCACCCATCTCCAGGGCAAGGGCAAAGGAGGCCGAGAGCTCCGATACGCCCTGCCCGACCGCCTGGATTCCGAGGATAAGATGGTTGCCGGCAGCGGCGACGACGCGGACGAATCCCTCCTCGCCCTCCTGTGTCATGGCGCGGCCATTGGCGGCGAAGGGAAACAGGCCGATCTTGATTTCGTGGCCGGCTTGCTTCGCCTCTTCGGGAGAAAAGCCAACAGAAACAATCTCGGGATCGGTAAAACACACCGCGGCAATGGCGCGTTTGTCCCAGCTGCGGTTCTCGCCGGCAATGATTTCCGCCACCATTTCGCCCTGCGCCATGGCACGGTGTGCGAGCATGGGTTCGCCTGTCACGTCGCCGATGGCATAAACGCCCCGCATCGAGGTGCGGCACTTATCATCGATTCTGACGAACTTTCCGTCCATGTCGAGGTCGATTTCCTCAAGACCCCAGCCGGTCGTCACCGGCTTGCGGCCGACGGTCACCAGCACTTTGTCAGCCGGGATTCTTTCATCCTGGTCGTCCACGGTTTCGATCAGCAGCGCATCGCCCTTGGTGCTCATGCCCTTGGCCTTGGCTCCGGTTAGTATCGTCATACCTAACTCATTGATATGCTTGACGATTGGCCGGGTCAGCTCCGCATCGTATTGCGGCAGTATCTTGGGCAAGGCCTCGACAACCGTCACTTTGGAGCCGAGTTTGGCAAAGGCTGTCCCGAGTTCAAGACCGATATAACCGCCTCCGACAACGACCAGGTTCTCCGGGATTTTATTCAGAGCCAGCGCCTCGGTCGAAGAAATGACATTGCCGCCAAACGGCAGCGACGGAATCTCGACAGGAGCCGAACCCGTTGCAATCACTACGTTTTCTGCCCTGATGATCTGCTGGCCCGTCAGTGTTTCGACCTCCACGGTCTTGCCATCGCGGAATTTCGCCTTGCCGGTGACGATCTTGACATTGGCCTTCTTGAGCAGTCCGGCAACGCCATTGTTCAGTCGGCTGACGATCCCGTCTTTCCAGGCGATAGTCTTTGAAAAGTCGATCGCCGGTTCACCCACGGAAATACCGAGAGGTGTCCGATTGGCGGCGAAATGTGCAACCTTTTCAAACTCTTGCGCGGCATGGATCAGTGCTTTGGACGGAATGCACCCGACCATCAGGCAGGTGCCGCCAACCTTTGCCGCTTCGACAATCACCGTATCGACATTCAGCTGACCAGCCCGAATGGCGCAGATATAGCCGCCGGGACCCGCGCCGATGACCAGCAGTTTGCAGGAAATATCCTTCATCGCTCAACCTTCCACAAAAATCAGCGCCGGCGTTTCAAGCAGCGTCTTGATCTCGCTGAATGAAAACAGCAGCATCCCAGCCGTCGATAACGCGATGGTCGAAACTCGAGGACAGGTTCATCATCTTGCGGGGGATAAAGTTCGTTCCGTCCCACATCGGCCGTGTCATGATCTTGTTGACGCCGATGATCGCAACCTCAGGGTAATTGATCACCGGCGTCGTTACCACCCCGCCCATGCTGCCGAGCGACGTGATCGTGATCGTCGATCCGCTCAACTGTTCGCGCGTTGCCGTACCGGTTTTGGCCGCATCTGCCAGCAAATTGACCTCTGCGGCGCAATCCCAGAGCGTACGCGCCTCGGCGTGCTTGACCACTGGAACCACCAAGCCGTTCGGCGTTTGCGCCGCTATGCCGATGTGAACGCCGCCATGCTGATGGATAACATTGGCTTCGTCGTCGTAAAGCGCATTGAGTTGCGGCTGATCGGCAATTGCCCGCACCATCGCCCGCATCAGAAAAGGCAAAATGGTCAGTTTTGACTGCTCGGCGCGCTTGTTGGCATTGAGTGTTGCGCGCAATTCCTCCAGGGAGGTGACATCGATTTCCTCGACATAGGTGATGTGCGGAATGTGCGATTTGGCGATCGCCATCTTCTCCGCGATCTTGCGGCGCAAGCCTACAACCTTGATTTCCTTGACGGAATTGTCGGGAGCAAGTGCCGTGGCACCGGGCTTTTGCGAACCGCGCGCGAAGAAGGCTTCGAGATCTTCATGGCTAATGCGCCCGGCCGGGCCCGTGCCGCTGACCTGACGAAGGTCCACGCCTGCCTCCTTTGCGCGCAACCGAACGGCCGGAGACGCAAGCGGCTTCTCGCCTTCATCGCGCGGCGCGTTGGCGCTAAAAGGACTTGTTACAACCGGCGTTTTTGGCGCTGTAAGAGCTGCTATTGGCTTTGGTTTTTCGGCTGGAGCTTTTGGCACTTCGGCCTTTTTCTCCGCCTCTGCTGCTGGTGCCTCGGCCTTCACCGGTTTGGCTGGCACGGCCTCGACCACGTGGCCTTCACCTTCAATCTTCAAGCGGACCAGCGGCGAACCGATCGCAAGGATCTGACCAATCTCGCCGCCGAGCCAGATGATCTCGCCGTCCACTGGCGACGGAATCTCGACCGTTGCCTTGTCGGTCATCACAGCGGCAAGCACCGTGTCCTCGCGCACCAGATCGCCAATTTTCACATTCCATTCAACGAGTTCAGCTTCCGCAACGCCTTCACCGACATCCGGCAGCTTGATGATATACTCACCCATAGCGCTATCCCTCCAGCGTTTCGACAAGCGCGCGTCCAAGACGCACGGGCCCCGGGAAATAGTCCCACTCCTGCGCATGCGGATAAGGCGTGTCCCACCCGGTTACCCGCGCTACCGGCGCTTCGAGCTTGTAGAAACAATGTTCCTGGACCAATGCCGCGAGTTCCGCGCCAAAACCCGAGGTCAATGTCGCTTCATGGACGACGACGCAGCGGCCGGTCTTTGAAACGGATTCGATGATGGTTTCGAGATCGAGTGGTAAAAGCGTGCGAAGATCGATGATTTCGGCGTCTATGCCATGTTCCTCTGCAGCGGCTTCGGCCACGTAAACCATTGTGCCATAAGCAAGAATCGTCAGCTTCGAACCTTCACGGCGCTTGATCGCCTTGCCAAGCGGTACCGTATAATGACCGTCCGGAACCTCGCCGAGGTCGTGCTTCGACCAAGGCGTTACCGGCCTGTCATAATGACCGTCGAACGGCCCATTATAGAGCCGCTTGGGTTCGAGGAAGATCACCGGGTCAGGGTCTTCGATCGCTGAGATAAGCAGACCCTTCGCGTCATGCGGATTGGAGGGAACGACCACTTTCAGGCCGGAAACGTGCGTAAACAGCGCTTCAGGGCTCTGACTGTGGGTCTGACCACCAAAAATACCACCGCCAACCGGCATGCGCACGACGATCGGACAGGTAAAATCGCCATTGGACCTGTAGCGCAGGCGTGCCGCCTCCGAGACGATCTGATCATAGGCGGGATAAACATAGTCGGCGAACTGGATCTCGATGCAGGGCTTCAGCCCATACGCGGCCATGCCGATCGCCGCGCCAACAATACCCGCCTCGCTGATCGGCGCATCGAAACAACGCGTCTTGCCATATTTGGCCTGAAGACCTTGGGTACAGCGGAAAACACCACCGAAAAAGCCCACATCTTCACCGAACACGACAACGTTGTCGTCGCGTTCCATCATGATATCCATCGCGTCGCGAATGGCCTCGATCATCGTCTTGCGTGACATGGATCAGACCCCCGCCTGCTGGCGCTGGCGACGCAGATGCGGCGGCATCTGCTCGTAGACACCCTCGAACATGTCGCGGGCGGATGGCTTGCCCCCCGCATGCAATGTGCCGAAGCTTTCCGCTTCTTTTTGTGCTGCAACGACAGTGTCGAGAATTTCCGCCTCCGTCTGCTTGTGGCGATCATCGGACCAGACACCGCGCCCGATCAGATGGTTCTTCAGCCGGATGACAGGGTCACCCAGTGGCCAGGCATCGGATTCTGTTTTGGGCCGATATGCCGATGGATCATCGGAGGTGGAATGCGCGCCGGCGCGGTAGGTAACATACTCGATCAGCGTGGGCCCGAGATTGCGCCGGGCGCGCTCGATCGCCCATTTTGCCACCGCAAAAACCGCCAGATAGTCGTTACCGTCGACACGCAAAGCCGGAATGCCAAATCCGAGACCACGCGCCGCAAATGTGCCCGAGCCGCCTCGTGCAATGCCCTGAAAAGTAGAAATCGCCCACTGGTTGTTGACGATGTTCAGCACGATCGGCGCTTTGTAGGTCGAAGCGAACACCAGCGATGCATGGAAATCGGATTCGGCCGTAGACCCATCGCCAATCCATCCAGCCGCAATCTTGGTGTCATGCTTGATGGCCGATGCCATCGCCCACCCAACTGCCTGGATATATTGCGTCGCCAGGTTTCCCGAAATTGAAAAGAAGCCATGCTCTTTCGATGAATACATGATCGGCAGCTGGCGGCCTTTAAGTGGATCGCGCTCGTTGGAGTAGATCTGGCACATCATCTCGACCATCGGATAGTCATCAGCAATCAACAGGCCCGCCTGTCGGTACGTCGGGAAATTCATGTCGCCGGGCGCAAGCGCCTTGCGAAAGGCGCAGCTCACGGCTTCTTCGCCAAGATGCTGCATATAAAACGAGGTTTTGCCTTGGCGCTGGGCGATCTGCATCCGTGCGTCGAAGGTCCGCAGCGTCATCATGTGGCGCAGCCCCTCGATCAACTGATCGTCGGTCAATAGACCCGCCCAAGGGCCGACGGCTTCACCGTCGCGATTCAGTACCCGAATGATAGAGAAAGCCAGGTCGCGTATATCCTCGGGGTTTGCGTCGACTTCTGGGCGCCGTATTGCGCCGGCCTCATCAAGCACCACATTGGAAAAATCCGGCGCACCGCCGGGCCGCACCGCCGGTTCGGGCACGTGCAGGCCAAGCGGACCAAGTTCACCAAGGGAACCATCATCGGACATAATACAGACCTCCCAATCAACGCGTATCGTGCCGTACACTATCATGAAAAATGATGCGGGCAGCATTGGCTTTTCCAAGGAATTCCGGACGGTTACCGCGCTTTTCTGATGAGATCTTCCGTATAACACCCTGAACTTGTTGAAAGTTCCGGCGAATATTTTATCGAGCGGTGACATCGGGCCCGGCAAAAAAGCAATTTTTCGCCACTTCACCGGCAGCGCGCGCATTTATGCGATCAAAGCCTGAGCGCATTTTGTAATGAAATGTTCGGCGGAAGAGCCAGAGCCCGTCTGGAAAGTCGCTGCGGTGAGCCAGATGGCGTGGTTTTCGAGAACCGGAGCACAGCGTACATTAAGTACGTGAGCACCGGAAGCGCAGAAAACCGCGTCAGATGACCGCCGCAGTAGAGTTTCAAAATGGGCTCTTAAGCGGCGGCAATTGCCGTTGCATGATCGCGCGCATCTTCCCGAATTGCCTCAAGATATATCCTCTTGAGCAGCGATAGCATGTCATCATTCGCGGCGGCAGGAACAGTGCCATTGGTAGCCGGTGCGACCTGCTCGATCATTCTGCGCACAATTTCCTGGGAATTGATAACCAGCTTGCCATTGGCAACGCCGTGCCAACTGTTGAGCGCCACTCGCAGCGGCTGATGCGTGGTCGCGGGAAGCCCTGCAGCACTGAACAATGCACACAGTGCCGTGGCCCGGCCATCGATCAAAAGGCTTCGCACCCGCGGTAGGCTATAGCCCGAGAGCATAACAAGGATCGCACCGAAGAAATCGATCTTTCCGCATGCAACGATCCTGATGACGAATGCAGTCGTGAGGTCACCGCGCAACTGCAGGTGCTCGATCAGTGCCGGATATTCCTCAACGCGGGTCTCCGCCACAAGGCTTATCGATGCTTTGACGCAAGCTTCCTGCGTGACGCGCCTGGCCCGCCGCTCGCCCATCAATGCCACGACAATGTCCATCTGGCACAGCGCCTCAGCAATGCAGATTGCCAAGGCATGGCGGCAATCTGCGGGCAGTCGCTCATTGTCGACAAGGAGCGCACGAATTTCAGCCACATGACCAAGGCGCTCGATCAAGCGGCGAAAGCTGATGTCGGCTATCTGCGCCTGGGTGTTGGCCAGAAGTTCCAGCACAGCAATGGTCTCGCCGATCTCAATGATTGCAGCGCTGACCGCAATTGATACCCTCGGCCTCGCCGCTATGACTTTCTGTGCGTCGCCACTTCCGCCAGCAACACAATCGATCAGATCGGCATCGCTGAGAAGGACGGATCGCGCAAGCATATAGGTGGCGATCTCTATCTGATCGCGGGCAAGACCTGCAACGATGTGGATCGGTGCGTGAGCGCTTGTGGAAAACACATCGGCCAGCGCCAACCGCACTTTTGGCGAAGGATCGTCCAGGAGCAGCGTCAGTACAGTCTCTGTGGCACAACGTTCGTCAAAATCGAGGTCGGAATGCAGGTAGATATGGGCCAACGCAGCCGCCGCATGGCAACGCTGCGCAACCGAAACATTATCGATCATTTTCAGATAGTGCTGTACCGACATTTATCTTGCGCCCCACAGTCTTTGTTACAATAGACTTTAGTAGCAAAAGGTTTACGAACGGTTCACCATGTCGATTAACCATAACAAGGCGGCAGCACGCACGTGTTGCGATCCCGGTAAAGCCGACCTAGACTCCTGCAAAAGAGGAGACGAGAGAGATCATGGCAGGGCTATATCTGGAAGACTTTGAAATCGGACATGTATTCCAGCACCCGCTGCACAAGACTGTCACCGAGAGCGACAACATGCTGTTTTCGGTCATGACCCTCAATCCGCAGCCACTGCATATCGATTTCGAATATGCCAGCAAGACAGAATGGGGCAAGCCGCTGGTGAATTCGTTGTTCACGCTCGGCTTGATGATCGGAATTTCGGTCAACGATACAACGGTTGGCACGACGATTGCCAATCTTGGCATGACCGACGTGACATTCCCTGCCCCGCTGTTTCATGGCGATACGGTGCGGGTCGAAACCCAGGTGATCTCGGCCAGGAAATCCAAATCAAAGCCGGATCGGGGCATCGTCGAATTCGAGCACCGGGCTTTCAATCAATTCGGTGTACTTGTCGCGAAATGCACACGGCAAGCCATGATGAAATCGAAGGCCGCCGCCTGATGCGCTCGCTCTTGTTCGTTCCGGGCGATTCGGAAAAGAAGCTGGAGAAGGGCTTGACCAGCGGGGCCGACGTGTTGCTGATCGACCTCGAGGATTCGGTGAGCAACGAGCGCAAGGAAGCGGCACGAAAGATAGCCGCCGAGTTTCTTGCTGCAAACCGAGACAGGCCCTCGCCGCGCCTGTTCGTTCGCATCAATGACCTCGCCAGCGGTCTGGCCGATGACGATCTAGCGGTCGTCATGCCATCCCTGCCCCATGGCATTCTCCTGCCAAAATCCAACAGCGGCAAGGATGTGACGCGGCTCTCGGCCAAACTCAACGTTCACGAAGCGCGTGCCGGCGTCGCGGAAGGCTCGACAAAGATAATCGCCATCATCACCGAAACTGCGATCGGGACACTTTCGGCGGCGAGTTATCCTGGCGCATCAACCCGTTTGATTGGCTTGAGCTGGGGGGCGGAAGACTTGTCCGCCGCGATTGGTGCCCGTACCGCCCGCGATGAGTCCGGATGTTATACGGATGTCTTCCGGATGGCTCGGGCAGTGACAATCCTCGGCGCATCGGCAGCAGATGTTGCGTCGATTGACACGGTCTATATCAACTACCGCGATAATGAAGGGCTCGCGCGTGAGTGCACCGAAGCTGAACGCGACGGGTTCACCGCCAAGCTTGCCATTCATCCGGCACAGGTACCGATCATCAATCACGCGTTTACACCGTCACCGGAGTCCGTAGCGCAAGCCCGGCGGATAGTAGACGCGTTCGCCGCTGATCCGGCTGCCGGTGTGATCGGTATCGATGGCGAGATGGTCGACCTTCCGCATCTGCGACGGGCGGAGCGGCTTATTGCTCGTTCAGCCGGCTGATTCATCCCACCTTGGGCGAAACATCTGGAACGTCTCGGAAACAGACGCGAAATCCATATAGCCGAGGCGTGAAACCGGCTGGGCTTTTGTCATGTCCACGAGGCCGTTGGTCAGGATGTCTTCGCTGATATGCACGCCAACCACTTCGCCGATGACCATGATCGAAGCCACCGGGTTACCGTGGCGATCTTTCGGATTGCGGATTTCAGTCACGACGCATTCGAGCGTCGAAAAGGCTTCAGCCACACGCGGCGCATCGATTAACGTGCAGTCGACCGGCGTCAGTCCGGAATATTCGAACTCGCTGACACCGCGCGGTGCATTCACCGACGTTGCGTTCATGGCAACGGAGAGGTTCGCGCTGACCAGATTGGCGGCGAACTCGCCTGTCTCCTCGATAAACGACACGCTGTCCTTGTGGCCTTCAGAACAAAACATGATGAGACAGGGCTTGGTGCTGATCATGTTGAAAAAGGAGTATGGCGCAAGATTGACCTTGCCTTCCTTCGAGCGGCTTGAGATCCATCCAATCGGTCGCGGGGCAACGATAGCCTTCAATGGATCATGCGGCAGGCCGTGGCCGTCCTCGTATTTGTAAAACATTTAGGGTCCTAGCCTTCCCACGGGCCCGAATATTCAGTCAATATATCCTTGATCTCCGGTCGCGGACGTTCCGGCACCTTCTGGGCGCAAGTACCTATATGGACGAAGCCGGTGACGCGCTCATGCGGCGCCAGACCAAGCAGTGCGCGGCCCTTTTCATCGGACGCGTACCAGTTGCTGATCCAGTTGGTGGCATAGCCAAGAGCGTTGGCCGCAAGGACGAGCTTCATCGCCGCAGCACCCGAAGACAAGAACTGCTCCCATTCCGGAATATGATGCTCGACCGGCGAGAAAACCACGCCAATCACCAATGGCGCGCGGGCAAAGCGCTTGAGTTCCTGGTCGCGGCGTTGTTCTGTCAGCGGGCCTTCGCGCTCTTCGGCAAGAGCGGCAAGATATTTACCAATCTGAACGCGCGCTTCTCCCCGGTACAAAATAAAGCGCCAAGGGGTGAGCCGGCCATGATCGGGCACCCGCGAGGCGATACGAATCATGGTCTGGATTTCATCATCCGAGGGCCCCGGAAGACCAATGGCCGAGATGGGTGTTGAACTGCGGGTTGACAGGAATTCTATGATCGAATTGGGAGCAGATGTATCCATGTTTTAAAACGGCGATCCTGATTTAAGTCGTATACTCGTTTGCGCGGACAATGTGGTGGTTTCGCCGCCCAAGTAAAGGTAGCACGCTAAGAAAAAGCCTTGAAATTGCCATCGGCTTCGGATCAAACCGTTTCATGGGTGTATTCCAGTTTATTTCAACGGGCGGCAAGTCCCTAAGAGCCCAAACGAAAATTCGTCAGGAAGCGGCGAAAATGGTGGTTTTTGAGCACCGGCGCACGGCGTACATTTGGTACGTGAGCATCGGAGCGCAGAAAAACGCCATTTGCAGCCCTTCGCGGCGAATTTTCGTTCGGGCTCTTAAATGTGCGCTGCTGCTTGTGACCATGGGGTTTGCCAGCATCTCCGGCGCATCGGCGCAGGCGCTTGCACCTGCCTTGCCCGATGTCCCGGCCCTCGATATTCCCAATATTCCCAATCTTAAAGGGTACGCCAATCCGAAGGCTCCCGAGAACAACCCGTTTGCCAACGAACCGGAACTCGTGTTGTCAGCCAAGCTTTCCGACAAGGGCCAGGCAATCCCGCGTGGCCTCGTTTGGCGTGTATTCTCGCCGGAGCCGAGCGGCGACGGCAAGCTCGCATTGCTGGCGACCGCCAAGGGCGGAACAACCTCGTTCAACCTGGCTCCCGGCAGCTATCTGGTGCACGTAGCTTTCGGGCGTGCAGGCGCGACGAAGCGCATCACCATGACGCGCGCCAAGCGCACGGAAACGATGATCCTCGATGCGGGCGGAGTGAAACTCAACGCGACCCTTTCAGGCGGCGGGCGCATACCGCCCGATCAGCTGCGGTTTTCCATCTATGAAGATCATGCTGACCAGAGCGGTGAACGTGCGCTGATCATCCCCGACGTAAAACCCGATAGCGTGGTGCGACTCAATACCGGCACCTACCAGATCGTCTCCAACTACGGCACCGCGAACGCTGTGATCCGCTCGGATATCCGTGTCGAGGCCGGCAAGATCACCGAAGCCAACGTGGAACACCGCGCCGCATTGCTGACGATGAAGCTCGTGCGCGAGGCTGGTGGCGAGGCGCTGGCCGATACTGCCTGGTCCGTCCTGACCACATCCGGCGATATCGTGCGGGAAAGCGTCGGCGCCTTTGCTTCGATCGTCTTGGCGGAAGGCGAGTATGTCATCATCGCCAAGAACAAGGACCGCATCTACCAGCGCGATTACAAGGTCGTTGCAGGCCGCAATCAGGATGTTGAAGTGATCGCATCCGAAGCTGCAAGCTCACCAGCAACGACGAACCAACCGGCCGAGGGCGAAGAGCCGCTCGATTGATCGCTATCAAGAAGTCTTGGGCTGCAGCGAGAAAACCGCATTGTAAAGATGTTCGAGCAATAGCTTGCGGTCTTCCAGCGGCTTCAATTCCTCCCAGCCGATAACCCGGCCGATCCGCACATTGATTGCCTTACCGGACAATCTGCGAAATTCGCGTATCAGCAGCGAAATACGCAAGGTCATCGAAACTTTGCTCGCGAGGTGGAAGAAGCGCCCGTTCTGTCCGCCAAAATAGACCGGAATTACCGATGCCTTGGCTTGCTGTACAAGCTTTGCCGGAAAAATCTTCCAGGGCAAATCCTCTGCCCGGCCAAAGCCCTTGGGCGCTGTCGCAACTCCGCCGGCAGGAAAGACGACGATCGTCACGCCTTGTTTCAAAAGCCGCACAGCCTCGTGACGGGTCGCCATGTTCATCGTCACTGCTTCCTTGGTTTCGTCGAAACAAACAGGAAGCGCATAGGGGCGAATTTCCGGCACCTTCATCAGATCATTGTTGATGAGAACACGGAACGGCCGGCCGAGTTGCTCGGCCAATGCCAGAGACGCGATGCCGTCGCCGATGCCAAAGGGATGGTTGGCGATGATCACCAAGGGTGTATCGGGCAGATTTTGCGGTGGCCACTGGTCCTGAACATCGAGCCGGATGTTGATCAGATCCATCATGCGACAGAAAACATCGATACCCGCGGGAACGATGTCGCTCCGCCAAGTATTATAGAGCCCGGCATAATAGTTGCGACCGGAAAGGCCTTCGATGGCCCGAATGAGCCATTGGGTCAGGCGGGTCTGCGTGTCGTTGGCATAAGAAAGCTCTGGAAACTGCACGCGGACTCCGCAGAATATTGAAACGGGCTGGATTTTCTCAACACTATATGACAGCGTGATGAAGCCACCACGCTGTCATGTTTGCTTACACACTCGCTATTCGGCAGCTGCTCGTAACAAGTCTGGCGGCGTCGCTTCGCTTCTAAGCTGCTGGATCGCCTCGTCCAGCTTCAGCGACGTCTGGTTCTGCGAACCGAGGCGGCGCATATTGACCGAACGCTCCTCGGCTTCGCGCATCCCGCAAACAAGTATGACCGGCACCTTCTGCAAGGAATGCTCGCGCACCTTGTAGTTGATCTTCTCGTTCCGGAAGTCGGTGATGACTTGCAGACCGGCTGCCTTCAGCTCCTTGGCGACCTGCTTGCCATATTCATCGGCTTCGGAGGTGATCGTTGCGACCACGACTTGCACAGGTGCAAACCACAGCGGCATATGACCCGAATAGTTCTCGATCAGGATGCCGAGAAAACGTTCCATCGAACCGCATATGGCGCGATGGATCATCACCGGCTGCTTCTTTTCCGATGTGGAGTCGATGTAGAAAGCGCCGAAACGTTCCGGAAGGTTGAAATCCACCTGCGTCGTGCCGCATTGCCAGTCACGCCCGATAGCATCGCGCAGCACATATTCGAACTTGGGACCATAAAATGCGCCCTCGCCCGGGTTGATCGACGTCTTGATCTTGCCGCCAGACTGTTGCTCGATCGTCTTGAGCACCTGGCCCATGACTTCTTCGGCACGATCCCACAACTCATCCGAACCGACACGTTTGTCGGGACGCGTTGAGAGCTTGACCGTGATGCCTTCGAAGCCAAAGTCGGCATAAGTCGTGAGAATCAGATCGTTGATCCGCAGGCATTCCGCAGCCATCTGCTCATCCGTGCAGAAGATGTGCGCATCGTCCTGGGTGAATCCACGCACCCGCATCAGACCGTGCAGCGCGCCTGATGGCTCATAGCGATGTACGTTGCCGAATTCCGCGAGCTTTACCGGCAGATCGCGGTATGACTTCAGACCATGCTTGAAGATCATGACGTGGCCGGGGCAGTTCATCGGCTTCAGCGCGAATACCCGCTCGTCATCAGTTTCATCGCCGGCGACCGTGACCTTGAACATATTGTCACGGTACCATCCCCAATGACCGGACGTTTCCCACAGCGATTTGTCGAGCACCTGCGGTGCATTGACTTCGCTGTAACCATGACTGTCCAGCCGGCGCCGCATGTAGCTGACGAGGCTTTGGAACATCTTCCAGCCTTTCGGATGCCAGAATACGACGCCCGGACCCTCTTCCTGGAAGTGGAACAGGTCCATTTCACGCCCGAGACGTCGGTGGTCGCGCTTCTCCGCCTCCTCCAGCATATGCAGATAGGAGTTCAGATCGGCATCGTTGGTGAAAGCCGTCCCATAGATACGGCTCAGCATCGGATTGTTGCTGTCGCCGCGCCAGTAGGCTCCCGCAACCTTCATCAGTTTGAAGGAATTGCCAATTTGGCCGGTCGAGACCATGTGCGGGCCGCGGCAAAGATCGTACCAATCACCTTGGCGATAGATCTTCAGATCCTGGCCTTCGGGAATGGCATCGACGAGTTCCACCTTATACGCCTCGCCCTTCTCGGCGAAAACCTTGCGCGCTTTCTCGCGTGACCAGATTTCCTTCGTGAACGGCTTGTTGCGGGCAATGATCTCCCGCATCTTCTTCTCGATCACCGGCAGATCATCCGGAGTAAATGGTTCGTTCTTGGCGAAATCGTAGTAAAAGCCATTCTCGATCACCGGGCCGATAGTGACCTGCGTTCCCGGAAACAACTCCTGCACGGCCTCGGCGAGAACATGGGCGCAATCATGCCGGATCAATTCCAGCGCGCGCGGATCTTCCCGCGTCAGTATCTCGATCGCACCTGAAGCCTGCAACGGATCGGATAGATCGCGCACAGTGCCATCCACCGCATAGGCGACAGCTTTCTTGGCAAGTGATTTGGAAATGGATTCAGCAAGTTCCGCGCCGGTCATGGCAGCGTCATATTCGCGCTTTGAGCCATCGGGGAATTGCATGGATACAGTTTTGGCAACTGTTTGTGACATCAATTTTCTCCTATCCAGTCCCGCCAACGATTGCGGGTGGTATCTAGCTTGCCGGAAACCGCTCCGGCGGGCGCACTTCTAAATGCTGTTTTGTCCGGCGTAAAGTGCCTAACCTTCAAGACTGAGGGCGGTGAAGGCTCCAAAAACGCCAGGGCATATACCATACAAACCGCCCGTCCAGTTCGGCCGGCACCGGATCGAGCCCATGCGTACCGCCGGGGCCGCAGCGGACAAACCGGAAGAGACCCATCCAGCCTCCTGTCCACAGGCCATATCGGGCGACGGATTCGTAAGCATATTCCGAGCAGGTTGGAATATGGCGGCAGGAATTTCCAACAAATCCGGACAAGGTAAGTTGATAGAGCCTGATCAGCCCTGTCCCCAACAGACGTCCGGGCGTTTTCTGCCAGGATCCTTGCCAGTTACGCGAATATTTGCTGACAATTTTTGTTGTATGATCGTGTGCAGGGTCTTCAGACATTGGTCTACGCTGCGGCTTCGGCGTTTTTCTTCTCGATCTGATCAAGGCAATCCACCACGGCGTCAAAGGTCAGCATCGTGGAATTATGACGCGCTTTATAATCGCGCACCGGCTCAAGAAACTTCAGATCTTCGAACCTGCCTTCCGGCGGCGTACCGTTTTCCTTCAGCATCTTGAACATTCGGTCCCTGACGTCGCGCAGTTCCTGTGCCGTCGCGCCGATGACATGCCGCGCCATGATCGATGACGAAGCCTGCCCCAACGCACAAGCCTTCACATCATGGGCGAAATCTGAAACGACGCCATCGTTCACCTTCAGGTCGACGGTAACAGTCGAGCCGCAAAGCTTTGAGTGAGCGGTGGCTGACGCGTCCGGCTGATCGAGGCGCCCGAGCCGCTGGATATTTCCGGCAAACTCCAGAATACGCGTATTGTAGACGTCATTGATCATGATGAATGCCCGTTATTCGACACAGTGTTTAACGCGAACGCGCCATTGTGCATCGTTTTGACCCTATGAATCCCGATTTCAATCTCTATATAGTATTGAAGCGCACTAGCACAAAGTCGCATGTATTAAATTTTCGCGACGCGTTATATTGTGTTAGTCGGGGCTGGAAACGTCTTCCAGCTTGCCTTCAATACACCGTCCGTTCCCATGGAGCGACTATCGTGTATTGCCGTTTAACTCGTCGCTCCTTTGAGGGCGGCTACGGGAGATCGCGATGGATGCTATAATCAAAGTCCTGCAATCGGCAGCCGCCAAGCAGGATAATAATCGACGCCCCACCCAGGAAGAAGCCGAAGCAGCCGTTCGTACGCTACTGCTTTGGGCTGGCGACAATCCGGACCGCGAAGGTCTGCTGGATACGCCGCAACGAGTGGCCAACACATACAAGGAATTGTTCTCCGGCTATGCGCAGGATCCGGCCGACGTGCTCGGCCGTACCTTCGAGGAAGTCGCCGGATATGAGGACATGATCCTCATTCAGGATATTCCTTTCTTCTCGCACTGTGAACATCATATGGTGCCGATCATCGGCAAGGCGCATGTAGCCTACCTGCCCGACGGAGAAAAGGTCGTTGGCTTGTCGAAAATCGCCCGTGTGGTCGACATGTTCGCGCATCGCCTGCAGACGCAGGAAAGCATGACGGCGCAGATTGCCAATGCAATCCAGGAATCGCTGCGCCCGCGCGGTGTTGCGGTCATGATCGAGGCAGAACACATGTGCATGGCTATGCGCGGCATCCGTAAAGCCGGTTCGACGACCACCACGACGACCTTTACCGGATCGTTCAAGACTGAAATCAACGAGCAGGTACGGTTCATGACACTCGTCAGGGGCCGGTAGTTCCAGAATTGGTATTATGCCGAACGATTTGTTCTCCGCTTCCCTGAGCGACAAACATGACAATGAAGAAGGCGCGGTGTTCGCACCGCGCTTCGATACGTCTGGGTTGATAACAACGGTCGTTACAGATGCCCGTGACGGCCAACTGCTGATGGTCGCGCACATGAATGCCGATGCGCTGAAGCTGACTCTGGAAACCGGCATCGCCCATTATTGGTCGCGCTCGCGCAAATCCCTCTGGAAAAAGGGCGAGACATCCGGAAATTTGCAGACGGTAGTCGAAATGCGCACCGACTGCGATCAGGATGCCCTGTGGCTGAAAGTAACCGTCGCCGGCGATGGCCCAACCTGCCATACCGGACGCCGCTCTTGTTTTTATCGTCAGATTGTCACGACGGATGGAACATCATCATTGGTAATGCAGTTAGAGACCAAATAGAGGCCTTCTTGGGCCATGAACTCACCACAGAAATCGACAATGGCGCCTCCATCACCTCAGCTCCTTCTATCCGAAAAGATGGCCCCACACCATTTCGACCCCACAATGAGTTCACGACCTAGCCATACGGACAATAATGGTCAGGAAAACCTTTATGCCTCGCAACCGCCATCATCGTCTTTTGTAATCCCATTTCATTGGTTGGCTAAGGGGTCACAAATCCGCAATATTCATCCTTTGGATACCAATACATAGGAATAGTGAAAGAGCAGTGTTTCAGGAGTATATGCTATGCTCGAATGGGCATCGCGCCGGATGCGCGCGGCAGAACCGATCGGTATTGATAACACTCCGGATGTGCCAGTAATCACACCGGAAAAGCCTCGCGACAGCAAGACACCGATTGCGCTCGCGCTTGGTGGCGGTGCTGCTCGCGGTTGGGCTCATATCGGCGTACTGCGCGCCCTTGATGAGGCTGGCATAGAAATTTCGATGATTGCCGGAACATCGATCGGCGCCCTTGTTGGCGGTTGCTATCTGGGTGGCAAGCTTGACCAGCTTGAGGATTTTGCCCGCAGCCTGACCAAGCGGGGCCTTTTCAGCCTGCTTGACCTGCGCTTTCGGGGCAATGGCCTTTTCGGCGGCATGAAACTCGATCGCCGCCTGCGCGAACACCTGGAAGAACTGGCTATTGAAGATCTGCCAAAGCGCTTTATCGCCGTGTGCACCGAGATCAACACCGGTCATGAAATCTGGTTGACACGCGGCAGCCTGATAACCGCGATGCGGGCTTCCTATGCCCTGCCCGGCGTGTTCGAGCCTGTTGAATGCAATGGCAGGACACTCGTCGATGGTGCGCTGGTAAACCCGGTTCCCGTCGCGGTCTGCCGGTCTTACGAACATCCGCTGGTTGTCGCCGTCAACCTGCATTATGACCAGTTTGGCCGTGCCGCTGTCATCAAGCACGCAGCGGAGGCGCCCAATCCTGGCTCAGGCGATGGCGAAGCAGTGCGCTCCCACCCTTCCTACTCTAAGCGGCTGGGCATCACCGGTGTCATGATGGAATCGTTCAACATCATCCAGGACCGCATTTCACGTGCACGCATGGCAGGCGATCCGCCTGACATCATGCTGATGCCGAAGATCGGTCATGTTGGCCTCGCCGAATTCCATCGTGCCGACGAGGCGATCAAACTCGGTTATGAAGAGACCATGGCTCGCCTCGGCGAACTGGAGCGCATGCAAAAACTCGTTTTTTGAACCGCTTCAGGCAGTAGCGATATAGCTGCGGATCTCTTCCGACTCACGCTCCACTTCCTCGATGCGAAGTTTGACGACGTCACCGATCGAGACAATTCCGTGCAGACGCCCGTCCTTTTCCACGGGCAGGTGGCGAAACCGGCCTTGCGTCATGATTTCCATGACCTGATTGATCGTGTGCTTCTCACTGCAGACCTTGACCTTCATGGTCATGCTTTCCGAAATCGGCTTCCACAAGGCATCGGCACCCTGTGCGGCAAGCTGCCTGACAACATCGCGCTCGGACAAAATGCCCTTGATGGCATTGTTCCCGTCACAAACGACAATTGCGCCGATCTTGTGCTTTGCGAGGATCGTAATTGCATCGCCGAGCGTCGTCTCCGGCGCCGTGCTGAATACGTCATAGCCTTTTCGTTCGAGAATCAGTTTGACAGTCATGTACATCCTCCTTGCACATTGCTTCTCGACCATCGCATCCCCCGGATACGTCCGATGATCTAGTTCATGGTGCGCGTATGCGCTGCCTATTGCAACTATTTTGCAATTATACCATCAATTCCGGATCCATTCGACCGCTGTCACTTTTGTCGAACAAGGAAATGCCAAGGAAGCCGACAAGAAAGCCGCCAATATGCGCTTCCCAGGCAATTGTCGCAGTACTATCGACGCCGACGGAGAGCATTCCGGTAAGAATGTTGGTGACAAACCACACACCGAGAAAGGTCAGTACGGTTCGCATGCGAAGCGCCTCCCCGATTGGCAGGATATCGCCCATAAAGGCAGCTGAATTGCGCAAGGGAGAGCGGCGGAAACCGAAACGCGCCGCCGCGCCCATCATGCCGGAAACGGCACCTGAAGCGCCGACCAAGGGCGCGATGCTGTCCGGATGGACCGCAAAATGCGTCATCACAGCAGCGATCGACGTTACGATCCAGAACAGCGCCGTCCGCAGCGGACCGATCCGCGCCGCCAGTGGTGACCCGAAGGCGGCCAGCCAAATCATATTAAGCGCTATATGGGCGATGCTCCCATGCATCAGTGAGTAGGTCACGGTTGTCAGCCAGGCGGCCGGCGACGCGAACCCGCCATATTCTGAAAAACGCGCCGGAATGAACGCAAAATTCAAAAGAAATGCGTTGGTCTGCTCGTCACTCAGGACATAGGTCTCCAGAACGAACACAATGCCGCACACGGCCATGATGGCCAGTATGACACCCGGAATATTGAAGATCGGCTCGCCCTTGGTGGACCGGTTCCGGATATCCGCTGAATCGTTCATGCTTGTTCATGGCCTTTATTGCTAGTTGCGGAACGCTATCTGGTTCGGGTCTCGGGTGCAAAGCCCATGAACAGAAAAAAGGCCACCCAGTGGGTCTGGGCAGCCTCGAATTTCAGGATAGTTGATCATGCAAACTCTAGTGAAAGCACTGTCTCACAGCGCCGCCCACGACTCAATCGAAACCACTTGTTAACCTTAATCGACTGCCGCGGTGGAGAGCATGTCATCTTTGGTGGCGTCAGCGGATTGTCAGTGACAGAGTCGGGACGACAAGAAGAATCGCGTTGAGCGCCGAAAGCAGATGATCCTATGCGGCATGATGGAACAAGCGAGCTTTTTGCTTATTGGAACAGGCTGCGCGGCACTCGCGCCGCGCCGGAGCGCCGGGAGATAGCACCCGCCTCGATCAGAAAATATCTTGCCGATACCTTTATCGTCCAGGCAATCGGACCGGGCGAGCCGCGCTTCCGCCTCGCCGGAACACGCATATGTTCGGTCTATGGCCGGGAATTGAGGGGCGCATCGTTTGCCTCGTTCTGGCAGTTAAAAGACCGCAGCAATATCGTACGCCTTATCAAGAACAGCATGACGAACAAGTCGGTCGTGCAGCTGACTTACGAAGGTAAAAGTACTCGTGGCCGCAGAGCCCTGTTCGAGTTGATTCTTTTGCCACTCGCCAGCGAAGCCAATGAACGGCATCTAATCGGGATGGTCATTTCCCTTGGCAGGCCTTTCTGGCTCGAATCCGATCCTGTTGTCGAAAACCGCCTCCAATCGATTTCGATCATCGATCCGCGTTACCCGGCACGCGGTTTGCCCGGTGATTCCATTCTCACGGCTCCGGAGAATACGGCATCCACAACCCTGCCCGCCGCGCGGACGATCATCAGCCGCAAGGTCGGGCATCTGCTCGTATTCGATGGCGGAAGAACCAGCGACTAGGTTAGCAATTTCTAAGCAACGGTCGTCATCGTTACCTTCGCGTTAAGACTTGTGACGTAATCTTTCACCATCAAACACTGTCGATTCCCATATCTGGACAGCCTTCATGCAAATATACCGTGACGTTTCGAGCCCCAATCTTGCCGCCGCGGGCAAGTACTATAGCGTGAAAGTGCAACTATACGGTCGCTTCATGCTGGAGGATCGTACCGAGCATGTCTGCCAGATCGATGAAATGTCCCCCGGCGATGTCATTATCACCACGGATGTGATGGCGAATAATGGAGAGCGGGTTGTTGCCTACATTGATCATATCGGCCGCGTAGAAGGCACCATCGAGCGCATGGTCAATGGCGGATTTCAGGTTTCGCTGACCGCTTCGGATCGCAAGAAGAACAAGATCGCCGCGCAACTGACGTGGCTCGCCAATAAACATGAACTGGACATGCCGGAAGACCGGCGTCACCAGCGCATCGCGCCGCGCAACCCCATCTCGACGCTATCTATGGCCGATGGCAGGCAATATCCTTGCCGTATCCTCGATCTTTCCATATCGGGAGCGGCCGTTGAATTGCGCATGCGCCCTGCCCTGAACAGCCAGGTTATCCTCGGTTCCATGCGTGGCCGCGTGGTGCGTCATTTCGAAGAAGGCATCGCAATCGAATTCGCGACAGTGCAAAGCCGCGAAGCGATCGATATCGCTTTTGAAGGGTAAATCCCTCTATTCTCTTGATAAATTCGTCCAGCCCGATGCAATCGACTGCATTTCGTTGTGATTTTTTACATCCCGGATATTTTTTTGACGAAATTGCCACCGAAAGCTGGCGAAACATCGCCAATGGTCGATGAGGCATTAAGCCATTATAAATCACTAAATATTCGCATCAATGAATGCTTAATCCTATTATATTTCTATAAATACAATATATATCACATTTAAATAAAACAGTAATATATCTTAATACTAAGTTATAGTCTAATTAGTTTATTTTTTGCTACTAACTTGATTCATATTTACTCATCGACATTTCCGCTCGGTCAAACTCTCTCTGCCATTGTCGCCTCAACCGGGGAGACGACGGGAAATGATAAAACGTACAATCTTGCTTGGAGCGGCCTTCTTTTTGATGTGCATGACCGCACAAGCCGATTCGAGCATGGCATTCATGAAGACAGGCGGACGTACGTCTCAGCCGATCGGACATTACGAATTTTGTCAGGCCTACAGAAACGAGTGCAATATAAAGAGCAGCGATGACAGCCCTGCTCATTTAACGCCGAAGATCTGGAATCTCATGGTTCAGATCAACAGCCAGGTGAATGCACAGATCCAGCCCGCGACAGATATGGATATCTGGGGCAAGGCGGAAGTCTGGTCATATCCGACGAGCGTCGGCGATTGCGAAGACTACGTCCTTCTGAAGCGGAAGCTGCTGAACGAGAGCGGTGTGCCAATCAGTGATCTCCTGATCACTGTCGTTCGCCAGATGAACGGCGAAGGCCATGCGGTTCTCACCGTTCGCACGGATCGCGGCGATTACGTTCTCGACAACCTTGAACTGCGCATAAAGCCGTGGAACGAAACTAGCTACGACTATCTGAAGCGTCAGGCCGCGAACAATACCGGCGCGTGGGTCTCGATCAATGACGAGCGCCAGCTCCTGGTCGGCAGTATCAAATAGGAACTCCGACACAAAAAAGCCGGCTCTGGAGGCGGCTTTTTGCTGTCAGTCTATTTCCAGGCCTCGCATGAAGCGTCGGCCATTCTCGACATAATGCGCTGCCGAAAGCCTGAGGCCCTCAATCGCCGCCTCGTCTAACGTCCGTATGACCCTCGCCGGCGAACCGACAATGAGTGAGTTGTCGGGAAACTCTTTGCGCTCGGTAACGAGTGCGCCCGCGCCGACAAAGGAATTCTTGCCAATCCTTGCGCCATTCAGGACGATAGCGCCAATGCCGACCAGCGAATTATCGCCGATGGTACAACCATGCAGCATGGCGCGATGTCCAATCGTGCAGCCCTCGCCAACAGTCAGCGGATAGCCCATATCAGTGTGCATGGCGGTATGTTCCTGAACATTGGTGTCGCGACCGATGCGGATCAACTCGTTGTCGCCGCGCAGGACCACACCGAACCAGATATTGGCGTTCTCACCCAGGAATACCTTGCCGACAATGGTAGCGTCAGGCGCTATCCAATTGGACGCCCGATGCTCAAATTCCGGTGAATGTCCGTCAAGCGTGAAAATCGGCATGGCTTCTCCCTGGATTCGCTCGGCAAGCTTAGCGAAGGGCGGAAGGCTTGGCGAGGCCACCTTCACTTTCGATTAACCATAAATCAGCACATGTCGCGTTAAGTTGAGTGCACTCAAGGCGGGGCCCGAAAGTCATGCAGTATCGAGCGCAGAGAATAGAGCCAATTTTTGGCAGCGCGCTGCTGCGACGCGTCTTTTATGCCATCGCAACGCTGGCGCTCGTATCATTGTGTTTGACCATCGCCGGCCATTACCTCGGCCACACGATCTCGCTTGGCGGCCATACGGAAGACACAAAGCCTCGGGAGATCGTCATTGGCAACAATGTGCTTGAGGTTCCGGCAAACACGATCCGCTTCGAAAGGCAGCGCCGAAACGGCGATGCCGAACGCGTCGACCTATACCTGCATTGGCCGGACATGCTGGGTTACCAGCCGGCGTTCCTGTCGGATTTCAATAGTGCGGGGCCGGAAAAGCGGCTCCTATTCCTGACCTTCGAGCCGCGCGCCACCTCGCAGGATATGTCGGGGCGATACGGTCCGATCTATAGCACCCTGACCGAGGGTCCCGGCTCGAAGGGTCCGGCTGGTTTGACGACACAGAAGTTACGAGCCGACAGTGGCTTTGTAAATGAGGAACTGATGGTTTCGGCGGAACAGGCAGGCCGGTTGCCATTCGTTGCCCGATGTCTTGACGAGCAAACCTCGAAGACCAACCTTGCATCGTGCCAGCGGGATATATTTCTTGGTGAGGATTTGCAGCTAACCTATCGCTTTCCAAGGGAAATACTTGGAGACTGGCAAAAGCTGGATCAGCAAATACGAACATTTGCCGAAGCCCATCTCAAAGGGCAGAAGTGACGCCTCCAACAGCGTCACTCGATCAAGAGACTCAGAGATCCATCTCGAGGATGGCCATCGAGAAATTGTAGGAGAGTTCACCCTCGTCCTCATCCTTGTAGATCAAACCAAGAAATTCGTCGCCGAGATAGAGTTCGGCAGAATCATCCTTGCGTGGACGAGCCTTTACAGTGAGTTCCGTATTTCTGAATGTCCGCTTGAAATAGCTGTCGAGTTTCTTCAGTTCTTCGGGTTTCACGGAGGTCTCCTGTCATATGAAATTCAGGCGCTTTTGGCATGCGAGAGTCGCCCCTGTAAAGGGTTGATTGCGATCGCCTTGGAGCGCCGAGACCCGTAGAGCCGCGATTCAGTCAAAATTTGTGATCAGCTGGTCCATGGCGCGCGAGGGTTCGGCACAGCCTGTTTCACCCACAATACGAGCAGGAACGCCGGCAACAGTGACATTGTGCGGAACGGGTTTTAGCACGACGGAGCCTGAGGCAACCTTGGAGCAATGGCCAATCTCGATGTTACCGAGAATATTGGCGCCGGCGCCGATGAGAACGCCATGACGTATCTTGGGATGCCGGTCGCCGGTTTCCTTGCCCGTACCGCCGAGCGTGACACCCTGAAGGATCGAGACATTGTCTTCGATGACAGCGGTCATGCCGACGACAATACCGGTGGCGTGGTCGAAGAACACTCCCTGTCCCATGGGAACCTGCGGGTGGATATCGGTCTGGAAAACCGAGGAGGAACGGCTTTGCAGGTAGAGCGCAAAATCTCTCCGCCCTTCCTTCCATAGCCAATGGGCAAGCCGATGCGTCTGGATTGCCTGGAAACCCTTGAAATACAGCACGGGTTCCATGAACCGGTCGCAAGCCGGGTCACGATCATAAACGGCCTGGATATCGACGCGCAGGATCTGTGACCAGGACGGCGTTGCCTCAACCATCGCCGTAAAGGTCTGGCGTAGCAATTCCGATTCCACATCCGGGTGATCGAGCCGTTGCGAAATGCGATGAATGACCGCTTCTTCCAGCGATTGATGGTTGAGAATTGTCGTATAAAGGAACGTCGCCAAAAGCGGTTCGCTGCGGACAGCCTCCTCGGCTTCGGCGCGGATTGCGAGCCAGATCGGGTCCATCTGCTTGACCGATCCGGTCATCTTTATCGGACTGCTTGCGGACATTTCCTACTCCAGGCATTCGGCCAATAATATTTCTCAAACAACGAGCATAAGGCAAAATTGGTTGCTTGACACGCTGATTTCCAGATCGATTGCGCAAGAAATTTTGAACCTGCGATTGATTTGGCTGATGTCAGACCCTGTTATTTCAAGATCGCCTTAGCTTATGCGGCCTTGTCCCGCAAGCAATGAACGTCCGGAAGCACGCGCTTCGTTAGATGCTGTGGCGTTTGAGGAAATCCAGAACGGCCTGCTTGAACACTTTGTCGCCGACCGCGAGCATATGGTCCCGGCCAGGGATATCGATCGCCTCACCATGCGGCATCAATGCCGCAAGATCATGCGGGTTTCCGCCGATGTCGTCTTTGCTGCCGACAGCGACGAGAGTTGGCTGGGTTATCCGGGCCATGTTTTCTGCGCTGATTTCTTCCTTGGAGGTGATAACGCAGGCCGCCAACGCGATTTTGTCACTCTTGGTCTTGTCGGCAAACATCCGGAACATTTTTCCGCGCGGATGTGTAATCGCCTCCGGATCGGTGGACATAAGCGCTTCGGCGATTGGCGACCAGTCTCCTGCACCTTCGACCATGCCAATGCCAAGACCGCCAAAAACAAGATCATGAACGCGAGCAGGATGTTCGAGCGCCAGGAACGCACTGATGCGCGCACCCATGGAGTAACCCATGACATGCGCCGTCGGAATGCCAAGGTGATCCAGCAGCGCGGCGGCGTCGCCCGCCATGAGCGTCGGCGTATAGACCGCCTTGTCGTGCGGCTTGTCCGATTGGCCATGACCACGATTGTCAATGGCGATGGCGCGGTATCCGGCGGACGTCAGCGTTTGCATCCAGCCGGGTTGAACCCAATTGTAGAAGGAGGATGAAGCAAAGCCATGGATGAGCAGGATCGGCTCGCCCTCGCCCTCGTCCAGATAAGCAAGCTTCAGTCCGTCATTGTGGAAAAACTGCATTGTCAGGTCCGTTAGTGCGCAATCGCCTCGATAGCGGGATGCCGCACCTTGTCGCCAGTTGTCAAGCCGAGACGCTTCGCGGTGCCGGCCTTGACCTCGACAACGAAACGCACCGGACCACCAGACGAAATGATTGAGCGGGAAAATGGCACCGCATTTTCGCGAACAGCGGAAATACGGCCATTATCGTCCAGAAAGAGCATGTCGAGCGCGGAGGGCGTGTTCTCCATCCACATGGTGACAAGACGGGTGTCGTCGAAAACAAACAGCATGGCGCTGTTGTCTTTCAAATCGGTGCGGAACATCAGGCCGCGCTCGCGCTCTTCGTCGGTGTCGGCAATTTCTACCTGGAACGGAATGTCGCCCTTGGCACTATTGATCGTCAGCGCCGTGTGGTCGATGGGAAGATGCATAGGCGGCGTCTGATCGAGCGCCAGAACAGGGATCGCTGAAAACAGCAGGAAAACAACGACGGCGAGAACAGATTTCAGGCGATACATCAATTGCTCCAGAGTGCGTTGAGATTCGCGATCATGACAAGGCAAAACGGTGGTTTTGGGGCCGCACTTGCGGCGAGCGGAGCGTACTTGAAGTACGTGAGCACCGGAAGCACAGAAAAGTGCCGTTTGCAGACCGTCATGGCGTGAATATCAACATACCCTAGTGGGACGACGGCAGTTGGGTACCAATGTCGGGATGAATTTCGGAGGCCATCAGCCCCTTCTCACCATGGCCGAAGCGGATCAGCACAACTTGTCCCGGACGCAGTTCGGTCAAGCCAAAGTGCCGCAGCGTTTCCATGTGAATGAAAATATCCTCTGTTCCCTCGCCGCGCGTCAGGGATCCGAAGCCCTTCGTCCGGTTGAACCACTTTACCAGCACGCGCTCAAGTCCGCTTGAGGGTGTGACGGTCACATGCGTGCGGACGGGTGGCATTTCGGTCGGATGAACGGCAGTCGCGTTGTCCATGGATTTGACGCGGAAGCACTGCATGCCACGCTCGCCCTGCTTGACCTCGCAAACGACACGGGCGCCTTCCAGCGCCGTCTGGAAGCCGTCCCGGCGCAGGCAGGTAACATGGAGAAGGATGTCAGGTAGATCAGAATTGTCGGGAACGATGAACCCGTATCCCTTGGCCACATCAAACCATTTAATCGCGCCCGAAACTTCGATAAGGTCCAAACTGTCGCTTATGCCTTCGTCGGCGGGGGACTGCCGGGCTGATACTGTTCGGTCAGACATGAAGCGAAGCCCCTCCTCTCCTGCGAGGTACTGATTCTCTGCTTGAAGAATAACACCTGTCCAACACCGAAGAGCAAGTATCATCTGCATGTTTTGTTGAAAACCACACGCAAAACGCGTGTTTATCCTCAGCGGTGTTCCTTTCGGCTAAATCACAAGTTTGTGGAGCTAGACAGGAAGTGTTACGAAAACTGGACGGCGTTCAACCTGTGCAAATTGCCGGTTGCCGTCGACTTTCAACCCCATGAAAGAAATCAAAGGCAAAAGATGCGCTATCTTCACACAATGGTCCGTATCCGTGACATCGATGAGTCACTGGATTTCTATTGCAACAAATTCGGCTTGGAAGAGGTTCGCCGTACCGAAAATGAGAAGGGACGCTTCACCCTGATCTTCCTCGCGGCCTCGAAAGACAAGGCAAGATCGGCCGCGGAACGAGCTCCTGAGCTCGAATTGACCTATAATTGGGATCCGGAGGAGTATACAGGCGGGCGTAATTTCGGACACCTTGCCTATGTCGTCGACAACATCTACGAGACTTGCCAAAACCTGGCAGACAAAGGCGTCGTGATCAACCGGCCGCCACGCGACGGCAACATGGCCTTCATCCGCTCGCCCGATGGCATCTCGATCGAGCTCATCCAGAAGGGCCCTGCGCTACCGCCACAGGAGCCTTGGCTGTCGATGCCGAACACCGGCACCTGGTAAAACCTTAGCTCGCGAACACAACTTAAACGCGTATCCGAGCGCCGCTCTGCGGCGGTCGGGTACGCCAAGACAAATCCCTTCCCCGCGCTGCCCTCTCCTGTTATCAAACGACAAAACGAGGAGGACGCCATGAAGGATGTGCTGATCGAGCTTGAGCGTCGCAGGAACGTTGCGCGCGAAGGCGGCGGCAAGGTGCGGATCGAAGCGCAGCATAAGCGCGGCAAGCTCACAGCGCGCGAACGCATCGACATTTTTCTCGACGAAGGCTCATTCGAGGAGTTCGACACCTTCGTCGAACACCGCTCGACCGATTTCGGCATGGAAGAGACAAAATTCGCCGGCGATGGGGTCGTCACCGGGTGGGGCACTATCAATGGCCGCACAGTTTTCGTCTTCGCCAAGGATTTTACGGTTTTCGGCGGCTCGCTTTCCGAAGCCCATGCGGAGAAGGTTCAAAAAATCCAGGATATGGCGCTGCGCAACCGTGCCCCTGTCATAGGGCTCTACGACGCCGGCGGTGCCCGTATTCAGGAAGGCGTGGCAGCTCTTGGCGGCTATGCGGAGATTTTCCAGCGCAACGTGCTCGCCTCCGGCGTCATCCCGCAAATCTCTGTCATCATGGGGCCTTGCGCCGGCGGCGACGTTTACTCGCCAGCCATGACCGATTTCATCTTCATGGTGCGCGACACGTCCTATATGTTCGTCACCGGCCCCGACGTTGTAAAGACTGTCACCAATGAAACAGTGACGGCAGAGCAGCTCGGAGGCGCATCGATCCATACGACCAAGTCCTCGATTGCCGACGGCGCCTACGACAATGATGTCGCCGCGCTCCTGCAGATGCGCCGGCTGATCGATTTCCTGCCTGCGTCGAACACGGCCGAAATTCCCGCGGTCGAGTGCTATCAGTCAACGGATGAAATGGATTTTTCGTTGGATCGGCTGGTGCCGGACAATGCCAACAAGCCATACGATATCAAGGAGCTGATCCGCAAAACCGTCGATGAGGCCGATTTCTTCGAGATACAGGAAAATTTTGCCAAAAACATCGTTGTCGGGTTTGGCCGCGTCGAAGGCAGCACGGTCGGCATCGTCGGCAACCAGCCGATGGTCCTTGCGGGCGTTCTCGACAGTGATGCCTCGCGCAAGGCAGCGCGCTTCGTCCGCTTCTGCGATTGTTTCAATATCCCGATCGTGACCTTTGTCGACGTTCCAGGCTTTCTTCCGGGAACAGCGCAGGAATATGGCGGCTTGATCAAACACGGTGCCAAGCTGCTCTTTGCCTATGCCGAGGCAACTGTGCCGAAGATCACCCTGATCACCCGCAAAGCCTATGGTGGCGCCTATGACGTCATGGCGTCAAAGCATTTGCGTGGCGATATCAATTACGCATGGCCCTCGGCTCAAATCGCCGTGATGGGCGCCAAGGGCGCGGTTGAAATCATCTACCGAAAGGATATTGGCGACGCAGAAAAGATCGCAGCGCATACGAAGCGCTACGAGGATCGTTTTCTTTCGCCATTTGTCGCTGCAGAGCGGGGTTATGTCGACGAAGTCATCATGCCCCATTCAACCCGCAAGCGGATCTCGAGGGCACTTCGCATGTTACGCAACAAGGATCTCGAAAATCCCTGGAAGAAGCACGATAATATCCCGCTCTGACAGTATGTTATGATCTGAATTGAACTATGGTTTCAGCGACGGAAGCTGAAACCACCATTGGATTCCCGTAAAATCTGGGAAATCGTGCGCTTGTCGCAAGGCTCGCTTAGCTTCTTGGTCGCCTTGACGATCGTCTTGGCAGCGGCCACTTGTGCCATCTTCAATACATTTGTTTCATTTGATGATGATGTGTCTTTGGTTATTGTTATCATTATTCGAACACCCTCCATTAAAGCCGCTCTTTACGCGAGCAATCCTTACCGCAACCGGATTTATATTCCGTTGCACTGCACACTATGTACGAGAACTAAACCGATTTAACAAATCACTATTTGTATCGGATTTTGACTTGTATTTGAATGAAACCAATGGATTGGTAAAAGGTTCCTTCACCAGTGCATAAAATAGCTATCCGTTTAGAATCGTCATGCTGCAGCGCAATACTCATGCTCTCGTGTGTAAAAAACTTTGCGTAAATTACGCAAACGGCAACTAACTGCCGCGGTCCTGGTTGAGCCATGACGCGAGCATTCTCGTTCTTCAGGCCAGAACCTTGTCGAGGAAAGACCGCATTACGCCGTTGAATTGCTCTGGTCTTTGCAGCGGTGCGAAATGGCTCACGCCAGGCAAGAGGAACAACTCCGCCCCCGGAATACTCCCGGCGAGATATTTGGCGTGTTCGAGCTTGATAAACTCATCATGCTCGCTTTGTACGATCGCGACGGGTGTATGGATGTCAGCTAAATCGCTCGCAGTATAGTTGGGTTCGGTTTTCATCATCAGACCAACCGCATCGACAAACGCCATGAATTGATCCGGCGTGGCCGACAGCGCGGCGTAGTCCTTGGCGTGGCGGCTGAAACATCGGTCGATGGTCGGGCTGGGTATGATTTCCTTTGTGCCGCTGGGATCCATGTTGCAACCAAAGAAGAATACACCAGCAATTCGTGCAGGAGCTTGCATGGCAAGGACGAGGGCTATGCACGCGCCGTCGCTCCAACCTACGACGGCCGCCTTTTCGAGGTGCAGTGCATCCATCACAGCTAGAACATCGGACGCCATCAACTCATAGGTAAACGGCCGCAAATTGCGCGTGCTACGCCCATGACCCCGGCTGTCAATGAGTATAACGCGACGGCCCAAGCCGACCACCATTGGAACTTGATAACCCCAATTACCGCTATGGCCGAGGCCTCCATGCAGCAGGATTACGGGCGAACCGGCGCCGTATGTGGCGAACCAGATCCGCGCGCCATCGTGATCCACGTAACCTTGATCGCTTGTGACCGGCAACGGCGCGGCGCCATGCGCTTCGAAATTCTCAAGGTCGTCGTCGTTCGGCAGCATTGAAGAAACCTGATCTAGTTCAGCGCTCCGGCCGTTTTCATGTTGGCAAATTCGCCGACAGCCGAGGCAAGTCTCTCCGCTACATGGGTTCGCCACGCCGGATCAAGCATGAGCTTTTCGTCTTCGGCGTTGGAAAGATAGCCAATCTCGACCAGAACAGACGGCACATCCGGCGCCCGCAGTACCTGAAACCCTGCAAAACGATGCGGGTTGTTGATCATGGTGACGTCTTTCTTGAGCGACTTCACCACAGTCTTGGCAAAGCTCAAGGAGAACGTGTGGGTTTCACGCCGTGTCAGGTCCATGAGAATATCGGCAATCTCCGGTGTCTCGTTGTCGTAGGCGATACCCGCCACCGCATCGGAACGGTTTTCACGATCGGCCATGGCGCGCGATTCCGCGTCCGACGCCTTGTCCGAAACGGTATAGACGGTAGCCCCGCGTATACTGCCGCGATTGATCGTATCCGCATGAATCGAAATGAAGAGGTTTGCTTCGTATTGGCGGGCGATACGAACCCGTTCGGTCAGCCGCAGAAAAGTATCGGCACTACGGGTCATCTCCACCCGCAGACCCGGCAGCTTGGCGAGCTCGTCGCGCAATTGCTGGGCAAACATCAAGGTTACGTTCTTTTCCATGATGCCGCTTGCACTTTCCGCGCCACTGTCGATACCGCCGTGACCGGGATCGATGACGATAGTAAATGGCTTCGGTCCCTTGCTCGCCTCATCTGGCGCCGCGACCGCGAGCCGGTCGCCCTTTGGAGCGGCATTCGTTGACGCAGTGGTTGCATTTTGTGTCTTCAATGCTTCCGCAAATGCACGGTCCGACGCAGCGACGAAATCCGCCACCAGCCGGTAACCAGGACTATTGTCATTCTTGATGACGTTGAGCTGCTCGACCACAAAGGGCCCCTTGAGCGTAAAGATCAGGCGCGAACGCTGATCGTCGATCAGTCCGTAGCGCACATCTGTTATCAGTCCGCGTGGCTCCACAGACTTCTTGTCAAAGGCAAAAACCGCTTTGGGAATGTCGATTGCCAGCCGGTGCGGTTGATCGAGCAGCATTGTCGATACATCGGGCTCGCGGTCGAAATTGATGACGACGCGCGTACGCAACTCGTCGCCGGCAGCTTGATATGTCAACGCGGCCAGTTCACCTGCCGCATGAGACGCACTGCCCGCTTGTACGAAGACAAGAAGGCCGAATACGGCAGCCATGAATATCCGACAGATCACGCTCATCTCGCTTGGCCCGCCGATGGACAGGCTTCCCCTCTCCATCGTTGTATCAGACATGGCTCACATTGGAACCCTGCCGACAACACACTATGTCTAAGCAATAGGTAGGGAAGCATGGTTAATATTATCTTATGGGGTCATGGTATGTTATGTGCCGATGACACGATTATGAAGACCCCCTTGTCATAACGCGGCGCACCTCCTAAAAGCAAAGGTGGGTTACTTTTCTGCCGTCCAGAATCGGGCTCTTTGATGTCACGGTAAATAACCGGCTGACAATGAAGACAGGGACATGGAGCGGCATCGGCGAATTCGCCGGGGTAACCAAAAAAGAATTTAGCGCGAGCCGACAGGGATTGTCGGCAACGCTTTTTGTGAACGGCAGATCGCGCAGCCAAGGCGCATCGAGCCAGCCCTTTCGGGGGTATTAACAGTGTCGGCACAGCTGAGAAGCGTGCCATTCGTAGAGGTCGTTTCGTCAGGAACAGGAATGTTTGTTACAGACGTGAATATAACCGGCTTGCAAGCCGCGGCTGCCCGAGGGCAACTCCGCGTGTCGCCGTGTCTGTCTGTTTCTGCGAACCTTAATATATCCGGCAAATGTGAAGACGCGGCGCCAGAAACCTTGCAGGTTTCCTGGCTGTCTCGCGTTGGCAGCGTTTCGGCCGGGGAGAAGAAGTATAATGTCGGACAAAATGCTAATAGACGCCTCCCACCAGGAGGAAACACGGGTTGTCGTGGTTCGCGGCAATCGAATTGAAGAATTTGACTTTGAATCTGAACATAAAAAACAAATCAAAGGCAATATCTATCTGGCGCGGGTGACGCGTGTAGAACCTTCCCTTCAGGCTGCATTCGTCGAGTATGGCGGTAATCGCCATGGCTTTCTCGCTTTCAGCGAAATTCATCCTGATTACTATCAGATCCCGGTCGCCGATCGGCAGGCCCTGATCGATGCCGAGGCGGAAGCCGCAAGCCAGGACGAAGATCACGAGGAGAACGCCAGCGAACAGCGTAGCCGCGATCGCAATGATCGCGGTACGCGTAGTCGCCGTCGCGGCCGCCGTGGTCCACGGCAGGAAGACGACGCATCCAAGCTCGACGCTTCCGACGAAGACGTCGCCACTTCCGATGACGAGGGCGAAGCCTCCACACAGGCCGCTTCGCACGAATCAAGCGACGACGACTCGACACCGGAAGGTGGTAGCCAGACTATGGCAGCTGCCATTGAAGCGGATGTGATTTCGGAAGCCGTCAATACCGGCGCTGCGGACGAAGCAACAGAAAGCGATGATGAAAGGCCGGTATCTGATGATGCCGGCGAAGGTAATTCGAGGAGATCGCGTAGTCGCTCGAACGAGGACAAAGACGAGGTCCACGACGAACTCGATGAAGTCGAATCGGTCGGTGCTGAAGATGCGATGGAAGAAGTTCCGACGCATCAGCGGTTCCAGCGCCGTCAGTACAATATTCAGGACGTCATCAAGCGCCGTCAGATCCTGCTCGTTCAGGTGGTCAAGGAAGAACGCGGCAACAAGGGTGCAGCCCTCACGACCTATCTCTCGCTCGCCGGTCGGTATTCAGTCTTGATGCCAAACACCGCACGTGGCGGCGGTATTTCGCGCAAGATCACCAGCATCCAGGATCGCAAGCGCCTGAAGGACATCGTCAAGGATCTCGAAGTGCCGAAAGGCATGGGCGTGATCCTGCGCACCGCCGGCGCCATGCGCACCAAGCCGGAAGTCAAGCGCGACTACGAATATCTGATGCGGCTGTGGGAGAATGTTCGCAGCCTTACACTTGCATCGTCTGCACCGACTCTCGTTTATGAGGAAGGCAGCCTGATCAAGCGTTCGATCCGCGACCTTTACAACAAGGACATCACGGAAATTGCAGTTGCCGGTGAAGAAGGCTATCGCGAGGCCAAGGACTTTATGCGCATGCTCATGCCGAGCCACGCGAAAGTCGTTCAGCCCTACCGCGAACTGACTCCGATCTTCGCGCGCAATGGCATCGAGGCACAACTCGATCGCATGCTGCAGCCGCAAGTGACCTTGAAGTCCGGCGGCTATATCATAATCAACCAGACCGAAGCGCTGGTTGCAATAGACGTCAACTCCGGACGCTCGACGCGCGAACATTCCATTGAAGACACTGCTTTGCAGACAAATCTTGAAGCGGCAGATGAAATCGCGCGTCAGTTGCGTCTGCGCGATCTTGCCGGCCTGATTGTCATCGACTTCATCGACATGGAAGAAAACCGCAACAACCGGGCGGTGGAAAAGCGGATGAAGGATTGTCTGAAAGATGATCGGGCCCGCATCCAGGTCGGCCGCATTTCCCATTTCGGCCTGCTTGAAATGTCGCGTCAGCGCATCCGCGCCAGCGTTCTGGAATCAACGACCCAGGTTTGCGCAGTTTGCGGTGGCACAGGACACGTACGCTCCGCCTCCTCTGTCGCGCTGCACGTCATGCGCTCGATCGAGGAATATCTGCTCCGTCATTCGCAGAATAACATCATTGTTCGCACGACTGTCGCGACTGCGCTCTATGTTCTCAATCACAAGCGCCAGAACCTCGCCGATCTCGAAGCACGTTTTGGCCTGACCATCAGCATTGAAGCCGACGACAGCGTTGGCGCCCAGCACTTCGCCATCGACAAGGGCTCGATAGCCCTTGGCCCGATCGTTCCGTTGACCGAGACACCAACTCTCGGCATCGCCGATGATTTCGACGAAAGCGATCCGGTCATCGAAGATGCGGATGATGACGGCGCCGAGGTGCAGACCAGCGAGACCGCACGGAGCGCTGACAATGACGACGCATCGCGCAAACGCAAGCGCAAGCGGCGGCGGCGCGGTGGTCGCGATCGCCAGGAATCGGCAGGTGTCGAGCATGGCCAGCAGGTCATTAGCGATGACGATGACGCCGACCAGCCAGCGGTCGAAGGCGAAGACGCAGCGGCAACCAAGGCGCGCGAAGAGGAAAACGAACGGCGCAAGAAGCGCCGGCGGGGACGCCGCGGCGGGCGGAAGAACAAGCGCTTCGATGACGGCGACGATGCAGAAAATCGCGTAACTGCCAGAGCCGTGCCGGATGCCGAGCCTGTGTTCGTGTCGATCCCATTGCCCGATTTCTCCAAGCCGAAGACGATCGAGGCGATCGCCGATGCAGCTGAAGCTGCTTCAGTGCCAGCGACGGCTGAGGTGCTTTCTGCTGAAGAACCTGTGGCAATCGACGATATCCTTGCAAAGAAGCCGGTAAAACGCAGATCGCGCTCCAAGGCGGCAATCGAAGCCGCCGAGATCGCCGTCGCAGAAGTTCTAGCCGAAGCGGAACCCGAAGCCCCTGTAAAGCCCAAACGCGCCCCGCGTAAATCGGCGAAAAAAGCCGATGCGCCCGTTGTAACCGAGGCCTCGGAGCCAGCGGCCACTGTTGAACCGGTAGAGGCAAAGGTTGAGCCCGCGGTAGAATCTACACCGGCACCAGCGCCCAAAGTGGTTGAGTCCAGCACGCCTGTCGTCACCTCAACCGGCAAAGAGAAGAAGTCCGAAGTTGAACCGGCCAAAAAGGGCTGGTGGCAGAAGAAAGGCTTCTTTTGAAAAGCGCTGAACTTTAAAAAGTGATTTGGAAAAACCGGTGTATCGCCGGTTTTTCTTTGTCGTCCTATAGTTGGCAATACTGCTGTGCGTGGTTCGACAAGCTCACCATGAGGGAGGTAGGTGGGTTGCGGGGAGCCAAGTGCTGCCATGTTGGTAATTACTTATGTAAATAATCCACCTCCCTCATGGTGAGCTCTATCCTGAGCTTGTCGAAGGGCGAACCACGCACAATTTTGTTGCTAACTGGCTTTTCACAATTCACGGAGCTTCCAATAAGCTTACTTTCTTTCAAACATCGATTTCGGTACGAATAGGTATGGTAGCATTTCAAATGACTGGTTTATTTCAACCAATAGCTAATTTTGTGCGTGGTGCGATTGTTGCAGGGGCCGCCGGTGCACTGTGCGTAGCGCAAACCGTGTCTGCCACTGCCCAGTCATCATCCGTACCGATCGTACGCGATGCCGAAATCGAGGCGCTGGTCACAGACTATGCGAGCCCGATCATCAAAACCGCAGGCCTCTCCAGAAACGCGATCAGGATAGTTCTGGTCAACAACAACAGCTTCAATGCCTTCGTCGACGGCAGGCGCATCTTTATCAATACAGGTGCCCTGCTCCAGGCGCAGACGCCCAATGAAATCATCGGCGTTCTCGCACATGAAACGGGTCACCTTGCCGGTGGTCACGAATTCAAGCTGCGTGAACAACTGGCCGCTGCGAAGACTCTGGCCGTTGTTACAAGCCTGCTTGGTATCGGCGCTGTCGTCGGTGGCGCCGCAGGCGGAGCGAGCGGCCTATCGAAAGCAGGTATGGGTATTGCGATGAGCGGTCCCGAAGCCGCCATGCGCAACCTGCTCAACTATCAACGCTCCGAAGAAATGGCCGCGGACCGTTCAGCCATCACCTATCTCGCAAGCACGGGACAATCGGCCAAAGGCATGCTCACCACGTTCGAGCGCTTCTCCAATGCGCTCGCATTGACGGGAACCAGCGTCGACCCATACCGGATCAGCCACCCGATGCCACGGGAACGTATCGCAAACCTTGAAGTTCTCGCTCACGCCAGTCCTTATTATGACAAGCTGGATAATCCGGCGCTGCAGCAACGTCATGACATGATGCGCGGCAAGATTGCCGCCTATACTGGCGGCGGTGCAAGTGTATTGCAGACCTTCCGCAAGGATCCGCGCAATATCGGTGCGCGCTACGGCGATGCCATTGCAACCTATCTTAACGGCTCCTCCCAGTCCGCGCTTTCAAAGATCGACGTGTTGATCAAGGAACAACCGAAGAACCCCTATTTCCAGGAGATCAGAGGCGAGATCCTGTTGAAGCAGAACAAGGCGAGCGACGCGGCAAAGGCCTTTCAGAAGGCAAACGCGCTCGATCCGCGCAAATCCAGTTTGATCCGCATGAGTTATGGGCGGGCTCTCATGCTGTCGGGCACGCCGGATAATCTCAAGGCGTCCATAAAGGAAATCAAGGCTGGAATTGCCAGCGATCGTGAATATCCGTCAGGTTATGGCTATTTGGCCCAAGCCTATGCTCAGACGGGCGACATGGTCAGGTCCGATCTCGCCAGCGCGGAACAGAAATATTATTCAGGCAAGATCCAGGACGCACAAATCTTTGCCATTCGTGCGCAGCGTGGCTTGAAAAACGGCACGCCCGAGTGGATACAGGCCCAAGACATCATCAATGCAAAGCGCAAGTGAGACGCGGCAACACGCGTTCCAACAGAATTTGAAAAAAGGACAGTTCATCATGACAAAAGTCGCCCTGATCGGTGCCGCCGCCGGCCTCGTTGGCGTTGCCGCCCTCGCCCTTGGCTATCAGGCTGGCCGGTCTGATGTCGTTGTCGCCAGTGCTGTGCCGGAGATGTCTTCAACCGCAGCGTCCACGACCGACAGAGCAGAAATTGAAGGGATTGTGCGCAATTATCTGATCAATAATCCCGAGGTCATGATCGAGGTCCAGACCGCTCTCACTGCCAAGCAGGAAGCCGCGCAAAAGGAAGCTTCAACAGAAGTTATCAGCGAAAACAGGGACAAGATATTTCAATCGCCGATGGATGCGGTCTTCGGCAATCCGAAAGGCGATGTCACGATCGTTGAATTCTTCGACTATAATTGCGGCTATTGCAAAAAAGCATTGCCGGACATGGACGCCCTGCTGAAAAGCGATCCGAACCTTCGTTTCGTGATGAAAGAGTTCCCGATCCTTGGTGCGGACTCAACACGCGCGCATATCGTCGCCAAGGCGTTCAAAGCGCTCATGCCAGACAAATATCTGGAGTTCCACCGTGATCTCCTCGGTGGCGAAGGACGCGCAACCGAAGCGTCGGCGATGGCTATTGCGATCAAACTGGGCGCAAACGAAGCCCAAATCCGCGAGAAAATGCTATCTCCCGAAGTCACCAAGGCTTTCAACGAAAACTTCGAACTGGCAAATAGCCTGAGCATTACCGGCACCCCGTCCTATGTCGTGGGTAATGAAGTCGTGCCCGGCGCGCTTGGTGCGGATGTCCTCGCCGAAAAGATCAGCCATATTCGCAACAAATAGCCTGAATATTTACTTTTGCTTGGCAAAACCCTTTGTGGACAAGCAATAAGGGTGCTTTGCAGGCTTTTCGCTTGCCGATAAGCCGTCTATATGGGACCACGATTTCGCGAAACCATCCGGTAAATCATGAAACAGCAAATCTTTATCCTTAACGGCCCGAACCTGAATATGCTTGGTAAGCGCGAGCCGGGAATATATGGCGCTGCGACATTGAGCGATATCGAAGCTCTGTGCCGTGCCGAAGGTGATAGCCTAGGCGTCGACATTGTCTTTCGCCAGTCCAATCATGAGGGTGATCTGGTCACCTGGATTCAGGAGGCAGGCGAGCAAAAGGCATTGGTGCTGATCAATCCTGCCGCCTACACGCATACATCTATCGCATTGCATGATGCCATCCGCGCTGCCGCCGTCACGCTGGTGGAGGTTCATCTCTCCAATATTCACGCGCGCGAGTCATTTCGCCATCACTCCTACGTTTCCCCTTTGGCTAAAGGGGTGATATGTGGCTTCGGGGTCGATGGCTACGTGATGGGCCTGCGCGCACTCGTCAAGCTGGCAGCGTCTGAGTAGCGGACCGCCAAACAGGTATAAGGGGCTTGAAAAAGCATGGCTAACAGAACCACCGGGATCGACAAGGTCATGATCCGCGATCTCGCGGAAATCCTGAACGAGACCGACCTCACGGATATCGAGATCGAGCAGGGAGACCTTCGCATTCGCGTATCGCGGCAGATAACGATGCAGGCCGCAGCCCCGGTCTATGCCCAGGCCCCGGCAGGTGCCGCTCCCGCCCCTGTGGCAGCGGTTGTTCCGGTCGCGTCTGCTGTCGCCGATCCCTCGAAGAATGCTATTCCTTCGCCGATGGTTGGAACCGTGTATCTTTCCCCCGCGCCTGGTGCCCGCGCCTTTATCGAGGTTGGATCACAGGTCAAGGAAGGTCAGACGCTTCTGATCATCGAAGCCATGAAGACGATGAACCAGATTCCGTCTCCACGTTCTGGTACCGTTACCGCCATCCTCGTCACAGACAGCCAACCCGTCGAATATGGTGAGTTCTTGGTTGTGATCGAGTAGCGAGAGCATGATGTTTCAAAAAATACTCATAGCCAATCGCGGCGAGATTGCCCTGCGCGTCCTGCGCGCCTGCAAGGAGCTCGGCATCCAGACGGTCGCGGTTCACTCGACCGCCGACGCCGACGCCATGCATGTGCGACTTGCCGACGAAAGCGTTTGCATTGGACCGCCCCCTTCCCGCGACAGCTATCTGAATATCCATCAGATCGTTGCGGCCTGCGAAATCACCGGCGCCGATGCGATCCATCCAGGTTACGGTTTCCTGTCTGAGAACGCCAAGTTCGCCGAGATCCTCGAAGCGCACAATATTACATTCATCGGCCCGACTGCCGCGCATATCCGCATCATGGGCGACAAGATCGAAGCCAAGCGCACCGCAAAACGGCTCGGCATTCCCGTCGTTCCGGGTTCAGATGGCGGCGTCACCGACGATAAGGAAGCGGCGCGCATCTGTGCCGAAATCGGTTACCCGGTCATCATCAAGGCTTCGGCAGGCGGCGGCGGTCGCGGCATGAAGGTCGCGATGAACGAAGACGAGCTTTCGGTTGCACTGTCAACCGCTCGCACCGAGGCCGGTGCTGCCTTTGGCGACGATGCCGTCTATATCGAAAAATATCTCCAGCAGCCGCGCCACATCGAAGTTCAGGTCATGGGCGATGGCTTTGGCAAGGCCGTCCATCTCGGTGAACGCGATTGTTCGTTGCAGCGCCGGCACCAGAAGGTCTGGGAAGAAGCCAACTCGCCTGCCCTCAATTCGGATGAGCGCGAGCGCATCGGCATGATCTGCGCCAATGCCATGGCCGACATGGGTTATCGCGGTGCCGGCACCATCGAGTTCCTTTACGAGAATGGCGAGTTCTATTTCATCGAAATGAACACCCGTCTTCAGGTCGAACATCCCGTAACCGAGGCGATAACCGGCATCGATCTTGTGCACGAGCAGATTCGCGTTGCCTCCGGCGGCGGACTATCGGTGACACAGGAGGATATTCGCTTCTCCGGCCATGCCATCGAATGTCGCATCAATGCGGAAGATCCGCGGACATTTACGCCCTCACCGGGTACGATCACCCATTGGCATACGCCGGGGGGCCTTGGCATTCGCGTCGATTCAGGCGTCTATACGGGCTACAAGATCCCGCCCTATTATGACAGCCTTATCGGCAAGCTCATCGTCCACGGCCGCAACCGCGTCGAATGCATGATGCGCTTGCGCCGGGCGCTCGATGAGTTCGTTGTCGACGGTATCAAGACCACGCTGCCGCTGTTTCAGGATCTGATCAATAATCCTGACATTGCCAATGGCGATTATGATATCCATTGGCTGGAACATTATCTGGCTGGTGACGCAGCAGACGCTGCAGAAGAATAAGGCATGACGGGTAAGAACCCGCAAGAAGCATTCAGAATAGACCCCGAATTGTTGCTGCGCGCCTATGCAACCGGGGTTTTTCCCATGGCCGAAGAGGCGGACAATCCCGAAATCTTCTGGGTACGTCCGGAAAAGCGCGGCGTCCTCCCCTTTGAGAATTTCCATGTCTCGCGCAGCCTGCGCAAGAAGGTGCGCCAAGGCCGTTTCGACATTCGCTACGATACGGATTTCGCGGGTGTTATTGCCGGCTGTGCCAGTGGCAGCGGTGAACGCGCCCGCACATGGATCAATCGCCCGATACGCGAAGCCTATGGCAGACTGTTCGATCTCGGCTATTGCCACACGGTCGAAGCCTGGCGCGATGGAAACCTTGTTGGCGGCCTTTACGGGATCGCGCTGGGATCGGCATTTTTCGGTGAAAGCATGTTCTCACGCGAGCGGGATGCTTCGAAAGTCTGCCTCGTCCATCTGGTTGGTCATCTGATCGAAAAAAATTTCACGCTGCTCGACACCCAATTCACCACCAATCATCTGGAAACCTTCGGCGCGGTTGAAGTTCCCCGGCGCCAATACCAGAAGATGCTGGAAAATGCTTTGGCACAGCCGGCCGAGTTCTAAAAACCGTCGCAGATCCGTTGTATGGTCGGAACCCGACCAATGTTCAAACATTTTCGAGAAGAATGTCGGGGAGCTGGATTTCCGTTCGTCCTTGGAACGGAACAACTTGAAAACCACAAGGAGAGCTATCGTGAGACTCAATGCTTATTTGAACTTCGACGGTCAATGTGAGGAAGCGTTCAAATTTTACGAGAAAGTGCTGGGCGGAAAGATCGAGTTCATGGTCCGCTATGACGAGATGCCCGAAGGCAACACGTCGGCGCCGGAACTGGCCAAGAATATCATGCATGTCAGCATGAAAGTCGGGGATACGATGCTGATGGGATCGGATGCACCGCCGCCTTATTTTCAGAAGGCACAGGGCATGACCGTGAGCATCAACACGGATACGCCAGATGAAGCAGACCGTGTGTTTGCCGAACTCTCTGAAGGCGCGACCAGCATCATGATGCCGATAGGAGAAACATCTTGGGCTCAACGCTTTGCGATGTTCGTCGATCGCTACGGTACACCCTGGATGATCAACTGCTCGAAGCCAATGTAGGCTATTAGCTTTGCTGAACTAGTTCTGGGTTCCGCCCGTCTGGGCGGCATCCGGAGCCGGAACATCCGACTTCTGTTTGCAAGCCTTTAACCACACATCGTACACCGGGTGCTCGACCGCATTGAGGCCGGGGCTGTCGGCAAACATCCAGCCGGAAAAGATCTTGCGGATTTTGCGGTCCAGCGTTATCTCGTCGACTTCGACGAACGTATCTGTCTTCGGCGTCTCCGTGTCGGGACGCGTGTAGCAGACATGCGGCGTCAATTGCAGGGCGCCGAACTGTACCGTTTCGTTGATGTAGACGTCGAAAGTGGTGATTCGTCCGGTGATCTTGTCGAGGCCGGAAAAGACAGCGATCGGATTTGAAATTTTCTCGGTCGATTGGGCCGATGCGCCTGAGACAGCACCGCATAGACCAGCAGCGATCAGCCCGACGGCAAAAGAGCGAATTTTCCGACTGATCATGTCATTTCCGGTTTCAGTGCGCGCACGAGAGGATTTCGATTCCAGCCTGTCGATAAAGAGCAAATGTGGCAGAAGAAGACCCGACTAGGCGCCCGGTGTCCAGGCATCGTAATCGCCGGTCACGGTCGGCCGGTTGTCGCCATGCGCAATCGAGCCCTGCGGTCGATAGGCAGCGGCGGAACCGGTGAGATTTGCCTGGTGATTCTTTTCCCAAGGATACGGCTTATAATTTTCTTGCGAAGGTGCAGTGTCAACCCTGTGGTGTATCCAGCCATGCCAGCCGGCAGGGATAGCTGAAGCTTCCGCATAACCGTTGTAGATTACCCAGCGCCGCTTGCGCCCTTCCGAATCGAAGGTGCCCTCGTAATAGACGTTGCCGAACTGATCTTCGCCAACTTTCGTGCCTTTGCGCCATGTGAAGAAGCGGGTACCGAGTGTCGGTCCATTCCACCACGTGAAAAACTGGGTCATGAAGGTCTTCATAGCAATCCTGCTTTGTCCATAACGCTTGAGACTGTTTGGTATGGCCGTATCATTGCCCGATAGCAAGGGTCAAGTTGACGCTACAGCCAACCGCATTTTGAATCCGGCATGGCTCTTCTCGAAACCAAGGCGCTCGTAAAAACGGTGGGCATCCTGCCGCTTGGCATTCGATGTCAGCTGCACCAGCGCAATGTCGCGCTCGCGCGCAACATCTAGGCAATGCTGGATCAACTTCGCACCAATTCCCTTGCCACGCATGTCGGCTCGCGTCTGCACCGCCTCGATAACCATGCGCTTCGTCCCCCGGCCCGTGAGTGAAGTGATGAAGGTTACCTGCGCTGTTGCGACCACCTCATCGCTGACAACACCCACAAAAAGTAGATCGTTTGGACTGGCTTCGATTGCGGCAAAGGCACCTGCATACAGCGGCACCGCCGAGGAATCGGTTGTATCGCCGTGACCACCGATCGGATCATCTGCAAACAGCGCAATCAGTGCTCGCAGGTCATCGATCGTTGCCTGCCGGAACGTCACATCAATTTCTGCCGTCACGGTGCGAGCTCAAATCCAGTCAGGGATTTCTCCAGCACAACCACGGAAATACCCGAATTCGGCTCACCCCAGTTTTCGATCCGGTTGTTCGTACGCTCGGATCCCCTGCTTTCATAAAAGCTCAGAGCCCTTTGATTCGCTTCGATAACTTCGAGCTGCAGCGCGTAGACACCGGGAAAGGCACTCTCCATTTCCGCCAGCAGCAACGAACCCACACCCTTCTTCTGATGTTCCGGATGCACATAGAGCTGGTTGAGGATCGAGAGCTTGTGATCCTTCTGCGACGCGTAGGCCATTCCCATGATATCGGCGCCATCATCGGCAATGATGAATTCCGAATAGGGTTTTGCCAATTGCTTCTTCAACGCATCGAGCGAATGATATCGATCGGTGATCGCCTTCACTTTTTCGACGCCGTAAACATCGTCATAGGTCGCGTGCCAGGTCAGGGCGAGCATGTCACGCACCGCGTCCAGATCTTCCTTCGTTGCGCTGCGAACCCACATCTATTCGGTGATCCCGAGTTTTGCCTTGACCATGTCGCTGAGAACCTGAGGATTGGCCTTGCCGCCCGTCGATTTCATCACCTGTCCGACGAACCAGCCGGCTAGGCTTGGCTTTGCCTTGGCCTGCTCGACCTTGTCGGGGTTGGCGGCGATGACATCATCGATGGCCTTTTCGATCGCGGCGGTATCCGTGACCTGCTTCATGCCCCGGCTTTCGACCAACTCGCGGGGATCGCCACCTTCATTCCAGATGATCTCGAAAAGATCCTTGGCGATCTTGCCTGAAATCGTGCCTTCCCTGATCAAATCGATTACGGCGCCGAGCTGTTCCGGCGACACAGGCGATTCCTCTATGCCCTTGCCTGCCTTATTCAGGGCGCCGAGCAGATCATTGATCACCCAGTTGGCGGAAAGCTTGCCATCGCGGCCCTTGGCGACAGCCTCGTAATAATCGGCAATCGCCTTCTCCGTGACGAGGATCGATGCATCATAGACCGAGAGCGCCAGCTCCGAGACGAGGCGCGCCTTCTTGTCGTCCGGCAGTTCCGGCAGATCATCCGCGAGAGCGGTGACAAAGGCCTGCTCGATTTCCAGTGGCAGGAGATCCGGATCAGGAAAATAGCGATAGTCATGCGCCTCTTCCTTGGAGCGCATCGAACGTGTCTCGCCTTTTACCGGATCGAACAGCCGCGTTTCCTGATCGATGGAGCCGCCATCTTCAAGGATGGCGATCTGGCGCCGCGCCTCATACTCAATGGCTTGGCCGACGAAGCGGATCGAGTTTACGTTTTTGATTTCGCAGCGTGTGCCGAATTCACCGCCGGGCTTACGCACCGAGACGTTGACGTCGGCGCGCATCGAGCCCTCGTCCATATTGCCGTCACAGGTACCGAGATAACGTACGATCGTGCGCAGCTTGGTGAGGTATGCCTTCGCTTCATCGGAGGAACGCATGTCCGGCTTCGAGACGATCTCCATCAGCGCCACGCCGGACCGGTTCAGATCCACATAGGACATCGTCGGATTCTGGTCATGCAGCGATTTGCCGGCGTCCTGCTCAAGATGCAGACGCTCGATGCCGATTTCGATGTCCTCGAACTCGCCCTTTTTATCCGGACCGACCGAGATGATCATCTTGCCCTCGCCGACGATAGGCTGCTTGAACTGGGATATCTGGTAGCCCTGCGGCAGATCTGGATAGAAATAGTTCTTGCGGTCGAAAACCGACTTCAGGTTGATCTGCGCCTTGAGGCCAAGCCCTGTACGGATTGCCTGGCGCACGCACCATTCATTGATCACCGGCAGCATTCCCGGCATCGCGGCATCGACGAGCGACACATTCTCGTTAGGCTCGGCGCCGAAAATCGTCGATGCACCGGAAAACAATTTCGAATTGGAGGTGACCTGCGCATGGACTTCCATGCCGACGACGATCTCCCAATCGCCTGTGGCACCTGAAACAAAACGCTTGGGTTCCGGCGTACGCGTATCAACGAGAGTCATGCTGGTGTGTAATTCCTGGCTAAATATCTGTCCTTATTGGCTAGTGCAATCTGTTGCATGAGGCAAGTGTTTCTCCATTCTGATGCGATCGGATTGACATGGCGACGACGAAAGTATTCATTAAGTCATCAGATGACTTTAGGAGTTGTCCTCATGCAGCCCGCCATGCGTACCAATCTTGCAGATACTGCGATTCAAAATATTCGTGCTGAAATCACCGCCAGCCGCTGGCAGATCGGAGAGCGCATCCCGAATGAGGCGACGCTTGCCGACATGCTGGGCGTCAGTCGCGGCACCGTGCGGGAAGCCGTTCGCGTCCTCGTTTCTCAGGGCATCCTTGAAACCAGACAGGGCTCGGGGACCTATGTGCGTTCGGTGATCGACGCGGAGGACAGTCTGCTCCGAATCCGGCGCACCGGGCTTCGCGATCAGGTCGAGACGCGTTGTGCGCTCGAAGTGGAGGGCGCGCGTCTTGCAGCAACACGCCATACACCGGAGGTCGTCGCCGAACTTCGGCAAATGCTTAGCGATCGCGGCGAGTACAACCCCGCCGATCATGATCGCTATGTCGAACAGGACCTTGCATTTCACAAGGCGGTTGTTGCGGCTTCCGGAAACAGCGCACTCATCGAGGTCTACGAATTCTTCTCGGCTTCGACCCAGGAAATCATCAAGGCCACGGTGACCGGCGAACTCCCCGAACCCGACATGGCTGCTCATTCCGCCATCATCGATGCCATCGCCTCGGGCGATCCGGAGAAAGCAACTCTCACTACCCGGGCCTTCATGGCTCCCATTCTTCTTGAACTCGATCGGCTTCTCGCATCATGAACCAGCATATATCCCCCAGCTCCGGACCACAGGATATCGCCAGCGAACAATTGATCGATGCCGAAGCCGACAGCGTTCCACAGCCCAGGCCTCCGGTTTTTGCAAGCCGCGCCGCGCAGATCGTCACGGGGTTGAGCCTCGTCCTCATCGCCTTCAATCTCCGTCCGGTCTTTTCCAGCGCGTCTGCGCTTTTGCCGGAGATCATCGAACAGACGGGGCTGTCCTCTTTCGGCGCCGGCGTTCTGACAACCCTGCCCGTCGTCTGCCTTGGCGTCTTCGCCCCGCTCGCGCCAAGGCTGGCACAGCGCATCGGCTCCGAACGCACACTGTTGGCCGTGCTGTTGCTTCTGGCGTTGGGTACCGCGTTGCGCGGCTTCGGCTCGCTGCCATTGCTATTCTTTGGGACCGCCCTTGCCGGCTCCTGTATCGCCGTCGGCAATGTTCTGCTTCCGGGCCTTGTGAAACGCGACTTCGCCTCGAGAACCGGCATGATGACCGGCCTTTACACGATGGCGCTCTGTGCAGGAGCAGCCAGCGCAGCCGGTTTCACCCTGCCGTTGCAGCGCGTGCTCGGCGGCTCGTGGTCGCTGGCGCTAGGTGCATGGGCGTTGCCGGCGATACTCGTTGCGGTGATCTGGTTCCCGCATGCCTTCTTCAGGAAAGTCCGCACGAAACATGCCGGGTTCAGGGTCGAAGGTCTCTGGCGCGATCGCCTTGCCTGGCAGGTCACCCTGTTCATGGGGCTGCAATCGGCTTTGGCTTACTGCGTCTTCGGCTGGCTATCGCCGATCCTGCGCGAGCGCGGGCTCGACGGCGTTACGGCGGGCGTCGTCGTATCCGTGTCGGTTATGGCGCAGGTTTGTGCTTGCCTCCTCGTTCCATCGATCGCAGTGCGCTGCAGGGACCAGCGGCTGCTCAATGTGGCGCTCGTTGCGCTTGCGGTCATCGGTCTGCTCGGTTTTCTGTTCGCACCCTTGTCAATGGTCTGGGTGTGGGCTGTCGTCCAGGGCCTTGGTCAAGGTGGGCTGATTGCCATTGCCATGACCATCATCGTTTTGCGATCACCTAATGCACATGTGGCATCGCATCTTTCCGGCATGGCGCAATGCATCGGCTATATGCTTGCCGCAACGGGTCCGCTTCTGGTCGGGCTCATTCACAGCCTCACCGGGAGTTTCTCCGCCACAGCTGTGCTGTTCGTGCTTCTGGGGCTTGGAGCGGCCCTGTTCGGTTGGGGCGCCGGGCGTTCGATCCACGTCGGTGCGAAAACAATCGAACTCTCATAATGCCTTCCGCTCTAGCGCTTTAGGGCGGTCTAGGGCATCCTAGCATTGGAGATTGTTGTTCGTGGCAGGGAGGAACGCCATGCGCTGCTTTACGGTACTCGGCCCCTCGCAGGCCGGGAAATCCACGCTCGTGGAAAAACTGGCCGCACTGGAAGGTACATCGAAAAAATCCATCTCTCCATACGGATTGGGCCTGACGGAATTCGAGTTCGGAAACGAAGCGTGGTGTGCACTGGATGCGCCCGGCTCAGGTGAGGCCCTGGCCCACGCCCAGCACGCACTTTTGGCCAGTGATGCGTGCATCTTGTGTGTGTCGCCGAACCCCGAGGAAGCTGTTCTTGCGGCTCCCTATCTGCGGGTGATCGAAGCTTCGGGAACACCGTGTATCGTGTTCGTGAACCGGATGGATGAACCAAGGGGACGGCTCCGAGACGTCATAGCTTCGCTTCAGGACTTTGCCAGCCACACCTTGCTCCTGCGGCAGATCCCGATCCGCGAAGGCGACAAGATCGTCGGCAGCTGCGACCTTATTTCGGAGCGTGCCTGGCGTTACCGCGAGGGCCAGACATCCGCGCTGGTCGAAATTCCCACCGATGTCGTGGAGCGCGAACACGAAGCGCGGGCGGAACTTCTCGAATCTCTCTCCGAATTCGACGACTGGCTGCTCGAGGAACTCATCGAGGACCGCGAACCGGCCAGCGATGCCATTTATGCCATCTCTTCGCGCGTTCTGCGGGAAAACCGTGTCATCCCCGTTCTCGTCGGCGCCGCAAGCCATAGCAATGGCATCATGCGCCTGATGAAGGCACTGCGTCACGAAGCGCCGCAATGCGATGCTCTTCGCGCACGGCTGGCAGCGGCCGTCAGCATCAAGGAGACGGCGTTGGTCGGCGTGAGCTTCCACGGCTATCACCGCCAGAACGTCGGCAAGTCGGTGCTTGTCCGTGCTCTCGGCGACGGCCTCAAGCAGGGGTCCGTGCTTGCCGGCTCCCGTCTGGGACCCGTGCAGGATCCCGGAACCGGCAAACCCGTTCCAGCGGCGATACTCCCCGGCGACGTTTTCGCCACGGTCAAATCCGACCATTTGCCTGTTCCGTCGCTGCTGACGGCTGATGCAGCTGTCCCATCACCGGCATGGACAGAGCCGCCTACCCCCATGCTGGAACGCATACTGGTACCCGATAGCGAACGGGACGAAACCAAGCTCTCCGAAACGCTGGCAAAGCTCGCAGAGACCGATCACGGCCTCAAGGTCATGCAGGAGGAAGGGACCGGCGCTCAACTGGTCTGCGTCCAGGGACCGGTACATTTGCGCGATCTGTGCAAGACCCTGGCGGAGGTCTTTCACGTCAACGTAACCGACCGCCAGCCAAGCCCGGTCTACCGCGAGACGATCTCCAAGACATCGGATGTTCACTACCGCCATCGCAAGCAGACCGGCGGTGCCGGACAATTTGCCGATGTGAAACTGAGCATCCACCCGAATGAACGCGGCGAAGGCTTCAGCTTCGGCGAAACCGTCAAGGGTGGTGCTGTTCCGCGCAATTTCATTCCCGCGGTCGAGGCCGGAGCGCGCGAAGCGATGGAGAAAGGCCCGCTGGGTCTTCGGGTCATCGATGTCGGCGTGATATTGACCGACGGCCAGCACCATTCCGTGGACAGTTCCGAATTCGCATTCCGGGCTGCGGGGAAAATGGGGGTCCGGGACGCGCTCGCCCAGGCATCCGCCGTACTGATGCAGCCGATCTTCCGTGTGGAGATCCACATCCCCTCCATCTATTCCGGCAGCCTCGTACCCATCGTCTCCTCCTTCAAGGGCCAGGTTCTGGGCTTCGACCGCGATGAATCCGCCAAGGGATGGGATGTCTTCCGCGCGCTCATTCCCGGCAGTGCGCTCGACGAACTGGCGCGCTCGCTGCGCTCCGCTACACAGGGCATCGGCACATTTGCGAAGAACTTCGATCATTTCGAAGAGCTTTATGGGAAAGAAGCCGATGCCATCATCAGCGCGCATGCAAGCTGAATGCTAGGCCGAGAGTCCGCCTGGAAAGTCGCTGCGGCGAGGCATATGGCGTGGTTCTCGAGAACCGGAGCGCAGCGTACATTTTGGTACGTGAGCACCGGAAGCGCAGAAAACCGCGTCAGATGACCACCGCAGTAGACGTTCAAGACGGACTCTAATCCCTAGGGGTTAATTCCGGTTCAGGCCTCGATGTGATACGTTCCCGCGCCGCTCAAGATGCTGAAACGGGGGACGTTCGGTGAACCTTTTTTGCGTTGCATTTATCGGGGGAATGTTGGGGGTCTCGTCCGCGCTGGCGGGGCCGCTGCATGAGGCTGCCAAAAATGGCGATGTCGCCACCGTTAAACAATTGCTGGATCAGGGCGCTGACATCGCGCAACCGGATGACGCCGGCGAGCCGGTTCTCCTCATCGCCTCGCTGGCCGGAAAGCCGGACGTGGTGGCACTTCTGCTCGAACGCGGCTCGAACATCGAAATTCGCAACAAAGGCGGCCTGACGGCTTTGCACGCTGCTGCCTATGGCGGAAATCTCGATACGGTAAAGTTGCTGGTTGAGAAGGGCGCAGCAGTCAATGACGAGAAGAACTTCTATCATATGACACCTCTGCATGCTGCTGCCGAAGAGGGCCATGCCGATGTGGTCGCATTTCTATTGACCAACAAGGCTGAAGTCGAACCAAAAGAACGCAACGGTTATACGCCACTCACCCAGGCTGGATGGCGGGAACATTGGGATGCGGCTGCCCTGCTGATGAAAGCGGGGGCTGAATGCCAGAAGGCCGATCTGGTTGGCCAATGGCTTTTTACCGAGTGCACCAAGCGCAAATGACGGCTGGTCGCCGGTAACGCCGTACCGGAACCAAGGGAGAAACTGAAATGCTGGAACACCGCTTGAAACGCAAGTTTCAAATTGCTGCATCTATGGCTGCGGCCGCAATGCTGCTCTCGTTCACGCCACCTGCCGGGGCCGAAGAATTCGTCAACACCGGCTATTTCGGCGACGTGGCGATCAAGGGCTACGACCCGGTCGCCTATTTCACGCAGAACCAGGCCGTCCAGGGATCCGACAAATACTCACATCGATGGCTCGGCGCGACGTGGCATTTCGCCAGCGCAGAAAATCGCGATCTCTTCATCGCAGATCCAGCCAAGTACGCGCCGCAATATGGCGGCTATTGCGCAGACGGCGTTTCGTTCGGGACGGTCACGACCAACGTGGACCCAAAAGCCTGGCGGATCATCGAAGGCAAACTGTACATAAGCTATGATCCGGGAGCCGCGGATGGGTTTGAAAAGAACCCGACCAAGCTCACCGACTCGCGCAAGCACTGGTCCGACGTCGAGAACACGCTCGTTGCCGAGAAGTTGCAGACGGATTGGCAGAAGGGCCCCGCCAACTGAAAGATACGTCACGGGGCAATGGAAAAATACATCAAGGCGCGCGGCGTGACATGGACATATTTCGCGTCGCGCTGCTCCGGCGCCGTATTGCGGTAAACATAGCCGCATACCATCCGATCCAGGAAATAGCCGCCGAACCGCTCGCATAGGCGATTGCCGCGAACTTCGATGAAGCCGGTTATATTCGTGTTGGCGCTGCGGTATGCGGTGTTTCCGGCCGTATCGAAATACTGGATGAACTCGGTGCCGTTCTTGTGCTTGCCCGTCCAGGTCTTGTTATTGACCATCGCGCTCAATTCCGCCTCTTCGATCCGGTCGGCTGGGTTGGCCTCAAAGCCGAACGGCCATTCAGGCACCCCGGCAGCGCGTAGCCCGTCCAGATGATGGCGCAGATCGTCTTCCCGCCAATAATCATAGAGATAACCGTAATAGGTCAGATTGGTGTCTGGAAACAGTTCCAGCAATTTTCCCGTTTCCCGGGATGCAAGCGTCTGGTCGCCGCGATCCACATAGGCAGCAGCGAGATACTCGCGCGCTGGCTCCGCTTTGGGAAGAGCATCGCGCGCGGTCTCCATCAGGGGAACCGCCCGTTCGCTGTCGCGCGCCGTATAAAAAACAATGCCAGCAAGTAACTGAAGGCTTGGCGGCGGCGTGGGATCGAGCCGCAACGCCTTTTCCATCTCGGTCACCGCCTCCGCGCGGCTGCCGGTTTGTGCCAGGATAAGGGCCAGATTGCCGACGATCTCCGCGTCGTTTGGCTGTGCCGCCGCCGCCCTGTTGGCGGAATCCCTTGCCTCTGTCTCGCGCCCGTCGACCAGTTGCAGAAGCGCGAGCACCGTATGCGCACGAGCGTTGTTTGGATCCAGCTTCAGGGCCTGACCGGCTGCATCGTAGGCTATCTTTCGCGCCACTGCTGCCGACCAGAGATAGTTGTAATCGTTGCGCCAGACATCCACAGCCACGCGGGCGATCCCCGCATGGGCATTGGCAAAGCTTGGATCGAGATCGAGCGCCTTCTGGTAATATGACAATGTTCGCCGGTAAGTCTCGACGTCACTGTAATAAAAACCTTCCTGTTCCGCTCGGAGATAGTAGTCATAGGCCTCGAGGTTTTCTGTCGGTATTCGCGCCAGTTGGTCACGCTCGCCTTCGCTCAGCTTGACTTCAAGCGCAGAAATGATCTTGCCAATGACGTCGTCCTGAACCGCGAAAAGGTCGGCATATTGGCGGTCATATCGCTCGGCCCACAAAGAAAGACCGGTAAGCGCGTCGATCAGCTTGACGTTGATCCGCAGCCGGGAATCTGCACGCTGCAAGGTTCCCTCAAGAACGTAGTGAACGCCGAGTTCTGCGGCCACATCCTGGATCTTTCCGGCCGTATCCTGGATGGCGAAAACCGAATGCCGTGCGATCACGAACAGGCCCGAGACCTTTGAGAGTTCGGTGATGAGATCGTCTGTCAGCCCCGCCGCAAGGTGGTCATGACCCGTGTCGCCGCTCACATTGATAAAGGGCAGCACCGCCACCGAAGGCTTGTCCGGCAGCGGATAGGCAAATCGCTCGACAAGTGACGCAGGCTGGAACAACGCTGCAGGTTTCCACCACAGCAATCCCGCACCGAGCAGCGCCAGGACAAGCACCGCAACGGCAGGCACGCGCCATCGCCACAGGCTTTTTTTCGTGCCGACTGTCTTGCCCGCTCCGGCAGGATCGAGCACGACGCGATATATCCGAATCGGCTCGGCAATATTTTTAACCCTCTGCTCACCGAGCGACACATAGCCAACCGGGAGCTTCGATTTCACCTGATCGTAGGTCGTTCCGGAAATCGCAATGCCGCCTGGTTCCGCGAGCGTCTGTATCCGGTCGGCAATATTGACGCCGTCGCCGTGAATATCCTCGCCCTCGACCATGATGTCCCCGAGATTGACACCAATGCGAAAAACCAGGCGATTTTCCCGTGGAGCGGCAGCATTGCGCTCGGCCTTTTCGCGCTGCACCTCGACCGCACAACGCAAGGCGGCAACCACACTCTGGAACTCGACCAGCAGGCCGTCACCCATGGTCTTGACCAGCCGCCCACTATACTCGGCGATCTTCGGCTCGAAGACTTCGCTGAGGTCATCCTGAAAACGGGCGCGCGTTCCCTCCTCGTCGATCTGGCTCAAATGGCTGTAACCGACGACATCAGCGATCAGAACGGCTGCAAGACGGCGCTCCATGCCCCCGGGCCCCTTAGAACAATTCCGGCGATTTTCCGTCCGGAATTGCGTAAAAACAAGGAGCACAACGGCTCCCGCCGTATCCTACAGCAGGTCAGCGAGCGATACCATTGCGGCGGTGGGTGTCGATCCTCAATCCCTCAGGAAATCGGTATCATCGCGCTCAAGATAGCCTTTCGGCACAGGCTGCGCGGCGTAATTGAGCTTCAATTCTTCGCCCGCCGTTATCGCCCGAAGAGCACTGATCGTCCGATAGTCAAGCCCGATCTCCAAGTTCGGATCAAAGCTGTGATTGATGAAACCGTAGCTTGTACGTAGTGGACGCACCAGCAGCATCTCACCCGGCAGGGCGTTCCACTCCATTTCGGTCAGTAGCACGGGATAACGGTTTGCTTCCACCACCTGCCCGTCGAGCACGCAAAGCACCTCATCCTTCGCCCATGCCCGGTACGTGTGCAGCCCTCGTCCCTGCGTTTTGCTTGGCGCGAGATAGGTGTCCGGAATGGTCTCGATCAGCGCCTCACCGTTGAGGAAAATCTCGGCGCAGGTGTCGATAGTGGCTTCGATCATCACCTCACCCCTCCATCATCTCGCGCAGCACCATACGTTTGAAATGCTCGACCAGCGCATCGCCCTCGCCGCGCTCAACCGAGATCGCGAGGCGCATCGTCGCCTCGCCGAGCTGCATGATCAGAAAGCTCGATGCCTCCAGTTCATCGCGGTCCGCCTTGGGATCGACGCGCGCTCGCGCCGCCGCGAGCACCGCGCCATTGATACGGCTGTCGGCAAGACTGATATCGCGCAGCGCCTTGTCAGCCTGCGTCCCCGACCAGATGTCGCGCATCACCGGCTCGGCGAGGAACATCGCGTAATAGACATCGATCAGTTCGCCGAACGCCCGCCGCAAACCTTCCCTGCCCTGCACATCCTGCAGGCCTTCCGCAATACATTGCTGGCCAAGCACATTGTAGCGCTCCGCCAGCGTGCGGATGACCGCGCCCTTGTCGGGAAAATACTGATAGAGCGAACCGATCGAAATCCCCGCCATCTCCGCCACGTCGCTCATGCGCATGGCATCGCTGCCGCTCTTCTTGATTACCGTCGAGGCGCAGCTCAATATCCGCTCCACCCGCTCGCGGCTGCGTTTTTGCGTCGGCTCGCGCCGCACGCTCTCGATGGGTCCAATCTCATTCATGAGCATTCCTCACATTTTGCTTGACTCCTATAATATGAGGATTTATCACATTTGCAAATATGAGACTTACTCATGTTTAAGAGCCCGTTTAGAAAGTCGCTGCGGCGAGACATATGGAGATGAAAATGACCACCTTCCGCACCTCGAAATTCCCGGTTCTGATCATCGGCGGCACCGGCAAGACCGGCCGCCGCGTCGCCGAGCGCCTGACCGCGCAAGGCGTCCCCGTGCGCATCGGCTCGCGCAGTGCTAACCCTGCCTTCGATTGGGAAAACCGCGAAACCTGGGCACCCGCGCTTGAATGCATCTCGGCCTGCTACATCACCTATTATCCCGATCTCGCCGCCCCCGGCGCTGCCGAAGCCGTAGGCGACCTCGCCCGTCTCGCCATCGCCAAAGGCGTCAAGCGTCTCGTCCTCCTCTCCGGCCGCGGCGAACCGGAAGCCCAGCGCGCCGAGCAAGTCTTGCGGGCCTCCGGCGCCGATTGGACCATTGTCCGTGCCAGCTGGTTCATGCAGAATTTCAGCGAAAGCATGCTGCTCGGCCAGATTCTCGCCGGCGAGATGGCGCTGCCGGCCAGCACGGTGCGCGAACCCTTCATCCATGCCGATGACATCGCCGATATCGTCACCGCCGCGCTCACCGATGATCGCCATATCGGCCAGCTTTATGAGGTCACCGGCCCGCGCGCACTGACCTTCGCCGAAGCCACCGCCGAGATTGCCAAGGCCGCCGGGCGCCCTGTAACTTACGCAACCATCAGTCCGGAGGAATTCATGCAAGGTCTCCAACAACATCAGGTGCCGGCCGATATCGCCGCTCTCGTCAATGAGCTCTTCACCGTGGTGCTCGACGGGCGCAACGAATATTTGACCGACGGCGTCCGCGAAGCGCTCGACTGCGCGCCGCGCGATTTCACCGCCTACGCCAGCGAAGCCGCTGCGACCGGCATCTGGGAGGGCGCGCAATGATCGCCCTCATCCCGCTTCTGACCCTTCTTGCCGCGCTCGGCAGCGGCCTGATGGCCGGCCTGTTCTTCGCCTTCTCCAGCTTCATCATGACGGCGCTGGCAAAACTGCCGCCAGAACAGGGCATCGCCGCCATGAATTCGATCAATGTGACGATCCTCAACGCCACGTTCGGCCTCGCCTTCTTCGGTACGGCGGTGCTTTGCCTTGGCCTCGGCATCGCCAGCATCCTGCGCTGGGTCGAGCCGGGCTCCGCTTGGCTGCTTGTCGGCAGCCTGCTCTATCTTGCCGGTGTCATCGTCGTCACCATGGTGTTCAACGTCCCGCTCAATGATGCGCTCGCCGCCGTCTCGCCAACGAGCCCGGAAGGCGCCGCCCTGTGGACCCGCTATCTTGCCGAGTGGTTGCCGTGGAACCATGTCCGCACCTTCGCCAGTATCGGCGCGCTCATCGCCTTCATCCTCGCCTATGGCAGGCAGGCCGCCGCCACGTAAACCGCGGCGCCTCGCCGCCTTGTGCAAAGCCCGGTCCTGATGCACACTCCGGCGCCAAAATGCCAAGGAGCATACCATGTATCAGCCGCCGCATTTCCGCGAGGAAAGGCTCGAAATCCAGCACGCGCTCATCAGGGCGCATCCGCTCGGTCTGTTGATCAACAGCGGTGAAGACGGCCCGAACGCCAATGCCATTCCCTTCCTGCTCGATGCAGGGGCCTCGCCCAAGGGCACGCTCTTCGCCCATGTGGCCCGCGCCAATCCGCAATGGCGCCAGCTCGCGAGTGACGGCCGCGTGCTCATAGTCTTTCAGGGGCCACAGACCTATGTGACGCCATCCTGGTATGCGACCAAGCAGGAGACTGGGAAGGTCGTGCCCACATGGAACTATGCCATCGTGCAGGTGCGCGGCACGGCGAAAATCATCGAGGATCGCAACTGGCTGCGGACCCATGTCTCGCAGCTTACCGCCCGCAACGAAGCGCCCCGCGCCGCGCCATGGGCGGTTAATGACGCCCCGGAAACCTATATCGACTCGCAGCTGAAAGGCATTGTCGGCATCGAGATCGAAATCGCCGAGATTGAAGGCAAGTGGAAGGTCAGCCAGAATCGTCCCGAAAACGACCGCACCGGCGTCGCGGACGGGCTCGAAGCCGATCAGCACACGACGGAAGCGCGCGCCATGGCCGGCTTGGTCCGGGCTGGCGGGGCCAAGTCCTGATTGTCTGCTACTGACGCTGCGATTTGAACGCGGCCCGCAGCTCGGCGCTGAAAAGCGCCGGTTGTTCCCACGCGGCGAAGTGCCCGCCCTTGTCGACCTCGTGGAAGTAGATCAGGTTGCGATAGGCGCGCCGCGCCCAGGTCTCGGGGGCGCGATAGTTTTCGAAAGGAAATACCGTGATCGCCACCGGCAGCGATATCTCGGACGTCATCTCGACCGCCGATAGTGCGGGACTGCGTCCACCGCCATATTCCCAGTAGAGCCGGCCCGAGGAGGTTGCGCTGTTCGTCAGCCAGTACAGTGTGACGTCGTCCAGCACTTCGTCGACGGATTTTTCGGGATCGTCGTTGCTGTATGTCCATCTGGAAAAGCCCGGATGCCCGAGCATCCATGCCGCCAGGCCGGCTGGCGAGTCGGTTATGGCGTAGCCGATCGTCTGCGGCCGCGTGCCCATCATCGTCGCATAGGACCGGTTCCCCATTTTGCCGGCCGCAGCGAGCACGTCGAATGTCTCGCGTTCCTTCTCGGTCAATCCCTCAGGCGCAGGCCCGCCGACGGCAAGCACTGCCGCGATCTCGGGCGGAACGATCGCCGGCAAGTTGATGTGGATGCCGAGCAGGCCTTCCGGAGCCTGGCGCGCCATCGCGCTCGAGACTGGCGAGCCCCAGTCGCCGCCCTGGGCGACATAGCGCGTGTAGCCGAGGCGCTTCATCAGTTCTGCCCAGACCTTGGCGGTGCGATCGGGCCCCCAACCCGTATCCGTCGGCTTGCCGGAAAAGCCATAGCCGGGCATCGACGGAATGATCACATCGAACGCATCCTCCGGCTTTCCGCCATGGGCGGTCGGATTCGTCAGGGGATCGATGATCTTGAGCTGCTCGAACACCGATCCCGGCCAGCCATGCGTGATGATCACAGGCAAGGCGTTTGGATGCTTCGAGCGGACGTGGATGAAGTAGATATCGATCCCATCTATATTGGTAACGAATTGCGGCAGGGCATTCACCCTCGCCTCCACCTTGCGCCAGTCGTAGTCGCTGCCCCAATATTCGACCAGCGGCTTGAGCTTCGCGAGCTGTATGCCCTGGGATTGATCGGTCACCGTCTCCGCGTCAGGCCAGCGCGTCTCCTGGATCCGGCGTTTAAGCCGGGTGAGTTCCTCCTCGGGCACGCTGATAGTGAACGGCTTTATCGATGTGTCGTCGGCTGCCTGCGCATTTGCCGCCGTAACAGCCGGCGCACCGCCAACGGCGATAACAAAGAACCAAAGCGTGACTGCCGCAAGCGTCTTGATAAGTCTTGTCATCTGCATTCCCCCTTTTGATCGGTGAACTACTCGGGATAAGACTCGACAGCCTCCGGCGGCGCCTTCTGGTACAGGATGAATGCCAGGGGATTGCCGGGCTCGGACGATACATCGCTGCGCAAGCCCGCCACCTCTCCGGCCACGCCGCTGGTGTATTCCGCCACGACCTCGCCGAAGCTGTTGCGCTGGATGGCGACCTTCTGTCCGGCTTCGACCTTTTCGTTGAGCTTGACGAGATGCTCGACGAACCCGCCCTCCGTTGCGAGAATCGGGAATGCGCTGTTGCCGACAAAGACATCCGCGTCCTTGCCGGTGCGTCCCATAGGCCCGGCAAGGATGCCGAGATGTTTGAGAACGTTCATCGTGCCTTCCACGAACAAGGCGATCATTTCGAGGTCGAGGACACGCGCCGCGCCGACCTCCGGGCAAAACGACGGGATGCCCGCGTCGATGAACGCGTTATGCAGGACGCCGGGATAGGTATGATTGTCGAAAATCTGCCCGACGGGATAAAGATCGACGATTGCCTTGATCTCGGGCACATCCATGCTGGCAATATTGAATGCGGAGACCTCGAAACCGGTTGTCCCGGTGTGGAAGTCGATCGCGACGTCGGCGTTGGGCCGGAGAAGCCGGTTGAACAGCAGCCCGGCGTGCCGGCTGGTCGGGGTGACACCGTTCTCGTTTCCGGGCCACACCCGGTTCATGTCGACGAGATCGGGGCCCCTGCCCAGAATCGGGCCATCGCCGCTGCATGGCTTCGATGGCCGGGCCCGACACGTCCGTGACCGCCATCACCGTACCGGACATCTCTCCCGGGTCGAGTTGGTTCAACACGGTCTGGACCGTATGCACTGAACTCATCTCGTCGCCATGTACGCCGCTGACCAGAACGACGCGCTTGCCCGGCTTTGCGCCCCTGGCGACAATCACGGACGCATACCGCTGCTGACCGGTCGGCATCTGCACACCCTGAAAATACAGGAAATGCTTCTTGCCGGGCCCAAGGTCGTTGACGTCGAGCGTACTGACGACCTTTTTCCCCTGCACCACATCACCGGTATAGACCGTTCCTGACGCGGGAGAAGTTGCCGCTGCGTCTTGGGCGTTCGCGGCGCCAGCGTTGACAGCAAGGGCAGCCGACACACCGACTGTGGCAATGGATGCGATCATGAAGTCGCGGCGATCGAGACCTTCTTTAGACTTGTCCGACATGATGCAGGTCCTTCGTGAAAGCTGGGTTGGAAACAACGGCAAGCACATCCTCGAACCGAGGCACAGACTGCTACCACGTTAGCCGTGGCCGCTTCTTGTGGCGCTCATCCTCGCCGGTTCAGCTGCGACACTGCAAGGCATGACAATCGGGACGCCCGGAAAAATGCTTGAAACAATTTGAACCCGCGTCCGGAGGAAACGGCAAGTACGTAACAGTTAAGTTGCGGTGGCTATGATGGGATCGACGGCAAATCGAAGGTCAGCCATAACCGCTCGGACGATACGGGGATCAGAACTTCACCTTGAAGCCCGTCGTTCCATTGACGCTGTAACTGTCGGCAAAGTTGCTCAGGCTGGTATTCAGCGAAACCTCGCCATAGAGCGCGTATTTATCATCGGCCCAGCTGTATGACCCGCCAGCGCCGATCCCGCCCCAGGTACGATCGCTCTCATTGGCGAAATTGACGCCGACGAGGTCAACCTCCGAACCATCGAGGAATTCGTGATAGAGGTTGGCGAGCCCGTAGATATTGCTGCGTGCCATCCTGCCCGAAGCGTCCTGCCAGGCATTCTGGTAATCGGCGGAGACGCCAAGGCGTCCCTTCAGACTATCGCTTTTGTCCAGCGAAACGTCCGCGCCGAATGGATCGGTAAAATCATCGAAATCGACATTGGAATAGGCCAGCTGTGCTTGCGGCGTGATTGACCAGCTCTCGCTGATGATGATCCGCTTGCCGGTTTCAAGGCTCAACGCGTAGCCGAAACCGTCATTGCCATTGGTCAGGCTCTGGCCCAGCGTGTCGGAGGTAATATCGCTGTCGTACCAGTTGAGTTGTGCCTGCCCGTCGACATAGAAGCCGTTCTGGGCAAGCCAGGTCAGCGTGCCGCCAAAACCGTAGCCGTCAGTGTCGATGGAGCCCTTGCCGAATATGGACGAGACGTCGGTTGAAATCTCCCCGTATTGGAATGTCACGCCGCCCATCAGCGTACCGGACTGGTTTTCGTAGAGCTTGCCATCAAGGCCCGACTGCAACCTCCAAATGTTGTAATCATATTCTGCCTGCGTGGTCGAGCGGTCAGGATCAACCCGCGAATGCGCGCCATCGATGCGTGCCCATATGGCTCCCGCATCAATGGTGGCCGTGCCGCCTTCGGAAGGCAAAGGCGCAGCCTCGGGCGTTCCCGGCCCGTCGCCTTCCGCAATCATCGCGCTGCCTGCGCCGGCCCAATAGCGGTTGCCGATACGCTGCTGCATCGAGCCGACGCCATTGAGCACCTGCAGGCTCTGGGCGTAGGTCTCGTAAAGCGGCGCACCCGGCTGATAGAGCGGGCCGGTCGCTGGCGGTTGCGTGGTCGGCGTCAGCTCGGATCGCAGATACCAGTCGCCATCGCCAGGGGTGCTCACCCCGTTCTTGTTCAGGGTATAGCCATAGGCACCCGCCACCACAGCCTGCTGGCCAGCGATCACATAGTCGCCCAGCAGCGAAAAGGCACCGTTCGAAGCGCCGCCCACGTCAACGACCTTGATGCCTTCGACCGTCTCCGCGCCGGTGCCACCAACATTGGTCACCCGCACATTGGTCGTGCCTGCGGTGTCGCCGGTGACGACGAGACGGTCTGTGGGCGAGGCATCGTCGCCAAGCTCGGTCTCGATGACCAACGTGCCACCATTGCCGGTGTAGTTGCCGTTGACCGTCAATGTGCCGATCGAGTTGCCGGGCGCAATCGTTCCGTCGCTCGTCGTTGTGCCGACATCGCCAGTGCCTTGCAGCCGCCCGCCCGTCTGCACATTCACCGTCCCGCCAAGGATGCCGTTCACCGACAGCGTGCCCGCCTCGATCGTGGTGCTGCCTGCGAAGGCGGAATTGTCCGCGGTCATGATCGTCGTGCCGGTGCCGATCTGGCTTATCGTGCCGGTGCCGAGAACAAGATTATCGAAGGTGAACGTGTTTGAGCGGTTGAAGGCGAGCGTCCCGGCACTGGCAGTGGTGATATCGCCAATGACACTGCCGCTGGTGCCGCCATTGCCGAGCTGCAGGGTGCCGTCCTGGATATTCCAGTTCGTGGTGGCCGTGCCCGTACCGGTCAGCGCCCAGGTGCTGGTGCCGGTCTTTTCGTAGGTGTCGAAGTTCTGGTATTGCAGCCCGATTGCCGAAACGTCGAAGGTGTCGTTGGCCGTGCCACCAAGGCGTAGCGTGTCAGTGGTTGAAGTGGCATTGGCAATGACATTGCCTTCGATCGCCGAACCGGCCTGTAGCTCCAGTGTCAAGTCAGTCGTCGCTGCGCCGCTCACTGAGATCGCCGTCGTTCCGCCAGCGCCAGCGCGGATCGTTCCGCTGTTCGTCAGTTGCAACCCGCCGTTTGTCGATTGAACGCCGGCGGCCCGATCCCCGCCTTCAATAATGCCCGAATTGACGATCGTGTGGCGTTTTCCTTGCGCTTGTATGCCCACGGTGCCTGCATTGACCCCAGTAACATCGTTGCCGCCCCGGATAGTACCCGTGTTGACCAAGGTACTCGCGGCTTGCAGAGGACTGGCGATCATGAAGACACCAACGCCGCCAATAACGCCTTGGCCGTCCCCCGCCTGCACGAGGCCGTTGTTAATCAGCGTCGAACCGCTGCTGAGCTGTATGCCGTATCCTCCCGCACTCCCGCCACCCGAGCCGCCGCCGCGAATGGTACCGTTATTGACCAGCGTTGATGCATTGAGAAGGGTAGCGCCGGCACCGCTGGTACTGCTGCCGCCACCGTCGCCGCCGGTGATGGAGCCACTGTTAATGACGAATGCCTGGTTCGCGAGGGCCAGACCGCGTTGTCCAGGGGCACCCGCTGCTCCCTGGAAAGCACCTACGAGGGTCACCTGGCTGCCAAGTCCACTGAAAGATAATGGCGCGCTCGCAAACCCCTGTGTGTCGATGGTCATGGGCTTGGTTGGCGTTGGCAGCGCTGTCGCGCCGACACTGAACGCAGCCGTCATGCGGATTAGAGCATTTGGATCGCCGTCTCCATTTGCGGCGGTGATCGCTGCCCGCAGCTGCGCATCGTTGGCGACAAGATAGGTGGCAGCCGAAGCCGTTGACGAAGCCAAGCAACCTATCGCCAAAGCGACCGAGCAGGCTCCCGCCAGCAATTTTTCCCTGCTGGTCAAGAGAATTCCAAAAGCACTGCCGTTCATGGTCGCCCCGCGTGATCTGCCCCAAAATAGTCCAAAAGCACTACACGCGATTCGAACGCATCCGCAACCTTTGGTTGAGATCACAGAATAGTGTGATTAATTGTTTCTTCTTTTGTTGCTGTGCAGCAACAAACACTTGTCGCTGCGCTACCATGAATACGCGAGAAGCATGACAAATCTGCAACCGGGCGGCGAACGCGGTTGGCACAACGTGCGCGCCTGTAAACGTGCCATGTTCGCCAACGGAACATCGCTGCTATAGCCCTTCCACCGAACGCAGCCATACTAAAAAATTTCCCGTAGCCGCGAATCCAGGAAAGGAAATCGTTATGAAGCTTATTACCCGCCGTGTGTTTACCGCGGCACTTGCATCAAGTGCCGCTTTTGGCGTTCTTCCAAAACGGGTTCTCGCCAAAGACATCGTCAAGGCAAAGAACGTCGTACTCGTCCATGGGCTCTTCGCTGACGGTTCCTGCTGGGTTGACGTCATAGGCCGCCTTCAGGAGGCGGGGTTGAACGTGACCTCGGTGCAAAATCCGTTGACGACGCTTCCGGAGGCCGTTGCCGCGGCCCAGCGGGTGCTCGACCGCCAGGACGGGCCGACCGTTCTTGTCGGGCATTCTTTTTCCGGAATGATCGTCACGGACGTCGGGGTGCATCCGAACGTCTCCGCGCTGGTCTATATCGCCGCCCGCGCTCCGGATGCCGGCGAAGACTATACCGCTCTGGCCAAGACTTATCCGACACCCCCGGCCACCGCCGGCATCGTTTTCGATGGCGATGAGGGCCGGCTGAGCGAGCAGGCGTTCCTCCACGACTTCGCGGGCGACGTGCCGGAGAAGCAGGCAAAAGTTCTCTTTGCGGTACAGGCGCCTTTCGACAAGGCTTTACTGGCCGGCAAGACCACACAAGCCGCATGGCGATCGAAGCCGAGCTTTTATGCAGTCTCCAAGAACGATCGCACGATCAATCCCGATCTCGAACGCTTCATGGCAAAACGCATGGGCGCGAAGACGATCGAGCTTGAATCCAGCCACGTTTCCATGATCTCGCAACCGGAGGCCGTGGCACCACTCATCCTCGAAGCGGCAGGCATAGGCTCGAAGGGTTGATCAGGCGCTACACGCTCAGATGAGTCCCCGGTAGCCTTTCCGCCAAAACTCCGTACATTGCTCCCTGGGGAATACCATCGGTTGTATCGGTTCGTTGCGTTTGCGCCCTTTCGATGCGCGCGATCAGAGACTGAACCAAACCGTCTGGCGGGAGACATGCAGGGTGTTGGGGATTTTTATAGGGTCCATATTCGTCGGCGGAACGATTGCGCTGACCCTCGCCTGCTATTTCCTCATGCGGTGGATGAGTGGCAATGAGCACGAGAACCATGAAAGGGACCTGGCAAGTTCGGTCGTCTTCCGTGTCTCCGCCCTGCATGGGCTGATCCTGGCACTGGTTTTTGCGCAGGAAATGTTCAGCTACCAGCAACTCAGACTTCAGACCGCCACCGAGGCCAATGCCATCGCCGACATCTATTTCGACGCCGGGCGCTATGGCGACACCGAGAAGGTGAATATCCAGAAGGAGCTTTCCGAATATATCCGCGTCGTCATCGACAGGGAATGGCCGGGACTTGGCAAGAATAACCGGCTTTCGCCGGAAGCCTGGACACAATGGGATGAAGCCTACCGCGCGATACTCGATCTCGTGCCCGCCAATCCGCGCCAGCAAAGCCTGCGCGGCCACATGCTCGACCGAATCTATCTCGTCTCGGAAAGCCGCACCAAGCGCGAGAGCACCGTTGCCGATTCCCTCAGCGGCATATTCTGGTTCGCCGCGATTTCCGGGGTGATCTTCATCGCCGTCGCCTATTATTCCTATCCGCCGACGCGCCGCAATGTCATCCTGATCTCGCTTTTCGGCGCCTATACCGGCGTTATCCTGTTTCTCATCTATGCCTTCTCCAACCCCTACACCCAGCCGGCGGAACTGAGCCCCGGCCCGTTCCTGCGGCTGCAAGAACAGATTGCCGCCTTGCCGCCACCGGCGGGTTGAGCCCGCGCTGCATCGCGTATGATGTCAGTGCCGGATGCCGCGGCTCTGGTCGCGCGCACTGTTGCTGCTGCGAAGCGTGCAATCATAGTAGCCGGATGCACAGGACCGGGCCGGGTTCATGAAATAGTCCTCCAAACGGGTCTGCCAACTGTTGCGCGTGCTTGTACCATTGCAGCCGGCAAGCATGGATAAGGCCACAAGGGCGGCAGCCAGTTTCACGATACCCATATCTGTCTCCTCTTGTGCGGATTCGGATACCTGCACCCGCTTTAGCATGGTGGCCGCGCTTTGACATCCGCTTTGCCGTGTATCTGCCATCCACTGACCTCCCTCATGGTGAGATCTATCCTGAGCTTGTCGAAGGGCGAACCACGCAAAAACGGCTGTGCGTGGGTCAATCGCCCCTCTCCCGGTCATCCTGTAGCACCTGCCTCTCCGTCATCGTAGAGCACTCTCCTCTCCGTCATCCTCGGGCTTGACCCGAGGACCCACGGCAGAGAGGCACCGCCATTTCATCCAATTCGACTGCATCCTGTGGAATAGATAGCGATATTTATTCTCCTTGAGAATGAGGTCATCTGGAATCCGTTGCACGAGGTTCTCTCGCAGCGCTCCTTTAGCCGTGGGTCCTCGGGTCAAGCCCGAGGATGACGGAGAGCGAGTGCTTCAAGATGACGGAGAGGCAGGGGCTTTAGGGCAACGGAGAGGAGAGCGCTTTGGATGGCAAGGAGAACAACCACGCCCCTCAAAAATCCTCTGCTTCCGGTATGCGCCCGAATGCGATCTTGGAGCCGATATAATTCCCCGGGCCGTTGTTCGGGCCAAGGTTGAGCGCCTTCGACCCATGCCGCCCGCGTATCTTGTCGAGCACGTCCGACACGCGTTCCCACTGGCCGCGCTGCTTTACACTTGCGCCGGTGTCAAAGAGGTCGCGGCTCGCCTCCTCCTCGGCCGACAGATCATGCAGCACCACCGTGACCGAGCTGATATGGCGCATCTCACCCGCTGCAATCATTTTCGCGTGCAAATCATTGAGACAATTCAAGAAAGTATGATCATCGCGCGCCGGGCGAAACTGGCCTTCCAGCGTCACGCGGCTGTCGCGCCTGACGCCGACCGTATAGCTCATCGCTCCCGCGCGGTAGTGCGAGCGGCGCAGGCGGCGCGCGGCGCTCAAGCTGAGCAGCCTTGCGCATTGCAGCACCTTTTCCGGCGCGCGCCAGTCCGGCGGCAGGTTGCGGCCGTGTCCGAACATGCGCTTGATCGTCTCCGGCTTCTCCACCGCATAGCCATGCAGCGCCGCAACGAAGCGCTCGCCTTCGACGCTGCCCCAGATGGCGCGGGCGTGCTTCGGCGCGAGGTTCCACAGCCCCCTGATGTCGCCGACGCCCGCCTCGCCGAGGCGCGCCGTCATGCCTTTGGAGATGCCCGGCAGGTCGCGCAACTCCAGATCGAACAGGCGCTCGGGCAGATCGGCATGGTCGAGCAGCACGAAGCCGTCCGGCTTGTCCATTTCCGCCGCGATCTTGGCCAGAAGCTCGTTGACGGAAATGCCGATCGAACAGGTGAGGATCGGGCCGATCTCGTCATGCAAGGCGCGCTTGATCCGCGCCGCCAGTCCCGAAGCGTCACGGGCCTCCGATTGCAAGAGGTTGCAAGCGACCTCGTCGATCGAGCGGACGGCGGCGATCGGCACACAGCGCTCGATCGTCTCGAGGATGCGATTATGCAACTTTACGTATATGTCAGGTCGTGCCTCGATGAAGACGATGTCCGGACATTTCTGCTTCGCCTCTGCAACGCTCGTCCCTGTCTTGATGCCGAACGGCTTCGCCTGGCGGCTGGCGGCGATGACACTCGTATGAGGCGAGTCCAGCGGCACCACTGCAACCGGGCGTCCTTGCAGCGCCGGATCGAGCTGTTGCTCGGCGCTGGCAAAGAAGCTGTCGAAATCCAGATAAAGCTTTTCGGCATGGGTCGGTTTGCGCATGGTCACAAGTTCTCAGCTGAGAACAAAACTAGAACATGGATCGCAAAAAAATGGAACAGGAATCTGCGAAAAATGAGGATAAGTTTCGCCGATTCTCAAGAACCTTCGATTCTCACGCAAAAATTTTGAAACTCACACAAGAATTTTCGGATCTCACACGGCTTTTGCAGCGTCGAGGATGCGAAATTGCGTTGTGGTCGAGCCGTTCCAGTGATTGAGCGCAAGGTTCCCCGCCACATGCAGCGACTGGCCTAACTCCTTGAAAAGAAAGTCTCCGAGCGCGCTTCCAACCGCCCGAAACGCTATCGCGTTGATGCGTTTGCCGTCCGCCCCTTCCAGTGTCGCCTTGACATGGCTCGTGCCGACCGTCCTCGCATCTACCAGCCTGTGATGCGGCAAAACCAGCACTGGCTGGGGGTGTCCGGAGCCAAAGGGCCCCGCCCTTTCCATGGTCTCGTAGAGCGGCACGGTCGCCCCGGCAGCACTCAGCGCGCCATCGATGGCAAGCGACGCGTTGCCACGCAGGTGACCGACCATCTCGCTGGCGCTTTCCTCGAAAAACGCCCGTAAAGCTGCCATTTTGCTGCGTTCCACGGTGATTCCAGCCGCCATCGCATGACCACCGCCCTTGACCAGAAGCCCCTGTTCGACGGCGTTCCGTACCAGTTTCCCGAGGTCGAAACCGTTGATCGAACGGCCCGAACCGCTCCCTGTACCGTTGGCGTTGAACGCGATCGCGAAGGTCGGTCGCCGCGTCCGTTCCTTCAGCCGCGCCGCGATCAGACCGACGATGCCGGGGTGCCAATCATCGCTGGCGGTGACCAGAACCGCCGGTCCGGACCCCGCGGAGAGCTCGACCATCGCCTCGGCCTCTGCCTGTTCCAGCATGATGGTTTCCATGGCCTGGCGTTCCTGGTTCAGGCGGTCGAGTTCCTCGGCGATACGCATCGCTTCATTGGGATCGTCGAGGGTCAGCAGCCTTGCACCGAGCCCCGCATCGCCGATACGTCCGCCGGCATTTATGCGCGGACCGACTAAGTACGCGAAATGAAAGGCATTTAACGGCTCGCCAATGCGCGACACCCGTGCCAGCGCGGCGAGGCCGGCATTCTGCTGGGCCCGCGCAACGAGCATACCTTTGACCACGAAAGCGCGGTTTAGGTCTTTTAGCGGTACCACATCGCACACGGTGGCAAGTGCCACGAGGTCGAGCAGCGACAGAAGATCGGGGCCGAGAACGCCCAGGTTGACGTGCTGCTCGCGCAGCACCCGCGACGTCTGCACCAACGTCAGGAACACGACGCCAGCGGCGCAAAGATGGCCCTGCCCGGACAGATCATCCTCGCGATTGGGATTGACAACCGCATGGGCCGCGGCTGGCAGTTCGCCGCCGACCTGATGGTGATCGAGCACCACCACATCCGCACCGGCATCCTTGGCCGCCGCGATCGCCGCCGCACTGTTGGTGCCACAATCCACGGTGACGATCAGTGACGCCTGTCCCGCCAGTTCCTGCATGGCAGCAGCATTGGGGCCATAACCTTCGAAAATCCGGTCCGGGATGTAAATCCGGTTGGCAATGCCATAATGGGTGAGAAAACGCGACATAATCGCTGAAGAACAGGCGCCATCCACGTCATAATCGCCGAAAATAGCGACCTTCTCGCGGGCCGCGATCGCTCTGGCGATGCGCTCGGCAGCCTTGTTCATGTCGGTCAGCGAAGCCGGATCAGGCATGAGGCTCTTGATAGTCGGCTCCATGAAGGCAACCGCCTCGTCCAGCCCGACACCCCGGCCTGCCAAAACCCGCGTCACCAAGTCCGGAAAACCGTGGTTTTGCGCCATCGCCAGCGCGATATTGGCTTCGCGTTGCTGCAGCCGGTCGATCCATTTCAGACCGGTTGCCGATTGTTCAACGCCGAGGAAAAGCCGTTCAGGAACCATCGCTCCGGTTAATCACTCGGCGGCAATGAATGCAATGCTTCGAAAGGCCTATCCAACGGCTTTTACTGGTGCTTACTCAATTCCCGGGTGGCAGTGCGAGGGAACTCACGGTGGAAGCGACAGACGACGCAAAGTCCGTGAGCTGGCGGTCGACGAGTTCCTTGGAACTCAGCCTGTAGTTGATGACGGGTTGGATAAGCAGATAGCGGCCAAGAACCCCCGTAGCGCAGACCAAAAAATCATCCTTTTTCTGTGGATCGTCGGAACTGACACAGGCCATGGCCCGGTTGCCGTAGCTGACGTTCGTCCGCTGCGCGATCTGACCTGGCTGGGTGCTATGGTATTGAAAAGCCTGATCGAGAAGGCTGCGCACCACGGGATCGTCCGGTCCGTCCCTGACCGGATAGATGCCAGGCACATTGCTGGCCCTTACACCATTGATCGATACGATGGCACGAGCATCCAGCCCGCCATATTCGATTGTCGCACTGAAATTCTGCGGATCGCTGGTGCGGCTGATTACGGTGAATGGACCGGATGTGTCGGGCAGACTGATCAGAATATCCCCGGAACGATAACCTTGAATAAGGTCAGGATCGGCTTCCTGCGCATGGAGTGCCGAGAACTCTGTCGAACCCACGGCGATCAACAAGGCGCAACCGGCTATTCTGTGCTGGATATTCATGGTTGTCCCGCCCGAATGAATTCCTCTAAGAGCAAAATAGCAAAAATCCTGTCGTTCCAACAGGGTACAGAGATATTTGTCAGTAAACAGCCTTAAAATAAAACTGCCGGCTCTTTCGAACCGGCAGCCGAGCCCATCGAACGATGGTTCTACAGGAACTTCGCCATATCCTGATGCTTCGCCTTGATTTCGCGCACCGTTTGCGAATGGGAACGCATGACTACAGTGTGGGTCTCAATGTAGTTTCGGGCAAATTTCACGCCGGACAACATATTGCCATCGGTAACACCCGTTGCGGCAAACAGTACGTCACCCTTGGCCATCTCTTCCATTGTGTAGACCTTCTTGGGATCGCTGATGCCCATCTTGGCGGCACGGGCGATCTTGTCGTCGCTATTCAGCTGCAGGCGCCCCTGCATCTGACCACCGATGCAACGCAAGGCAGCAGCCGCGAGCACCCCCTCCGGCGCACCACCGATGCCGATATAGATATCGATGCCGGTTTCGTCGGGATCGGTCGTGTGGATGACGCCAGCCACGTCGCCATCGCCGATCAGGCGGATGGCTGCACCGGTCGCACGCACTTCCTCGATCAGCCGCGCATGACGCGGCCGATCCATGATGCATGCTGTGATTTCATTGATCGGCACGCCCTTGGCCTTGGCCACAGCCATGATGTTTTCGATAGCAGGCGCGTCGAGATTGATGATACCGGCGGGATAGCCGGGTCCGACGGCGATCTTTTCCATGTAGACGTCGGGTGCGTAGAGAAGGTTACCCTTTTCGGCAATGGCAATAACGGCGAGCGAGTTGGGCAGGTTCTTGGCGCAGATTGTCGTGCCTTCCAGTGGATCGAGCGCGATATCGACTTCCGGTCCATTGCGCGTACCGACTTCCTCGCCAATGTAAAGCATCGGCGCTTCGTCGCGCTCGCCCTCGCCGATTACGACTGTGCCTGATATCGGCAGGCGATTGAGTTCCTGGCGCATCGCATCAACGGCCGCCTGATCCGCCGCCATCTCGTCGCCACGTCCGCGCAGACGTGCTGCAGCAACTGCCGCCCGTTCGGTTACGCGCACGAGTTCGAGCGTCAAGATGCGGTCGAGACCCGCTTCATTCTGGTCGGTGGTTTTCAGCATAGTAATCCCTGCGTTGGTGTGGACCTGCCATACTCCGGACGAATACGGCCTTCCATAGCATTGCTATGCAAACCTTTTGTCAAAGTCGAAACGCAGCGGCAAGACCTGCGCGACAAGAAAACGGCATTGCCGAAAAAGCTAATCGATTAAACGCTGTAGCTGAAGTTTTTACCAGCTTCAGCCCGCCCGCTCGATGCGGATCATCTGAGGTTTGTCGGTCGCATGCCCATCCTTGACTATACCTTCGAGCGCCTTTTTCACCGCAGCCTCGGTCGTCTCGTGCGTCACGAGAATAACTGTTTTCGTCGCTTCCGGCTGGTCGGTGGCGCTCTGCCGCTGAACAATCGATTCAAGCGAAATGTCATTGTCGGCCATGCGTTTGGCGATGGCGGCGAACACACCGGCCCGGTCGTGTACGGTCAGGCGGATAAAGTAACCACCTTCATGCGCACGCATCTTGGCGCGTTTATACGGCGCAAGCGCTTTGGCCGGCGTTCCAAACACCGGCCCATGCTGGAAGCCCGGCCGGCTTTTCGCAATATCAGCGAGATCACCGATGACGGCGGACGCCGTTGCCGCACCACCCGCCCCAGGCCCGGATAGAAGCAATTCGCCCAGAAGATCGGTCTCGATCGCGACCGCATTGGTGACGCCGTGCACCTGCGCGATGACCGATCTCGACCGGCACCATCGTTGGATGCACCCGCTGTTCGATACCGCTCTCGGTCATGAGCGCTACGCCCAAAAGCTTGATGCGATAGCCGAGTTCGTCGGCCGCCTTGATATCGGCCAGCGAAATATTGCTGATACCTTCGAGATAGATATCGTCGGCCGCAATTTGCGTACCGAAAGCGAGACTGGTCAGGATCGCAAGCTTGTGCGCCGTGTCGTTGCCTTCGATGTCGAAGGTCGGATCAGCCTCCGCATAGCCGAGGCGCTGCGCATCGGCGAGGCAATCCTCGAAGGAAATTCCCTCGTCCCACATCCTCGTCAGGATATAATTGCAGGTGCCGTTCATGATGCCATAAACGCGTGAAACCGTATTGCCTGTCAGGGATTCGCGCAAAGCCTTGATCACCGGGATACCGCCGGCAACCGCCGCTTCGAAATTCAGGAGCACACCCTTGTCTTCCGCAATCTTCGCAAGCGAAACGCCGTGCTTGGCGAGAAGGGCTTTGTTGGCGGTGACGACGTGCCGACCGGACCGCAGCGCGGCTTCGACCGAGGCGCGCGCTGGTCCTTCGTCGCCGCCGATCAGTTCTATGAAAACGTCGATATTGTTGGACTTGGCCAGCGCAACGGGATCATCGAACCAGGTCGCTGACGAGAAATCGACGCCGCGATCGCGCTTTGGATCGCGCGCCGATACGGCAGTGACGATGATTTCCTTGCCGCACTGACGAGTGAGCATTTCACCCTTGTCACGCAATATTTTCAAAACCGAGGCACCAACAGTACCCAGTCCGGCGATTCCCACGCGCAGCGCTTCACTCATTATTCAAATTCCCTGAATTTTCATTGAGACGGCGCCGAAAGGCGCCGAAAATTTCAGTGCCAGCAACCCGCTGGGAGCTCGTTTTGAAAGTCGCTGCGGCGAGTCAGATGGCGTGGTTTTCGAGAACCGGAGCGCAGCGTACATAAAGTACGTGAGCACCGGAAGCGCAGAAAATCGCGTCAGATGGCCGCCGCAGTAGAGTTTCAACACGGGCTCTTAGCGATGCGCATTCAACGAAATAACGTTATGCAATTTCTCTTCCGCGGTTGAAAGAAACCGCTTGAGATTGCGGGCGGCCTGACGAATGCGATGCTCATTCTCGACAAGCGCAACGCGGATATAATCATCGCCGTGCTCACCGAAGCCGATGCCAGGCGCGACGGCGACATCGGCATGTTCGATCAGGAGCTTGGAGAACTCCAGCGAACCGAGGCTGCGGAACTTCTCCGGGATAGGTGCCCAGGCGAACATGGTCGCAGCTGGTGCGGGTATATCCCAGCCGGCACGGCCAAAGCTCTCCACCAGCACGTCGCGGCGATGCCTGTAAACATTGCGCACCTCCGCGATATCCGAGCCGTCGCCATTCAATGCCGAGGCAGCTGCAACCTGGATAGGCGTGAACGCGCCATAGTCGAGATAGGATTTGACGCGGGTCAGCGCCGAAATCAGCCGCTCGTTGCCGACCGCAAATCCCATGCGCCAACCGGGCATGGAGAAGGTCTTGGACATGGAGGTGAATTCAACCGCGACGTCGATCGCGCCGGGAACCTGCAAGATGGAGGGAGGTGGCACACCGTCGAAATAGATTTCCGAATAGGCCAGATCCGACAGAATGATGATCTCATTCTTGCGGGCAAATGCCACCACATCCTTGTAGAAATCCAGCGACGCAACATGCGCGGTCGGATTGGACGGATAGTTCAGAATCAGCGCCAAAGGCTTCGGAATGGAATGGCGGACACCGCGCTCCAGTGCCGGAATGAATTGGTCATCGGGCAGTGCGGGGATCGAGCGGACGACACCGCCCGACATGATGAAGCCGAAAGCATGAATGGGATAAGTCGGGTCCGGGCAAAGCACCACATCGCCGGGAGCGGTGATGGCCTGCGCCATATTGGCAAAGCCCTCCTTCGAGCCCAGCGTCGCAACGACTTGCGTGTCGGGATTGAGCTTGACGCCGAACCGGCGGTCGTAATAGGCCGCCTGCGCGCGGCGCAAACCCGGGATACCCTTTGACGACGAATAACGATGCGTGCGCGGATCCTGGACAGCTTCGCACAGCTTGTCGACGATACTCTGTGGTGTCGGCAGATCCGGATTGCCCATGCCGAGATCGATAATGTCCGCACCCGCCGCTCGCGCGCTTGCCTTCAGGCGATTGACCTGTTCGAAAACGTAAGGTGGCAGGCGGCGAACTTTATGAAATTCTTCCATAGGGTTGGGTCCGGTTAAAAGGGTTCGTTATGGGCGTGCGCTATACACCGAAACAACACGAGGGTCGAGCAATCATTGCGGGTATCTGGTCTATAGCTCAGGTTTTGAGGGCGTGGATTTTGCCGGATGGCAATGCTGCTGTGCGTGGTTCGCCCTTCGACAAGCTCAGGATGAGGCTCACCATGAGGGAGTTGGGTGGGCTGCACGACAACCGGCGGCGTCGAGACAGGCATCAACGTTGCTGCTTCTGGCTCGCTGCAATCAACCCACGTCCCTCATGGTGAGCTTGTCGAACCACGCACAGCGGCAATGCCATCCGGAAAAGAAGGCCAACTTATCCGCGATTTCCGCATGATCCAGCGTGCAAGTGAAACGAGATCACTGGGGCGTGGACGACGACTTGCCCTCAATCTCCTTCAGATCAGCTTCCTGCTGTTTTTTCAGCAGTTGCATGTCGGCTTGCCTGCGGGCTGCGACAGCGGGATCCGAGGACGGGCCGGCTTGTCCAGACTTGGCGACCGAAAGCCTTGATCGCAGCGCATTCTTTTCTTCCGGCGTGAACTGAGTGGTCTCGCCTTTTGGATCAGGTGTGAAATGGGGATAGGCACCGGTATTCACAGGCCCGGTCAGAGGCGAATTGGACATGGGCGCCGGGGCCGGACTGGCGCAGGCACCAAGGCCGGCAATGAGAATGGCGCCAACAGAAAAGCGCATAATGTTTTTGAGCGAAATGTTCATTATGTGTCCTGACTGCGAAAAACGATTTCATCATTGTCGTAACAATTGCACTTTAGAGGGATAGCACCGATTTGTGATATGATGTCAATATCGCGCATCGACGGGAGGAAGCGACTGCATGGATAATCAAGGCGATAAGAGCGGCAAGACCCCGAACCTTGATAACTATGTCGTCAAGGATCCGGAAGCTTTTGCGCGCAATGTCGCCCATATGATCGAGCAGGCTGGAAAGGCGGCTTCCGCCTGGGTCGAACCGCGCGAAAAAGGCCTGAAGCGTGACACGCTCGCCGATCCCATCACGGACGTGGTGAAGACACTTTCAAAAGTCTCGGAATATTGGCTGTCCGAGCCGGCCCGCGCCCTTGAAGCGCAGACCAAACTTTTTTCAAGCTATATGGTGATCTGGTCGAATTCCATTCGCCGCATGAGCGGGGAAGAGGTGGAGGACATTGTCACACCAGACAAGGGTGACAAGCGTTTCGCCGATGAAGACTGGGGCAAGAATGCCTTTTTCGATTTTCTCAAGCAGGCCTATCTCGTTACAGCGCGTTGGGCGGGGGATCTTGTCGAAAACGCCGAAGGACTCGACGATCATACGCGGCACAAGGCGGCATTTTACGTCAAGCAAATCACCACGGCGGCGTCGCCGAGCAACTTTCTCCTGACCAACCCGGAGCTTTACAAGGAAACCGTCGCCAGTAATGGCGAAAATCTCGTTCGCGGCATGAAGATGCTGGCCGAAGACATCGTCGCCGGAGGCGGCGACCTTCGCCTGCGTCAGTCCGACCTTACGAAGTTTGCACTCGGCGACAATGTCGCCACCACTCCGGGCAAGGTTATCGCCCGCAGCGAAGTCGCGGAGATCATCCAGTACGAGCCAGCCACAAAAGAGGTGTTCAAGCGCCCTCTCCTGATTTGCCCGCCATGGATCAACAAATTCTACATTCTCGATCTGAACCCCGAGAAATCCTTTATCAAATGGGCGGTGGAACACGGCCACACGGTGTTCGTGATTTCGTGGGTCAATCCCGACCATCGCCACGCCATGAAGGACTGGACAGCCTATATCAATGAAGGCTTGCGTTTTGGGCTCGATACGGTCGAGAAAGCCACGGGTGAAAAAGCCGTGAATGCCATCGGCTACTGCGTTGGCGGAACACTCTTGAGCGCTGCCCTCGCCCTCTTTGCCAAGGAAGGCGAAGAGCGAATCAAGAGTGCCACCCTTTTTACGACGCAGGTGGATTTCACTCATGCCGGCGATCTCAAGGTCTTCGTCGACGAAGATCAAATCCAGGCGCTGGAAAAAGCAATGTCGGCGGAAGGCTACCTGGACGGAACGCGCATGGCGACGGCCTTCAACATGCTCCGCTCCGGCGACCTGATATGGCCCTATGTGGTCAACAATTATATGCGCGGCCGTGATCCCGTGCCGTTTGACCTGCTCTACTGGAACGCCGATGCCACAAGGATGAGCGCGGCAAACCATTCTTACTATCTGCGCAATTGCTATCTCGACAACAATCTCGTGCGTGGCATGATGCAGCTCGCTGGAGAGAATCTCTCGCTCGCCGATGTCAAAATCCCGATCTATAATCTCGCGGCCAAGGAAGATCATATCGCCCCCGCACTTTCCGTGTTCACGGGCTGTCGCTATTTCGGCGGGGATATCACCTATGTCATGTCGGGTTCAGGTCATATAGCGGGCGTCGTCAATCCGCCTGCCAAGAACAAGTATCAATATTGGACCGGCGGCAAGCCAATCGGCGCATTCGATGAATGGCTGGCAAAGGCGAAAGAACATCCCGGTTCCTGGTGGAATCATTGGGAGAAATGGATCGAAGCGCAGGATGGTGCACGCGTTCCCGCACGCAAACCGGGCGAAAATCATATGGAGATTCTCGCCGAAGCGCCCGGAACATATGTCCGCGTGCGTGTTTAAAGCAGTCGATTTGTGACCGTGGAAAACCCTAAAGAACACGTAAGGACAATGGCGAGAAAGTGGCCAATCACGTTTTCGCCTCATTCTACCTATACTTGATACCTTGTGCATATGACAAAAGTTCATTAACTCTGGCGACTCTCTGCCGGTGTTATTTGCACTTCAATAGAACTTCGCGAGCTTTCTGCTCTTATAAAAGCGGACCGGACTGAACACTACACGGCCGGAAAAGACGAGACGGGGGAATCGTTGAAATTACTGCCAGCTTCAGTTTATGGCCTTCGGGCGAGTACGGTTGCATGCGTCATTGTGCTTTCCGCCATGACTGCTACATCGTGCACCTCGACGGTCTCAAGCCCCGGTGCTACTGCTGCCCTGGCTCCCTCCAGCGATGCCACAACACACACGACCGAGAGCGCGATGCCGTCCGGCGGCACCCAAGCGATAACCCCCGAAGCATTGGCTCTGGCCGGGAGCGCTGAGCCAAATGCTCTTCAGGCCATAAGTCAAACCGCCAAACCTACAAATGGCAAGGCGTTGCCAGTTACGGCTGCTACAGAAGCCCAGAAAAACGCAGAACAGCAAACCGCGGCCACAGCTGCTCCGACACAGGCGGCGCCCGTCAAAACATCACTTTTCGGTTCGAGCACTCCTGCCAATACTGGAGAGACGCAGGTTGCAAGCGCGGCAACAGCTGCAGCGCCCGTCAAGACGTCGCTGTTTGGAAATCCGATGCGGGGCGAAGGCGACATTCAGCCGAAAAAAACCCAGCAGCAAGCTGCAGAGGTTCCGGCAGCTGATGCAGACAAGACCGCAGCCAAGACTGATGCTCCCGCATCCCCGGAGCAAGGCATTGCACCTGAAACGACGCGTCCGGCGACGGCCGCAAAGAACAATGGCGCGCTCATGCGGCTGTTCTCCAATAATCTTTCGAAGCCGGCCGGAAAGCGCCTGGTCGCCGTCATTGAACCAAAATCGCGACCGAAACTGCGAGCAGTCGATACGCCGGTCGAGACAGCATCAGCACTGCCCGCTGCCAGCTCTTTCGCCAACCAGACCCAATATGTGTCATCCTCACTCCCGGGCGTGCGGCCCAATGCGGGCATCCAGATCATGCAGCGCGACAGTCTTTATGACGATGACGATGTTGAAGCCGCGGCAGCTCCAGTGATCCTTGCTTCGGCCGCGGGCCTCGCTCGTCTCGCGCCCAACGGTCTCAAGGTTCAGCGCGAAAATGTCCAGGTTGCCTGCCTGAAGCCGCAACTCGTCGGCATGCTCAAATCAATCGAACGCAGATACGGCAAGTCCGTGATTGTGACGTCGGGCTATCGTAGCCCGCCCTACAACCGGCTTGTTAACGGCGCGAAGGCGTCGCTGCACATGTCTTGCGCTGCAGCAGACATACAAGTCCCCGGGGTTTCCAAGTGGGAATTGGCCAATTTCGCCCGCTCGATGGCCGGACGAGGCGGTGTCGGTACCTATTGTCACACCGAATCAGTTCACGTCGATATTGGACCAACCCGGGATTGGAACTGGCGCTGTACACGCAGGGCTGGCTGAGCATTCAGCACAAAATGCTGTCCCCGCAGGGTCGCAGGGCACCAACGCTGGTTGATCGATGGCCACAAACTGCACTTTTTCGAAAAAAGAACGCTTTATGGGCTTGCGGCGCAAAAACTGTTTCACTATAAGCCGCTTAACCGAGCGGCGCCCATCGTCTAGCGGTTAGGACGGCGCCCTTTCACGGCGCAAACAGGGGTTCGATTCCCCTTGGGCGTACCAGGTTTTTTCTCGAAAATTCAATTGCTTGCTTGCAAAAGCTCTCATCCCGCGATGTTTGCTTGCAACAGAAAACGGCCAACTCCGGGTGAGCTGGCCGTCTGATTTGTTGCGGACCGCGCTAGTTGGCGGGTGCTGGCTTTGCCGGATCCGGGGCGGGAGTTGTCGGTGCTGGAGCTGGTGTTGTGGGTTCGGTTGTCGTTGCCGGCGGGGTCGTTGTGGTTTCAGCCGGCTTGTCGTTACAACCCGCCAATGTGAATGCAGCGAGAGCAACAAACGGTAGGAAAAACTTGAGTTTCATCACGTCTCCTCCTGATGAGTTTCGTCCCTCCGCGTAGCATGTGACACTCTTGCGGATTAGAACAGCCCGGTAATTTCAAGCTTTGTCACCGCCTGTTAGACAAAGTTATGAGACCCGAATCAGGAGTCTGACCTATTATCTTGGTACTGCCACATTGATTTGCGGCAGCAGGGTCCAGTTCAACCTCCAAGCTGGCCCGATTCTCCCACCCCAGAGCAAACTCAACCTGCCTTTCAGAGGCAGGTTTTTTTATATGCTGTGCCAGCATGTTGTCGCGGTCCATCATCTCGGTTACATCCTTGGCATGATATTTTCTTCCCCTCTCGTCACCGGCCGGCTGGTACAACGCTACAAGCGTTTTCTCGCTGACATTATTCTGGACGACGGCAATCCGGTCACCAGTTCCGTGCCCAATACCGGCTCCATGTTGGGCCTGACGGACCCGGGCATCAGGGTGTGGTTGTCGATTTCGGACGGGCTGAAACGCAAATATCCACACACTTTGCAGCTGGTCGAGACGCAAGGCATCATGGTTGGCATCAATACGGGCCTGCCAAACCGCATTGCCGAAGAAGCGATTCTGTCGGGCCTCCTGCCCTCATTGAGCAGCTATGCGGAGCTCCGACGCGAGCAAAAATATGGCTCGAATTCGCGCATCGATATCCTCTTGCGTGACCCGGATCGGCCTGACGCTTATGTCGAGGTCAAGAACGTGCATTTTTCAAGGTCCGCCGGACTTGCAGAATTTCCCGATTCCCCAACCGCACGAGGCGCAAAACATCTGGATGAGCTTGGCAACATGGTTGAAAACGGTCATCGTGGTGTCATGCTCTACGTCATCCAGCGCGGAGACTGCGAACGTTTGAAAATTTGCGGCGATCTTGATCCAGTTTATGCGGCGGCGTTTGAACGGGCGATGCGGCGCGGGGTTGAAGCTTACGCAGTAAAATGCCACATCACACCCACGGGCATCGCTGCTATCAGCACGATGCCAATTATCGATTGACGCGGAACGAATATGGTTACCTATCTCGACGCACAGAGCGCGCCCTTGAAAAATACCGGGCAGATCCGGCTTCACGGCCCGGAAGGGTTTGAGGCCATGCGCAAGGCTTGCCTGTTGACCGCACGCTGCCTGGATGAGCTCGCGTCCATCGTTGCGCCGGGTGTCACGACCAACACCATCGATCGTTTTGTCTTCGATTTCGGTGCGGATCATGGCGCTCTGCCTGCCACGCTCAATTATCGCGGTTATACGAAGTCGAGCTGCACCTCGATCAATCACGTCGTCTGCCATGGCATCCCCGACGACAAGCCGCTGCGGGAAGGCGATATCGTCAATATCGACGTGACCTATATACTCGATGGCTGGCACGGCGATTCCAGCCGCATGTACCCGGTTGGTGAAATCAAGCGCGCGGCCGAGCGCCTGATGGAAGTCACGCATGAGAGCTTGATGCGCGGCATTGCAGCCGTGCGTCCCGGTGCGCGAACCGGCGCTATTGGCGCAGCTATCCAGGCCTATGCGGAATCAGAACGTTGCTCGGTCGTGCGGGATTTCTGTGGCCATGGCGTTGGTCGGCTTTTCCACGATGCGCCGAACATTCTGCATTACGGCACGCCGAATGAAGGCGTCGAACTGCGCGAGGGCATGATCTTCACCATCGAGCCGATGATCAATCTCGGCCGTCCGCATGTGAAAGTGCTCGCCGATGGCTGGACAGCCGTTACGCGCGATCGCTCGCTTACCGCGCAATATGAGCATACGGTCGGTGTCACCAAGGACGGCTGCGAGGTTTTCACCCTGTCTCCTGCCGGCCTGTTCGCGCCGGGCCTCAAGCTCGAATAGGATGGTAGCTCAATGAGCGAAGAAAAGCCGGAACAGACTTTCTTCTTCAACGAGCCCTCCGCAAAACTCTCCCCCAAACAACCACCCGTTGCAGCCGGTAGCGTCGTCCGCAACGCCGAGCAGAAGAGCGATGCTGACGAGGAGCTTCCGCATTACCATGGGCACCGCGAGCGGATAAGGCAGCGGTTTCAAAAAGTCGGGCATGCGGGATTTGCCGACTATGAGATGCTGGAAATATTGCTGTACCGCTCGATCAAGCAAGGCGATACGAAGCCCTTGGCCAAGGCCCTCCTTGCCCGCTTCGGATCACTGGCAGAGGTTCTTGGCGCTCCAGAACATCTTTTGCGCGAGGTGAAGGGGTGCGGTCCTGCCGTTACCTTCGACCTCAAGCTCGTCGCCGCGCTAACCCACCGCGTGATCCGCAGCGACATTCGCGAAAAGACGGTGTTGAGCTCATGGAGCAAGGTCATGGATTATTGCGTCGCGGCGATGGCATTTGAGTCGCGCGAACAATTTCGCATCCTGTTTCTGGACAAGAAAAATGCGTTGATCGCCGATGAAGTCCAACAAGTCGGGACGGTGGACCATACCCCGGTCTATCCGCGCGAGGTGATTGCGCGGGCGCTGCAACTGGCTGCCAGTGGCATCATCCTCGCGCACAACCACCCTTCCGGTGACCCTACCCCCTCAAAAGCCGATATCGAAATGACGAGGACGATCGCCAATATCGGAGCACAGATGGGTATTGTCGTGCATGATCACATCATCATCGGCAAGAACGGTCATGCCAGCCTGAAGGGCCTCAAACTTTTCTGAGACAACCGCAAACGCGATCAAAAATGTGCGGTCAGTACGAATTCCGCTATGATAATCCCGGCGAGATCTCATCGGAGTGCAAATCATGCTGCAAGCCTGTTTGAACGGCGGACGAACCCGGGACTTTCATGCTGCAGTCCCTTTTACCGCGGCAGAACTCGCCCAGGATGCGGCGCAAAGTGTTGCTGCTGGCGCACAGGAACTTCATGTACACCCGCGCGGTGCGGATGGTGCCGAGAGCCTAGAGCCCGATGATGTCGCAGAGGCAATTCTGGCAATCCGTACCATCGTCCCCGGTGTTCCCGTCGGACTATCCACCCACTGGCGCATTCCGCCTGGTGGCAAGGCCCGGCAAAGTCCGATCGAGCAATGGACTGTGCTGCCGGATTACGTTTCCATCAATCTCGTTGAGGAGGACGCAGCGGAGATGATCTCGCTCGTCCTGGGTAAAGGCATGGGCGTCGAAGCGGGCCTGTGGTCTGTGAGCGACGCGGAACGCTTTATCGGGCTGCCAGACGCTGCGAAATGCCTGCGCATTTTGATCGAAATCAATGAACAGGAGGCTCAAGAAAGTCTCGCCGCCGCGACCGGAATTATATCCGTTCTCGAGCACGCCGATTTTACGCTTCCAATTCTGTTGCATGGCGATGAAGCCAGTGTATGGCCGATGTTCAGGGAAGCAATGGCGCGCGGCTATGACAGCCGCATTGGCCTCGAGGACGGCAGGCTACTGCCTTCGGGGACGAAGGCAGCCGATAACGCTGATATTGTCCGCGCAGCTGTTTTGCTGGCACGGGTCTATTGAACTGTCGGCGTAACCACACTAACAAAAAGGCCGCTCGAAGCGGCCTTTTCCTTAATCAAACTGAAGCTTATGCCTCGTCGTCTGTCTTCTTCTTGGCGGCCTTTTTCGGCGCTGCTTTCTTGGCTGGCTTCTTGGCTTCATCCGACTTGGCGTCAGCCTCGTCATCGGCCATCAAAGCTTCCTTGGTCACCTTCTTGTCAGTGACATTGATGTTCGACAAAAGGTGGTCGACAACCTTTTCCTCGAAGATCGGAGCACGCAGATTGTTGACTGCTTCCGGCGTCTTGCGGAAGAATTCATAGATCTGCTGTTCCTGACCGGGATACTGGCGAACCTGATCATAAACAGCGCGCTGCAACTCATCTTCAGTGACTTCGATACCAGCCTTGTTGCCAATTTCGGAGAGTACGAGACCGAGACGAACGCGGCGTTCAGCCAGCTTGCGATACTCGTCGCGAGCTTCTTCTTCCGTCGTGTCTTCGTCTTCGAAGGTCTTGCCGGCTTCCTGCAGGTCGTGGCCGATCTGTGCCCAGATATTGTTGAACTCGGCATTGACCAGACGTTCTGGCGACTCGAACTGATATTCGCTGTCGAGCGCATCGAGTATCTGGCGCTTCACCTTTTGACGCGTGAACTTGCCGTACTGGCTTTCGATCTGCTCGCGGATTACCTGACGCAGGCGGTCGGCGCTCTCGATGCCAAGCTTCTTGGCAGTCTCGTCATTGATTTCGAGTTCGCCCGGCTTGGCAACTTCCTTGACGGTTACGTCGAAGGTTGCATCCTTGCCGGCAAGATGAGCTGCCTGGTATTCGGCCGGGAACGTAACCTTGATCTGCTTTTCATCGCCGGCCTTGGTGCCGATCAACTGATCTTCGAAGCCCGGAATGAACTGGCCGGAACCGAGAACCAGCGTCGCATCGCTGTCCGCGCCACCATCGAAAGGAACATCGTCGACCTTGCCGAGGTAATCCATGGTGATGCGGTCGCCGCTTTCAGCTTTGCCCTTCTTCGTCTCGAAGGTCTGGGCAGAACTCGCAACGCGCTTGACCTGCTCTTCGACTTCCTCATCGGAGACATCGACGACTTCGCGCGTGACATTGATCTTGGAAGTATCCTTGATCTCGATGGCAGGCAGAACTTCATAATTCAAAGAGAATTCGAAATCGGCCTGACCGCTCAATACCTCGTCCGCTTCCTTTTCATCCTCGGTCATGACGACCTCAGGCTGGGTAGCCGACTTTTCATTGCGCTCGGCAAGGATCGTGCGTGAAGAATCGCTCAAAATCTCGTTGACGACTTCAGCCATGAATGACTTGCCGTACATCTTGCGCAGGTGCGCCATCGGCACTTTGCCTGGACGGAAACCATTGATGCGCGCTTTTGCGCTGGCGCCTTGTAGGCGTTCGGAAAGCTTTGCTTCCAGATCCTTGGCCGGAACAACGACCTTGATCTCGCGCTTCAGCCCTTCATTGAGCGTTTCAGTAACCTGCATGTCCAAACCTTCACTTTTTTAACATTCGTCCCGCCGTCACCGGCTCTTTCGCCAAATTGCGGGAGAAAAACTCATGCCGTCGTGGCTTCTGGTTCGGATGGAGTGAGCCAAGCTCTACCATCCGCGTTGATTTTATTGGTTTATTTCTAACTCAACTTCGTTTTGTAGCATTGATTGTACCACACAATCCGGCACAAAGTTACGGAAGAAACAGTACCCTTACCGACTGGTCGCTCCCTTTACTTGCCTTACGTCTAAAAATCAATGGTAGAGCATTTGCAGTTGACGAAATTGCTTGTCACCAGCCGATTGCTACCCGCGATTGCAGGGTGACAACGAAATCGAACTGTGCAAATCTGCCCCCACGGGGTTTTGAGACAGATCGATTATGCCCACGCCCTCCCCGATAGTCGTCGTATATAAATCGGATCGAAGCCCTATGAACTGATTTGCAATATTAGATTGGTCGTCTGTGGAAACCTATCTTCAATCGATTGAGCAGATTGGTATTTTTCCCCGTACGACACACTGGAAGTCTCGTTGCCATGGAGGCCTATCCCTTGTCACGCGCGTTGTTTACAGCCTTAAAATTTGGTTTTACCGCCGCTACCTTGTCGGCATCGGCAGCCCTCGCCCAGGAAGCCGCAGCTCCGCCTCCTCCCCCGACTGTGACGGTTGCAAAGCCTGTCGTGCGCGACGTGGTTGACAGCGATGAGTTTATCGGACGATTTGAAGCCGTCGATCAGGTCGCCGTCCGTTCACGTATCGATGGCTATCTCGATACAGTTCACTTCACCGACGGCGCGTTGGTAAAAAAGGGCGATCCGCTTTTCACCATTGACCAGCGGCCCTATGTCACCGCGCTTGCGCAGGCAAAATCGTCGCTCGAAGTTGCCAAGACGACGCTGACTTACGCCGAGGCACAGTACAAGCGGACGGAGTCGCTGACCGGGAGCGGCACCCTGTCAGTATCGACGCTCGATGACCAGCGGCGCGCTTTCCTGGCGGGCCAGGCCAGTGTGGCTGGCGCTCAGGCAGCGGTCGACGGCGCAGAGCTCAACCTTAACTATACGCAGATAACCGCGCCGCAGGATGGCCGCATCGACCGCCGTCTGATTTCCGTGGGTAATCTGGTCAATGCCAATGACACGATCCTGACCACCATCGTCTCGCTTGACCCGATCGATTTCTATTTCGACGTCGATGAGCGCAATCTGCTCAACTACGCACGCACGGCGCGTGAGCGCGGAAGCAATTTGCAAGAAGGCGGAGGCGGCCTCGACGTCACCGTCAAACTCACAGATTCCAACGAACCGCCGGTCAAGGGCAAACTCGACTTTGCCGAAAATCGGATCGATGACGCAACGGGAACCATGCGGGTTCGCGCACGCTTCGCCAACCCCAATTTCATCCTGCAGCCAGGACTTTTTGGCCGCGTCGAAGTGGCTGCTTCGAACACCTACAAAGGTATCCTGGTTCCTGACGAAGCTGTCGGTTCGGACCAGAATGAACGCGTTGTCTTTGTCGTCGCTGAGGACGGCACTGTCACAAGCAAGCCAGTTCGCCCGGGTCCCACACTTTATGGCTACCGCGTCATTCGCGAGGGGCTGACTGGCGACGAAACAGTCGTCATCAATGGGTTGATGCGCGTTCGCCCCGGCGGCAAGGTTAAGCCCGAACTCGTCCAGCTTCCGCCAGAGGCAAAGACGGCGGAGGCCAGTCAATGAGGTTTGCGCATTTCTTCATCGATCGGCCGATCTTCGCATCCGTCCTTTCGATAGTACTGCTGCTTGTCGGCAGCATTGCCTACACACAGCTCCCCGTCGCCCAATATCCTGAAATCGCTCCGCCGACCATCGTGGTGCGCACGTCCTATCCGGGCGCCGATGCGGAAACCATTGCGAATACTGTGGCGACGCCGATCGAGCAGCAGATCAATGGCGTCGAGGACATGCTTTACATGTCATCCTATTCGACGGCTGACGGTTCGATGTCGCTGACCATCACCTTCAAACTCGGCACCGATCTCGACAAGGCACAGGTTCTTGTGCAGAACCGTGTCGCGATTGCTGTGCCGCAGCTGCCGGAAGACGTCCAGCGCAACGGCATAACCACGACGAAAAGCTCGCCTGACCTGATGATGGTCGTGCACGTGCTTTCGCCGGATAACCGCTATGATCAGCTCTACGCGTCGAACTATGCCAACACCCGCATCCGCGATGTGCTGCTGCGGCTCGACGGCGTCGGCGACATCACTATTTTCGGTGAGCGTCAGTATTCGATGCGCGTCTGGCTCGATCCGCAGAAACTGGCCGCCTACAGCATGACGTCGGGCGACGTCGTGCAGGCGTTGCGTGACCAGAACGTACAGGTCAATGGCGGTGAAATCGGCGGCCCGCCAACGTCTGGCACAGGCGCCTTTCAGTATACCGTCACGATGCAGGGCCGGTTCGAAGATGCGAGGCAATTTCGCTATGTGATCGTCAAGACGGGTGCAGACGGCCGGCTGGTCCAGTTGCAGGATGTCGCCCGTATTGAGCTTGGTGCGAAAGACTATGTGACCAACAGCTACCTCGATGGCAGTCCCGCCGTAGCGCTCGGTATCTTCAGCCGGCCCGGCACCAATGCGCTTGCAGCTGCTGCGACCATCAAGTCCACAATGCAGGAGCTTGCCAAGGATTTCCCTCCAGGGCTCAAATACGACATCGTCTATGATCCGACGGAATTCATCGCTGAGTCGATCAACGATGTTTACACGACGATCTTTGAAGCTGTGATCCTCGTCGCGTTGGTCGTGCTCGTCTTCCTGCAATCGTGGCGTACCGCAATCATTCCTATCGTCGCTATCCCGGTCTCGTTGATCGGCACGTTCGCCATTCTTCTGGCATTCGGCTTTTCGCTGAATATGCTGACCTTGTTCGGCCTCGTTCTCGCCATTGGCATTGTCGTCGACGATGCGATTGTCGTGGTCGAAAACGTGGAACGAAACCTGGCATCTGGCATGACGCCAAAGCAGGCGGCACATACCACCATGGATGAAGTGGGCACCGCTGTTATCGCCATCTCGCTGGTGCTCATCGCAGTGTTCGCACCTACGGCTTTCATTCCCGGCATTTCCGGCCAGTTCTACCTGCAATTTGCCGTAACGATTTCTGCGGCAACAGCGATTTCAGCTCTCAACTCGCTGACGTTATCTCCTGCCCTGGCAGCAATTATCCTGCGCCCGCACGATCACGCGGTTTCGAAAAATCCTCTCGCGCGCTTCGGGCGAGGCCTCGCAAACGGTTTCAACAGAGGCTTCGATAAAATGGCATCGGGCTATTCCTGGATCGTAAGACGGCTGGTGGGATCGACGATCGGCCTCCTTGCCTCGCTTCTCGTGTTCGTCGGCCTGCTTGGAGCCACATGGTACATCTCGAATCTGGTACCGCGCGGCTTCATTCCTCAGATGGACCAAGGGTACGCCATCGTGGTTGTCCAGCTGCCGGACGGAGCATCCCTCGCCCGCACCGACGCCGTGGTCCAGCAAGCCTCGAAGATTATCCGCGATATCCCCGGTGTCAGAAACTCGGTCGCCTTCGCCGGCTTCAGTGGCGCGACTTTCACCAATGCTTCGAATGCCGGCGTTGTTTTCGCGCCGTTCGAGTCATTTGACGAACGGATCAAGAATGGCCAGACGGCAACGTCGATCATTGGCCAGATTTATGGAAGTCTGCAGAGCATTCAGGAAGCTTTCATCATCGCGGTGCCACCGCCTTCCATTCGCGGTGTCGGCAACGCCGGTGGTTTCAAGATGCAGCTCCTCGATCGCGACAGTTCGGATATGCGCCGCGTTCTTGGCCTGGCCCAGCAGATGATGGGAGAAGCCAACCAGACACCTGGTCTTACCGGCGTCTATACGACGTTCTCTGCATCGAGCCCGCAATATTTCCTTGATATCGACCGCGACAAGGCTCGGGCATTGAACGTGCCTATTCCCAACATTTTTGAAGCGCTGTCGATCAATCTCGGCACGTCTTATGTGAATGATTTCAATGCTTACGGCCGTGTTTATCAAGTGCGCGCGCAGGCCGATCAGCAATTCCGCATGGATCGCGCGGACATTCTCGCGCTGAAGGTTCGCTCGGCGACCGGTGCGCTGGTTCCGCTGGGTACACTTGTCGAAATCAGGGATACAACCGGTCCATCGCTCGTGCAGCGCTATAATATGTACGTGTCGGTGCCGCTCCAGGGCAATTCTGCGCCCGGGGTTTCTACCGGTACAGGGCTCGACAAGATGGAGGAGCTTGCGGCGAAAACCTTGCCGCCGGGTACAACCTTCAATTGGACCGAGCTTGCATTGCAGGAGAGAAGCACGGGAAACACGGCGATACTGATTTTCGGCCTTTCCGTGGTATTCGTCTTTCTTGCACTGTCCGCCCAATATGAAAGCTGGATCCTGCCGCTGGCGATCATTCTGATCGTTCCGTTGGCTGTGCTGGCGGCGCTGATCGGGGTGGATCTGCGAGGTATGGACAACAATATCCTGACGCAGATCGGGCTCGTCGTCCTGATTGGTCTGGCGGCGAAGAACGCGATTCTCATCGTCGAATTCGCCCGGCAGCACCAGGAGGATGGTGCGACGCCGGTCGAAGCGGCCATCGAGGCGAGCCGCCTGCGTCTGCGTCCAATTCTGATGACCGCCTTCGCCTTCATCTTCGGCGTTGTCCCGCTGATGATCGCACAGGGACCGGGTGCCGAAATGCGCCAGTCGCTCGGTACGGCGGTGTTTTCTGGCATGCTCGGCGTGACGTTCTTTGGCCTGTTCCTGACACCGGTGTTCTATGTCGCACTCCGGTCGTTTGGCCGCAAACGTAAAGTGGCGGTGGAAGAAGCCCCCGCCCAGTAGCAAAAATGGCGCGAGGCCTCGAAAGCCTCGCGCCGCAAACAGCTACGCCCGCCATAGTTACTGTTACGTACTTTCTTCGAAATTCGTCAACATGCATGCTGCGCTTGCACGGACAGTATTGGCCGCGCGGGATGATTGGTCGATCGCGAACCATTGAGCAGTGGGGGAATGGGATAAATGGCCGACGCAGTACACCCGGCAGCGATAGAACATCTGCCGGTTTTTATCACCGCCCCCGGTCAATCCGACTGGCTGTTCAGTGGGGTGGTCGTGTTCCTGTTGGCAATGATCCTCATCGTCGGCAATTTCTATTTCCGACTGCATGCCCTGCCGGAGCAAATGGCGCATCGGGGGAAAAAGGTGCAAATGGAGATTGTGGCCGTCCTGGCGCTCATTTCCCTGTTTACCCATAACCATATCTTCTGGATCGCCGGCCTGTTGCTGGCGTTGATTGATTTTCCGGATTTCTCCTCGCCGATGGTCTCAATTGCGCAGTCGCTCGAGAAACTCTCTGGACGCGATAGAACCAGGGAGGATGAGGCAATAGTCTCCCCGCCAGAACCGGAACCGAAATCCGACACCGCAGGCGGGGGTATCTGAGTTATGTTTGAGCTCATTCTCTGTTCAATGCTCACAGTCTTTCCGGACTATCTTTACCGCCGCTATGTGCAGGGAAGACGTCTCGGCCGGGAGATTACTCTCTATACGGTATGGTATGAGCTGCGCTGGGGTATCACTGCCTGCCTTTTATTGACCGTTGCGTTGATTACAGTCATTTTTTATTTTCATCCTTCGACGAAAAACGTCACCGCGGTATTCCGGACAGTAACCATTCTCCCCGAAACCACCGGCCGTGTTGCCGAAGTGTTCGTCGGAATCAATACAAAGGTCGAAGCCGGAGCACCGCTTTTCCGGCTCGACAGTTCGGAACAGGAAGCGGCACACGAAACGGCACAACGCCAAATCGATGAGACCGTTGCCGAGACTGCGGTGGCACAAACGGAATTGGCGGGGGCAGATGGCCTCATTCAGCAGGCGCAAGGTGCATACCAGCAAGCTCTGGATGAACTCGCGACCAGGCAAGAGCTTTTGCGGCGCAGGGCGGACGTTTCGGTTCGGGAGGTGGAGCGATTGCAGATCACCGCTGACACCCGAAAGGGAGCGCTCGACGCCGCTATCGCCAACAAGCGGACAATAGAGACAAAACTTTCAACGCTGTTGCCTGCCCAGAAGGCGAGTGCAGAAGCGGCCCTTAAGCAGGCACAGGTGGAACTGGATAAAACCGTGGTCCGGGCCGGTGTGGCCGGAACGGTCCAACAGTTTACATTGCGGCCCGGCGATGTTGTTAACACAATGATCCGCCCCGCCGGGATCCTCGTCCCGCAGGAGGCCGGACGCGTCGCGCTGATTGCCGGTTTTGGTCAGATCGAGGCGCAGGTGATGAAAAAGGGCATGATTGCCGAAGCAACGTGTATCGGGAAGCCCTTTACGATCATTCCAATGGTGGTGACCGAAGTTCAGGACGTGATTGCGGCGGGACAGCTTCGGCCGACGGACCAGCTGATCGATGTGCAGCAACTTGCGCGGCCCGGCACGCTCACGGTCTTCCTGGAGGCGCTATATCCGGGGCAACTGGCGGGCATTCCGCCAGGCAGCAGTTGCATCGCCAATGCCTATACCAACAATCACGACGCGCTTGCAGCGAAGGATATCGGCACGGGGAAATGGTTGTTCCTGCACATGGTCGACACAGTCGCTGTCGTGCACGCGATGATCCTTAGAATGCAGGCTCTGATGCTCCCCGTCCAGACCTTGGTGTTGGGTGGCCATTAGCGATGAAGGAGCCGAACCTAGGTGGTTCGCTCAGCACGCCGTCATGCCCCAGCGCTGCATTTATGCTTTGCCGATCGCATCGCGAGAATGGGAATAACGAAGATATTGAAACATTCAGCGATCTGCATCGACAACGACAGCCGGCTCACGTTTTATAAGAGACATCAAGTAGAGGAGTAGTTCATCGGCCTGCTCATCGAAAGTTCGAATACGATCTTTGTACGGATTGGAATAATTCTTGAGAAAATTTCCATTTTCAATGATCCTTTCCATGGCCTTTCTTAAATGGACACTGTCGTTCGAAATCGGGATTACGTCTCCGTTTTCCCCGGGAACGACATCTTCGACGGCTCCTCCGGCGTCGGTAGCAATAACCCAAACATCGCGGATGAGCGCTTCCCTTACCGTCAGACCGAAGCTTTCTTTCCATTGTGAGGGAAAGAGGAGAACATCAATTCCGGAAAAGAACTCATCAATGGTGTCTTGTGTATAGGCCGGCACTATATGGACGGGATTGTTGGCGTTCATTCCGTTGGCGTCGATGCTGCTGTATCCGTGATTGAGAGTGTTGTCGACCAGTACCAATTCGATCCCGCATTCGGGAAGCGCGGAGAAAGCTTGACGAACCAGTTCATATCCTTTGATAGGAGTGGATCCACCTACATACCCGAACCGGATAGGTTTGGACGGAATGCGCTTATGCTCAGCAGAGGGAAGCTTTATGCCGTTTTTGTTCACAAATATCTGTTCGTCACGTAACCCGTTATACAGGTGAAGCTGCTTGAAAAAGTGGCTCGGAGAGATAAGTCCATCTGCCTGGAACAAGCCTCGTAGAACGATTGCCGTGCGCTGTTTGTTAAAGCTCTTGTCCAACACACAACGCGCGCACACGTCCGGATCGATCCGCGTCTGGAAACAATATTTACCCTCGCCTGTGACCATGAACTGGCGCTCGCACAGCCACCACGCATCGTGAAGGGTTATTGCATAAGGAATGCCTGCCGCCTTGCAAACCGAACCCAACGCCACACCCAAGGTTTGAATCGAATGCAACTGGACTACATCCGGTTTTATCGCGCTAAGAACCTCTTCGAAAACCTGGCCCATGGCCTCGTCTTCGACATCCATAAGGCGCGTCCGGATCACCGGCACCTTTACGGCGAAAACGGTGGCACCTTTGGCCTCGTAGCGAACCACTCCATAGTCAGGCGCACCGTCATTTGACCAGGAAGTGAAGACGTAGACTTCGACATTTTCCTTCTGTGCCAGTCGTTGCGCCATCTCCTCGGCCACTATCGTTGCTCCACCAAACGATTGCGGAGCAAAGTAGACATTGGCAAAAAGTATGCGTGTGACGTTTGATTTTCGGTTATTGAACCTTCTGATCAGCGGGCCCAGCTGCTGCTGTGCTATATAGTCTGGACTATAGGCCCGAAACACGCTTTCGAGAGCTTTCCCGGCCATCTCGGCGCGGAGCGCCTGATCGTCCACCAGCGCGAGCAGCTTGTGCTCCCATTCGTCAGGACTTGCTGCGAGAAAGCCTGTCTCACCGTCGACGATAGCGGATTTAAATGCATCTACAGGTGAACACACTGAAGGCAGGCCCAGAATCGATGCTTCAAGGAACTTGATGTTGCTTTTTGCATCGTTGAAAACAGTCTGTTCGAGCGGAGCTATCGAGATGTCTGCGTTGGCGACTTTTTCCAGATAACCGTCGAAAGTTGTAAATGGCAACCGCTCGATTCGGTTTGCAAGGTCGTCGAACCGCGGTTCAATGTTCAATTCGCCGATGATCCGAAGCCTGACGTTGGGCCGTTTGGAAAGTACGTTATAGATCGCCTCACTCGCCGACAAAAAGTCGATATCGTGGGTCTTCGTGCCGGAGCCGTAGACTATGATCACATCTTCTTGTGACTTGGTATATCGCTTGTTTGCGTCCCGGATTCTGTGTGCTGTTTCGAGTGTCTCGTCGTCGAGCGCATTTTCTATGACGTGTGCAGGTCTTCCCGTGGTTTCCGTCATCCATTTTGCAAGTATGGGTGTAGAGCCTATGCCTTCATCGCACAGCACGAGGGCGTCGCGATAAAGTTTCATGCCGGCAATAACGCCGGCTCGCATTCCAGGGTCGAGACGGTCGAGGTTTTTATTGGAAAGGTAGCCGTCCGGGTCGAATACGAGGTCGTCTACTTCCCAGAAAGTATGAACGCCAAGGCGCCTGGCCTCTTGAATTATCAAGATCACCTCAGGCGTTGCCGGAACCCTGTAGAATATTACCACCGGATAAGTCTGCAGAAGCGTCCGAACCTCGTCCAGATGCGTCCAGTCAATTATCTTGGTCGCGACACCTATTTTGCCAAACAGTTCCGCTTTCTGATCGACTCGATATTTTTTGCACTGGGGGATCGACATTTCTGCGACGATCAAAACGCGCGGTATCATGAAATTTGCGGCTGGTCGGCTTTGACTTTTGGGATAGAAAGTGGAATGCGCGTCTCTGTTTTTGTCATTCACCGTAGACAGCAAGGAAGTGCGGCGGTTTCCGATGAGCGCTCGTAGCTTGCCACTTCGTGTGAAACTGAGAATTCGCGATGTCGTTTTTTTCACGCCGAATACCCGAACGGATTCGACCAGCTTTCTGGTGGCAAAAGGCAGCGTCTCAACGAGAATGTGCGTAATACGAACAAATGCGCTCACGGCGCGCTTGAAACTCATGCCTTTACCAATCCGTCTACTGTTCGGTGGAAGGATATTCGAACTATCTGTCGGGCGCCACTAGCGGCCAAAATATACGCTCGTTCACTTTGGCCGCGGCTTCCAATGTTTTCCCTGTCGGTCGCTACTGCATCATTTCCCCGAGGATCAGAGACGTGCATTTTCCGTTGGTCGATATGCGACCGCCTGACGGATGTCAATTTAGCGGAGAACCATCAGCAAACTTCCATTGAGTGTTCAACGACACAGAGGTTGTCCAACACGTACGAATAGGCTAACGGTTCGACGGTATTTTCCATGGATTAGGATTTTCGATTAGATGAAGGGAATAATTCTCGCAGGTGGAAGCGGTACGCGTCTGTATCCATTGACCATCGCCGTGTCGAAGCAAATGCTTCCTATCTACGACAAACCGATGATCTATTATCCGCTGAGCGTGCTGATGCTGGCGGGGATACGCGACATCCTGGTGATTTCGACACCGCATGATTTGCCGCTGTTCCAGAAGCTTTTGGGGGATGGCCGCGATTTCGGCGTGAATTTTTCCTATGCTGAACAACCAAATCCAAATGGCCTCGCGGAGGCGTTCATTATCGGTCGGGATTTCATCGGAGATGATAGCGTCGCGATGATCCTTGGCGACAATATCTATTTCGGCGATGGTCTCTCCAAGCTCTGTCAACTGGCGTCATCCGGCGAAAAGGGTGGAACGGTTTTCGCCTATCACGTCGAGGACCCGCAACGGTACGGTGTCGTCGAGTTTGACAAGGCAACGGGCCGGGCGCTTTCCATCGAGGAAAAGCCCGCCAAACCGAAATCCAGCTGGGCTGTCACCGGCCTGTATTTCTATGACAATGAAGTTGTCGATATCGCGAGATCCATCAAGCCTTCCCACCGCGGCGAGCTGGAGATTACCAGCGTTAACAATATCTATCTTGAGCGCGGCGATTTGCGGGTCCAGCGATTGGGACGCGGCTATGCCTGGCTCGATACGGGGACGCACGATAGTCTGCACGAGGCCGCTTCTTTCGTGCGCACCATCGAACACCGCCAAGGCATCAAGATAGCCTGCCCGGAGGAAATCGGCCTGGAATGGGGTTGGCTGGACGCCGGACAGGTTCTGGAGCGAGCCGCGAAAATGGGCAAGACGGAATATGCTGCATATTTGCGCCGCCGCGCAGCTGAGGTCGGAAACGATGATTGAAATCACGCCTCTCGCCCTCACAGGCGTGTTCGAGATCAAGCCGCCCAAATTCGGCGATGACAGAGGTTTCTTCTCCGAAACCTATAATGCGCAAGCCTTGGCCAAAGCCGGGATCGATCTGCAGTTTGTTCAGGACAATCACTCTCTTTCGGCTGCCAAGGGTGTTCTTCGCGGGTTGCATTACCAGTTGCCGCCACGCGCGCAGGATAAACTGGTGCGCGTGGTAAGCGGCTCGATACTCGATGTTGTCGTCGACATCCGGAAATCATCGCCTACGTTCGGGAAATGGCTCGCACTTGAGGTATCGGCGACGAAATGGAACCAGATCCTTGTTCCAAAAGGCTTCGCACACGGGTTTCTGACTTTGGAGGAAAACACCGAAGTCATATATAAGGTGACGGATTATTATTCACCCGAACACGATCGCAATATCCGTTTCGACGACCCTTCCATTGGTATCGAATGGCCCTTCGAGGCCGCTGCTATTCAGCTGTCTGACAAGGACCGGAAAGCCCCCTTGCTCGATGGTGCCGATATTTTTCCCTGAGGAGCAATCAGTTTCATGAAGATACTTGTTACCGGCGGCGCCGGCTTCATTGGATCAGCGGTCTGCCGTCATCTCGCTGCCAACCCGAAGAACCATGTCGTAAATGTCGACAAGCTCACCTATGCGGGCAATCTCGCTTCGTTGCGCCAGCTCGAAAACTTTCCGAATTACAGCTTTATCAAGGCCGATATTTGCGACGATACGACGATCCTCGGCATCCTCCGCAGCGAGAAGATCGATGCGATCATGCATCTGGCAGCCGAGAGCCATGTCGATCGCTCTATCGACGGCCCGGCGGCATTCATCGAAACCAACATCATTGGCACATTCCGTATGCTCAATGCGGCGCTGACCTATTGGCGGGAACTTCCGGAGCCAGAGAGATCTGTGTTCCGCTTCCATCACATTTCTACCGATGAAGTGTTCGGCGACCTGCCCTTCGACAGCGGTATCTTCACCGAAGAAACGCCTTACGCGCCGTCGTCGCCTTATTCCGCTTCCAAGGCTGCGTCCGATCATCTGGTCCGGGCCTGGCATGAGACCTATGGCCTGCCTGTGGTGCTGTCGAATTGCTCGAACAATTACGGCCCCTTCCATTTTCCGGAAAAACTGATCCCGCTGGTCATCCTCAATGCCCTCGATGGCAAGCCCCTGCCGGTCTACGGCGCCGGTGCCAATATACGCGACTGGCTGTACGTGGAAGATCACGCCCGCGCATTGGAACTCGTCGTCACCAAGGGCAAACCCGGCGAAAGCTACAATATCGGCGGTCGCGCGGAACGGACCAATCTCAGCGTCGTCGAAACGATCTGTGATATTCTCGACAAGAAACGTCCTCGGAGCGGTAGCCGACGTTATCGTGATCTGATTACTTTCGTCACCGACCGGCCGGGCCATGATCGCCGTTACGCCATAGATGCCTCCAAGATAGAGCGGGAGCTCGGGTGGGCACCTGCGGAAACGTTCGAGACCGGCCTGGAGCGCACGGTCCAGTGGTATCTCGACAATGAGTGGTGGTGGCAGCCGATTCGCGGCGAGCGTTATGCTGGCGAGCGGCTTGGCGCAGCGAACAAAGGAGCGTCATGAGGATTGTCGTTACGGGACGAGATGGACAAGTCGTACGTAGCCTCATCGAACGGGCAGCACATCAGCCTTCAATCGAACTCATTGCTCTCGGGCGCCCGGAGTTCGATCTGACGCGGGCCGAAACCGTCTCCGAAACAATCTATGCCGCCAAGCCAGATCTGCTCGTCTCTGCGGCAGCATATACGGCAGTTGATCTTGCCGAGGACGAACCCGAGCTGGCACATGCCATCAATGCAGTCGGCGCGGGAATTGTGGCGCAAGCTGCTGCAGCGATCGGCGCCCCGGTAATTCACCTTTCCACGGATTATGTATTTTCTGGAGAGGGCGATAGGCCATATACGGAAACTGATCCGACCGGACCCCGCGGCGTTTATGGCCGGTCGAAACTCGAGGGCGAGTTGGCCGTCGCCGCCGCCAACTCCCGCCATCTGATCTTGCGGACAGCGTGGGTCTACAGCCCGTTCGGCAAGAATTTTGTCAAGACGATGCTGAGGCTGGCGGAAAGCCGCGACACCGTGTCGGTGGTTTCGGACCAATGGGGCAATCCCACATCGGCGCTCGACATAGCAGACGGTATTTTGCGAGTTGCGGATCGGCTGCGAACGGACGCAGCATTCGAAGCATTCGGCATCTACCATCTTGCAGGCACAGGCAATGCCAACTGGAGTTCGTTCGCCAGGGAAATCTTTGCCGAGAGCAGCAAAAAAGGCGGTCCTCATGCCGAGGTCAGGGACATTCTTACCGCCGACTATCCGACAAAGGCGGCTCGCCCGCTTAATTCCAGATTGTCGACGGACAAGTTCTTTGACGTTTTCGATTGGCGCGCGCCAGAATGGAACGTCTCCCTTGCGCCGGTGATAGACAAGTTGATCGAACAAAATTGAGTTGAATACGACGTCGGGGTAAGGTGGTGCGGATAGAGGGACTCGAACCCCCACGGTCTCCCGCCAGAACCTAAATCTGGTGCGTCTACCAATTTCGCCATATCCGCAGATGAAGCATAAGCCTCAAGCGCCGGTCCCTATATCACCCTCTCTTCTCAGGTCAAAGGAAAAAGCCCGGCTGGTCGCAGAATATATTGAATACAACGTTCAGTTCACGCGCTCAGTAAATCGGCTCTTCGTAGAGCACCGTGCCATTGTCCTTCAATGCGCGGATCTGCGCTTCTCCCGTGCTCGATACGGCGATCACCGCCTCGATCTTTCGTTCCTGTTGTTGAGCTTCGATCGCCCGTCCCTGACCTTCCGGCACGTAATAGCGCTCGATGCCATAGGTGATGCGGAGGGGGCTATAGGCCGCCGCTTTGGCAAAGCTGGACGTGCGGCCATGCAGCTGAACTTCGCCAGACGGCACGTCCTTGATCTCCTGCCAAGAGGCGCCAGCGAAGGTCCACACGCCCCCGTCACCCTCTTTCACAGTTACGTAGACATCGGCAGGTCCATCGGTTGCGGGGATCATTCCGCTGATCTTGCCGACTTCGATATTGGAGATGGCATAGCGAAGGGTGACATAGTCGCCGCGCAGAAAATCATGCGGATCGACAGGTTCGCTTTGCAATGTGATATCGGTGCCATCGCGCAAAATCGAAACATGCTGCTGGACCATGGCGTAGAGCACGCCCGACTGCATAAGCGCCACCGCAGCACCAAGCCAGAGGAGACGATTGATCTTTATCGTCATGGCGTTATCTGCCTTTTCTGAAGGCGTCGCTCCATGCGAATGACAAAGGCGGCGAGAAGCAAAACCAGCACGCCGGCGCTCAGGAAGAAGCTCGCGGTCCCGATCATCGTGCCGATAGTCTCGAAAGCCAGATAGAGAACTTCCAGTGAGAAAACCGTATAGGCAATCCACCGCACCGCCAGATTACGGTGGCCCGAAAGCACGAGACCCGCAATCGAGCAGCCGAGGATGGCAAATCCGATCAGGACCTGACCGGGAATCGCTTCATCGGCATAGTCATTGCTGGCGATGTCGAACTGGAAGAACAACAGCGCTACAAGCACCATGAAGAAGCCATAGGCGCCCAACGGCTCTGTCCAGCCGGTCATCCGGTCCAGGAGGCCGGGACGCACGGCGTCCATCATGAAACATATGGCGCCGATCAGCCCGGCCACCCACAAGACCGCAACCTCGTCGAGATCAATTCGGACAACAAGCACGTAAGTGATAAGCAACAGGGCGATAAGATGCTGGGCGGCCCTGCCCTTCGTGTACCAGATCAGCCCCGCACTGATGAACAGCAGGACCGGCACCAGCCACACATAATTGACAGGCTCGCCCGTGGACCGATCAAGCGAAGTGAACAGATAAATGCCTGTAATGGCGACGCCCGCTGAGACAAGCACCGGCGAGCGCAGAAACAATGCCGCAACCATCGTCCCGGCGACCCAGAGGAGCACAGCATCCGATACATCGCCGGACAAATGGTACATTTGGCCAATCAGCCCGATTCCGGCGCCAAACGTGATCGCGGCGATCAGGTACAGCGCCTGACCGAAGCGCCTGTCGCCGAGACTTTCCCGCCACGCGCCGCCCACATAACCGAGCCAAAGCACCGATATGATCAGGCCAACGCGAAACAGCCGCGGCATTGCCTCCCAATTGGCCGCGACGAGCGAGATGATCGCCGCTCCGAGAAGAACCGCACCGAGCACCGCAAGGATCCCTCCAAGGCCAAAGCCGGAGCGATGATCGTCGAGGTCTTTGCGAAGCCGTTCAGCGATGATCTCGTCGATCACCCCGTCCCGCTGCCAGCGCGCGATATGTTTCCTCAATCCAATGGTAAGTGCCACGGATGCTCCCTTGAGTCTTGTCAGGTGAAGGTAGCGCGACTGGCTGCAAAAACGCAATTGCACTGCGATGCGCAAATTCAACTCAAAATCGCCTCTGGTGCGCCGCAACAATTAATACGAATTAATGTTGCAATGCAGCAATTGCATAGCTGACCTGCAAACTTGGCTCTGCAACTTCAGGACGTCATCCACTATCTTCCACTCAACGATCAAGAGTGATCAATCAAACAAAAAAACCGAAGTGGTGAATGAAATGAACCTTATCCGCTCTTACAGCAACTGGCGCCGTTATCGTGACACGGTTTCCGAGCTGAACCGTCTGTCGACCCGCGAACTCAGCGATCTGGGCATTGCCCGTTCGGACATCCCGTTCGTCGCCAAGAAGTCTGCAGTACGCTAATCGAATACTAGGTCGTGAACTCATAAATCTGATGGAAATGGTAGGAGGCCATTTGTTCGGATACGAGGAGAAAAGGCGATGGCAATGTTTATCCATTGTCGAGCTTTTACGACAAAGTAGTCGGGCAAATGGACCCTATCCTGCGGACGCCGAAACGGCTGCAAGCTGCAGTGTCGAACCGCTCGGCCGGGGGAAGACCCCGCCCTTCACATCTCTCCTCGCATCTTCTTGCCGTTTCAGACGCCATTTCTACCAGATTTATGACTTCACGACCTAGAATATCGCCGGGCTTTACCTCCTCCCAAAGTTCCCGCGATCGAAGACCGGCACTCCTCCTCCCGGCCGGTCTTTACAAAACGACACCCACCGCACCTCCTCCCGCGGTGGGTGTTGTTGTTTCTGGCTCTGTTTAGACGAAATTTGTTCTATCTCTGCCCGCCATACCCCCGGCGGTGCCATTCCGACAAAAGCATCACATCAGGCGGTCCGCCTCCCGGTTCATACCAGGAGTCGACGGCCCACGACGTTCCAGAATCATCCTTGAGAACGGAGGTAAAATGCGGATAGCGGCCGTCGATGAAGCTTCCGCGCGAATCTCTTCTTGCAACGCGATGATGGTGCAATAATCCAGCGCCTTGCAGGTAGCGGAGAAAATGATCCGTATTGGTCGACTCATCGACACAATCCATCTGACCTTTCTCGCGGCCCTTGCCGAAATCCATCTTCGGCCGGTCAATCACCCCGATCACAGCAACGCTGCGCCGCTCGAATACTTGCACCGCACGGCGAACGGCAGCGCGCTCGGCCGCAGGCGAAGCGCGTCCTCCCGCCATGATGGAAGCAATCCGCGAGCGATCCGCCGGTGTCAATGCCACCCGCGTCTGAAAGGTACAGCCATAGCCGTGGCAGACACGGAAACTTTGCGCCTCGGCATGCCCGCATAAAGCGGCGAACAGAAAAAGGGCTAAACACCGGAGCATGATACGCATTGTGCGACTGTAGCGGGACCTGTCCTTGAAACCTACAGGATTCGCTGTTTATGGTTGCCGCACCAAAAGTGGAGGAATCAACATGAAAACAAGAGAGAGCGAAAATTCTTCCTTGCATGCCAAAACCAAGAGCCCGGCGGCATCCACACAGCCGGTCCTCCTCTCAGGCGGCAATCCTCAGATCGCGAAGGGCTACGGCGACGCCCCGGTGCAGGCCTACATCGCCGCCATGCCGGGCTGGAAAAGCGACCTCGGTCGCTGTCTCGACGCGCTTATCGTGCGCACCGTTCCCGGCGTGCAAAAGGCGGTCAAATGGAACTCGCCCTTGTATGGGTTGGAGGAGAAGACCTGGTTCCTCAGCTTTCATTGTTTCACGAAATACGTCAAGGTCACCTTCTTTCGCGGCACGTCACTCAGTCCTGTCCCGCCCGGCGCATCCAAGCACAAGGAAGTGCGGTATCTCGATATTTATGAAGGCCAGTTCGATGAAGCGCAGTTCGTCGACTGGGTAAAGCAGGCGAGCCAACTGCCCGGCGAAAGAATGTGAGCGCGAGCTGCGTGCGTGACAACCACCAAGAGGGAGGGATACCAATGAAGAAGAGTGATTTGAAAGACGGAGAAGGAGGGCACTCACCCTCTCAGCTGATCGATGCGAGAATCAAGGAACTGAGCGACTGGAGGGGCAAGATGCTCTCCCATGTCCGCGCGCTCATCCACCAGGCCGACCCGGAAGTGGTCGAGGAATGGAAGTGGCGAGGCGTTCCGGTCTGGTCTCACAACGGCATAATCTGCACCGGCGAGACCTATAAGAGCGTGGTGAAGCTGACTTTTGCCAAGGGCGCTTCGCTTGACGATCCTTCCGGGTTATTCAACTCCAGCCTTGAAGGCAACACGAGGCGCGCTATCGATTTACGTGAGGCTGAGGAAATCGATGAGAACGCATTCAAGGCACTCGTAGGCGCCGCAATCACGTTGAACAAGTCAAAGGCCCGTTAGCCTGAATGCAGGGTCCAGCTTGATATTGGTGTGCGAATAGCTTCTCCACCCGTGCGAAGCCATTTGCTTACGTCTATAGATTTCCTCGGTCAAATATCCTATTCGGGGTTGTGTCGGGCCCCAGAGGCAATGTAATTTGCCGCCTTGGTATGGTCTTACTTTCATTGGAGCATTTAAAACAGAGTGATGTTTGATTTTGGTCATTAGGCTAATAAATTAAGGGGATTCTCACAATGTCCAACGCCGTTTCAGGTTCATTCAATACTTCCAAAAATCTCTCCAAGACCCGAATTCTACTGTTTATAATTCCAGTGGTTGCGCTCGCGGCATGCGCCTCTCCCGAAAAGAAGTGGGTGCATAGTGAAGAACCTGTCACACCTGCAGACAAGGACATGGTGCAATGCAAATACCAGGCCGCCGGTTCGACCGCCGCCCTAGCCGCCGACACTGCTGCCAGGAGCAAAGAAGAGGCCAATCTTGTCAATGCATGCATGCGGGCAAAGGGCTATAAGCAATAGCACGCTAGGCATCTGACCTTTTTCAGACTCCCATCGAGCATGGCGGCAAACGAAGTAGTGCGACCGCTGCCAGTCCCTCGTAACTCGCCTGATAGTGATTTACGTCAGGCTGGAAACATCTGGAAATCAGGCCTACAGTCGCGATTCAGCGGTAGTCTCCCGGAGTAGAAAATACATGGAAAAACGTCGTCTTGGCCGCAAGGGCCTGTCCATTGCGCCATTGGTTTTGGGCGGTAACGTCTTCGGCTGGACGGCCGACAAAAGGACCTCCTTCGATCTGCTTGACCGTTTCGTCGATGCCGGTTTCAACGCGATCGACACGGCGGATGGCTATTCTCGCTGGGTGCCCGGACATGAAGGCGGTGAGTCCGAAACAATCATCGGCGAATGGGTCAAATCGCGCAATGCCCGCGACAAGGTCGTTATCATTACCAAAGTCGGCTCCGACATGGGCCAAGGCAAGAAGGATCTGTCTGCCGCTTATATCGCCAAGGCAGTCGAGGCATCGCTAAAACGGCTGCAGATCGATGCGATCGATCTTTACCTGTCGCATTGGCCTGATCCTGATACGCCTTACGAGGAAACACTCGGCGCCTACCAGAAGCTGCTGAGAGAGGGAAAGATCAAATCAATCGGCGCTTCCAATCTCGATGCGGACCAGCTTCGGGCGGCGATCGATGTCTCGGAAACAAAGGATCTGCCGCGTTACAATGTGCTGCAGCCCGGCTACAACCTCTACGATCGCAGCGAGTTCGAAGGCAAATTACGCGACCTCTGCATCTCCGAGAATATCGGCGTGATCACGTATTTTGGGCTCGCCAAAGGTTTTCTTTCTGGCAAATACCGCAGCGAAGCCGATTTGGGTAAAAGCCAGCGCGGCGACGGCATCAAGCAGTATCTCAACCCTCGCGGGCATCGCATTCTCGCTGCATTGGACAAGGTGTCTGCGAAACACAACGCCAGGCCGGCCGAAGTTGCAATTGCGTGGATCATCCAGCGCAAGGGCGTCACGGCACCAATTGCCAGCGCCACCTCCCTCGAACAGCTGGAAAGCCTTATCCGTGCCGCAGCACTGAAGCTCGACAGCAACGACGTGGCGGAACTCGACCAGGCCAGCGCCTGATCGTTCAAATTATCAAAGCCCCGCTCGAGTAACTCGCGGCGGCTTTTGCATTGAAGCGCGGCGCCAAAAAGTCTATTGGAGGCGCATGTCACACAAACCAGTTCATATTGTTGGCGGCGGTCTCGCCGGTTCCGAAGCATCATGGCAGCTTGCCGAGGCGGGTATTCCCGTCATCCTGCATGAGATGCGCCCGGTTCGCGGCACCGACGCGCACAAGACAAAAGATTTGGCCGAGCTCGTTTGTTCCAATTCTTTCCGCTCGGATGACGCCGAAACCAATGCGGTCGGCGTGCTGCATGCGGAGATGCGCCTCGCCAATTCACTCATCATGGCCGCTGCAGATGCGAACCAAGTGCCGGCCGGTAGTGCTTTGGCTGTCGATCGCGATGGCTTCGCTGCGGCCGTCACCGCCCGCATTGAAGCGCATCCCCTGATCACCATCCAGCGCGAGGAAATCACCGGCCTGCCGCCCGCTGACTGGGACAAGGTCATCATCGCCACGGGCCCGCTGACTGCGCCATCGCTTGCCGAAGCCATCGGCAAGGAAACCAGCGCGGACGCCCTGGCCTTTTTCGACGCTATTGCACCAATTGTCCATTTCGATTCCATCGATATGGATACCTGCTGGTTCCAGTCGCGCTATGACAAGGTTGGACCGGGCGGCAATGGCAAGGACTATATCAACTGCCCGATGACCAAGGAGCAGTACGAGGCGTTCATTCAAGCGCTTGTCACAGGCGACAAGACCGAGTTCAAGGAATGGGAAGGCACGCCCTACTTCGACGGCTGCCTGCCGATCGAGGTAATGGCCGAGCGCGGGCCCGAAACATTGCGCCATGGCCCGATGAAGCCGATGGGGCTGACCAATGCACACAACCCGACCGTCAAGGCCTATGCTGTGGTTCAGTTGCGGCAGGACAATGCACTCGGGACGCTCTATAATATGGTTGGATTCCAGACAAAATTGAAATACGGCGCCCAAACCGACATCTTCAGAATGATCCCGGGGCTGGAGAACGCCGAGTTTGCACGTCTCGGTGGGCTGCATCGCAATACATATCTGAATTCGCCGCTTCTGCTCGATCCGACCCTGCAGCTCAAAACCCGGCCGGGCTTGCGTTTTGCCGGCCAGATCACCGGGTGCGAGGGCTATGTTGAATCCGCCGCCATCGGTCTGCTGGCGGGCCGGTTTACCGCGGCTGAAAGGCTGGGCCAGGCCTATACGCCTCCACCCCTGACGACGGCTTTTGGCGCTCTCCTCGGTCATATCACCGGCGGGCATCTCGTGACAGATGAAGAACCGGGCAAGCGCTCGTTCCAGCCGATGAATGTCAATTACGGCCTGTTTCCGCCAATGGAGACGCCGAAGATTGAAGGCAAGCGTCTGCGCGGCAAGGAGAAGTCGAATGCCAAGAAGCGCGCCATGAGCGCGCGTGCGCTGGCCGACTGCCGGATTTGGCTCGGCCTGCCGGCAATTGCAGAAGCGGCGGAATAGTTGTGCGTGGTTCGACAGGCTCACCATGAGGGCGTGGTGAATTGCCAGAGTGCCAGGATCGCCAACGCTGGGTTCTGAAGCGCACTACATCCCTCTTGGTGAGCCTGTCGAACCACGCACTGAACACAGCAAACTCAAGATACTAGCGCGTTGAAGCCCTGAACATCGCCCATTGGCGGCGAAGCGGCGAGATGTCGGCAATTTCTGTGGCGGCATTCAAGCCACTGGCTTTCAGCTTCTTCAGATATACCGGAGCCATCGCTGCTGGCAGATAGGCCGGGCGAAGTGTCGCCGGCAACGTCTTCATAGCCGTTTCGAATTTTGCGAGATGATCCCCGGCGAGCGCGATCATCGCGTCGATCGCACGTGTGACCGCTGATTGATCGGAGCCGTCCAGCAACATAGTCCCACTGCAGCCAACGGTCGCCAGAATATCGGCGGGGATGTATATCTGACCACGGCGGCGGTGCAGTGGCAACAGACGCAGCAGGCCGGTGATCGCCTGCGCTACACCGGCATGGCCAGCCACGTTGGCGTGTTCAGGTGCCTTGGCGGCATCCAGGATCAAGGAGGCGAGTTGGATAAGCGCCGAAGCTGTCTCGCCGCAATATCCCTCCAGGTCGTTGCGGCTTGGCATCGGGTCATTGTAGAGGTCGAATATCCGCGCCTCACAATAATTGTCGAAGGCAGCACGGGGCAATTCATACGTTTTGATCGCATCCAATAGCGCTGCGGCGACGGGATTTCCCGACGTCTCACCAAGCGCTGTTCCGTTGATGAGATCGCGCCACCATTGCAGCCGGATTTCACCCGGCAACGGATCATGAATCAGATCACGAATACGGGCAATTTCGGTGTTGAAAGCAAAGAGCGCTGCCAATGCCCCGCGCTTGTCTTCCGGCGCATACAGCACTGAAAGATAGCGGTCCGCATCGGCATCCCGCAACAATTGCAAGCAGTGGGTTTCATTGGCGTTCATAAGGCCGCTCTCGATTTGGGTCTGGCGAGATTCTGCGTCAGGGCGAGACGAAAACAGTGGTTTCCGAGCACCGGAGCGGAGAAAAGCGCCGTTTGCAGGCCGCCTTGACGCGAAATATCGACAGAGCTTCAATCCACTGCAATCAACGCCGCGGCCACTGCGCGATCCTCCGCCAACAACACATTGTAGGTCCGCACTGCTGCACCGGTGCTCATAGGATCGGACGATATACGGTGCTTGCGCATTTCATCGCGAAGCTCCTGCGGCAGCCGCCGCAAATCAGTCCCCGTCCCCACCAGTAAAATTTCGATATCGGCGGCCTGTTCTAGTACAAGCGAGAAATCGGCGATCGTCAGCAGTGGCAGGGTTTTCGGCTCCCAGCCATGAATGCCGGATGGGAGACAGAGTATGGAACCGCGATGCGACATGTCCGCGAAGCGAAAGCCGCCATTGCCATAGGCATCGATGGGTGCACGCCCCGGAAAGTGCGCATCCCGAATTTCAATGCCTTTGACCAATTAATTACGCTCCACTCTGGCCGGACACCGCCGACGTTCCGTTGTCCGTGACATCCCTGCCTTTGAGGCCAAACAGCATCAGCAACGGGCCAGCCACGAAGATCGACGAGTAGGTTGCGACGATAATGCCGACACCGAGGACCAGCGAGAATGATTTCACGTCCTCGCCACCATAGAGATAGAGAACGATCAACGCCAGAAACGTTGCAAGCGATGTCAGAATCGTGCGCGACAGGGTCTGGTTGATCGATGCATCGAGAAGCGCCGACAGCGACATGCTGTTGCCGTATCGTCGCAAATTTTCGCGCACGCGGTCGTAGATGACGACCGTATCATTGAGCGAGTAGCCGACTATCGCGAGCAAAGCGGCGATACTCCAGAGATTGAACTCCATCTGGAAGACGATGAACATACCGAGCAGTAGCAGTACGTCGTGGATTGTCGCGAGAATGGCGCCAAGCGCGAAATGCCATTCGAAGCGCAACCACACATAGGCGAAAATCACCGCCAATGAGAGGCCGACAGCGAGCATTCCGGCGTGTGACAGTTCACTTGATACGGATGGCCCGATAACGTCAATGCGGCGGAAATCGAAATCATCCTGCAATTCACCCCGGATCTTGACACCGACAGTCTGCTCGGCGTCCTCGCCCTCACCTTGGCTGCCCACGGTAATCAGCGCGCGATCATCCGATTTGAATGGTTCGATCTTGATGTCACCAATGTTCAAATCTTCAAGTCGGCTATAGACATCATCGAGATCGATCGCACCTTCGTGCGATTGAATCTCGACCATCGTGCCGCCCTTGAAATCGATACCGAAATTCATGCCGACAATGGCGAAAAGCACGATCGCCGCAATGCTCGACAGCGCCGAAAAGCCAAGCGTCAAAAAACGCAGCTTCATGAACGGGATTTTCGTATCATTGGGAACGAGCTTCAGGAGCGCGCCCGGAACTTCCTTGGGACGCGCCCATTGAACCCACACGGATACCAGCCAGCGTGTCAGCGTGAAGGTCGTGAACAGCGTGGTGACGATACCGATGGTCACGGTCAGCGCGAAACCGTGCACCGGCCCGGAGCCCAGAATGAAAAGCACGAGTGCCGCGATCAGCGTGGTGACATTGGCATCGACGATCGTCGCAAGCGCCCGTGAAAATCCGGAATCGATAGCCTGGATAACGGAAAAGCCAGCGCGCCTGTCCTCGCGAATGCGTTCATAGATGAGCACGTTGGAATCGACCGCCATGCCGATTGTAAGCACGATACCGGCAACACCCGCGAGCGTCAGCGGCGCGCCGAAGAGCGTCAGCACTGCCAGTATCAGGATCACATTGACGACAAGGGCAATGTTGGCGATGACGCCGAGAAGGCCATAGGTCAAAAGCATGAAAACGATGACGAGAACTGCGCCGATAAGAGCAGCGATCTTGCCGGAGGCTACAGCAGCCGCTCCGAGATCAGTGCCGATCGTTCTCTCTTCAAGCACGGTGACACTCGCTGGCAGCGCGCCTGCCCGCATCACAAGCGCAAGGTTACTTGCGCCCGAAAGGTCGAAATTTCCGGAAATCTGACCTGTATTGCCGGGTATTTCCTCACTGATGACCGGAGCTGAAAGCACCTGGTTGTCGAGAACGATAGCGAAAGATTTGCCGACATTCGCCTTGGTCGCCTTCGAGAATCGGTCAGCGCCGATGCTGTCCAGTCTGAAGGTGATCACCGGCTCTTGGGTGGTCGTGTCGATCCCGGCCTGCGCATCGACGAAATTCTTGTTCGAGACGAGCGGCTCTTTTTTCACCAGATAGGCAACGGGCGGATCGTCGAACGAATACACCACCTCATCGCCTTCCGGTGGCGTGCCGTCGATCGCCTGCTGAACCGGCACGGAATCGTCGACCATCTGGAAATGCAGTTCGCCGGTGAGGCTCAATATGTCCTTGAGCAGTTGCGAATCGTAAAGTCCGGGGACTTCGACAAGCACACGGCCATTGCGCTGGCCTTCGACATTGGGATTGGTATAGCCAAGCTCGCTGAGACGGCGGTTCAGGATTGCAATCGTTGCGTCGGTGTCCGGCAGATGTTCCCGGTCGACCTGCAAGCGCAGTCGCGAACCACCTTCGAGGTCGAGACCCAGCGCCAGCTGCTTCTTCGGCAACCAGTCCGGCAAGGTTACCAGTTGATCCTGTGTGAAGAGATTTGGCAGCGCCAGAATAACGCCTGCTAGAACAACAGCCCAGATGAGTACAGTCTTCCAGCGGCTAAAATAGAGCATGCAGTCGCAACCTTGGAACTAGAATCAGAAGGGCGGCTCAATGGCCGCCCCTCACTATGCCTTATTTCTTGTTGTCGGCAACCGGTTCGCCCTTGACCCGGACGTCGGCTACCATGCCCCGCAGGACACGGGCCTTGACGCCTTCACCGATTTCGACATCCAGCTCGCCGGTGTCCTCATAGACCTTGGTAACCTTGGCGATGAAACCACCACCGGTAATGATCGTGTCACCGCGGCGGATATTCTTCAGCTGCTCTTCGCGCTTCTTGGCAGCGGTACGCTGTGGGCGAATGATCAAAAAGTACATGATCACGAAGATCAGAATGAACGGCAGGATGCTCATCAGCATTTCCGGTGCGCCGCCGACACCCGTTGCCTGTGCATATGCGGGAGTTACGAACATTGAGACAACCTCCAGAGAGAACCAGATTTGAAAGAACTTGAGCCAGCGCAATACAATGTTTGGGGCGTCAAAAGCAACCGTACAAAACTGTGTGTCCTGCTTTTCGAATTATCTTCAACATGATAGTCGCATATATGCATGAAAATGAAGGCTCGATGAGAATGTCCGATGAATTGCTGACAGATAAACTTGACCGGCTGATTGCGGTGCTGGAGCGCATGGCACCGCCAAAGGCTCAACCGGCCGATCTCGATGTGGCGGATTGCTTCGTGTGGAATCCCGACAAACTCGCCTTTGACCCGGTTAGCAAGGTCAACCGCGTGGACATTTCATTGATCCGCGGCGTCGACAACGTTCGCGATATCCTGTTCGACAATACGAAACGCTTTGCCGATGGTTTGCAGGCAAACAATGTTCTCTTGTGGGGCGCGCGAGGCATGGGCAAGTCGTCGCTGGTCAAGGCAGTGCATGCCTCGGTCAACACTGCCGCTTCGGCCGGCGGCCACCCGCTCAAACTTGTGGAAATTCACCGCGAGGACATCGACAGCCTCCCTGCCCTGATGGCGGCCATCAAGGACACTGACTACCGCTTCATCCTGTTTTGCGACGACCTGTCCTTTGATCACGACGACACATCGTACAAATCATTGAAGGCGGCACTGGAAGGCGGCGTCGAAGGCCGGCCGGACAATGTCATCTTCTATGCCACGTCGAACCGGCGTCATCTTCTGCCGCGCGACATGATCGAGAACGAACGTTCCACGGCTATCAACCCTTCCGAAGCGGTCGAAGAAAAGGTGTCGCTTTCGGATCGCTTCGGACTTTGGCTCGGGTTCCACAAATGCAGCCAGGACGATTATCTGTCGATGATCGATGGCTATGCGGCGCATTTCGACCTGCCGATAAAGCAACCGGAACTTCATGCGCAGGCGCTGGAATGGTCCACGACACGCGGGGCACGTTCCGGCCGTGTCGCCTGGCAATTTACCCAGGACCTTGCCGGACGTCTCGGCAAGAAACTGTAGTTGCCGCCGTCTATCTCTCCCCTTGTGGGAGAGAAAGGATTTTCCTGGATTTAGCCTCCCTGCTAAATCCTTGGAAAATCCAAGTGAGGGGGTAGTTTAATAAAGCAAATCCCCTCTCTTGCGATTTCCAGCACTTGAGCAAATAGCTCAAGATGCTGAAATCACCTTCTCCCCACAAGGGGGAGATAGTGGAGCATCAGGATCTCGAGATATTTCGTCGGGTCGACAGGCGTCGAGTTCTTGCGAACCTCGAAGTGAAGCATCGGCGTCGTTGCGTTGCCGGTCATGCCCGACACTCCGAGCTGGTCGCCGCGCTTGACCTTCTGGCCGCGCTGAACATCGAGCTTGCTGGCATTGCCATATACGGTCACAAGACCATTGTCATGGCGCACCAACACCGTGTTGCCGAATTCCTTCAGGCCATCGCCGGAGTAGATGACCACGCCGTTTTCAGCAGCCTTGATCGGCGTACCCTCAGGCACGGAGATGTTGATGCCGTCGCTGCCCTTGCCATAATTGGCGACAACCCGGCCGCGAACCGGCCAGCGCATCCCCGAGACGCCGGTAGCCGACGGCGCAGCGGCAACATCCTTGTCCTTATCCGCGTTCTCGATCACCTTCTCGCTCGCCTGTGGCGGTGTGTAAGGCTTTGCCGAAGTGTCGGCCTGCGGAGCCGCAGCAGCCTGCGTCGCGGCGCTTGCGACCACCTTCGGCTGCTCTGCAGGCGGTGTCGAAGCTGTCTTGACCTGATCGACCGATGCGCCCTTCGGCTTCATGGTGTTGGCGACATTCTGTGCAAGCGCAGAATTGGACGGCGGAATGATGAGCGTCTGACCAACACGGACGGTCCCGTCCTTCATGTTGTTCGCTTGCTTGATCGCCTCGACATTGCTGCCGGTCTTGCGCGAAATCGCATGCAGCGTGTCACCGCTCTGGACTGTGTATGAGCCCTGGCTGGTTGGCTTCGCAGCAGTGGTCGCAGCAGCTACCTGCTTGTTCACCGGCGGTGTCTGTATGACGGCGACGTTGTTCGAATGCACCGGAGCCGGCTTTGCAGGCATCTTTGCTTCACGGCCGTCCGGAGTTTTCAGCGTACCCGAAGCAGACCCCAACGGTGCGGCCTGCATTGGCTGCACTGAGGCCGTCTGTTGCTGACGCAGTGGCGCCGCGCTGGCAACGGGTGCGAGTGTCGGGCGCGTTGGCTGCGAGGAGACTGGCGGCAGCGCCGAAGTGCTTGCAGCGCCGACGGGCGGCAGGCTGCTGCGCTGGACACCTCCGCCGCTGCCGACAGAAGCGGTCTGCGTTGAATCGACGGGAGGTGTATAAGGTTGTGGCGTGTTGTTGGACGCTTGCATGACTGATCGTTGATTGTCGCTATAGCCGGAACTGAAATCCGCGCTGGTGAAACGCTGCACGCCCGAGCTGCAGCCTGCCGCGATACCGGCTATCGAGAGAATGGCGGCATTCAGAGCCAGCCGCCGTGACGCTTTGTCTAGTGTACTCAAACGCATCGCATATCCCGCCCGTACTCAATACAAGAATATTGGACTCATTAGATCGCGTTAATGTTACTCGACCGTTAAAGAGCGAGTAAAATTTGTGAAAAATTCACCAAATTCGTAAAGGGTCAGGGCTCCGTACGTCACCCTCCAACGTCACAATGCACCACCTCTCCGTCATCCTCGGGCTTGACCCGAGGACCCACAGCTGAGAAGCGTTCTGCTATACGATGCACAAGGCATTCCAGCAAAATGCAAGCTTCAATGAGGGCTGTACTGTTCTTCGCTGGATTGGTGTTGAGTTCATGGAGAGGATTAGACCTCCTTTGTCTTGGGTCCTCGGGTCAAGCCCGAGGATGACGGGTGAGGTGGACGCTTTTTAAAGGAAGAGACGTAATAACAAGCGAACGTCGGCTAAAGCGCCGAGGCGACACCCTCCATCAGGGGCAACAGGCGCACCGACATCAAATCGTGGCGCTCAAAACGGCTGCCGATTTTTGATAGCCGCGCCATCACTTGCCGGCCATCGAGCGGGCCGATCGGTGCGATCATCACGCCGTTTGACGACAGGAGATCGACGAACTGGCGCGGCATGCTTTCGAAAGCCCCCCAGACGATGATGCGGTCGAACGGGCCATCATGCACGAGGCCATGCCTGCCATCCGCATGTTTGACGAAGGTATTCTCGATCTTCAGGGCCTGGAGCCGCTGATGCGCCAGTTCAACCAGCGTGCGATAACGCTCCAGCGACAGGACACGGCCCGCTAACCGCGCCATCACGGCCGCCGTAAAGCCGGAACCGGTACCGATTTCCAGCACACGGTGCGTAGGCTCAAGATCGAGGGAATTAATCAGCTGCGCCTGCAGATCGAGCGCTTCGATGAACTCACCGCATTCGATCGGCAGCGTTCCCGCACCGTAGGCAAGGTTACCGAGATTGCCGTTGACGAATGCCGTGCGCGGCGTCGCTTCAAAAGCGCTGATCAGACGTTGATCGGACAGGCCCAAGGCGCGCATGCGCAGGACGAAAGCCGCAAATCCTTCACGTTCAGACATCGCAACCTTCATGCAATGGCACTCGCAAGGGTTGCTAGCGTGTCATGCGCTGTCAGGTCGAGTTGCAGCGGCGTGATTGAAATGAAGTTCTTGGCGAGCGCAGCCACATCGCTGTTTTCAGCCGGTACATCCTTGCCGCGGCCATAGCGCAGCCAGTAATAGGGCAAGCCGCGACCATCATGGCGCTCTTCAATGGTAAGGCCGTGCGAAAGCTTGCCTTGCGCCGTAACCCGGGTTCCGGCGATCTCCGCAGCGCTGCAACTCGGGAAATTGATATTGATGAGAACGGTCTTTGGCAGTTCGACATCAAGCACCTTTTTCAGGATCGCGGGCGCCCGCTCCTCCACGACCTCCCAAGGCAGCACGCGCGCGCCGCCATCGAGATTGTATTCCTGCGACAAGGCAATGGACTTGATACCGAGCAGCGTGCCCTCGATGGCGCCAGCCACGGTCCCCGAATAGGTAACGTCATCGGCCATGTTCGAGCCGGAATTGACACCGGACAGTATCAGATCAGGCGCGTCCGGCATCAGGTGCTTGACGCCCATGATGACGCAATCGGTCGGGGTGCCGCGCACGGCAAAATGCCGGTCATCGATCTTGCGCAGACGCAACGGGTTGGAAAGCGTCAGCGAATGCGCAAGGCCGCTCTGGTCGGTCTCGGGCGCGACCACCCAGATATCGTCGGAGAGCTGGCCGGCAATGCGTTCAAGCACGCTCAGACCTTCCGCATGAATACCATCATCGTTGGTCAGAAGAATGCGCATTTGCCCCAGTCCCTCTTATGCTGCTTTTTCGATCCGTTTCAGTCCGCCCATATAGGGCACAAGGGCTTCAGGAATTGTTACGCTGCCGTCCTCATTCTGATAATTTTCGACAACGGCAATCAGCGCTCGCCCCACGGCGGTGCCTGAACCGTTCAACGTATGGACGAAACGCGTCGACTTCTCGCCTTCCGGCCGGTAGCGGGCATTCATGCGGCGCGCCTGGAAATCACCGCATACCGAGCAGCTGGAGATCTCGCGATACGCCTTCTGTCCCGGCAACCAGACTTCGAGATCATATGTCTTCTGCGCGCCAAAGCCCATGTCGCCGGTGCACAGCGTCATGGTTCGGAACGACAGGTCGAGCCGCTTCAAAACTTCCTCGGCACATGAGGTCATCCGCTCATGTTCCTCGATGGAATGCCCGACGTCGGTGATCGATACCAGCTCAACCTTCATGAACTGGTGCTGGCGCAGCATGCCGCGCGTGTCCCGCCCCGCAGAACCTGCTTCCGAACGGAAGCACGCCGTCAGCGCCGTCATGCGGATCGGCAGATCGCGAATATCTAGAATCTCTTCGCGCACCAGATTGGTGAGCGGTACCTCGGCAGTCGGGATCAGATAGCGGCCGTCCGTGGTCTGGAACAGATCTTCAGCGAACTTCGGCAGCTGGCCCGTGCCATAGAGCACTTCGTCATTGACCAGCAGAGGCGGACTGACTTCGGTGTATCCATGTTCGGTCGTGTGCAGGTCAAGCATGAACTGGCCAAGTGCACGCTCCAGCCGCGCCAACTGACTCTTGAGGACCGTAAAACGGCTGCCCGAAAGCTTGGCCGCTCGCTCGAAATCCATGTAGCCCAGCTTTTCGCCGATCTCGAAATGCTCCTTCGGCTCGAAGGAGAAATTCTTGAGGGTTCCGACACGGCGCGTCTCAACATTGCTGGCCTCGTCTTTGCCGACCGGAACGTCCGCAAGCGGTATGTTTGGAAGCACTGACAATGCATCGCTCAGCGCGCGATCGAGCTGGCGCTCTTCCTCTTCGGCTGAGGTCAGGAACACCTTGATCTCTGCAACTTCGGCCTTCAAACGATCGGCGGTCGCCTGATCCTTGGCTCCCATCGCCTTGCCGATCTCTTTCGAGGCGGCGTTGCGGCGTTCCTGCGCTTCCTGCAATTTGGCTATGTGCTGGCGGCGCTTTTCGTCGAGCTCGATCAAGCGGGACGACGCCGGCTCGTTGCCTCGTTTGGCCAGAGCTGCATCAAGCGCTTGCGGATTCTCTCGGATCCATTTGATATCGAGCATGGGAATAAAGCCGTGTTGGAGTTAAATACCGGGTTCTGTTGAATAAGGAACTTGCATTTCTATGGTGCGTGGTTCGACAAGCTCACCATGAGGGAGAGAGGTGATTGCAAGGCTAATCGCCAGCGCTGCAGCTCTGTGTCTCCCTGCCATCACCCACGTATCCCTGCCATCACCCCATCCCTCATGGTGAGCTTGTCGAACCACGCACAATGGTGACGCAAGCTCTTTTTTCACTGGAGAACGTCAGGACGAGACTTCGCTGGACTCTGATTTTGCTTCAGCCTCATCTGCCGCACGCTTCTTCTCGACCAGACGCGCCATCCAGATCGAAACCTCGTAGAGAAGGATCGTCGGGAGTGCAAGACCGATCTGGCTGATCGGATCGGGCGGCGTGATTACGGCGGCCACGATAAACGCAATGATGATGGCGTATTTGCGCTTCGACCTCAGTCCCTCGGAGCCAACGAGGCCGACCCGCGCCAGGAGGGTCGTCACGACCGGGAGCTGGAACACCAGCCCGAACGCGAAGATCAACGTCATGATGAGGCTGAGATATTCGGAAACCTTCGGCAAAAGCGAGATTTGGACTTCGCCCGCTCCGCCAGTCTGCTGCATGGCCAGGAAGAACCACATGACCATTGGCGTGAAGAAGAAATAAACCAGCGCGCCGCCCATGAGAAAAAGGATTGGCGATGCAATCAGGAATGGCAGAAACGCCATTCTCTCATTGCGATAAAGACCGGGCGCTACGAACTTGTAGATTTGCGATGCGATGACCGGGAACGCGATGACGATACCACCGAACATGGCGACCTTCACCTGCGTGAAAAAGAATTCCTGTGGGGCCGTATAGATGAGTTGTGCCTTGGCAGGATCGAGCCCCGCCCACACGGTCGCCCACTGATACGGGATGACCAAAAGGTTGAACAACTGCTTGCCGAAATGAAAGCATACAAGGAACGCTAGGAAGAACGCCAAAAGTGCCCAGATCAGGCGCCGGCGTAGCTCGATCAGGTGCTCCATCAAGGGGGCCGAGCTTTTATCGATTTCGTCGTCAGCGCTGCTCAACTCTTTGTCCCCGTATCGACAGCCTTGGCCTTCGGCTTCGCTGTTCTTTTTGCTGGTGTTTTGATCGGTGTAGCCGTGGCGACTTCTACCGCAGGCGCAGCGCCCTTCTTCGACACAGTCTTGGCTGGTGCTGCCTCGGCTTTGGTTTCAGCGGCAGCCGCAACCGGCTTCTGTCTTGACCTTGCGGGCCTCTTTACCGCTGTTTCAGCGGCTGGCGTGGCCAAGGGTTCCATCACCTGCGGCTGCAACGGCGTTGCCCCCGGCGCGGCTGGATCCGGTACAGCGACATTGTCCTTTGCCGTTGCCGCGGTATCTTTCAAGCTCGAGCGGATTTCCTCACCCATGGTCCGGACAGGATCGAAGACCTTGCGGATATCACTGCGCGGATCGAGGCTCTTGGCCTCATTGACGATATCGCGCACATCATCGAGCTCGGCCTCTTTCAAGGCCTCGTCAAACTGCTTGCGGAATTCACCGGCAGTTGCCCGAAACTTTGCGGTCGCCTTGCCGAAGGCACGCAGCATCTTCGGCAAATCCTTGGGTCCGACCACCACGATCATGACGATCACGATCACCAGGATTTCCGACCAACCAACTTCAAACATTCATCATGCTCCAGCCACGACACGGCAAGGTAGCCGCGCGCAGGACAAGGCTATCGTCGGACCTAGAGCCCGTTTGGAAAGTCGCTGCGGCGAGGCATATGGCGTGGTTTTCGAGAACCGGAGCGCAGCGTACATAAAGTACGTGAGCACCGGAAGCGCACAAAACCGCGTCAGATGACCGCTGCAGTAGAGTTTAAAAACGGCTCTCAAGACTTTGTGGTCTTTTCCTTCACCGAATTCACCGGCTGGCTTGTCTGATTATCAATCGTTTTCGAATTGTCGGCGGTGTCAGCATCGTCGTCGCTCATGCCGCTCTTGAAATTCTTGATACCCTTGGCGACATCACCCATGAGTTCCGGGATCTTGCCGCGACCAAAAAGAAGAAGCACGACCGCAAGCACGATAAGCCAGTGCCAGATTGAAAAACTACCCATTTGAACCTCACATTCGCCCAACAGTTTGGGCTGATCTATGTCTTTTCCCCGTGCTTTTCAAACACAAGTCTCATCTGCTCTTTCACATTCATGTAAACGCTGCGCAAGTCCGAATTGAAATCGGGATCACGATTTTTATGCGATGCGCTTATTTGTAGCCAAAAAGCTTGTCTCAATCATGTTCGACGCGGGGTGTCAAAAGACCGAGCTCCTCGAGATCAATATCCGTCAGAGGATCTTCATCTTCGGTCAGTTCATCCGGATCGTTGACCGGGATCGGGATGGCAAAGTTCGTCGGCATGCGCGTCGAAAGCAGGCCTGCACCGCGCAATTCGTCAATCCCCGGCAGGTCGCGTACTTCCTGCAGGCCGAAATGGTCGAGGAATGAAGCAGTAGTCCCGTAGGTGATGGGACGGCCGGGTGTCCGGCGGCGACCGCGGAATTTGATCCAGCCAGTTTCCATCAGCACATCGAGCGTGCCCTTCGAAGTCTCGACACCACGAATATCTTCAAGCTCGGCGCGTGTCACCGGTTGATGATAGGCGATGATTGCAAGGACCTCGAGGGCTGCACGCGACAGCTTCTTTTGTTGAACGGCCTCCCGGTTCATCAGGAAGGCGAGATCAGCAGCCGTGCGGAACGCCCATGCGCCGCCGGTCTGCCGCAGATTGATGCCGCGCTTTGAATAAATCTCCTGCAATTCGCCAAGCAGCGCAGCCACGTCGACACCGGATGGCAGGCGCTCACGCAGGGCCTTTTCCGTTACCGGCTCTGCCGATGCGAACAATATGGCCTCGGCCATACGCAGCGCTTCCGAAACTGAAATCGACGAATTCCAGTTGCCAGCCGGCAACTCGGCCTCGTGATCGTCGATGCTATGAATGCTGTCAGCCATTTGCCACATCCTTCAGCGGCTCGGTCTGCTTATCAAGCCTGTTGCGCAGGTAGATCGGGTTGAACGCGCCGGTCTGGCGGATTTCCAGATGCCCTTCCCGAACCATTTCCAGGCTGGCAGCAAAGGAGCTGGCCATTGCGGTCGCCCGCTCTGCCGGCGAAAAGATAAATTCCAGCAGGTAATGATCTAGCGCCGTCCAATCCTTCGTCTCACCTACAAGCCGCATCAGGATTTCGCGCGCGTCCTTCAGCGACCAGACCGTACGCCGCGCGATCTGTACATGCGACGTGGCCCGCTTTTGCCGCTGTGAAGCGTAGGCGGTCAAAAGCTCGTAGAGCGTCGCTGCATAGGCGTTGGTTTGATCGACAATCACAGCCTCGGGCATGCCGCGGGCGAAGACATCGCGGCCGAGCCGGTTACGGTTGATGAGCTTCGTTGCCGCGTCACGCATCGCTTCCAGCCGCTTCAGCCGAAACTGCAGCGTTGCCGCCAATTCCTCGCCGCTTTCGCCTTCGTCGCCAGGCGCCTTGGGGATCAGAAGCTTGGACTTGAGGTAGGTAAGCCACGCCGCCATGACCAGATAATCGGCGGCAAGCTCAAGCCTCAATGCCTGCGCCTGCTGGATGAAAATCAGGTACTGCTCGACCAAGGCGAGTACAGAGATGCGGGCAAGATCGACGCGCTGATTGCGCGCCAGATGCAGCAAGAGATCAAGTGGACCTTCGAACCCCTTGATATCAATAACAAGCGATGGCTCGCTGGCAGCGCGATCGACCTGACTTTCCCACAGCGCCTCCATGGGTGCCGTGTCGTTGCCGTTTATCTTTTGCTCACTCGCCAAATTTCTCTCGCTTCTATGCCACCGCCTCGAAAGTGCGCTGGAACTCTTCCCGGAGTTCTTCCTCGTTGGACGTATCCGGTTCTTTTCGATATTCGATTGCTCGCTGCGCCCGCTCGAACGCCTTGCCCTCAAGCTCGGGCGTGCAAGCCGCAACCGCCTTCATTTGATCCATGATGCCGTGGCAATGAAGCACGATATCAAGTCCGGCCGCAAAGATTGCTTTGGTCCGGTCGAAATAATCCCCAGAAAGTGCATTCATGGAAACATCGTCGCTTATCAGCAGTCCGTCGAAACCTATATAGTCGCGGATGATCTCTTCCACCACCTTGCCCGATGTCGTCGCCGGGTTCTTCGGGTCGACGGCCGAAAAGATCACATGCGCGCTCATCGCCATCGGCAGGTCCGCCAAAGCCCGGAACGGCGCGAAATCATGTTCGGCTAGTTCCTCAAGCGGCGTCGTGACCGTCGGCAATTCATGATGTGTGTCGGCAAAGGCGCGGCCGTGCCCCGGTATGTGCTTGACCACTGGCAGCATGCCGCCTGCAAGCAAGCCGTCCGCCGCGGCTCGGCCCATGGCCGTCACGATCTCCGGATGCTTGCCATAGGCGCGTGTGCCGATAACGTCATTGGCGCCTTCGACGGGGACATCGAGCACCGGCAGGCAATCGACATTGATGCCGAGCTTGAGGAGATCGAACGCATGCAGGCGCGACAGGAGCCAGGCGGAGCGCAATCCAAGTTCCTCATTTTCCCGGAAAAGCGCGCCGAGCTGCGATCCTGAAGGGTAATCCGGCACGAGCGGCGGTCGCAGGCGCTGCACGCGTCCGCCTTCCTGATCGATCAGCACCAGTGCGTCGTCGCGGTCCACCAGATCGCGCAGATGCGCGCACAGGTCTTCGATCTGTGCTGGCTCGCTGATATTGCGGGCAAAAAGAATAAAACCCCACGGCCGCTCATCGCGAAAGAATGCGATTTCGTCTGGGGTCAGTTTCAAACCGGTCGTCCCGGCAATCCATGCTTTTGATTCGCTCATGGTGGGAGTCTACTTCAAATCACTGCCTATCGCACAGGCTTCGCTGAACTTTTGCAAAAGCTTCAGTGAGATCAGCCGCTAGCTGTTTTTCGCGGACGTCCACCCTTTGCACCATTTACTCTGGCTGCTGCCGATTTCGCTGGTGAAACGGCCTTTCCCGCTGCGCGAGCAAGTTCCCGGGTCATCCAGGCCCGCGTACCGAAGATGCCTGACACAAGAGCAGGCACATAGAGATCAACATCCAGCTTTGGCCAGTGCAAGTTCAGGCCGGCCCCATCGACCCGGATATCAACGAGGTCCTCATCACTCGCATTCTGTAAATCTTGCACGAAATGGAAGGGAAATGCATAGCTGCACCCATTGACCAAATCTATCACCACACGCCGGGTTACACTATCATATCGAGCCAGCGACGCCCGAGGTTCCATCATAAGTGTTTCTTGTCCCCTGGCATTCGCCAGATCGAACTGCGCGTCAGTCAAGCCTGCTGCCATGGATACGCTCCCATTCCTGTTTGAATATGTCACGGTGCACGCAAACCTCCGCCATCAGCCGCTTCATGTCGGAGCGCTTGATGCCGATACTGTAAACCAATTCGGGTGCTCCGCCGAAACCATCGAGATTGATCTTCGCCTGTCCCGCCCCGGTAATATGGATATGCGCTGGTTCGTGGTCGACGGTGTAGATCACAAAACGAAAACCGTACACACGATGGATAACAACCATAAAAAATATAATCCCATCTGTTGGGTTTTACAATCAGCGAAGTGACAATTCTATGAGCCTAAAAAACAAGTAATATTCGATCAAGTTATCAGTCGATTACACTCTCGCAAACGAAAAAAGGCTCCGCCAATGGCGGAGCCTTTTCAATGAGATGCGCGAGGTCTTTTACTGTGTAACGAAGCAGCTGCCACCTGCAGTCTTGTACTTCGCACACAGGGCGTTCGCATCGCTCTTGGAGCCAGCTGGGATGCGGACACGGAAGAATGTGCCCTTGCCGGCAATCTCGGCCTGTTTGATATCGACACCGCGGCCGCCGATCACACCCGCATATTTCTGCGAGAGCGAAGCATATGTCTTCTGCGCGCCCTCGACATTCGGTTGCGAGGCGATCTGGATGAGATAGCTGCCCGCTGCCGGAGCTGCGGAAGCGACCTGCTGGCCCGCTGCATTCTTTGGCGGAACGCGATCGACAATATCGATCGGTTGATCTGCCGGACGCGATTCGACCACCGGAATATTCTTCGGCGTAACGGAAGCAACCGTTTCGGGAGTAATTTTCTTGGTCGCGACGGGCTTCGGAGGCAACTTGCCAGCAGCCGGAGCCGGTTTTGCCGCTGCAGTTGCAGCTGGTGCTTCGGGTGCAGGTGCAGCAGTCTGTGCAGGCACAGCTGCCGGTGCGTCCTGCACCAATGCGCCAATTTCGTCGTCGCCAGTTGTTGCCGGCGCTGCGGATGCATTTGCGTCGAGCGGAGCAGCGGGACGGTCAGCCGGGGCAGCGGCAGGGCCGGCACTCACCGGATCAGCCGGTTCTGGAATGGAGGCGACCATCGTGCCATCCGGTTTGACGACCATTGTCTGCACCTTGCGCGGTGCAATCGCACTGTTGCGTTCCGCCGGTGCAGCGTCGGCAGTATCGTCTGTGGTGGCAGGATCAACACGCGCCTCCACCTTGTCGCCCGCAGCAGGACCATCGGTGGGGGGCGCATCGGTGGCGAGCATATCCGCAACGGACGCGCCTCCATCCTCATCGGCTGGAAGATCGATAGGATCCTCCCGTGTTGTTACGAGCTGATCCTGCTTCGGCGCTTCCGGAGCAGCCGTCGCGCTCTTGTCGTAAACCGCTTTGTCTTGATTTGGCACTACGGCCGTGCTGGCGGTTTCGGGCTGAACTTTGATCGGCGTCTTGTCTGCCATGATGACGACAGGTTCGCCGTTCGAGCCGCCGGTCCATTTGTAGGCGACGGCACCGGCGACCGCGAGCAAAACAACAGCAGCTGCCACACCGGGAACAAACAGATTACTGCGGCGAGGCGCGGGTGTTTCCTTTTGCCCATAGGGTGTAGCGGCTATATCGACGTTGTCCTGCCGAGGATCATAGCCGAAATCCAGATCCTCTTCCGGACCATAGGCCGGGGTGGCCCGGCTTTGTTTGGAGCTGGCAGCGACGGCCATGGCCGCAGCGCCGGCTGCCGCTGTCGCATAGCCTGCCGGATTATATTTGTTCTGATCTGCTTCGTTGCCGAATACATCGGCGAAAATTTCCGCGTATTGGTCCTTCTCGGGCTCTTGCGGAGCAGGATCTTCCGCGGCGACATAGGCGCCGCGCGAATCGTCCGCTTCTATCGAGCCGAACACCTCGGCAAATTCATTGTCCAGCTCGTTCAGTCCATTGTGCTGCGGAACGTCGTCCTCATAGTTCACGGCCGGAAGATCGAGCGACTCGGTATAATCAACCCGGCTTTCTGTAACCGCCACCGTATCCACATCGGGGGCGGCGGTGATCGCCGACGCGGCGCGATCTAGCTCGTCGGCATAGTCGCTGAGCTCGTGGACCTCGGGCAATCGCGGTGCGCTGGCAACAGGGGTGGCGACAGGCACTTCGATTGGTTCATGAACCGGCGCCGGGGATTGCTCCACGCTCTGATAGAGCGGAAAAACCGGGGCTGCTTCTGCAACCGGTTCACTATCCTCGTCCTGATCCGCCGTTACTTCGAAATCATCGAACGCCGCCATCAATTCGTCGGTATCGAAATCCTCGATCGCCGCGTCCTGAACCTGCTCTTCTTCGACAGCTGCGTAAGCTACAGGCTCCGGCTCGGGAACCTGGTGGGTAACCGATTCCTGCGCATGGGATGGTTGCTGGTATGACGTCGTCCGGCTGATTGACGGGGCAATTTCTGTTCGTCCCGGGACCTGCGTCTGCGATCCATAACCCCAGGAAGCATTTGCCGAACGCTGCACGGTTGGCTGCGCCGACCCAGCAAGCAAGGTTTCGAGCTCATCCTCGAGACTGAGTGATGGCGCTGCGACGGCCGGACGCTCTTCGTAGTGGGCGATGGCCTGCTCTATCGGAGCACCAGCACCCTCGCCCGCTTCGCTGTCCACGTAAACCGGGTCCGGCTCGTAGTCGGCGTAATCCGGCTCTTCGTAGGCGGCCACGGTTTCGACGGGGGCTTGGTGAAATTCGTATGACGGTTCCGCCGCCAACTCACGCTCGATGGATTCCTGAAAATCCTGAGCGGCAAGCTGATCGTCGGCATCATTGTCAGCGGACTGAGGCGCGGCTTGTTCATCGAAGCCCCCCATCAGCTCGCGTTCGAGATCCATAGCAAAATCATCGTTGGATTCGGTAGACGGCCCTTCTTCTTCGACCGTTCCCATGATACGGGAAAGCTCCATCAGAGGGTCGTTATTACCTGATCGCGAATCATCCTGCCGGTGAGAACGCTGAAGATAGTTGTCCGCCATAGCGTTAATCCTGTACTCTCAACTGTGGGACGACCGAAATCGCCACCGCATTGGCCCTACCAGCGCAATGTGGGCAAAAGTTGACAGGATTGCTACGCTTTTCAGCGTTTACTAACGCATTTCGGTCGGGGCGTCCGCACCTATTATTGACAATCCGGACGTCAAGACCTTCGAAACAACCTGCACCAGCCCCAGCCTGGCTTGGGACAAGTTTGGATCGTTAACCTTAATAAAACGTAAGTCCGGGTTTTCGGTTCCCTTATTCCACTGCGTATGCAGCGAACTCGCGAGATCGTAGAGGTAGAAAGCAAGCCTGTGCGGTTCCTGATGCAAAGCCGCTGTTTCGATCAATCGCGGGTATTCGGCAAGCTTGCGGATAAGCGCGATTTCGCTTTCATCCGTCAGCAAATCGAAGTGCTGTGAACTCGCCGCCAACTGGATTTCGCCAATCCCCAGTTGTTCCATCGCCTGGCGGAAAACCGAATGGCATCTGGCCGAAGCATACTGAACATAGAAAACAGGATTGTCCTTGGAATGTTCGGTGACTTTGGCGAAGTCGAAATCGAGCGGGGCGTCGTTCTTCCGGTATAGCATCATGAACCGGACGGGATCGCGGCCCACTTCTTCCACCACATCACGCAAGGTGACGAATTCGCCGGAGCGCTTCGACATCCGCACGGGTTCGCCGTTCCGGTATAGCTTGACCAACTGGCAGATCAGAACGGTGAGCTTCGCCGTACCGCCGGAGACGGCACGCGCCAGAGACTCCAGCCGCTTGACGTAACCGCCGTGATCCGCGCCAAGCACATAGATCATTTCGTCGAAGTGCCGGTCGTACTTGTCCTTGAAATAGGCAACGTCGGCTGCGAAATAAGTGAACTGGCCGTCCGACTTGACCAATGGCCGATCGATATCGTCGCCAACATCGGTTGACCGGAACAGCGTTTGCTCCCGATCTTCCCAGTCTTCCGGCAATTGGCCCTTTGGCGGCGGCAGCTTGCCCTTGTACACATGCCCCTTGAGCGTCAGGTCGTTGATAGCAGACCGGATCAGCTTGGCGTTGCTGGCATGCAGCGTCCGCTCGGAGAAGAACACGTCATGATGGACGTTGAGCGAGGCGAGATCATCGCGGATCATGGCCATCATCGCATCGATCGTCCGGTCCTTGACGATGGCGAGAGCTTCGTCCTCCGGCATTTCGAGTAGTTTCGTCCCATGATCGGCGGCGAGCGCCTGCCCCACGGGCACGAGATAATCGCCAGGATAGAGCCCCGCAGGAATATCGCCGATCTGCTCTCCGAGCGCCTCGCGATACCGCAGCATCACAGAGCTTGCCAGCACATCGATCTGCGCGCCGGCATCATTGATGTAATATTCCTTGGCAACGTCATAACCTGCAAATTTGAGCAGGTTGGCCAGCGCATCGCCAACTACCGCACCCCGGCAATGACCGACATGCATGGGGCCGGTCGGATTGGCCGACACATATTCGACATTGACCCGATGGCCGTAGCCGAGCTTTGACCGGCCATAATCGAGCCCGGCGCCCAGCATTACGGCAAGTTGCCGATGCCAATATACATCCTTTAGCCGCAGATTGATGAAACCGGGGCCCGCCACATCGACGGAACCCACGTCGGGATCACTCTTCAGCGCATCTCCGATTCTGACAGCAAGTTCGCGCGGGTTTTGGCCAACTGCCTTGGAGAGCACCATTGCAGCATTCGTCGCGATATCGCCATGGCTGGGATCGCGCGGCGGCTCGACGCCGACGCGAGACAGATCCACCGCAGCACCATCTGTGGTTTTTAAATCAAGCGCTTGCAGGGCGTTCTTAATCCGCGCGTCGAAATCGGCGAAGATGTTCATGACGTCATACTCATTCGGGGTTCATAGAAAAATCAACGGCCGTTGGCCGAATTGCGTTAGAGACCTTTGAAAATTCAGCTTGATCAGACAGGTGATGTGATTTTCGAGAACCGGAGCGCAGTGGACATTTTCGTCCATGAGCACCGGAAGCGCAAAAAGTCGCATCAGATGTCCATCAGGGTGGATTTGCAAACGCGTCTCTAGGCCAATTCGGGCGTATGGTCAAACAACCGTCGGTGTTCGCGCACAGCATAAGTATCGGTCATGCCCGCCAGAAAATCCGCTACCAGCCTTGCGCGTGAGGTCAAATCGCCCTTTGTCCGGCCGTCGCGCCACCCTTCGGGCATGCATTGCTCATCAGCAAGATAGGCGTCGAACAGCTCTCTCACAATTCGGTCGGCGGATTTGCGCACCCGCATAACGCTCTCGTGGAAATAAAGGTTCTCGTAGAGAAACGCCTTGAGCATCTTCTCCTGATCACGCAGAGGTACGGAAAATCCTATTAGCGTTCGTCCTGCATCATGAATATCGCTGAGCGTCTGAGGCTTTAATGTGTTCAGATCGGCCTGCGCCGCACGTATCACGTCTTCGACCATGATTGTGATCTGCCTCCGGACAATCTCATGCGACGTACGTACATCATCGAGAGTTGGATATTTCTGCCGGACTGCACGCAGGATATCGCCAATTATCGGCACGGCATCGAGTGCGTCGAGCGTAAGCAGGCCTGAGCGCAACCCGTCATCGATATCATGAGCGTTATAGGCAATGTCGTCGGCAATTGCCGCACATTGCGCTTCCAGCGAGGCAAAGCGGGAAAGTTCGAGATCATGCTGCGCATTATATTCGAGGATTGCAGCGGGCACCGGGTGCTTCAGCCCTTTGCCAAGAGCATCGGTCAGCGGACCGTTGTGCTTGACCAGTCCCTCCAGCGTTTCCCAGGTCAGATTCAGCCCGTCAAACTCGGCGTAACGCTTTTCGAGATTTGTTACGATGCGCAGGGATTGCGCGTTGTGATCAAAACCGCCGAAGTCGCGCATCTTGTCGTTGAGCGCATCCTCACCCGTATGACCAAACGGCGTGTGGCCGAAATCGTGCACCAGGGCGATTGCTTCGGCGAGATCCTCGTCGAGCCGCATGGAACGCGCCAGCGCCCGGGCGATCTGCGCCACTTCGATCGTATGCGTCAGCCGCGTGCGGTAGTGATCGCCCTCGTGTGCGATGAAAACTTGCGTCTTGTGCTTCAGCCGCCGAAACGCCGTCGAGTGGATGATACGGTCGCGATCACGTTGAAACACCGTGCGTGTCGGGCTTTCGCTTTCGGGCACAAGCCGTCCACGGCTTTTCTCGGGATCAGAGGCGTATGGTGCCCTCTCCCTGTAACCGAAACCGATACCCTGCATCGACATATTCGACTGTTCCTTTGTTCCCGCTTAGGGCCGGATTGCATGACCATGTGCGTGGTTCGACAAGCTCACCATGAGGGAGGTTGGTTGCTGCAATGACAATCGCCAACATTGCAGGTCCTGGCTTCCCTGCACCAACCTCCCTCATGGTGAGCTTGTCGAACCACGCACATCTTATAAGCCATCCACTCGCGACGTTGACTTCACAGTCGCCAATTCTTAGCTATGGTGTATGATGAACGGCAAGGCGTGACATTACAATGTCAATGCTTTGTTGAGCGTGGCGGAGCAATCCGCGAAGGAACCGTAAAGAATGACCGAAGTCCTAAGTGTTTTCGTCTCCGATGCCGCGGCAAAGCGCATCTCGGCGATTCTGCAGTCAGATCCGGAAAAGACCGCCTTGCGCATTTCCGTTGAGGGCGGCGGCTGCTCGGGTTTTTCCTACAAATACGATCTGGTTGACGCACAGGATGCCGATGACATCGTCATCGAGAAACTCGGCGCCAAGGTGTTGATCGATCAGATTTCCCTGCCCTATATCGGCGGTTCGGAGATTGATTTCGTCGACGATCTGATGGGCCAGTCGTTCCAGATCCGCAATCCAAACGCGACCTCTTCCTGTGGTTGCGGGACAAGCTTCTCCGTCTGACATCACCTTGCCGCTGTTGCAACCAGAGCGCAAACCCATGAAAATCGTTACCTGGAACATAAACGGCGTCAAAGCCCGCATCGAGGTGCTGACGACATGGCTCCAGGAATCCAATCCGGACATTGTCTGCCTGCAGGAAATCAAATCCGTCGATGAAGGTTTTCCCCGCTTCGAGCTGGAAGCGCTGGGCTATCATGTCGAGACGAACGGCCAGAAAGGCTTCAACGGCGTTGCCATTTTGTCGAAGCAGTCTCCCGACGAGGTCAATCGCGGTCTCCCTGGCGACGACGCCGATGATCATGCGCGCTTCATAGAGGCCGTATTTTCCACCGAGAAAGGCGCCCTGCGTGTCGTTTCACTGTATCTGCCGAACGGCAATCCCATCAACACCGAGAAGTTTCCGTACAAGATCGGCTGGATGGCGCGGCTGGAACGCTGGGCGGAAGAGCGGCTGGCACTGGAAGAACCGCTCATTCTGGCTGGCGACTACAATGTCATCCCCGAGCCTATCGACGCAAAGGTCCCGGAAGCCTGGGTCAATGATGCCCTGTTCCAGCCGGCAACACGCCAATCCTTCAGACGGCTCGAAAACCTGGGCTTCACCGATGCGGTTCGCAGCGTTACCGACAAGGGCGACGTCTATACATTCTGGGATTATCAGGCGGGTGCCTGGCAAAAAAACAATGGCATTCGCATCGATCACCTGATGCTATCGCCGGAAGCGGCGAACATGCTCGAATCCGCCAGCATCGAAAAACATGTCCGTGCCTGGGAAAAGCCCTCGGATCATGTGCCGGTCGCAATTTCAATCGCCTGATCTGCAACGGATTTATGACGTTTTCCTTTAGACCTTCGGTGAATTGACCGGGGTTCTTTTGGCTCCTATCTGTGCGCGAAATTACGCCAGAGCCTGTCTGTCGCATTTTTGTATGCAGTGGAAACGCTTTCGCGAAATCCAAATTGATCAGTCTCGCGCCCCTTTTTCCGGTTGCTTCGTTTTTAGCGCTCCGGCGCCCATACCATTTTAAGGACCTAGGAATTATGAGTGCAGTCGACCGGCGTAGATTTATGAAAATGATGGGCGTAACCGCAGCTGGCACAGCGGGGCTAAGCATGATGCCTCCCGCCATCCAGCAAGCTCTTGCCATCGAACCCAACAGAGCCACAGGAACCATTCAGGATGTCGAGCATGTGGTGATCCTGATGCAGGAGAACCGTTCCTTCGACCATTATTTCGGCACCTATAACGGCGTACGCGGCTATACCGATCCGCGCCCCGTACGCCTGCCATCGACAGGTAAACCCACGTGGTTCCAGCCCAATAGTAATGATCTGGGCCGCAATATCATTAGGGGGCTTGCCTCTCACCTCCGTTGCGGCGTGGATCCGAATACACCTTACATTGCACCCTTTCATATCGATTATGCCAAAACCGGCGAGGTCGTACGTTTTACCTGCCATCTGGTGGAATCGGGAATAGGAGCCTGGAACAAAGGACATTATAACCGATGGATTGAAGCCAAGCTTGATACGCTTGTCATGGGATATCTCAAGCACAAGGATGTGAGCTACCATCGGCACCTCGCCAACTCCTTCACAATCTGCGACCAGTATTTTTCGTCCGTACATGGCGATACCAATCCGAACCGGCTTCATCTTTTCTCGGGAACAGCTTCGGACCCGTCTGAGCCTTACCGGCATTTCGCTTATCAGAAGGGATTTGGGAGCGGACCAAACGGGCCGGAATTCGGTCCCGGCTGCCGCTGGAAGACATACCCGGAACGGATCGAAGAATACAACAGGAAGCCGGAAAATAAGACAAAGCCGATTAGTTGGCGCGTCTATCAAGGTGGAACAGGGCAGCCTGGTTCGCCTACCGATAATTTCGGCGACAATAGCCTCGAATATTTCAGTGCCTACCGCAATGACCCGGTTAAGGACTGTGTTTGGAAAGAGGGCAAATGCCTCGTGCCGGACGGCTGGCTACGGCTTCCTAAAGAAAAGACCAACGTAAACCACGCCAAATTGGGTAGTCTCACAAGAAACGGTGTGACGAACCGGACCCTCAAAGAATTTGCGGCTGACATCAAAGAGGGCAAATTACCCAATGTAACGTGGATCGTTCCGCCGGAGCATTATTCGGAACATACTTCGAAAAACGCCTCCACCGATGGCGCGTATTATATCAATAAGGTGTTGAGTGCCCTCGTGGCCAATCCGGAGGTTTGGAGCAAGACCGTATTCATCATCAACTATGACGAGAATGACGGGTTCTTCGATCACGTGGTACCTCCTATGCCCCCGATTGCCCCGGCTGACGGAAAAGTATCACCCTCTCTGAAAAAAAGCCTCAGGCTCGAATACCGGCGCGATCCCCTGATCTGCTATGATCATCCTATCGGCTTTGGCCCACGCGTGCCATGTCTCGTCGTCTCGCCTTGGTCAAAGGGCGGATGGGTAAACTCGCAGGTCTTCGACCACACATCCGTGTTGCGCTTCCTCGAAGCACGCTTTGGCATCCAGGAAACCAATATCACTGACTGGCGGCGGGCCGTCGCGGGTGATTTGACCTCAGCGCTGGATTTCGCCAATCCTGACAACGAAACCACGGGGCTTGTCAAACAGACGGCCTTCAAGGTCAGAGGCCCGGCAAGCAATAAACTCTTGCCGAACGTGCCGAACGACAACACTAAAAATCTCCCCAAAGTGGAAAATCCGCTTACCCTGTTTGATGACAAGACTTCTAACCCTGATGGCAGCCGCAAGGCCCGGGCAATTCCTTATGAATTCTACGTTACTGCCGCCGTCAAATCGAAGGGAATCGATTTGACTTTCAGCACTGAAAATCACGGTATCCACTTCAACGTCTACAACAACATCTATTATTGGAATAAATACATTACAGAAAAAAACTATTACAGCACAAGACGTTACACGGTTGTCAAAGGCAGCCCTATCACTGATTCGTGGGCTGTTGCCACTGATGAATACGATATCACCGCCTATGGACCAAACGGTTATCTTGCCCGTTTCAAAGGGCGTACTGCCAGAGACTATGAACCGGATATCGTGGCTTCTGTGCTTCATTTGCCGAATGGGAACGTACGGCTCACATTCTCATGCCTCGAAGTGTATGCTTGGCCCCATGACACGATAGTGAAGGTTTCGTCCAAATACCTGTTGTTCAAGTCAACTACTGGAACATATACCGATTCAGAGCTGCTTTTAATGAATTATCAACCGCGTGAAATTGAGATCGATACCAAAGACGGGTGGTACGATATCTCCGTTCAATTGATGGGAAGCGATGGGAAGCCTCAAGATTTCTTTCTGCGCCGTTTCGCGGGACACGTCGAAACCGGAAAGCCGAGCAAGACCGACCCATTCCTGACAAAAGACCTCCCTGTCGCAAAGGCCGATGTCGTAAGCTCCGTACCACAGGTCAACGTTCAATCCGTCCACCCGCGAGGAACCGACAAAATGATCTTCGAAGAAGCCGGCATTCAGATAATCAAATAGGCTCCGGGCGGGAATCTTTGCTGTTGCGACGGCGCCAATCGCTGGCGCCAACCTCAAAAATCGCCGGTCTTGATGATGTCCTCGGCCAGCACCATCGCGGTGCGACGGTCGGCCTCGTCGGATATGGAAAACGCCTGTTCCTGCACATCACGGATCCAGGCGCGATCCTGCTTGTTGGCATGCTCGAGAGCTGCAGTCATCATGGCAAGCCCGCGCACGGTCTTGCCGGCCTGGAACAGCAGATTGCCGAGCATGGCCTGTGCACCCGCATTGCCCTTTTGCGCCGAAAGGCGGAACCAGCGTGCAGCCTGGTTGGGGCTGGGTTGTCCGCCCTCGCCTTTCATCAGCATCTTGCCGAGCTCGAACTGCGCGTCGGAATCGCCGAAATTCGATGCTGCCTGCAGATAAAGATCGCGCGCCGCACTGGGGTTGGAGTTGATCGGCGAATTCGGGATGCCACGTTTGACATAACCTGCCAGCGCGACCAGCGCATCGGCCACGTAGCTTTCGTTCTCCGTGCCCTGATCGGCGCCTTCATGGACGACCTGCTCGAACATCTTGTAGGCTTGGTAATCGTCTTCCTTGACACCGTCGCCTTCAGCATACATCCGCGCAAGCTTCCAGTTGGCGCCCTGATGCCCCTTCTCAGCGGCAAACCGCAGTGCCTTGACCGCTTCGTCCTTATGGCCGTTTTTATATGCAGAGAAACCAAACTTGAAGAGTGCGAACGGGCTGGAGTCTTCCTTCACCTCATTTTGCGTATCGAACGCAAAACAAGGCATGGTCATAGCGCTCATCAAAAGACCAAACCCGACGATTGGACCAAAAAAACGATCAGCGATGAGCATGACTATAGTCTTCCTTTGCCCTCACCGTATGTGTCGCAGCGTTACCGCGCGCCATACGAACGGCTCGGGCCCAAATCCCGCCAGAGCGCGTCATTGCGCCAACCAGCAAAGGGAAATCCAAATCTTGCATGCCATTCGAGCGAACATTTGACCGCTTTCCGGCGATAGTAGGGCTAGAACAAGAGAAAACACTTGTGTCGAAAGCATACGAATGGCGTGATGACGCAACAAACGTGGAAGGGCCGTGTATCAACTTACGGCTTGAAGTTTTTGCCTGTGAAACAAGTATCGTGTCCATCATTTCCCCAAGCGGAACATCTGTACCGTTACTCGATGGTACCAACCACCCAAGGTTGCCGCCCTTTCGAGTTGCTCCGGGTTTGTGGCGCAAAATGGGCAAATTCTGTCCTCGCCGGAGCCTGGATGATCATCGCGCCACAGTGTTGCTGAATCGTCACAAAATTTGATCGCTCCGAAGAGGCCGCACATGGAAAAGCCCGGCGCTAGGCCGGGCTTTTTTCAATTTTCGCAATTTGGTTTAGAACTTGATCTTGCCTGCGAGAGACAGCGCGCCGACGAAATCGTCGCCGAAATCATAGGTCACGTCGTTGCCGCAGCCGCCGGTCTTGGGGCAAGACGTCGGGCCATAGGAACCAGCTGTCAGCATGCCAACCGCACCGCCCAGACGCAGTTCGACATTCTTGCTGGGAGCGTAAGACACGCCACCGGAAAGCAGATACGTATCGGTCTGTGTAGTCAAACCGGTCGACGTACCGCGATCCCAGCTAAGCTGAGCCGATCCGCTCCACTTCTCGTTGAACTTGTGGCCGATACCCGCAGCGACCGTCCAGCCATCCTGGAACATAAGATCGAGTGTGGTCAGCAGAACTGGTGATGTCGGGCCGCAACTCACAATGCCCTTGGTCGAGGTCGGGCAGAACGAGACGACGTTGAGAACGCTCCAGTCTACCCATTTGACCGAGCCGAATGCCAGCCAGTCAGGCGCGATACCGGTTTGCAGTTTGAATTCAAGCGATTGCGGCATCGTCGCCGTGCCATAAACATCCGTGATACGGTTCGCAAAGGGTGCCAGGCGTCCGGTAGCCATCGGCGGAAGCCCGGTCAGGTCGACAGTGCCATTGATCTGGCCAAGATCAATCTCGGCATTGTAGATGAGACTGGCACGGAAGGCGATTTCCGGAATTTCGTAGGCAGCGCCAATGCGCCAGCCGACGCCATCCGCTTCGAGGTCAAGCTTTCCTTGACCATCGAACAACGCAGCTGCCGGTCCGAAGGCTGCCGGGCCCACAACCAGACGGTTTTTGTAGCCTGAAATTTCCTGGTAGGAAACGCCACCAATTGCACGGAGCTGCCCCTTGCCAACATCAAACTTGTAAGAACACGTCAGTCCGTAATCATTGCTCCTGATGTCGGTCTCGATGTTCTGGTTTGCGCCGACCCAATCCGCGCCGGGATTGGTATGGACGCCCCATGGCTGGCTGTAGGAGGCAAGGCAATCCGCATCGGGCGTGAGGCCAACCTTTGCGCCGAAGCGCGGAACCGCATAGCTCGGGGTCTCGTGTGTCGACGTGGCGCCGCCACCGATACCGTTTGCTCCCAAGCCGTCCCTCGGGTCTGTGTCAACGGCATTCTTGATCTTGCGATCCGGCATGACATAGATGACACCGGCTTCAGTAGCAAAGCGCTCCTGATCGAAAAGCAGATCCCAGTTGTAGCCGTTGCGCTCAAGCCCCCCGGCCTGCGCTGAAGCCACACTTGTCAAAAGCAACGCCCCACCCAAAATCGTTGAAATAGCCCTAGACATTAAGTCCCTCCCGAAGCCTTAAAAACTTCCTGATCCCCACACAGTTCAGGAAAATTGTTACCAATACGTAATACCTAACAAATCGCGGCGCGCACGCAATCACCAGAAAATCACCGGTTTCGCGTATCGAACGCCCTAAAATCGTAAAAAGCCGCAAAACGGCGCGCTCGCGACGAAAATTTGGCGAATTTCACGCTAATCCGAAATGATTAGGGACGAAATCGATGCATTTTGGACCGAAAAACGCTCTTGTGGCCGAAATGCAACGCCGGGCAAAAATGACGGAATTGGGGCTTTTGCCGGGCTGAATTGGGGAAGTCACGGTCTTTCAGAGGCGGGAAAACCCCATTGATGGGCGCGTCGGATTCGCTCCGGCGCGCTGATGCATCTATCCCGCTTCGCGAACCCTGCGGATGGCTGTTTCGATCTTCTCGGCAGCAGCCTGAAGTTCCAACAACCGTTCGCGTTCCGCTTCGACAATTTCCGGTTTGGCATTGGCGACGAATTTCTCGTTGCTGAGCTTTTTGCTGATCTTCTCGCTCTCATCGGCAATCTTGCCGGACTCTTTGGTCAGGCGCGCGATTTCCGCTTTGACATCGATCAGGCTGCCCAGTGGCAGCGAAGCCGTCGCCTCGCCGATAACGAATTGCGCCGAACCCTTTGGAGCGTCGTCTGCAAGGCTAATCGTCTCGACGCGCGCGCGCCATTTGATCGAGGCATCATGGCGCTGCAAGCGTTCCTTCGTTACCTCATTGGCGCCGATGATGACGAGGGGCGCAACAGCCGATGCCGGGACATTCATCTCTGCACGCACAGAACGAATACCGGTGACCAGATCGATCAGCCAGTTGATGTCAGCTGCCGCTTCGGTGTCGACGAAATCCGGCTCCGGCCAGCTTGCATGGCACAGCAACGCCTCACGGCTCTTGCCCTCGCCTGCCGTCAACGCCCAAAGCTCTTCGGTCATGAACGGCATGAACGGATGCAGCAGTTTGTAAATCTCGTCGAGCACGTGGGCCCCGCAGGCCTGCGCCTCCGCCTTGGCTTCTGCATCCTGGCCGTTGAACACCGGCTTCAACAGTTCGATGTACCAGTCGCAGAACTGGTTCCAGACAAAGCGATACGCCGCACTTGCCGCCTCGTTGAAGCGGTAGCTGGCGATACCATCCGTGACATCGCGCACCGCGTTGGTGAGTTCGGTCAGGATCCAGCGATTGACGTTGAGCTTGGCATTTTCCGGACGGAACGAGGGATCGCGGGCAACGCCGTTCATTTCGGCAAAGCGTGTCGAATTCCACAGCTTGGTGCCGAAGTTGCGGTAACCGGCAATGCGGCTCGGATCGAGCTTAACATCACGTCCCTGCGCCGCCATGATGGCAAGCGTGAAACGCAGCGCATCCGCGCCGTACTCATCGATCAATTCCAGCGGGTCGATGACATTGCCTTTCGACTTCGACATCTTGGCGCCGTTCTTGTCGCGAACCAGCGCGTGCATATAGACGGTGTGGAACGGCTCCTCCTCCATGAAATGCAGGCCCATCATCATCATCCGGGCCACCCAGAAGAAGATGATGTCAAAGCCGCTGACGAGAACGCTTGTCGGATAATAAGTTGCAAGTTCTGGGGTTTTGTCCGGCCAGCCAAGTGTCGAAAACGGCCAGAGCGCCGAAGAAAACCAGGTGTCGAGCACATCCTCGTCACGGGTCAGGATTTCACCGGGCTTGAAGTTTTCCAGAAGATTCTGGACGTGGGCCTTCATCGGCCCTTCATGTGCCAGATAATGCTGGACGGCAGCATCAAGCGCTGCTGCTTCCGTGCGTTCCACAAACACCTGTCCATCGGGTCCGTACCATGCCGGGATTTGATGACCCCACCAGAGCTGCCGCGAAATAGCCCAAGGCTGGATGTTTTCCATCCATTCGAAATAGGTTTTTTCCCAGTTTTTGGGCACGAAATTGGTACGGCCTTCGCGCACACTGGCGACTGCCGGCTTGGCGAGTTCGCCCGCATTGACATACCATTGATCGGTAAGATAGGGCTCGATCGGCACATCGCCGCGATCCCCGTGGGGAACAGCGTGCGTATGATCCTCGACTTTTTCGAGGTAACCGCGCTCGTCCATCATGCTGACGATCAGCTTGCGCGCGACAAACCGGTCTTTGCCATCAAGCGCATGAACGAGCTGGTCGAGGAGACTCGATTTCTCAAGATCTTCGAAAAAGTCATTGTTTTCCTTGAGGAAAATTGACGCGTCCGTGTGCAGTATATTGATCTGGCGCAAATCGTTGCGCTTGCCGACCTCGAAGTCGTTGAAATCATGCGCCGGCGTTATCTTGACCGCGCCGGAACCCGCTGTGGGATCGGCATAATCATCGGCGACGATCGGAATATGACGCCCGACCAGCGGCAGGACTACATTGTTGCCGACCAGAGCATGATAGCGCGCGTCGTCAGGATTGACCGCGACACCCGTATCGCCCAGCATGGTTTCGGGACGCGTCGTCGCGACCACGATAAAGGTATGCGGGTTTTCCGGGTCGAACGCCACGTTCTCGAGCGGATAACGGAAATGCCATAAATGACCTTTGATTTCGCGTGACTCGACTTCTATATCGGAAATCGCAGTCAGAAGCTTTGGATCCCAATTGACCAGTCGCTTGTCCTTGTAGATCAGGCCCTGCTTGTAGAGCGTGACGAAAACTTCAAGCACGGCTTTCGACAAGCCTTCATCCATGGTGAAGCGTTCACGCGACCAATCGCACGATGCGCCAAGGCGCCTGAGCTGGCCGGCAATGATGCCGCCGGATTCCGACTTCCATTCCCACACCCGTTCGACAAATTTTTCCCGGCCCATTTCCCGGCGGCCCGGCTGTTGCCGCTCCATCAACTGTCGCTCGACAACCATCTGCGTGGCAATGCCGGCATGGTCCATGCCCGGCTGCCAAAGCACGTTCTTGCCGCGCATGCGTTCGAAACGCACCATTATATCCTGGATCGTGTTGTTGAGTGCGTGGCCCATATGCAGCGAACCAGTCACATTCGGCGGCGGTATGACGATAGAAAATGCCTCGGCGCCTGGCTTGGAACCGGCCCCGGCCTTGAAGGCGCCGGCCTCGTCCCAGCGTTTTGCAATTTCAGGCTCTACGGCCGCGGCGTCATACGTCTTCTCAAGCATGCGAAAGTGTCCGTCATTTTGCGGAAAAGGGGATTGGCTACGGTGTAAACCCAATGGCCGGACATAAGTCAATGCTGACGTGCTGAATGCAACGAGCAACTGCTTGACGAATCACGATGGACACTCGACCAATGAGCCACGCCACAATGGCGCGTCTCGGGGGAATCTAGTGAGAACATTCAATCTGGTTGTATCATGTCTCGTATCGGTCGTGCTTGCGGGATGTACCATGTCCGAAAACGGCTATGCTCGACTGCAGACGACTATGAACAATCCTGTCCATCAGAGGGCCGAAATCGCAAACTGCTCGACGATGATGGGTGACATGTCGCCGGAGCGCCGTCAAACCTTCGCTACACTGGCGGGCACGTCGGTCGCTAACATGCCCAAAACCTTTTGCAAGCGGCTCGTACAGGGAGTGGCGAGCGGGAAACTGACGCGCGAAGATATCAATTCTGTCTACAAGGGCAATCTGATGCCCAATATGCTCAAGGTAATCCAGGGCCGCTGAGACAGCCAGGGCAAGCGCGGCGCCAGCTTACCGCCTGCCGCCGCGGGCCACGCGCTCGATCTCTTCGCGCACGAGGCGCTCGACCAGCGTCGGCAGGTTATTGTCGAGCCAGTCCTGCAGCAGGGGCCGCATGAGTTCCTGCGCGATCTCGTCGAATGAGCGCCGCTGTTCACTCCTGACCGCGAAAGAGAGATCATCAAACGCAGCGCTGACCTGGCGCTCGGCGGTCTCGGACAGGATCGGCTCAAGAGCGCGCTGCAGATCGAGCGACTCATCGACGTTTTCGACCGGCGGTTCGGTCGCAGCCGCCATCGACGTGGGCGAGGCTTCGCCCGGTTCAACGAAATCGATTTCGCTCGCAACCTCCACAGGTTCAGCAATGAACTCCTGTTCTGGCGTCGCTTCCGGCGTGGCTTCCGGTGCCAGAAAACCCTCCGGAACATCTCCGGCAGGCGTGACTGTATCTTCGACTGGTTTCGTCTGCAGTTCAGCCAGAGCCACAGATGCTGACCGCACAGGTACCTGCTCGGCAACCTTCGATTGCGGCGACGTTGGGCGTCCCAATGCGGGCTCATAGGACCGGGCTGCGGGTGGCGGAACGGCGATACCTTCGCGCGGCGAAAACTCGGCTTCTTCGCTCAACTGCGCCGCAGGCTGATGCTCTGGAACCGTAGCACGTGACCGCTCATCGGAGTTGACCGGCTGAGGCGCGCCTTCGTCCGGCCGGCCCGTATCACTCTCCTCGATGATACGGCGAATCGATGCGAGAATCTCCTCCATGGAGGGTTCCCGGGCGACGCTGGAAGATTGTGCCATGATACTTTTGCCCACTACATCTTGTTTCATTGCGCTGCAACGAATCTGTATCCAGTGTAGAGGCTTGCATTGCGTTTGAGAATCCCCGCGAGGATTGTTTGACGCTAACCCACAGACTTTTCTGAAAACGGCCCCTGAAAGCAATTTGCCGCTAGTGGTCCGATTCTAACATTTGCATTCCGCCTATACCAATCACTCACAAATGTTAGAATCGAAAGACCACTAGCAAATTCAACTTGCTAGTGGAGCTTTGGATTTGACATTCGCCTGAGAGACCGATGTAACGCGGGACGCGAATGTCAAATCCGCTCCACTAGGCGCTAAGCTGACGGCAAATGTTATTCTTGGTCGAATGGCAGATGAAGATCAGCGGCCGTCGGGCGTGCGCAGGCCGATCCATTTATCCTTCACAGCCTCGTAATGCTCTTCAGGACGGTATTCCGCGACCTGCAAGCCGATTTGGCCCGGGTTCAGGCGCCCTACAGCCAGTAGAACGGCGTAGCTCGCCACGACGCTGTCACGTTCGGCCTGCGCGAGGCTGACCTGCCCGGTCAGCACATCGGCTTGCGCATTCAACACGTCGAGTGTCGTGCGCTGACCCACCTTGCGCTCTTCGATGACGCCGTTCAAGGCGAGTTCCGCGGCCGCAACCACCGACCTTTGCGCAACGATCTGCGCTTTCGCCGATTCCATGGTCGAGTAGCCATTGGCGATCGCCTGACGGACGGCGTCGCGCTGTACATCGACTTCGATGCGCCGCTGTCCCAACGTTTCCTTGGACTGGCGAACCAGCGCCGATGTCCTGCCGCCGCTGTAGATCGGGATTGTCATCTGGATCCCGGCGGAGGCCTGTGTCGAATCCGTGGTGGTGGTGCTCAGGCCAGGCGAGAAAATCTCGTCGCGCGTAACCGACCCTACAAGACCGATCTGAGGCAGGAGCTGACCTTCCTGCGCCTTCACATTGTATCCGGCTGCATCGACGGCATATTGCGTCGCCAGGATCGCCGGGTGATTATTGGCGGCGATGCTGAATGCCTGATCCATTGATCTCGGCAGGGATTTCGATGCCATAGACGCGGCCGTAAGGCGGCCAGGCGTCGCTCCGACGATTTGAATATAGACAGCTTCGGCATTCTTTTCGTCGGATTTCGCCGCAGCTAACGTGGCGATAGCTTCAGCTTTCGAGGCCTCGGCTTGCGCAACGTCCGTACGCGTTCCTTCACCAACATCAAAGCGCGCGCGCGCCGCGCGCAGCTGTTCGTCGAGGAAGTCGAGGTTCTTCTGCCGCAGGATGACGATCTGACGGGTGAGGTAGACGTCCATGAATGCCTGTGCGGCCTGAAACAGAGTGTTCTGTTCACTGTTGCGCAGGTTTTCGCGCGCGGCCAACACCTGTGTTTTCGCCGAAGCAACGTTGTTCTTTGTGGTAAACCCGTCGAACAGCAGCTGGTTGACGCTGATGCCGAACGTCCCGGTGTCGCTGCGCCCTGAACGCCGCCCGCTAAGCCCGGTAGCCTCATCAAGCTTGGTCCAGGTCGACTGCAGGGACGCGTTTCCCGATATGGTCGGACGATATGCCGATTTTGCAACCGCAACACCTTCGTCGGTGACGCGTACGCCGGCCCTGTCGGCATTGACGGTGGAGTTTCTCTCGTAGGCCTTGGCCATTGCCCCGAATATTGTCTCAGCCATTGAAGGCGTAGAGGTTAATACCGTGGCTGACAACAGCGCTGCGGTTAAAAATCGCTTGCCCGCTATGAACACTATAAACCCCTTCATTCTCTCAATATTCCGACCGAACCATTCGGTTCGACAGTGCGCCTTAGATAGCTATCAATTTCCGGGTTGGCCACAGTGGCATTCCTAAAATGCAAACAAAGTGGCCGACCGTTGCACTTTTGTCTCATATGCAACGGGTTTCAGAACTCGAACTCAGCTATTTTTTCGAAGCCAGGAAGCGCTTTGACCGCAGAATTGAATGCACGGCGCCCCGAAACGATTCCGTCATTTTTCACGTAAATCATTGATTTTCCAGCGTTTCCCGCCCCCTCAACAACCACGAGTCGTCCCCCGTTCTTCAACTGATCAAATAATGACGCAGGAACGTGATCAACGCTACCCTCAATTAGCACTACATCATACGGCGCTTCGGACGCGCAGCCGCCTTCGAGCGGCGCATTCACCACGACGACATTCTTGAACCCGAGGCTCGCCAGATTGGAGACCGCCTGCCCCGCAAGTTCGGCATCGCATTCGACCGCTACGACCGAACGCGCGACCCGCGACAGCACCGCCGAGGAATAGCCGGTAGCGCATCCGATATCGAGCACGGCATCTTCCGGCTGAATGTTGGCGAGCTGCGCCATCTTGGCGAACGGCGAAGGCTGCATCAGATAACGGCCAGCCGAAACAAGAACGTCATCATCGATATAGGCGAGAGGCATGCGGAAACTCGGCACGAACTTCTCGCGCGGCACGTCAAGAAAGGCCTGGAGCAAGGGTTTGTCGGTAACATCAGTCGTGCGCAACTGATTGTCGACCATCTTGATCCGCAGGTCTTCAAAATTCAGCGTCATGGTCTACAAGCTCTCTTCAAGGCACTCGCAACGCAAAGCGCTTGCAAGCGCGTGACATGCTCCTGACGATCGGTACAGACCTTACGGCCTTTATGGTTACCCATCCGTGACCAGAAGCGATAATTATCAGAGGATGTGGCAAAAATTTCCATCAGCGTCAATGAATGACTAACGCCGCATGCTGATCCTGCTTCCAATAATTTCCCGATGAGGCATCCGCGCACCACCTTATGATAGTTGCCTTAACCGTAGGGTTAGGGTCAGGACCCATTAATCTGGGATTGAATAGATCGGCTGCACCTGTCATTCTATACTTGCAGATGGGAGTCGTTCTGCGAACGGTAGGAATGCAAAGCAGATGATTGAGATCAAGGGATTCAATGAGTTCCCTATAAGCCAGGATGAGCTGACCGGGCTGGCCGACAGAGCTGCACTTGAAGACCATCTCGACAGTCTTTGTGGTTCCTATGCCCAGAGTGACTTCGATGACCGTTTGCAATTTGCAATTCTTTGTATTGATCTCGATGGCTTCAAGAAATTCAACGATCAATACGGACGCGCCGAAGGCGATAGTCTTTTAAAGCTCGTAGCAGATCGCCTGCAGTCATGCCTGCGCAAGAATGATGTTGTTTATCGCATGGGAGGCGATGAATTTGCCATTGTCCTGTTGCAGGCGACATCCAACGAAGTAGCCAGCGTTGCCGACCGTATTATCGGATCGGTGTCGCAACCTTACGATCTCGGCGGTCCCGAGCCCGTGGCCATCAGCGTCACGATCGGAGCCGCGCTGGCACCGCGTGACGGCGATACGCCGGAAAGTCTGCTCTGGTGCGGTGACGCTGCGCTCTATATCGCCAAGAAGGCAGGCAAAGGCGTCTATCGCCGATATTCCGAGCGGCGTTCCAGCTAGCGCTGGCAGACATTCATCTACGATTCTGCTCTATAAATTCCCTGAATATTCGTTGAATTCTCGTCGTGCCGGTTGCAGCAACTGGCGTCATCTATTACGGCTAACTTTTTAGCCGACTAGTATTGGATAATTGATATTATGAACCGAATTCATTTTGCGCCACGATTTGCGCTGTTTCTCTTCTTCTTTCTCGCAATAAATGCGATGTATTTTTGGATGACAATTAACCCGGCGGACGTTTCCGTCTCGCTTGATGAGTCAGGGCCGATCGAAATCGTGCAACTCGTTTACCTTGCAGGCACGTTTTTACTTTTTCTAGCAGCTGTAGCTATATCGTCGGGCGCGGAACGCATGTTTTGCGCCACCATGGCCATGCTCTGCTTCATCTTTTTCTTTCGTGAACTTGAGCTGGACAAGGTCGGTCCGATTTCCAACTACCTCGAAAGCAAGGCTCACCGCGTTCACGAGACAATCCTTATCGCGCTCATTGCCATCGTCTATCTGGTTTCACGCTGGAGGCTAGTTGGAGGGATTCTTCGCTTTGTGTTCAGCAAGCCAGCCTGGCCGTTCTATGTAGCAGCCCTTCTCCTGTTGGCAGGTGCCATCTTCGACATACTGCATGGATCGGTCCCCAATCAGATAAAGGAAGAGATATTCGAATGCAGCAGCTATCTGGCGCTGCTGCTCATTGCTGCCTCGATCTGCTGCCAGCAACCCGTCGCAGTCATTCGCAGTACATCCACGGAATTTTTAATTGCTGTATCGATAGTTGCTCTGTTCGCCGCAGCATCTTGGCTGGCGGAGAACTCTTACAGCCGCGAGCAGAATACCCCCAGCCCTAAATGATAAAAAGCAAGTCACCAGGGCCCTATAGTTTTCGGTTGGCTAGAACTCATAGCCGAACGTCTCGAGATCACGCTTCCATATCTGCTCGACCAGCTTGCGTTCGACCGGCGTGTAATAATCCTGATAGGCACCGCGCTCGCTGGCATTCTTGCGCGTCAGCTCCGGCGACTCGGACAGATCCAGCCGGGTCACGATATCGGCGAACGCCTCTTCCATCCGTTCGAAGCGGTAGACCTGGTCCACCAGCAACTTGCCGTCGAAATCGCACAGCATCGAACTTTGATCGCGGGGGCGCCACAACGCGCGGCGGCGCTCCTGGCGCAGGAAATCCTCGAAACTCTGTGTCTGGGCGTCTTTGTGGCGATGATGGTTGCCCTGGCTGCGAACGAAAGCGTAGCGCGAGACAGCAAGGTCGTAGGGGTTGCGCACGAGCCCGAATTTGAAGGCTCCTTCGAAGAAAGCGCGTGGCAGCTTCAGCTTTGCCCAGCGCACGGACGCATGCGGGCCGAACTGAATATCGACGTCTTCCGCGACAGGCAGGTGCGACAGAAGTCGCCGCCATTGGCCGGAGGCCTTCTTCACGGCATAGGGGCGCAGCGCCCGCTTCAACGCTTGACCACCGGTCTTTGCAACATGGACGAAGATAAAATTCTTCTCGACAGAAACGAACATTCACCACCTTCTCAAAGGATCGCCGTCCAGCCGAGGTGCAATTTTGCAGGTGCAGTCGTCTGCCAGGAAGGCCCTACTTTTTCAGACTGAATATAAATATCAGTATAAAGCGTCAACCAGCCGGCAATAGATAGATACAGAAGCAGTCTTGAACGCAGACCACCGGCAAGCGAGATATGAGGATAGCCCCCTCTCACGTTGTGTAATCTGCGCAACGGCGCTCGTAAGCTTGTCCCCTACGTGTTGCATGGCACTACCCCCAGGAAAGATGCCTATAGATAAAAGTATGACACCTTCTGAACTCACGTCAAGAAGGCTATGGGCCGGGGGTCATGCCAAATGAGGAAGATAGATTGAATCGAAGTTTACGCACTTCCGATTGATCTGCGTTGAAAGAGAATTCGTATCGCAAAGTGCCATCTCTCTGGCGCAAAGCGAACTGCGCGAGAATTTCCCGGGTGAATTCTGAAGCGCGCTATGCCCCGTATCGGTTCCTGACCGCTGAGCGCGACACGCGCTCGAGGTGATTCATTTGGTCTGGTACGCCATTTCCACACGATGCGTCCCGTGAACGAGGCCAGCTATGTAAGTTTGAAGCGAAGTAGTGCCTCGCACCGGGTGATCCGGCATCGCCGCTCCATCAAGCGTGGCGCCTGTCATTCGGGCGTAGGACCTGGCTCCGGCCTCGGAAAAACCCAGCTTTCGATAAGCACCCACCCATTCCTCGCGAGGTATCACCGCAACCTTGACCGGTTTTCCCAGGACATTTGAGAAGGCACGGGCCACCTCGCCAATCGAGTAGCGCTGGGGGCCTTCGACATAGTGAATGCCTGTCTTTTCCGGTGGCTCCCTCAGGAAGCGGGCGGCCGCCTTGCCAAGGTCTGCAGGCGCGACCATCGGTAACACAAATTCTTCCGGAAACATCGCAGGAAGAGTACCGCCGCTGGCGGGCTTCAACATCGCATCCCAGTTGCTCATGTAGTAGGCGGCGCGCTGAACCGTCACCGGGATCGGCAGCTTCATCAACGCCTGCTCGAAATCGTAAAGAACATTGAGATCGCCGCACCGTTCGCCGGGCTGCGCGCCGTAGGTGGATTCTGACAACGATCTTTTCCAGTCCCGAGCCGTCAAGTGCAGCCACGATAGCTTGGACGGTCTTGTGCTCTTCAACGTCCGTATCCGTCGAGACGGCGGCAGGGGGATTGAGCAGAAATGCTCGCTTTCCACGCCGGAAAACACCAGCCAGTCCTTCTCTATCGGTCACATCGACGATCGCCGCGTCTGCGCCCTTTCCTTGCCAATCCCTGGCTTTCTCTTCGCTGCGCGTAACCACCGTAACACTTTCGCCGTCGGCGAGAAGTGCGTTTGCAACCTCGGATCCAACGTGACCGGTGGCACCTAGAACAATGAACATTTTTGCGCCTCCCTTCAAAACATCAAGCCAACGTTTGGGAGGCATTTTGGTTCGATTGGTCGGCCCTCTTTGGAACTCCGCAGGACGGCGTCGAACTCGTTCGTTCTATCATTGAATCGACTCGACGACCGGACGGTTGCCTTGAAAAGCCGCACGCTTCAATATCGATAGGTGTGCTGCCACGCCCAGTTGAGTGGGTGGATCCGATCCCGCCACACTTAAGAAAATCAATTACTTATTAAATGGGTTTTGGTGAATGGAGGCCTCGCCCGGAATCGAACCGGGGTGCAAGGATTTGCAGTCCTCTGCGTAACCACTCCGCCACGAGGCCTCAAAGTCAAAATAGCTAATGAAATTAACTACTTGTGGAAGTGACAAAATTCATCTCCGAACAGCGTCACTTGCGGCATTCCGAATAGCCGTTTTTGTTTTGTGCCGCAATACGTAAAATGAGACGCCGCGAAACAATCGTAGCTGTCCCGACGTTGCTTGCCAACAGAAGCGTTCAGCCTTTGTCCTTGTCCGATGCAAACCAGCCGCTTTTCCAGCGACGGCCGAGTTTCACTTCGATCTGACGGCGTTTACGTCGTACCAGCGCCGAATCCTGTGAAAGGACGACCAGACCGAGCGGGACCATCCAGAAACCGAGAACAGGCAGGAACCCGAGCGCACCCCCCGCAACCAGAGCGCCGCCAAGCGTGCGACGCATCGCCACCGATTGCGGAACGGGTATATGGCGGCCAAAAAGGCGCATGTGCCGGCGCTTCCGGTGGCTGTGAGGCGCGGAATTCGCCTGGTTTTCGTTATCTTTCCTGTCTTCCGACAAAAAACTTCTCTTTCGTTAAACCATACCAAAAGCCTGATGTAGGAACGCTTTCGCCCCATGTCATCATTCTGTTATGCACATAAGTCGAAAAAAAGCGAAATGGTCCTTTGCAAAAGCGAAACCCTTTTGCTATAGGCCACTTCGCTGATGAAATAAGCAGCTATTCCCCGGTAGCTCAGTGGTAGAGCAATCGGCTGTTAACCGATCGGTCGCTGGTTCGAATCCGGCCCGGGGAGCCACTACAATGGCCTGACGTATCGATATCGTTAGGCAATTGTGGTCACCACACAAACCTTCCCTACTATTTCCCTAACGCAGTTTGGTTCGACTCCGGATTTGGCTCCGCGAGATCTATCTTAAGGTCGTCGATTAGGACGAGACCTGTGGCTCTCGGCGAACCGTCCAGAAATCGAACCTGAGTGTCAACGGTTTTCGCGTGTGATAAACGAAAATAGGTAAAAAGGATTTGGCAATGTCACTCTCACCCGCTCAATCGCGAGCCGCACGAGGACTCTTGGATTGGTCTCAGAGTAAACTCGCCGAGGCATCAAACCTCAGTGAGCGCACTTTCCGCGACTTTGACAACGGCAGGCGTGTGCCTTCTATAATCTTGCAGCTATAATGAACGCGCTTCAGGCGGCAAGCATAGAGTTCATCAACGGAACGGGCGTCAAGCTGGTGAAAAAATGAACTGGGATGCAACCCTTTCAAATGTCCCAAGAGGGTGGACCAACAATCGCATCCATTTTTTCAAGTATATGAGTGAAAGTACTGCAAAGGCAGTACTTCGCAATCAAACTCTGCGCTGGTCAACGGCTGCGACGCTCAATGATCCTTTTGAGATGCAACTGAATGTTACAATCGAAGGGATCGACGTTGATAAAGTGAAAAAGCGCGCACTGGAAAAAATATGGGAGCTATACTCGAGCGACCAACAGGTGCCGATAGGAAATCAACTGGGAGTTGCACTTGAGTTCATGCGCATAAACTACCCGGGCATGTCAAAGCGAGAACTGCTCACCAGAATGTCCGGTGCAATTGATGAAAGCTTCGATGTAATACGTCGGAACACTCCCCGGAATCAAAGCGACGTTATGGAGGCGTTGTTACCGATTAAAATATTATCGCTTACGGTTGCGCCGGATATCAGCTTGATGTGGTCGCATTACTCCAATTCCCACAGGGGTGTGGTGATGCGCTTCAGGTCAATATCTGCATTCGACAGCCCATTCGGGATGGCGAAGCCAATCGTCTATACTGATGTTAGACCCTCATTTTTTACCGAGTCATATCTGATAAATAGCCTCGCCGGACTGGAATCGATCAATAATAGAGAGATGACCGACGCGATTATCTATACCAAGATGTCGGACTGGACTTACGAAAAAGAATGGAGAATCTCTTCGGGGCACGGACGTAACAAGGCTGCGCCGTTTGAGGATATTCGGTTTGGAATAAATGAGCTCGACGGTATTATCTACGGGATTCAAATGTCTGACGGCGACAAGGCTGAGATTCTGGATTTGAGCGCAGATTATCCCAATATTGAGCTCATGCAGGCTATCCCTATACAGGCCCGTGGGAAGGTGGGAATACAAAACATCTAAGCCGGTGGAATTCACAGCAAAAAAACCACGTCGACGCGTCGATCGCTAATACAACTTGCATTCATCCATGCTTACACGAAAACGCATCAACCTGCTCGACCGTGAACCCCAGTGCGGTGAATCCTTATGACGTGTGTATCAAACCTAGTGGCTTGACAAGCGCTAGGTTTTTTTACATTCCAGGCCTGCTATCCCAATGTTTTCCTCAATGCGCCTCTGCTTGGGGATTTGCGTTTGGCATTGTTTGGCTGGTACCCTGCTCCCGGTTGCTCAGAGCACAGGACGGTAATGCTGACGGCTGACACAAGGGAGCGATATGGCGGACAACGGCAAAAACCTTCAGAGTTATTTGAGGATGAAGCATCGAAGGCGCTTGCGAAATTCCCTCAGGCGGATCAGTCGGGCGATGAAGAAATTGTTGCCCAAACGAGGGCGAAATCGTCCTGATTAGTACCAATTGACTACCGGGACTTACGGAACTCGGTCCGTTGGTTTTCCGTTCGGGTCGATGGATGATCGACCGTTCAACGCCGTGAGGATCATGACAAGCCAGCCCGGCAGGATGCGCGTGGTCACCTCCGCATTGCGCGCTGCCGAGTGTCTCTTGAACGACTGGCCGATCGAGCAGGGAAAGAAACTTTCCGTCGCGAGGGAGGCCCTTCTGTCCTGTCTTGAACGTAAGCTCTCCCCCGGAGCCGCACGCGTCGCCTTCATCGAAGCAGCAAAAGAAGCTGGCAACTACGTCGATGAACCGACGCGGTTACCGCCAGCAGGAAAAGTCAAGAAGCTGCACAAGGCACGGCGGCGGCTTTCATAAAGAAAACGGGCAACTTTCCACCGCCACCAGCGTTGTATAATATTGCAATTTGGGAAGGAGTGACTGCCATGGGAGGATCATCACAACATTTTGTCCGGAGAATGCCGACTGCACCCGGTCATCTTATGGACGCGAGCAAGCAGCACATGCCCAAGACCAAGCATGAACCGGAGAGGTTATCCGACGTGCTGAAACGCTCGAAGGGTGCTTATTCCATCAAGAAGCACACCGCCTTCAGCAAGGTAAAGGTCGTAAAAATTCCGGAGTTGTACCCTGATCGAAAGGATACATCTCAGGGTCGATGATGGGGTGAACAGGCGAACTCATCAACAGGAGCCGGCTCCGGCTTGGCGAGCCTTGTTTTCGACCAAAGCATCGATCGCGCGCTGGACCTCCTGCAATCCCCATCCGGCAGCTAGCGCCTCTTGTGCGATGGCGTACATCTCTTTCGATGAAACCTTGTCGAGGAACTGGTCGCGCAGTGCCTCGCGCCATTCTGCTTCGCGCTGTTCATCGTCTTCGGCAGATCGCGGGGATGCAATACGCATGGCACTCACTCCTACGAAAAAAGCATGGTAGCGAATCACCTCTGAAAACGCAAAGCCTGTCAAGTCCGGAGTGCTCGGGATATATCGCGCTTGCCGATCTTGACACCGGCAATCATTCAGCTAGAGCCCTTGCAATTCAAACGCGGGGGGCACAATGAGCGTTTATGACATCTGGCCGGCGTTTGCATGTACGGTGCTCCTTCTGCTTTTGGCCCGTCTTCCTGTCTTTGGCAGGGCTGGTTTTGCGTCGACTGGCTTCAGGGTCAGTTCAATCGATGGAGCTCGCGGATTTTTGGCCCTTGGCGTTGCGCTTCATCATTCGGTTATCTATTACCAGTTTATCCGGACCGGCCTTTGGGCTGCGCCGCCTTCGCAGTTCTACACCCTTATCGGGCAGGTCTGCGTATCTTTCTTCTTCATCATAACCGGCTATCTTTTCTGGGGAAAAATCATCCGGGCCAAGGGGTTGCTTGACTTTCCCAAATTGATGATGGGGCGTTTTTTCAGGCTTGGACCCGTATATTTTTTCACGATCGGGCTTGCTGTCTTCATTGCGTTTTACCGCGTGGGCGGCCAGTTGAACGTTGCGCCCGAAGCTTACTTTCTTCAGGTTGCAAATAATCTGGCACTTGGTTTTTTTCCGCTCGTCGACATGAATGGTGACACCGGCTCCTACACAATCGTTGCGGGCGTAACCTGGACGCTCCGGTACGAATGGTACTTTTACTTCGCCCTGCCCGTCCTCGCGCTCTTTGCCAGGAGCAACGGCAAACATCTGCCCTTTGCGATCTTCCTCGCTGTTTTCTGTACTGTCTTCGCATTGATGGGCGCGGGTCCGGACTGGACCTTATTTACCTTGTTCGCACTGGGCATGGTCTGTGCATCTCTCGAATTTGAAGACGTCCTGTTGAAACTTCCTCCAGCCGCCCTTTCCTCCATCGGCATCGCCGTTCTCGTAATGATATTCTGGACCTGTTCCACCGCCTATCAGCCAGGCGTCGCCGTCCTCGCAGGTGTCGTGTTCTATATGCTTGTAAGCGGTGCTACCCTCTTCGGTTTGCTGACTGCAAAACCGTCAGTCCGGCTGGGCGATATCAGTTACGGTATCTACCTCCTGCAGGGACCCGCTCTCTACCTTGTTTTTGCCATCGGTCCGGTGCGACGGTTCACCCAGATATCCGACGCGGGACACTGGGTTGTTGTGTTTGGGACTTTGGCACTATTGGTCGTTAGCGCACTCGCTGTGCATATCTTTATCGAACGGCCTGGCGTGCAGCTTGGCAAAGCCATAGATTTGCGGGTAAACGCCACAGGATAACCTCGCCCGCTCGAAACCGACCGCATTCACCAATGAACACGCTGGAACCTTTTTGTCGTGCATTTGTTGAACAAATCACAGCGACTGAGCACCAGTCGGGAGGACTCATGATGTCAATAAGATCACTTATGATCGCCGCCGTAGTCGGCCTGTCGGGCCTGTCGGCCGCCGGCTGCGTCGAAACCACCGGTCCCTACTATGGCGGGTACAGCGGATATGGCGGCTATTACGGCACCACCATTTATGATGACGGATTCTATAACGGACCTCGCTACTACAACAGGCCTCGCTACAATTACCGCCGTTATGATGGAAACCGGTATGACTACCGCGGTCGCAATGACTGGCGTGACAATTCAGGTAGCCGTGATGACTGGCGCCGCAGGCAACAAGCTCGTGCAGACCGTCCCGATACGCCGCGTCCTGCAAGGCCGTCGCGAAATGACAGTCGCCCCCCAAGCCAGCCCGATATTTACATTCCTCCAGTCAGCAGACCAGGCGGATACGGTAATCAGCAACGCTAGTTGAGATGATAGCTGGGCGCCGCGAAAATCCACGGCGCCCGAACCGTCACACGTGCTTTGGCGGTTCCTGCACCTCGTCGGGGTTAGGCACCGGCATTTCGTCGGGCAAACGGTCGGGTGGCGGTTCTTCCACCGGAATCTCGCCTGGCAGCGGATTGGGTTCGGGGGGCAATTCTTCGGGCCGCGGTACGGGGCCCGGATCAACCGGCCGGTTCGTGTCTGGTCCTGGCTTCGGAATTGGTGCTGGATCGCCCATATCGTACCTCCTTCCTTTCAAAGGTAATCCCCCGCGTCCGCTAATGTTCCGCCGCTTCTTGCGCGCGCATGGGCTTTATGCTCGAATCGCAGCCATCCCGTAGCCAAGAATTGATAGACCGCCATGTCATTCAGACCACCGCAAAGCATCGCCGCCAGGTTCGACCGCGACAGCCCGCCAAACGCCCTTGATATGGAAATCATGGCGGAAATGGCCGCCGCGCTTGGCCGTGCCGGAGAAAAGGTCGAACAGACATTGGAAAAGCTTCACGCCGCACCGGAACCGGAGCGCCTGCCCGAGCTCAAGGCGGCGGCACGTGCAGTCCACGCCTATTTCATCCAGCGCGAATTATGCGGCCTGCGAAATCACGACGATGCGATCCGCCACTACGGCATTCCGCGTGCGGTGCTGGTGCGGTTGGGTGCTGTCTGACAGGCCTGAAGAGCTCTTCAGGCGATAAAGATTACTTTTCGGATTTCTCTTCTTCAAACATCACTGCCACATCCGAATTGGCCGACAGCCGAACCTTGTTGCCTTCCACTTCCGCGACCAGCGACGTTGAAATATAATGATGATGGCCCCTGTGCGAGCCCTCCCCGCTATCCTTTTTCGTCAGTTTGATGCGCGCGCCATCCACACGGTCCACCGTGCCGACATGGACACCATCCGCTCCGATGACTTCCATATTTTCCTTGATGCCTGTTACAGCCATGACTTACCTCCAAAAGTTGCAACACAGGAACGTTCGAAATGAACTTTGGATGCATTGCTGCGTTGAAGGGTTACGCGGCAGTTGCGAAACCTCTACTTTGTTCGCAGAAATTCCATTTCGATCATATCAATAGGTCCTGACCCTAAATGACCCACGAAATTTTGACGCCTGGAGAGATGGGTGAAGCGGACAGGCGGACGATCGCGGCCGGTCCTTGCGATGGCTACGGCCTGATGCTGAATGCCGGTTCTGCCGTTGCCCGCCACCTTCTCGCCAAACATGGCGGCACATCGCAATTTCATGTCCTGTGCGGACCCGGAAACAATGGCGGTGATGGCTATGTCGTTGCAAGGCTGCTCGCCGAGAGCGGTGCGACGGTAGATGTCTGGTCATCCGGCACACCGAAGCCGCAGACCGATGCGGCACGAGCGCTTCAGGACTGTCCGCTCCAGCCGCGTCCCATCGGGGAGTTCCGGCCAAACTCGGGCAGCCTCATTGTCGATGCGCTGTTCGGTGCAGGATTGAACAAAGAGGTGACAGGCGAAGCGGCCGCCGCGATCGGGCGCGCCAACGAAGCCCCGGTTAAGCGCGTCGCCGTCGATGTGCCTTCGGGGCTTGATGGCTTGACTGGCCAGCCGCTCGGTCCGGTGTTCAACGCGACAAGCACAATCACGTTTTTCCGCAAGAAACCCGGCCACTTGCTGTATCCGGGGCGGCGTCTGTGCGGCGAGTTGACCGTCGCAGATATCGGCATAGCCGAGGACATTCTGCACGATATCCAACCACGCTGTTTTGAAAACACGCGCGACCTTTGGCGAGGCCTGCTGCCGGCGCCGGGAGCCAATACCCACAAGTACAAGCGCGGTCACGTTGCAGTGTTTTCCGGCGGTGCGACCGCAACAGGCGCCGCGCGGCTATCGGCATTGGCGGCGGCTAGAAGCGGTGCGGGCGCCGTGACACTTCTGTCGCCGGCGGAAGCGCTAGGCGTCAATGCCGCCCACCTGACCTCGATCATGCTCAGCCGCTGCGACCACCCGGAAGATTTGCGATCTTTTATCGAAACACGCAAGGCCACAAGCTTCGTTCTCGGACCGGGTTTCGGTATTGGTGAAAAAGCCCGCGACTTTGCCCTCGCCCTGCTGCGGAACCAGGCTGCGAAACTGGTCTTCGATGCCGACGCGATCACATCGTTTCGGGACCATCCGGACATCCTCTTCAACGCCTCGCGCAGCGCACCGGAAATCCGCCTGGTGCTGACACCGCACGATGGCGAGTTCAAACGTCTCTTTCCCGATATTGGCGAGAAAGACATGCCTTCAAAGGTCGAACGGGCCCGCGCGGCTGCTGCCCGTTCCCATGCGATCATCATCTATAAGGGCGCCGACACTGTTATCGCATCGCCTGATGGTCGCGCCGCGATCAATACCAATGGTACGCCGCTTTTGGCCACCGCAGGTTCGGGCGACGTTCTCGCGGGTCTTGCCGCCGGTTTGATGGCACAGGGCATGCCTGCATTCGAGGCCGCCTGTGCGGCGGTCTTCATTCACGGCGCGGCGGCACGCAGCCTGCGTTTCGGCCTGATTGCCGAGGATCTTCCTGCAGCAGCAGCTTTTGTTCTTTCGGATTTGTTGGGGAGTTTGGTTCAGGAGTGATGGTTCCAGTTCTGACACGGCGAAAATGGTGGTTTTCGAGCACCGGAGCGCAGAAAAACACCATTTTCGCCGCGTCAGAGCGTGAATCTTGGGATTGAGGAGATTTGATTATGAGAACGTTGTTTCGAACGATTGCCCCGATGTTACTGGCTGCATTGGCAGGATGCGCCGCAATTTCATACGCCAAGGATAATTATGCGGGAATTTCGCCCCAGCAATACAAAGCAGCCAATGGCGACAGATACACAATCTATGACAACATCGCGCAAAGCCGGCTAATGATCGGACCGGCAGGCAGCGCTTCGGCAACGCAAGGGTTTGTTAAAGGACTTGGTCTCGGTTCCACACCTCCCGTCGTCTACCGCGATGCTGCCGAGCAATATTTGCGGTCTACCGAGCGCAACTGCACCGCGCAGGATGTCACCCTTATCCTCGATCCGCGCTACGAGGTGCGCTATCGCTGCGACCGCACGCGCGGACCTTCCGATGTGCTGCTTGGCCCTGCTTAGACCTTCATTTATTCAAGAAGTTGTTGATCTCACCCCCACCCGCAGTTTCGCCGCGACCTCCCCCATCTAGGGGGAGGTAGGGGTGCCCAGCCGGCCGCTTTCCACCCTCCCCTTGATGGGGAGGGTCGGACCAAAGGTCCGGGGTGGGGTGAAGTACTGTTATCAATCAGAACCTGAAAGGCTTTAGGTTGAATTTGTCTGGATCCATTAACCCCGTCTTTACCTTGATCATTCACCTTGTTCTCAAGCGCGATTTGTACGGCGTACGCGCTTTCAGATTTCCTGCCATGCGTCATCAATTCGTCGCAATGGCAAGCTAGTGTTTGATTATAGCGAATAGCTTATTTCCATTTTTGACCACGGATGTACTGGCACTGGTGTCGAGGTAAGCTTAGGAAGGTCGGGTAGCTCCCGGCCTTTTGCTTTTCTTCCCCCTATTCCTAGAATTGGCTGACTGCGGTGCTGCATGTCGCCGGCATTCCAGCATCGCCAAACATCGAGCGACTGCGACAGCTTCGAGCAATGTATTTGCCCGCGGGGGGAACGGTTCTCGCTGGCCGAATCAACCGGAACGTTGCTGCGTCATTGCAGGCAAACCCCTCCGGTTTTCAAGTCACCTGTGTCATTTATACTCGAGCGTAACCACGACGTTATCCGTATAGGTTCCCGGCGATGGCGTCTTCTGCGTCGGGACACGCGCGTAGACGGGAAAGGTCTTTTTATTGCCGTCGCTTGTCAGAGCACTCGGGACCTTACCCCCATCTTTATCGCCCCAGAGTACGCTTCGCTGTTTGTCCGAGAAAAGATTATAGCTGATCTTTTCACTGCCGTTCGCCATATTGCGTGTATTGCCCGCATCGCCCTGGCCACCCCATCCGAGTTTAAGCGAATAGCTCGTGTTCTTGTCGCAGTTTACTGTAACTGCGCCCTCTTGATCACGGGGCTTGTCCAGATCCTGCCATGACCCAAAGTCGATATGCTGACTGACATCCAATGCACAAAACGGCTTCACCTGTACACGGACCTGAAAACTTGCCGTTGCTGTCTTGCCGCTCGTGAAGCTGCAATCAGTGCCTGCCCCTTCGTCGTAACGGAACGAAGCCTGAATCATATCCGTATATACCCCTTCTTCGAGGCCGGTTTGATCGGGTATCCATCCATGTATATCGAAGTCTGAATTGCTTGGCACCCACTGGAATAATTTTATAAGGGAAAAGCCCAACGTCATGTTGTTGGCAACAGACGTGCCTACCTTGTAGGGATTTACGTGATTTGCCTGCCCATAAAGCTGATATCGGATCTTTTTATTGTTGGGTCCCACCATATAACGCCAGTTCGTATCTGTGCCGCCGGTTCCCGCGCCAAGTGACATGCATACGCGGACGGGCTGCTGAAACAACCCCAGAACGCTGACAATCACGAACGATTCTGCAATTCGCATCGATCTGCATCTTTTGGTTGAAACTGCGCCCCAGCAGTGGATCCAAGTTACCGAAATCGAGCCCGCCTGATCTGCTGAACGTGCACCTAGTTTCCGCCGACGCGGTTCCCGATGCCAAGAACAGGACGAACAGACACATCAGCGGCAGCAAAAATCGTTTCATTGACACACCACATTTCTGATTGCGACCTGGGTTCCCGGCTGCGGGCTATAGGCGAAAGCCGCATGGCAGGTCTGACCATTGACGAATTCCACGGTCACGCTGTTGTTGCGCGAGAGCCCCTCGATAAAGGCCTCGCCATCATAGCCGACGACGAATGTCGCATCCGACCCATCGATCCGGCCAAGGAGACCAGCAGCGAGCGGCTTGCCTCCCGCATCGGTCAGCCCGACCAGCGCCGCGGCCGCGGCCTCCTTGACGTGGAAGTCCACGACCACACCGCCGTTGTTGGCCGGCACCACCACCGTGCGGGTATCGCGCACCACGGCATCGACTGGCAGGTTTTGCGGGTCGATATCGATCTGGTTCGGGTCCCAGGAATTGAGATCCGGTACGATCAGCCGCCCGCTGCTATTGGTATATCCGACCACATTGTTGCGCGATCTCACCTCGACATTGGCCGCACCGACATCCACGACGGCAAAGGCATCATCGATGCGGTTTGTGGCGAAGACACCGCCGCCGGCTACGGCAATGGCGCCGTCGACCGAGCCACTGGCGCGAATGGCATCGCCATATTGCTGGACCCAGCCATCGACGCGCGCATATTTGCTGCGATAATTGCCGCCGGCCGAGCGGTTGGCCGTCTTGCCTTCGCTCGTGCGCACGTTCCAGCCGTAGCTTCCTTCCTCGCGGGTCGCCGACTTTGAAACTTCGGCGAAACCGGCAATGTCCTTGCCGTTCTGGTCAACGCCAGTCGAGCCATAAATATCATTGTCAAAGGATACTGAGAGACCGGCATAGACGCCGAAACTGTTGCTGTCGTCGAGATCCTTGAAGGCAGAGGCGTAGAACGAAGCGTTCTTCCACAGCGAAGTGCTATAGGACGTGCTGGCCGTGCGGGTTTTGTCGCCGCCATCCGTTTCGATCTGGGTAAAGGACAGGTTGATGTTGGAGCGGCTGAACAGCGTCGGCAGGCTCAGGCTCACCTGATCCACCGTGCGCGGCATACGAGCCGAGAAAGTACGCGAACCTGGATAGTAATAATTATACTGTTCGCGAATGCGCTCGTTATCGGCACTCACCGAAGCGATGTCGTGATAATTGCCGTAGCTGCGCTGCATGCGGCCATAGAGCGAAAAATCATCATAGCGCAATTCGAGCGAGCCATTGAGCAGCGTGCCGGTTTGCCCGTCGTGCTGGCTGCCGGCGGCGGCAAGCGATGTCGCGCCCCAGCGGCCGAGCGGAAAAGTCGCGCCGATACCGCCATTCAAAAGTTCAGCGCCGCCTTCCGCGTGTCCCTCCAGCGTCAACCAGTTGGTCAGGCCATAGCGCATGGTCGCCGTGCCGAAGATATCGCTGGCATAGTCATTGGATTCGCTGCCGTAGTTACGGCGCGGAAAACCGACCTCCGCCGAGAAATCGATCAATCCCTTGGCGAGCTGTTCGCTCGCCGTGTAGAAGGGCAAGGTGGTCCTTGTCTCGCGGCCGAGCGTGTCGCGGATGACGACCTGCGCCTCGCCGGAACCGGTAATGACTGGAAGGTTGGCAAGTTCGAACGGACCCGCCGGAATGTCGGACGTATAGGTCTTTACATTTTGCGAGTAGACTTCAAGCGTCGAAGGCACGGCCGCCGAGCCCGAGACGACCGGCATGGGCAGCGTCACCAAATCGGAGCGCAAGGCAAAGTTACGTTCTACCTGCATGCCGCCGAGATAGACCGAGCGGGTCCACGGCAGGCTGCGGGTAACGAAATCGCCGGCATTATAGGTGATCATCCGTTCCGGGTCAGAATAGTTCCATGTCGTGTTGAGGCGCTTGAAGCCTTGGAGTTCGCCGTCGGAAAGACTGGCCGTAAACGATTGATTGACCGTGCCAAGCGGGCTGAAAAACCGGGCGTCGAAGCCGCCGGAGATGCCCTGAAACGGCTTGATATCCGCATCGGTCAGATCGTTCGAGCTTGAATAGAGCGTATAATTGAGTACCGCGCCCGTGCTCGACGTGGGCTTCGGGCGCTCGCGTTCGCTGCGTTCGGCATCGAGATCGATCTTGCGCGGCACACGCGCCGCATCGGTCGCGGTCACATAGATGCTCTGCGTTTCCGGCACGACGTGATATTCGACGCCGGGCAGATCATTGAGGTGGATTGACCCGTCCCGCCTGATCGCTGCCTTGAGCGGCTTGATGCCGACCTCTTCCAGTTCATCCGGCTTCGCCGTGAGGCTGCCATCCGGCAATTGTTCGAACGTGCCGACAAAATCCGTGTTCGCGTCATTGATGAAAACGGCAAGCTGCAGCCCTTGCGCGCCGCGGACTTCGGTTGCTGCGGTGACAAGTGGATCGGAGGGCGGATCGGCGGGCAGCTCTTGCGCCTGCCCTGCCCCGATAAGACCGACAGAAAGGCACAGGGCTAACGAGCCGCGGCTAATTGCTGACATCGACATTGGCTTCTACCGGCCCTTTGTCCGTGTCGAGCTTCAGGATGGCGGGACCGGCAGCCAGGCCTTTTGCACTGCCAAGCTCGAACTGTGCCGAGCCGCCGGCGGTTACATAGCCCGCAACGTCTTTCTTGATGGCAATGATCCTGCTGTTCTGCAGGAGCTGAACATCCTTCACGCGCAGCTTTGTCGCGCCGGTGTTGGTTCCCGACAAGAGATAGCCGCCATTGCCCCGCCGGATATTCCAGGTCACCTGGCCCGCCGGCGTCTCGGCCGCCCTGAAGAACACAGGCAAGGAAAACCGCACCGTGAAATTGACGTTGCCATTCTTCATCTGCGAGGGATCCGGCAACTCATCGATCAGGACGCGGTAGCTTTCCTCGATGGCGACCGGCTTCTTGCTCACACGCACGACGCGCAAGATATATTGATTGTTGGCGCCAACCTGCGCCACAGGTGGGCTGGCGACCACGTCGGTTGTCGGATCGAGCCTTTCGATACCCATGACCTGGCTCCAGCGGAACACCCGCACCTGAACCTTCATAGGCTTGTCGCCGCCATTCCTGAGCGTGATGACGCCAGCAGTTTCCGGCAGCACCTTTTCCAGGCGGGTGGGTGAAACCTGCAGGGAGGACGCACCGGCCACACTGGTTTGCAACGCGCACAGGCCAAGAAGGCCCATGCCGTATAACAAGGATCGCATGGCGTCCTCCTGTGATGTGCGGGTGGTTATTTTGCGGTCAGGGTTATCTTGACTGTATCCAAATAGGTGCCAGCCGCCGGAATTGTCGCCGACGTGGCCACCCGGCCGAATATTGTCACTTTGGTGAGGTTGCCGGGCGCCGCTGCTTTAGCAAATGTCTGCGTATCCCAAACAGTGACGCGGCTGGCATCGGTGTAGAGATTATAGCCAATCTTATTGGTGCCACTGGTCAGTTTACGATCGGCGATCGCAGTTCCGCCCGCCCCCCTATCAAGACCAACCGTAAAACCGGTGTCGCCACTGCATGCGACATCGAAACTTGCTGATTCATCGATATTCTGACTCAGCGTCGTCCAGGTACCGAAATCCAGCGAAATATCGGTGTTGTTCGAGAAAACACTGCAGCCCTCTTCAATCGTGAGCTTTACATTGAGATTTCCAGTCTTGGATGCGGCAAATGCAGAGCCGGTCAATCCGAATGAGGCCGCAAGGACAGCGGCGCATGCGATGCGTATGGGGAAACGAGATGTCATGTAAAAAATTTCCTTCATTAATTGATCACATAAAAATGACCCCTACTAATTGGGAGGGGCGTTTGGTTAACATGATGTGGAGCTCGCTTCCGGTCAAGAAGCGTTCAGGTCGAAACGCAAAGTAAATCCAATTTTGACAAAAATAATATGCCGCCTGTTACCAAATAATCACATAACAACTTCTACGTGTTTTCGGATATTATACTTTAGTCTATTGCTCAAAATGAGTTTTCCAGTACCACGCTCGTGGCCGGTGCCGGATCGCCGCATGACGAAGATCAAAAATCCGGTGCAGCTTCACGATATCGCGTAGCCCATGTTCAATCGCCAATTGCAAACGCAAGTTGTCTCATTCCAGTTGTGCGAAAACACTGCCCAACAAAAATCAACTTGAACATTTGTGACATTCCCGTGAATAATGGCGAAGGGGTGCGGGATAGTTAGACAGATGCTGAATCAGACGATACCGGGGATGCGGTGACCCAGACAAGATTTCTGACACCGGACAATGTCAGTACAGTGCTGAAAGGCCTGCCGCTCAAGGCGCAGGCGGCGCTGCGCGCTGCGGCGCACCTGCCGCGCGGCACCTTGACCATCACCACGCCCGACCGAAACGTCTTCAAGGTGGGCGGGCGCCAGCACGGCCCGGATGCCTCGGTTGTGCTTCACAACTGGAACTTGCCGCGCAGAGCCTTTGCCGGCGGCACCATCGGCGTTGCCGAATCCTATATGGACGGCGATTGGGACAGCCCCGATGTGACCACTTTTCTCGAGCTCTTCGTCGTCAACGAAGAAGTGGGTGAAGACCTCGCCGGCGGCTCCAACTGGTTTATCAACGCCGTACAGCGCCTCCGCCATTGGCTCAATGACAATACGAGGGGCCGGTCACGCAAGAATATCTCGGCGCATTACGATCTCGGCAATGCCTTCTACCGCGAATGGCTCGACCCGACGATGACCTATTCCTCGGCGCTCTTCGATGAAGGCGTCAATGATCTCGAAGCCGCCCAGACCGCGAAATACCGGGCGCTCGCCAACAATATCGGCATCACTGCCGGGTCGCGGGTGCTGGAGATTGGCTGTGGCTGGGGCGGCTTTGCCGAATATGCAGCGCGTGAGATCGGCGCGCATGTCACCGGGCTGACCATCAGCCGCGAGCAATTCGACTATGCCACGCAGCGCATCGAAAGGGCCGGGCTTTCAGGCATGGCCGAGATCAAATTTCAGGATTATCGCGACGAGACCGGCAAGTATGACCATATCGCCTCGATCGAGATGTTCGAAGCGGTTGGCGAAAAATACTGGCCGGTGTTCTTCGGCAAGGTCAAGGATTGCCTTAATCCGGGCGGCAGCGCCGGCATGCAGATCATCACCATTAATGACAAGAGCTTCGATCGCTATCGCAGACGGCCCGATTTCATCCAACGCTATGTCTTTCCGGGTGGGATGCTGCCGACGCCGGAGAGGCTGAAAAGCCTGGGCAAGGATTTCGGCCTTGACCTCTACCGCGAAAATATCTTCCCGCAGGATTACGCCCGCACACTGGCCGAATGGCGCCAGCGCTTCTGGGGCTCGTGGGACCAGCTGCGCAATCTCGGCTTCGATGGCCGCTTCAAAAAACTCTGGGAGTTCTACCTGTTTTATTGTGAGGCGGGGTTTCGCTCCGAATATATCGACGTGCGGCAGGTGTTTTACAAATCATGACCAACTCGCTCGATGAATCATTTGAGCGGATCTGGGCGATCGCCGAATCGCTGCACCTGCCCGAGCTTGTGCGCAGCACGACCCATGGCACACCCTCGTTGAAGGTGAAGACCTCATTCATCGGACGTTTGAAAGATTGGGAGACCTTTGCAATCCATTGCCCGCTGGAGGAGAAACCGCTGCTGATGGAGAGCGTTCCGAATATTTATTTCGAGACCGATCACTACAAAGGCTGGCCCTACATCCTCATGCATCTGGAGGCTGTTTCCGACGCGGAACTTGGACATCGCATAAAGCTTGCCTGGCATGCCAAGGCACCGGCGAAGGTTAAAAAAGCACTCAGAGCGGGGTGACGACTGCGGGGAGTTGCTCTAGGTCGTGGTGACAATTTAAGGTTTCGGCTCAGGACATTATATCCCCCACCCCACTGCTGCGCAGTGACCCTCCCCACATTGGCGGAGGGTGAAGAGGTGACCAGGTTTGGCACCCCACCTCCCCCTGGATGGGGGAGGTCGCAGCAAAGCTGCGGGTGGGGGTGAAAGCTTAAATTGTCACACGTTCTAAGAGAGAACGATTTTGAACGACCGGAGCCAAATCCAGGACACGTCCTACGCAGAAAAGTCCCGAACTCATGCAAGAAGGTACGATTCCTATGCAAGAAACTGCGATTCTGATGCAGAATTTTCAACGCTGGGATGTAATTTGGTTGTGACGACGCGAGTTAGCGCTAGCCGGCGGTTTCTATAAGCGCCGTTTCAACGCCCAGACCGGTGCGATCCGCCACTTCCCGCAAAGCAAAGGATGAGTTTATCTTGGTAACATGCGGCATGGCGGACAACCAGAATTTATGTATCCGCTCGTAATCCTCAAGGTCTTTTGCAGCAATGCGCAACAAATAGTCATATTCGCCTGACATCAAATAACACACCAATACATTGGGGCAGAGTTTTACTGCGGTCTCGAATTCGCGCAGCTGTTTGTCCGCCTGTCCGGACAGGGAAATGTTGACGATGACGATAACCGGGTGACCCAGCATCTTGTTGGAAAGCCGTGCATGATAGCCGCGGATGACACCCGATTTCTCCAATATATCCAGCCGCCGCGAACACGCCGACTGCGACAGACCGACCTTCTCGGCAAGCGTCGCATTCGACATGCGGCCATCTTTCTGCAAGCTGTCGAGAATCGCGATATCAATCCTGTCCAATGACATTGTTAGAATTTTCCCCTTATATCCAGACGTTTTACGCAAGGATATTCGAAAAATCGCGTGGCGTCGAGCCGTCTTGGCAAGGACATGCAGCGCGATTTGTGCTGTTATATTTGCCTCAAAGGGAACATCTGAATTTCAATAGGAGACGTTATGCGCGTTGGCTGCCCAAAGGAAATCAAAAACCATGAATATCGCGTCGGCCTCACTCCGGGTGCCGTACGCGAATACATTGCCCACGGCCATGAGGTCATCATCCAGTCCGGAGCTGGTTTAGGGATAGGCGCCGACGATGGAGCCTATCAGGCGGCAGGCGCAAAAGTCGTCAAGACCGCCGAAGAAGTCTTCCAGCAGGCGGACATGATCGTCAAAGTGAAAGAGCCGCAGCCTTCCGAATGGGCGCAGCTTCGCGAAGGTCAGCTGCTTTATACATATCTCCATCTCGCTCCGGATCCGGAACAAACCAGAGGTTTGCTGGCATCCGGCGTCACCGCGATTGCCTATGAAACTGTCACCGACGACCGTGGCGGCTTGCCGTTGCTTGCGCCGATGTCCGAAGTTGCCGGGCGCCTGGCCATACAGGCCGGCGCGACGGCGCTTCAAAAGGCCAATGGCGGCCGGGGCGTTCTGCTTGGCGGCGTCCCCGGTGTGCTGCCGGGTAAGGTCACCATCATCGGTGGCGGCGTTGTTGGCATCAATGCTGCGATGATGGCGACTGGCCTTGGCGCCGACGTTACTATTCTTGATCGCTCCATTCCGCGCCTGCGCCAGCTGGACGACCTCTTCCGCGGGCGTATTCATACGCGCTACTCGACCATCGAAGCCCTTGATGATGAAGTGTTTTCTGCCGACATCGTCGTCGGCGCGGTTTTGATTCCGGGTGCGGCCGCTCCAAAGCTTGTGACGCGCGAGATGCTCTCCGGCATGAAGAAGGGTGCGGTTATCGTTGACGTTGCGATCGATCAGGGCGGCTGCTTTGAGACTTCGCATGCGACCACCCATTCCGAGCCGACTTATGAAGTCGACGGTATCATCCATTACTGCGTCGCCAACATGCCGGGCGCCGTTCCGGTAACGTCCGCTCATGCTTTGAACAATGCGACTTTGCAATACGGCCTCCAATTGGCTGATCGCGGCGTCAAAGCTCTCGTTGACAATCCGCATTTGCGCAACGGCCTTAATGTCCACAAGGGACGCATCACCAACCAGGCTGTTGCCGAGGCACTCGGCCTTGAGATGGTCGAAGCGAAATCGGCAATAGCGGCCTGATCATAAAATGAGAAAACATGAACCTAGAGCGTTTCAGGTTTTGTCTGAAACTCTCCCCTCTCCGTCATCCTCGGGCTTGACCCGAGGACCCATATTTCTCGAAGAAAAAAGAACGCAGCGTTGTTATTTGAGCATCCCCAATGGGTCCTCGGGTCAAGCCCGAGGATGACGGCGGGGTGGAGGGGATGATCCGGGCTTTCTTCATGCGAGCTCAATGCGACACTGGAAGCAGTTGTTTCTTGCCGACCTCATATGGACATAGGCGATATCGTCCCGTTTAAGCAATTCCTCAGCCCGGTTTGCGATGCCATCCGTCTTGATCACACCTCCGGTGCCGTAAACGATACGGTCCTGGCAGGAATAGCCGCGAAGTATGTAATCGCTGTTCTCGTTGAACATTTCCGGTAGTTCTGCCGTTTCCCCGTGACGCTCACAGGCCTCGGCGTGCAGGAAGATCGGCCCTGTTTCAGCATAGGGTTGCGGTGCCGGGAATGGCCGGTGTGACAGCACTAGATATTTTTCGCCCGCCTTTACGTTCTGCAGACAATGCCGGCAAGGAACACCATCCCCGTCGGAAGTAAAGATTTCGGGTGTCTGACCATTCGCATCCGCCCCGCCCGCTTGATAGTAGCGGGCAAGTGTTGTCGTCATGGCTATAAATCGGATCGGCTTCATGGATGTCTCCTTTTGTTGATGTAAGGAGACACCTTTATTATCGGCCAAACCACCCGATTCTTGCAGAACGCTATTTCGTGACGTTGATGTGAACAGTGATGTAACTGTAAACATCACTGCCAGGAGCTTTGCTCGAAATGACCACCTTGTCCGTGCCGACAAAGCCGGATCTGGAAGTGTAAAACGCGCCAACTGCGGCTACTTTGTGTGTATTACACTTTTGTTGCGGATGGCCCTGCCTGAAAGATGGAGAAACAGACCCTCGCCAAAGATCAATCGTGCCATTTGCCGGCGCGGTTACAACTTTGAAGTCCGGAGTTCTGCCACCAGAACAATCAGGGTTGACCATATAGTTGCTTAAAAGACCGGTTTTGTGGCCCGACTTCGCCGGGATTGTATATACTGCAGATCCCGTCGTCGTAAACTTGAGGTCATCTGTTTGACAAGCAGAGACCAGCAAGCCTGCCACTATCAAAGACAAGCCACACACAAAATTATTCAAATTCATTCTTAGCCCCCAAAGAATCACCCAATAACTTGTCTATACGGGGGCATTCTGAAATCGCCTATAGGCCAAAAGGTGAATTTGACGACTATTTATCCTAGTCCCAGGCTTCTATTTCTGCTTCTGCAAAACTGACAGGTTTAAAACCCATTCTTTGATACATTTGCAATGCGCGCGGACTATCGAGCGTATTTGTTTCGATGATCACCTTTTGCGGACTGCTCATCCATGCGGTCAGGATGGCTTCGTTCAGGAAGAACCTGGCAAGCCCCCTGCCCTGGAACTCCGGTACCAGACCGAAATAAAGGATTTCGGTGACCGCCTGCTCCTCATCGATGACAAGTTCAAAAAAGCCCGCTGGTGAACCATCGGCGTAAAGAACATGTATATCGACATTGTTACGATGGATTATTGCCGCCAGCTCTTCATCATTGAGACGACGATGGACAGACCAATGATGCGGCTTGCCAACCTGTTCATAGAGAAAGCGATAGAAAGGTAATGAAATCTTCGTCGCGCGCATGAGCGCCAGTTTAAAACTGACAGGTGTCGGTACGGATTGCGTCGGCCGCTCCGTCATCTCCAGATGCGTAACGCGTGTCTTCAATATTCGCGGCTTCGTCATGGCTTATGCTTCGCCGGTAGCGACGGGAGTGTTTTTGTCTCCACCCCATTCGGTCCAGGATCCGTCATAGAGAACATTGTCCTTGTGACCTACGGATTCGAGTGCAAGCGTGATAACCGCCGCGGTAATACCCGACCCGCAACTCGTCACGACCGGCCGCGACAGGTCCACGCCGGCATCATCGAAAACCTTTCTCAAACCACTGATATCCTTGAGATAACCATTGTCAGCGAGACTAGATGCCGGAACGCTTCGTGCGCCGGGCATGTGGCCGGATCGCAATCCGGCGCGTGGCTCTGGATCGACACCCTTGAAGCGGCCGGCCGAGCGCGCATCCGCGATCTGGCGGGATTGGGTTTCGACGATCTCGCGCATATCCGTGAAACGTGCCACCTTGCCTGCGTCAAAATTCGGGACAAAGGCCGATGGGGCGATCTTGGTCACCGCGTCGGTGACCGGCCGGCCCGCCTTTTTCCAATTGTCGAATCCACCGTCCAGTATGGAGACGTTTTTTGCACCAAACGTGCGCAGCATCCACCAGACGCGCGGCGATGTACTCATTCCAGGTCCATCATAAACGACGATAGTATCGTCGTTTATGATTCCCATGCTGCTGATGGCTGCTGCGAAGGCTTCCGGATTGAGGAGGGTGTGCGGCAGTGACGAATCCGGATCCGACATCTCCTCGTGGTCGAAGAAAATCGCACCCGGAATGTGGGCTGCGTCATACTCAGCTTTGGCATCCCGGTTTTGAGCGGGAAGATACCAGGATGCATCGAGAATACTGAGACCGGGCTGGCCAAGTCGTTCTTGCAGCCAATCGGCTGAAACCACAAAAGGGCTCTTGTCTGCCACGTTCATACTCCCTCCGGCAAAGGACCAAAGCGGATGCGGAACCGCCTGTTTTCCTTGCCTTTCTTTTCGATTTTTCCAATGTGGATCGCGCCAACTTCACCGGTCGTCGCGACATGCGTGCCGCCGCACGGCTGCGAATCCACGGAGGCATTTTCGCCAATGCAAACCAGCCTGATACGCCCCGTCCCTGTTGGCGGCCTTACGTTCTTGGACTTGATCAGGCCGGGATCTGCAGCGAGTTCATCGTCGGTGATCCAGCGGGTGAAGATCCGGTGATTGGCGTTCACCAGGTCCATCATCTTCTGGGTAATGCTTTCCTTGGTCACACCCGCGTCCGGCAGATCGAAGTCAACGCGGCTATCGTCTTCGCTGACCGCCGCGCCTGTGATCGGAAACGGGCAAACGACGCTGAGTAGATGGCAGGCCGTATGCATTCGCATCAGCTTGTAGCGCCTGTCCCAATCGAGGCGCAGGGTCAGCTTTTCACCGATGGCCGGAACGGGTTGGTCGGGCGCCGGTACGTGGATGATTTCTTCCTTGGTCTCACCCGTAACCGTTGCGGCGATGGCGATCGTTGAACCATCAGCACGAACAAAAACACCAGTGTCGCCGAGTTGGCCGCCCGAAGTGGCGTAGAACACGGTCTGGTCGGTCAGGATGCCGCTCCGCTCGTTTATCGCCAATACTGTCGCATCGATTGCGTTAAGATAAGAATCGTCGCGAAAAAGGATAGCCGTATCGTATGCCATCAGGATGCATTCTCGAAGGGAACGGATATATTTACCTTTGCTTCCATCCATGCCGGAACGGGCAAGTCCTTGGAACGCAAGAACTCCGGATTGAACATTTTGGACTGATAGCGATTGCCGTAGTCGCACAGCACCGTCACGATAATCTTGTCCGGCCCCATATCCCGCGCCATGCGGATCGCACCGGCAATATTGATCCCCGACGACCCCCCCAAACATAGCCCTTCTTCCTCGACGAGATCGAAGACAATCTCGAGCGCTTCAGCATCCGGGATCTGATAGGAAAAGTCTGGCGTAAATCCTTCAAGATTGGCCGTGACACGGCCCTGCCCAATGCCTTCGGTGATCGAGTTCCCTTCGGATTTGAACTCGCCGGTGGTGTAATAGGAAAACAGTGCCGCACCCAGTGGATCCGCGAGTCCGATCTTGATGTTCGCGTCTCTTGCCTTAAGTCCCTGCGCTACCCCGGCCAGCGTGCCGCCAGAGCCCACCGCGCAGATAAATCCATCCACCTTGCCATTCGTATCGCGCCATATCTCTTGTGCCGTCGTTTCCACATGCGCCTGACGATTGGCGACATTATCGAACTGGTTCGCCCAGACGGCGCCATTCGGCTCCGTTTTTGCCATCTGCTCCGCAAGACGGCCGGAAACTTTTACATAGTTGTTTGGGTTTCTGTAGGGAACGGCGGGCACTTCGACCAACTCGGCACCCAGAAGACGGAGAGCATCTTTCTTTTCCTGGCTCTGGGTTTCGGGAATAACGATGACAGTGCGGTAGCCAAGCGTCTTGGCAACCATGGTAAGCCCGATACCCGTGTTACCCGCAGTACCCTCGACGATCACACCACCTCGCCTTAGAAATCCGCGTTCCTCGGCATCGCGGATTATATAGAGCGCTGCGCGATCCTTGACGGACTGGCCCGGATTCAAGAATTCGGCCTTGCCGTAAATCTCGCAGCCAGTGAGGTCGGAAGCCTTCTTGAGACGAATGAGCGGCGTGTTTCCGATGGTGTCGATCACTGAATCATACATAGGCCAAGTCCTTCATTCTGCGTGGCTTGAACCTATTTGCCTCGATCAAACCGTTCAAGCATAGAATTTTTCAAACCAGACGATATGCGGATATTTATTTCAAAGACACATATGAAAAGACCGCCGACACGATGTGCCGGCGGCCCGATAATACGTCAACAGAAGCTGTTAAGCAGCCCTTGCGCCAAAGCCTTTTTTGTTCCGGCGGAATGGACGCTTCTGTGCCGGACCACCCGCATCATTGCTCCATACCTTTTCACCGCGTGGTTCACGCGGCTTGCCAGCAGACTGGCCGTGGTGCGGCTTCTTGCCAGGCGCACCGTTACCGCCTTCGCGACGTGGCGGTCGCTGATCGCTGTTGGCAGCACGAGCAGGCAGGGTCGAAAGGTCGATCGGCGAATCCGCCATTGGCAGACGCATGCGCGTAACGCGTTCGACAGCCTTGAACTTGGAAGCCTCTTCCGCCGGATCATAAAGCGTGATCGCCTTACCGGATGCGCCATTCCGGCCCGTACGGCCGATCCGGTGGACATAGCTCTCTGGCTCGTCCGGCAGATCGAAATTGATCACGTGGCTGATGCCGACGACATCGATGCCTCGCGCAGCGATATCCGTTGCGACCAGAATGCGCACGGAACCATCCTTGAAGCCGTTCAATGCGCGCTGGCGGGCATTTTGCGACTTGTTGCCGTGAATGGCCGCAACGTTATAGCCGTCTTTCTCCAGAACGCGTGTAACGGCGTCAGCGCCATGCTTGGTCCGGGTAAAGACGATAACCGACGACAAGTCCTCATCCTTGAGCATGGCAGATAGAACCTGCTTCTTCTGCTTCGTCGGGATCATGTGCACGACCTGCTTGATTTCGGCGGCTGTTGTACCCTGCGGCGCAACTTCGACACGAACGGGATTGCGCAACAGGCTCGCCGCCAGTGTGGCAACTTCCTGTGGCATCGTTGCCGAAAACAAAGCTGTCTGGCGATCACGATGCGTGCCCTTGGCAATGCGCTTTACATCGTTGATGAAGCCCATATCGAGCATGCGATCAGCTTCATCGAGCACGAGCCAGCGCGTCTCCGATAGGTCGACGCGGTTGTCACGCACAAGGTCGGTCAAACGACCCGGTGTTGCGATCAAGACATCAACGCCGCCCTGCATCTTGTTGATCTGGGCAATGCGCGAGACGCCACCAAGAACGAGTGCAGTCGAAATATGCGCGCCTTTTGCCAATGTACGGAACGTTTCTTCGATCTGTACGGCAAGTTCGCGCGTTGGAGCAAGGATGAGCGCACGGGCAGTCTTGCCCTTGCGTTTGTCACCGATCGTGAGGATTTTCTGCAGGATCGGCAGGGCGAAAGCCGCTGTCTTGCCGGAGCCTGTTTGGGCGATACCAAGGATGTCCTGACCGGCGAGCTGTGCCGGGATGGCCTGTGCCTGGATGGGCTTTGGAGTAGCCATTCCGGCTGCCTCGACTGCTTTGAGCAGGATGGCATTCAGACCCATGGCGGCAAAGCCGTTTGTTTCAATAGTTTCCAATTCAATCTTCTTTCATTGGCCGGCGCGGAATCCGCGGGCCACACAACGCATCACAGGGCGCAACCTGCGTGCAATAATTTTGGGATAAACGACGAGACGCGAGGAACCCTGTGCCAATGGCTTGGGTTCATGCGACTTGCGCAGCCGTGCCCACCGCGTCATGCGGATGGGTCTCAGACGCCACGAAGTCCTCAATCGGAAGACCGGATTGCCCGGTCCAAGCGCCTGACCGGCATATGGGCCTTCTTGTGCCAAAAAGCAAACGATTTTATTGTGCGGCGCAAAAGGACCAGCTATCTGGCGAAGCGTTTGGCGCCCGCCACGCATAATATCACTGCAATGGTGACGGCAATCATCGGCCAGCTGATGGATTCATGCAGCAGTGTAGCGGCGAGAACCAGACCAAAGAAGGGCTGCAGCAACTGCAACTGACCGACAGCCGCAATTCCACCCTGAGCCAGCCCGCGATACCAGAAGATGAAACCTATCAACATCGAGAACAGCGAGACATAGAAAAGGCCTATCCAGGCGGGCTGATTGATGCTGTTCAAATCCGACGGAAAAACATAGAGGGTCAGGGGTAGCATGACTGGCAACGAAAGGACCAGCGCCCAGCAGATCACCTGCCAGCCCCCCAATTTTCGCGACAACTGGGCACCTTCCGCGTAGCCGAGACCGCAAACGACAATGGCCGCGAACATCAAAAGATCGCCGGTTAGCGATGCCGCGAAATTCTGCGTCAATGCAAATCCAGCAACAAGCAGGCTGCCCGCACAGGAAAACAGCCAGAACATGGGACGCATGCGTTCGCCGCCGCGCAATACACCAAAAATGGCGGTTGCAAGCGGCAGAAGCCCGATGAACACAATGGAATGAGCCGACGTGATATGGCGTAGCGCCAGTGCGGTCAGAAGCGGAAAGCCGACGACAACACCCATGGCAGTTACGAACAACGGGCCAAGATCAGTCCTCATCGGGCGCTTTTCCCGGAAAGCTAATAGCAAGGTAAGCGCCAGCGCAGCCGCAATCGTAGCACGAGCACCGGTCAGGAAGATGGGATCGAATCCGGCAACAGCCGCTCGCGTCGCCGGCAACGACCCACTGAAAATAAGTACGCCGATAAATCCGTTAATCCAGCCGCTTGTTATCTTGTTGTCCATATTTTCCCTGCCGTGCGATCACATCGTAGGCTGTATCAACCCCATGCAGTGGATTTTCCAGATACGGTACAGTACAATACGCGCAAACTGTCATGGGATGGCAAGCAGTACAGATGGACAAAACCGTTGAACTCAAGCTCGAAGGCGGTACGCTGGTCAATCGCGTGATGCACGAAGTCCGTCAACGTATAGCCGGGCGGGCACTCACGCCGGGAGCAAAACTCCCCTCGATACGCAGTTTTGCCGAGACGTTGTCGGTATCGAAATCGACAATCGTCGAGGCGTATGACCGGCTCGTGGCCGAAGGCGTCATCTTGTCCCGACGCAGCTCGGGCTTTTATGTCACCGGTCATCTGCCGCCTTTGGCACTGGCTGAAATCGGGCCGCGGCTGGACCATGCCATTGATCCACTTTGGGTGTCGCGCACATCGCTCGATGCAAATGACAGCATGGCAAAGCCCGGTTGTGGTTGGCTGCCCTCCTCGTGGATGCCTGAAGCCGGAATTCGGCGCGCCTTGCGCGCCGTGGCAAGGGCGGACGAGTCCTCCCTCACCGACTATGCCTCGCCGTTAGGGTTGAAACCATTGCGCCAACTCCTTGCGCGCCGCATGACAGGACATGGCATCGAGGTGGTGCCCGACCAGATCATGTTGACGGAGTCGGGCACGCAGGCAATCGATCTTCTTTGCCGTTTCCTCATTGAGCCGGGTGACGCCGTCATCGTGGATGACCCGTGTTATTTCAATTTCCACGCCTTGCTCAAGGCGCATCGCGCCAAGGTGATCGGGGTGCCTTACACGCCAAACGGTCCCGACCTCGATCGATTTGCGGAAGCGCTTTCGGAACACCAGCCTCGCCTCTACATTACCAATTCCGCCTTGCATAACCCAACTGGCGCAGTGCTTTCGCCGGTCGTCGCCCATCGGCTGCTCAAGCTTGCGGAACAGCACGGCCTGACAATCATCGAAGATGATATTTTTGCCGATTTCGAACATGAACCAGCACCTCGCCTCGCTGCGTTCGATGGGTTCGACCGGGTCGTGCATATCGGCAGCTTCTCCAAATCGCTATCGGCATCTGTTCGCTGCGGTTTCGTGGCAGCGCGACACGACTGGATTGAGGGGCTGGTGGATTTGCGCATCGCTACATCCTTTGGCGGCGGACGCCTGGGTGCAGAACTCGTACTGTTCATGCTGAAGGATGGAAGCTATCGGAAGCACCTGGACGGCCTGCGCACGCAACTTGCAAAGAGCATGGGTGACGCAATAGCCAAGTTGAAGCCGCTCGGCCTGGTTCCCTGGATTGAATCGCGCGGCGGCATGTTTCTGTGGTGCAAGCTGCCGGTAGGTGTGGACGCCGCAAAAATCGCGCACCATGGACTGGCGGAAGGGATCATTTTCGCGCCAGGCAACGTGTTCAGCCAATCACAGGCCGCATCTTCCTACATGCGCTTCAATGTAGCGCAGTGCAACGACCCGCGTATTTTCACAGTGCTGGAAAGGCTGATTGCCGATCAGACTGCTTCTGCCAGTTTTTGAAGAGCCAGGACAGTTCGCCAGTTACGCGCGGTGAGCGGCACTTTCAGCACCTTGTCGAGCGCCAGCGCAAGTTTTGAAGTGCCGAAACCGTCGGGCGTATAGAGGTAGAGAGCGCGGTTCCTGACCGTAAAACTTTCGGTTTCACTCGCCTTACTGGCAAAATTTTCAAGCGCGGTGTCAGTCGGATCGTCGTCAAGAATGACGGCATGAAGTGACTTTGGATTTTCCTGCGCTTGGGGATAAGGGTTCTTCGCGATCATACAGTTCCATTCATCAATGTTACGAATGGAGACACGCGATTCGAAACTGAACGTTTTCAAAAAAATGCCCCCAATTGTCTCGGCAATCTGGCGCGCCGTCTTGTTGGACCTGAGAACGACGTTGCCGCTCTGTACATAGGTTTTCACACCCTCGAAGCCCGCCTCGACAAGCATGCCCCGCAGTGTTTCCATCTTAACTTTTTTGTTGCCGCCAACATTGATGCCGCGAAACAGCACAATATAGATAGTCACCTTGCATCCCCCGCCATTTGCTTAGCCAAATGGGCCAGCTTGATCACTGTATTCCAGTTTCTCGCTGTAGCTGCAACTTTCAATGTTTTTTCAATCTTAGGATGCAGCCTTGCATTGGAAACACCTTGCGGCGCGTAATAATACAGCACCCTTCCCCTTATCTCGAACTGCTCCGGCCCTGTCGCTTTTTGCTCCAGCGCCTTCACCGCCTCTGCATCAGGTGTCCGCTCCAGAACATAGGCATGAAGTTTGGCCGGTTCACTCACAGCCAGCGGGAATGGATTTTGGGTAATAAGATTGGCCCATTCCGCCCTGCTAACGATCATGATGTGCTTGGAGAAGCCAAAATGCTCCAGTGCGACCGTAGCCACACGCTTGACGATACGCTTTGGCCTATCATTTGAGGTGAGAACTACATTGCCGGTGTTGATATAGGTTACGACCGACTCAAAACCTTCCTCGGCCAATGCCACTTTCAATGGCTGCACGGGGAGCAACGTATTACCGCCGACACCGCGAAACAGGATTATCCAGCTGGTCATTTGCCTCCTCAGATAATCAATCCGGCAATGGTCTCATTATCGGTAATGTCCTGATATGCCCAACCTGCCTCATCGAAACGTTTGAACAGCACGTCGAAATTAAGCTTGTTCTTGGTCTCGATGCCGATCAGGACGGAACCGAAATTACGCGCGGACTTCTTGAGATATTCGAAGCGCGCAACGTCATCGTCCGGTCCCAAAAGGTCAAGAAACGACCGCAAAGCGCCTGGCCGCTGGGGAAACCTGAAGATAAAATACTTCTTCAGTCCTTCGTAACGCAGGGACCGCTCCTTCAGCTCCGGCAGGCGTTCAAAATCGAAATTGCTGCCTGATATAACCAGAACGATCCTTTTGTTTTTGATATCGCTCTTCTTGAAATCCTTGAGCGCATCGATGGCGAGCGCGCCCGCGGGCTCAACAACGATGCCTTCGATGTTGAGCATCTCGAGGATAGTCGAGCTCAGGCGGTTTTCTGGAATCAAAGTCACAGAGTCTGCCGTGAAACCTTTGAGCAACTTGAAGTTTTCACGGCCGATCTCCGCAACTGCGGCGCCGTCGACGAAATTGTCCACGGTGTCGAGTCTGATACGTTTGCCTGCTTCGAGACTGCGTTTCAGGCTCGGCGCACCGGCTGGTTCAACGAAGCGGAAGCGGGTCTCCCAGCCGAGATCGGCAAGATAGCGTGTAACACCGCCGGAAAGCCCGCCACCCCCAACAGGCAAGATCATCAGGTCGGGCCTGCGCTTGTCCGGCAGCTGAGTAGCGATTTCATGCGCCACGGTCGCTTGCCCAGTGATGATATCCATGTGGTCGAAAGGCGGAACCATAATTGCCCCGCTTGTCGCAGCATAGTCCTGCGCGGCAGCGTAACATTGATCGAAAATATCTCCGAACAGACGAATTTCGATGAACTCGCCGCCAAAACTGCGCGTCTTGTCGATCTTTTGTTGCGGCGTCGTCACCGGCATGAAGACGACACCCTTTTTGCCAAAATGCCGGCAGATGAAGGCAAAACCCTGCGCGTGGTTTCCAGCCGAGGCACAAACGAAGGACGAATCCTCCGACTTGTGCTCACTCAAATAATGAGAGATGAAATTGAAAGCGCCCCTGATCTTATAGGATCGTACAGGCGACAGGTCTTCGCGCTTGAGCCAGATCTGCGCGCCGTATTTGTGGGAGAGATAATGGTTGAGTTGCAGTGGTGTTTCGGGAAATAGCACGCGCATTTTTTCCGTTGCGCGATCCACGGCCTTGATGAATGCAGTCATAGGAACAGGTCAACCTTCTCGAATGTCCGGACATCGATAATCCCGACATCAGATATACGCAATTCCGGAATGACCACCAGCGCCAGCAGCGAATGCTGCATATAGGCGTTGTTGAGAGTACAGCCCATCGCGCGCATAGCGTTGACGAGTTTATCCGCCTTTGCTGCGACGATTTCGGCGCGCTGATCAGACATCAGGCCAGCGATCGGCATTTCCACCATGGCAAGTTCTCGGCCCTTGGAAAACAGCACCACACCGCCGCCAACTTCGCCAAGCCTATTGGCAGCTTTGGCCATATCCTCTTTGTTTGTGCCAACGACAATCATGTGGTGGCTATCGTGGGCGACGGTTGAGGCCATGGCACAATCAAGCGTATAGCCAAAGCCGGAGACAAAGCCGTTAACTACCTTCCCCGTTCCACGATGCCTCTCGACGAGAGCGATTTGGGAGACATCATTGCGCCGATCCATCTGGACGATGCCGTCGGCGACTGACAACTCCGCTTCCAGTGCTTTCGTCGGCGCCTGATTTTCAATGACGCCGATCACACGCGCGGTAATCTGCTTTGCGGGTTTCGGGGACTTGATATCGAAATCCCCGGCCTTCAACTTCTTGCCGAGCTTGATCGTATTCTTGGCAAATGCTGGATAGTTGTAGGCAGGAATGTCAGCGATGAGCTTACCTTTCTCCGCCACAAGTACGCCACGCGCATAAACGCGGTCGATCGTCAGATTTGACAAGTCTGACACGATAAGGAAATCTGCAAGTCTTCCCGGTGTGATTGAGCCGATCTCGCGCTCCAGCCGAAAATGCTGCGCTGTATTGAGGGTCGCCATCTGGATCGCCGTCACAGGTTTCAGCCCCTGGGCTATGGCGTGACGCACAACACGGTCCATATGACCTTCGTTCACAAGCGTGCCGGAATGACTGTCATCAGTACACAGTATAAAATTGCGCGGATCGAGGCCCTGTTCCGTAACCGCTTTGATCTGGCGGGCAACATCATACCACGCCGATCCAAGACGCAGCATAGCCCGCATGCCTTGGCGCACACGGGCAATGGCGTCCTCAATACGGGTACCCTCGTGATCATCTTCAGGACCACCTGCAACATATCCATGAAAGGCTCGTCCAAGCTCAGGCGATGCAAAATGCCCCCCAACAGTCTTTCCGGCCCTTACGGTGGCGTCAATGCCACCCCGCATGGTTGCATCGTTGTTGGCAACTCCGGGAAAGTTCATCACCTCGCCGAGACCGATGATATTGGGCCACGTCATCGCTTCGGCAACGTCGTCCGGGCTTATGGAGGCACCTGCATTCTCCAACCCCGGTGCCGATGGAACGCAACTCGGCATCTGCACATGCACATTGATCGGCATGGCAAGCGCCTCGTCATGCATCAGGCGGACGCCATCGAGCCCCAACACATTGGCAATTTCGTGCGGATCGATGAACATCGACGTAGTACCATGAGGAATGACGGCGCGCGTAAACTCAGTCACCGTGACCATGCCGCTTTCGACGTGCATATGCGCGTCGCACAGACCAGGCACCAGATAACGTCCACCCGCGTCAACGACCTTCGTCTTCGGCCCGATGCAGTGCTCCGCTCCTTGCCCGACAAAGGCAAAACGCCCGGCTACGATGGCAAGATCGATACCAGCTATAATTTCTCCGGAATAGACGCTTACCAGACGACCGTTGCGGACAACCAGATCCGCATGTTTACGGCCCATTGCAACATCCACGAGCAACGGCGCTGATTCCGTCCATATCGCTGGTTTGGCTGCCTGTTTGCTCATCGTCATCACTCCGATCGCCTGATCTCTTGGCATATGCATATACCAAAAAACAACGTGACTGCCCTGTTCACAGTGGAATTCTCAAAAAATTCGGAGAAATCCATGAATTGCTTGACAGAACCACCATCGTTGCGTCCGATAGGTCTCATGCGCCGCGTCGAAAACGGAGTTGCCAATGACCGGGGAGAAATGTTGGCTGACTGCGGCAATTCACAAGCGTTGTTCTGGGAGGAAATTTAATGCTCAAACTCTTTACTTCACTGGCCGCCACAGCTGCCATTGCCCTCATCTCGGGTAGCGCATTTGCACAGGGTTATCCCGAACGCAGTATCACCATGGTCGTGCCGTTCGCGGCGGGTGGTCCGACCGATACCGTTACCAGACTTGTCGCCGAAAGCATGTCAAGGGACCTCGGTCAGCAAATCATCGTGGAAAATGTCGGCGGAGCGGGCGGCACACTAGGGGCCTCCCAGGTCGCGAAGGCCGACCCGGATGGATACACGCTGTTGCTACACCACATTGGCATGGCAACCAGCGCCACGCTATATCGCAAGCTGCCCTATGACACGCTCAACGCCTTCGAATATGTGGGGCTTGTCACAGATGTTCCGATGACCATTGTGGCAAAGAAGGATTTCGAGCCGACTGATCTCAAAGGCCTTGTTGAATTCGTCAAGGCAAATGCTGACAAGATTACCCTTGCGAATGCCGGTATTGGCGCAGCCTCCCATCTTTGCGGGATGTTGTTCATGAGTGAGATCAAAACGCCGCTGACAACTGTACCTTACAAAGGCACCGGTCCTGCCATGACAGATCTCCTCGGTGGTCAGGTGGATTTGATGTGCGACCAGACCACCAATACAACCAAACAGATCAAAGGCGGTACGATCAAAGCCTATGGAGTGACATCGGCCAAGAGACTCGATGCCCTTCCCGATCTTCCAACAGTCGCCGAAGCTGGCCTGCCGGGCATGCAGGTGGGTATCTGGCACGGCATTTACGCACCAAAAGGAACCCCTGAAGAGGTAACGCAGAAGCTTTCGGCATCTCTGCAAAAAGCATTGAAAGACCCGAGCATCATCGCTCGATTTGCTGAACTGGGTACAGTGCCGTCAACTGATGCTGAAGCAACACCTGCAGGGCTGAAGACGAAGCTTGAAAGCGAAGTGACCCGCTGGAAGCCGGTCATTGAAGCGGCCGGTCAATACGCTGATTAGTCGATTGTGGGCCGGGAGTGGGAGAGCGCTTCTGGCCCTTTTATGTAGCGTCAAACGGCGACAGGGAACATATGAAAGATCTTAGTTTTAGTTTACGCGATTTGATCTGCGGCGTGCTGTTCATACTCATAGGCCTTTTCTTTGCCATACAGGCATATGGCCTTGAAGTTGGCACTGCACTCCGCATGGGACCAGGTTATTTCCCGTTCGTATTGGCTGGCGTCCTTATCCTTCTTGGCATTATCGTCGTCATTCAGGGTACTCAGCTACAGCATGAACCAATGGGCCCAATTGCATGGCGCGGTATGCTATTCATTTTGCCAGCACCGATCTTGTTTGGCCTCACCGTCCGTGGGCTAGGCTTCGTCCCATCACTGTTTCTGACGGGACTGGTTGCGGCTTTTGCGAGTACGAAGATGCGCCCCGGAACCGCGCTCCTCCTGGTGGGCGGCCTGACCTTATTCTCTGTAATCGTATTCAGTTATGCGCTCGGCCTGCCCTTCCGGCGTTTTGGCCCTTGGCTGGGGCAGTGAGGCCGCGATATGGATCTTCTTAACAATCTCGAACTCGGATTTGCAACTGCAGCTTCGCCCTACAACCTTTTGTTCTGCTTCACCGGGGTCATCCTCGGCACGCTTATCGGGGTGCTTCCGGGTATCGGTGCGACTGCGACGATCGCCATGCTCCTGCCAATTACCTTTCAACTCGAACCAGTCTCGTCACTCATCATGCTGGCGGGCATCTACTACGGCGCACAATATGGCGGCTCAACTACAGCTATTCTCATCAACATGCCCGGGGAATCCTCGTCTGCTGTCACTGCTATCGATGGCTATCAGATGGCGCGCAAGGGTCGCGCAGGAGCCGCACTTGCAATCGCAGCGATAGGTTCGTTCTTTGCCGGAACGGTGTCGACCATACTGGTTGCCGTGTTTGCTCCGCCGTTGACAGCTGTTGCTTTGAGATTCGGGTCACCGGAATATTTCTCGCTTATGATCGTCGGCCTCGTTTCGTCCGTCGCACTCGCCCATGGTTCGGTGATCAAGGCACTCGGCATGGTGGTTCTTGGCCTGCTTCTCGGGCTCGTCGGGACAGACATTTATACCGGTACGCCTCGATTCAATCTCGGAATTCTCGAATTGTCTGATGGGTTGAATTTTGTTGCGCTTGCAGTCGGCGTGTTCGGCATTGCCGAAATTCTGCGTAACCTTGAAAACGAGCATGACCGCGATGTGATGATCAAAAAGGTTACCAACCTCTTGCCCACGCGACAGGATTGGAAGGAGATGACCGCACCGATCTTGCGTGGAACGGCAATTGGCTCTGCCCTCGGCATATTGCCCGGCGGCGGGGCAATTCTTGCCTCCTTCGCATCCTATACGGTCGAAAAACGGATCTCGAATACGCCTGGCGAATTTGGCAAAGGTGCCGTCGCCGGGGTGGCGGGCCCTGAATCAGCCAACAATGCCGGCGCGCAGACATCGTTCATCCCCATGCTGACACTTGGCATTCCGGCCAATCCGGTGATGGCCTTGATGATCGGCGCCATGATCATTCAAGGTATCGTCCCTGGTCCGAACGTTGCTACAGAACAGCCAGCCTTGTTCTGGGGAATCATCGCCTCCATGTGGATCGGCAATCTCATGTTGATTCTGCTTAATCTGCCGCTGATCGGACTTTGGGTTAAGCTGTTGACCATTCCCTATTACATGTTGTTTCCCGCCATCATCGCCTTCTGTTCAATCGGCGTTTACAGCGTCAATTCGAATGTGTTCGATCTATATGCTGTCGCCTTCTTCGGTCTCATCGGTTACGGGCTGGCAAAACTCCGCTGCGAACCGGCACCCCTGCTACTCGGCTTTGTGCTTGGACCGCTTTTGGAAGAGCATCTTCGCCGGGCCATGATCATGTCGCGCGGCGATCCCATGACCTTCCTCAATCGCCCTATCAGTCTCGGGCTCTTGTTACTCGCAGCAGCCGTTCTCGTGGTCGTGCTGCTGCCAAGCATCCGTAAGAAGCGCGATGAGGTTTTTGTCGAGGACTAGAGCATTAAAAGCGGCCCTACTTTGCCGGAACGATGAAATAGCTCACGCGTGCTGATTGATCGGGATAATATTTGTACGTGAGATCCACCTGCTTTACGTCTGCTGGCGGCGCAGCGATACCGGCGCCGTTCAGCAAACTTAAAACAGCCGGGTTCATCCCATCGCCGAACCAGACAAAAAGTGCGGGAAAGCGGATGCGTGACACGGCATTCGGCATTTCCAGATGCACCGGAATGATTGAATTATCGAGAAGACGCAGATTTCCCGGCAATTGCGGACCATTTGACACAACGGTCTGGTAAGTGCCCACGGCGCGCGTCACGGCGAAAAGCTTCGCGTAGTCCAGCTGGCCAATAGACGGCGCCTTACCATCACGAGCATATAGAATATTGACCGCCAATCCTGGAATTACGATAAGGCCGCAGATCGCACCGACAATCGCGAAGCGTTTCAACGGCAAGTCGGTTCGGATATAGCGCCCCAAAAGCGTTGCCAGATAGAGCGGACTCAAGAACAGAACCGGTTGGAGCCAGCGATCTTTCACCTCGGCAGCACCGCTGATGAGGACACCGACAAAAACAGCCGCCAGCGCAAACAGCAAGGTTCGGCCCACGAATTTTTCGGCGTCATTCCAAGGACGAGGCGAGAATATCTGTTCTGCCCTGCTTCGCCACCAGGCGATTGCAAAGAAAACCAGCGCTATTCCCGAAAAGAGAACGCCATTGAGAAACAGCTTCCACTCGCCGTGAAGACGACTGATAACGAAATTACCGCCCTCACCTATTTCGAATTTATGTGACCGCGCCAGAAGGTTCTCTGTATGCGAAAGCGTCCACAAGCCTGTAGGCGCTACGGCCGCAATGAATACAAGTGGCACCAGAATGCTCTTCCGCATCAAAAGAACGGTTCGATATTCAGGAATGGAAAAACCAGCCAAAATGAGCCCGATAAGGAAGAAACTCGCGTTGAATTTTCCGAGCAGGCCCGAAGCGATGCCAAGCCCCAGCAGTGCAGCAGAATGCCAGGAACGAGATTTCATATGCCAGGCGAACGCAAGGAATGCCCATGCGCAGCCAGTGGTCCCCCCTACCGAGTGAGTCAGTGTCCGTTGCGATTCCCACGCGATTTGAGGCAGCAGGAATATGCCTAGCATGCCAGCAGCAGCTACCGATTTAGACAGGCCGAGCAGACGTGCACCGAAATAAACACTGATGAATGAACTTGCAAGCATACCGAACTTGACGAGATAAATGGTAAACATGCTGATTCCGAGGAGATTTCCAGCGATGCTGTTTATCCATGTATAAAGCGGCGCCTGCGACCCGCCATATCCCCATTGCAGAGCACCGACATAGGCTAATTGCTCCGCGTCATCCACTCCCGCGCCATTCGAAATCGTCGTCAGAAAAAAGACCTGAAACGCAAAATAGAGAAGAACCAGCAAGAGTGCCGGATTTCGCGACGCTACTTTCGTCAAATTTGCGAGCGGAAATTGAAATGGAACAGCGGACATAGCGATTTCTTTGCTTCGAAGACCTCGCGTTCTAGTCCAGGTCGCAGCCCAAATCCACCGAAGATGATACTTTAGTCGTAAAACCTTAGTTTGAGCTGATAACGGAACAGCCTAAAAGCAGCGTTTTCCAAACGAATAAGGCATCCCGCTGTAAAAGAGCGTTGACGGAACCGCCCGAACCGTCGAAAAGCATTTGCGCGCGGACGTGGTGAAATCGGTAGACACAACAGACTTAAAATCTGTCGGCCATAGGTCATGCGGGTTCAAGTCCCGCCGTCCGCACCAGCGCGAGCGATTTCTACGGCAGTTGGATGCTGATTTTGCAATGCGCTCGACCTGAACGTGCTCCTTCGCGTTTCCTGACCGAAATGGCTTGCGGCTAGCCGGTTGGAGAATTACGGTCGCCTTCCCGCTAGGAGATTTTTTATGACTGATGAAGTTGTGACCGCAGCCATGCTGGCGATCGGCGACGAGTTGCTGTCAGGCCGGACAAAGGACAAGAACATAGGTCACCTGGCTGATATTCTTACAGCCATCGGTATCGATCTTGAAGAAGTTCGTATCGTTCCCGACGACGAGGATCGTATTGTCGAAGCGCTGAATGCCCTGCGGGAACGCTATGAGTACGTGTTTACGTCTGGCGGGATCGGACCAACGCACGACGATATAACGGCTGATGCAGTTGCAAAAGCGTTTGATGTGCCTTGTGAACACGACGCGGCAGCGATGAAACTCATGGGCGATAATTATGCGTCGCGCGGGATCGAATTCACCGAAAGCCGCCAGCGCATGGCGCGGATGCCACGCGGCTCGGCGCACATCGCCAATCCTGTTTCGACAGCACCCGGTTTCCATATTGGCAATGTCTACGTGATGGCAGGCGTCCCCTCCGTTTTTCAGGCTATGGTCGACAATGTGATTCCAACATTAAGGGTGGGCCAGAAGCTGCTGTCTCGCTCAGTGAACTGCCCATTTGGCGAAGGTGCTATTGCCGTTCCGCTGCGAAATATCCAGGCCACTCATCCAGATACGATCATCGGTTCTTATCCCAAATACGAAAACGGCAAATTCTCGACAGAACTGGTTATCAGGGCGCGCGAAGAAGAAAAACTTCTCGCGGCTGAATCAGCCGTCAAGGAGATGGTTGCAAATATCGCTTCTCAATCAGCACCATAAGCTGCCCTTGAACCACGCATGTTGTTCAAAATACAAAGCAACTATTGCGTGGAAGGCGTATAATGTTGCCCAATAGGTTCAAGGATGAACAACCTATGGAGGCTAACATGGCATTTCGGACGATCATCGCTTTCATTCGCAGCGAGCGTGAGGCAAAGAGGGTTATAAACGCCGCCAGGTTGATCGCTTCGTCGAGCGAGCGCACGCATATTATCGGCCTCTATACGATACCCTCCCCGATTGTTTATGCCGATCCCACGGGTTTTGCCGACACGACATTGTTCGAAGCCCATGAACAGCGCCATAAGGAAAACTCCGAAGCGATTTCGGCTCTTTTTGCGGCGGAGATGGCCACTGGAACCATCTCGCATGAGTTCCGCATCGTACGATCCGAAAGCAGCAGCCCGTCCGCCGGTGTTACGCAAAGCGCCCTCCGGGCCGACATCATCATCGCCGGTCAACCTGATCCTGATGATCCAGATAGCGTCAACGACGTCACCGACCCACTCGTCATGGAAAGCGGCCGACCTGTTCTGTTTGTCCCTTACAAAACGAAGCTGCCGGAAAAGATCGATCGTGTCGTCGTTGCATTCAATGGCAAGCGCGAAGCATCGCGCGCCGCATTCGATTCACTCCCCTTGCTGCTCAAGGCTCAAAGTGTCGATATCGTCTGGGTCGATCCCAAGAAATCCAACGATCCGAACGTCGATATCCCCGGCACACCGCTTTCTGACGCACTTCGCCGCCATGGGGTGAATGTCCATCCCCACACGATCAATTCGAACTCTGAATCTGCCGACAAGGTACTGCGACGCTGGATTGCGGAAAACAATGCGTCATTGTTCGTGATGGGCGCTTATAGCCAGTCCCGATTAAAGGAATGGGTCTTCGGTGGTGTAACCAGCTCTATAATGGCCGATATGCCCTGCTTGACATTGATGTCGCGCTGAACAGGCCGCCATAACCACACTTTTCTTGTCGGAACGGATCGCGGACAACGCAAGCGGCTTGCCAGCGGCTTGCTTTTACCGCTATTGCGAGATGCATTCCTGGCGGATTTTCCGCTACATTGCATTTTTCTGATGGAGTGCGCGCCATGTCCCTTCCCGACAAAGCTTTTCCGGTCTCCTGGGACCAGTTCCATAGGGATGCCCGCGCCTTGGCCTGGCGCGTTGCCGGCATGCAGCGTGAATGGCGCGCCATGGTCGCAATTACGCGTGGTGGATTGGTCCCGGCTGCCATCATCTGTCGCGAGCTTGGCATCCGCATGATCGAGACGGTATGCATTGCCTCCTACCACGACTATGACGAGCAAGGCGAACTCAAGGTCCTGAAGAATGTCGATCCACGGCTTCTGGAGAACGAAGGCGAAGGCATTCTGGTCGTTGACGACCTGACCGATACAGGTAAGACCGCTGCCATCGTGCGCGCAATGATGCCCAAAGCGCATTTTGCCACCGTTTATGCCAAACCCAAGGGGCGCCCGCTCATCGACACGTTCGTAACGGAAGTCTCACAGGATACGTGGATCTATTTCCCGTGGGACATGGGCCTGACCTACCAGGAACCGATTACCAAGGGCCATGGCGGATAAACGTTCTAAAGCCAGCCGCTCTTCCGGAACCGCCAGAATAGCGTCAAGCACACAAGTCCGATCGCTCCCAACACCCAGTAGTACCCATTGGGAGAATCGAGCTCCGGCATGTGCTTGAAATTCATGCCGTAAATGCCGGCGATAGCTGTCGGTACCGCCAATATCGCCGCCCAAGAGGCCAAGCGCTTGGAAATGACCGTTTCCTGACTTTGGCCAACGAGTAGACTCGCTTCGAAGGCAAAGGCCAAAACCTCACGCAAACCATCGATCTTTTCCTGAACGGTGCGGACGTGATCAGTGACGTCTCTGAAATGCGGCTGCATCGCTGTCTGGATCTGGGGCAGCTCTGTATTGCTTAGTCGTCCGCATACATCGACAAGCGGTCCAATCGCATTGCGCAGGCGTAAAAGATCACGGCGCAGCATATACAGACGCTCGATATCGCTGCTGGTCATAGGTTTCGCCAGTACGCGATCCTCGATCGATTCCACTTCATCATGAATCGCTTCCAGCACCGGCATGTAGTTGTCGACTATAAAATCCAGGATTGCGTAGAGGATGAAATCTTCACCTTTCGCAAGCGCATAAGGTGACGTCTCCCAATGTTTGCGGACGGCCGCATAAGACGTCGAGGCTCCATGACGAACACTCACAATATATCCCTTGCCAAGGAAAACATGCGTTTCACCAAACTCGACACGGCCGTCGATCAGTTGTGCTGTTCGCGCGACGATAAAAATCGCATCGCCGTATTGCTCGAGCTTGGACGCTGATGAGCGTGTTCCGCATCCTCAATAGCCAAGCTATGCAGGCCGAATTGCTTTTGAACCCGATGCAGAACTTCCCCGTCCGGCTCTAACAACCCGATCCAGACGACGTGCCCTTCCTTATGAGCCCACATTCCAGCTTCATCGATCGAGATGTCTGCTATGCGTTGGCCGTTGGCGTAGACACATGACGCTACGACACTGACGTTTTCATCCTCTGGTGAATTTGTAGCACCGAAAGGCGGAGCGTCTTCAAACGACGGTCTGGAAGATGTCATTGTCCCTCCCACTTTTCGCACACGTTATCCCTTGTGGTCCAACCTTTCCAGTTATCCGTTAGTCGGGCGTTGGCGGTACACGTTCCAGTCGGGTGTGCTTTTTTTGCACTGCTGTTCAAAAAATGTCATAAGTCGCATATATGCAGCAAACCGTAGCTAGAGAACGATTGCACATTATTCGAATCGGTTCACACTTGCTGAAAACAAGCTGGAATGAGCGGAATATTGAACGTAACCTATCAAAACGAAATCGTAACGGACAAGCGGATCGAAATGCCGGATGGCAGGATTTGTCAGGTCGCTGCGCTCGTTTACCGTCTGAAGAAAAAACGATCTGAAATATTGTTGATCACGAGTCGCGGAACGGGCCGCTGGGTGCTGCCCAAGGGGTGGCCGCAGGTTGGCAAGACGTTCGCCCAGTCTGCGCAAAGGGAGGCGTATGAAGAGGCCGGTGTGCGCGGCGATATGGCACCCTTTTCCATCGGTACATACACATACGAAAAACATGATGTATGTGATGGTGAATGCGGCGATTTCGTCGTTGACGTTTTTCCTATGCATTTTTCGCACCAAGAGAAGAACTGGCCTGAGCGCGGCGAACGCCGGCTCGATTGGGTCAGCATCGACGAGGCTGGCCAGCGCGTGGAAGAACTCGGGTTGAAAAGCCTTCTTGCAAGCTTTGATCTTGGGGCTTTAGCCGATCACTAAGCGTCGCGACGCTTACAATGCACTTCCATCTCAACTCAACTTCTTTGTTTTTCCAGTGTGGTGGCCTTTCCCCAGAGATTTTGCACGCCGCTAGCTGGCGAAAATTTCTTTAGGTTTCTCCCCGTTATCCACATATGTGACACACAAGATATTGCGGTCACAATTATGTAAAAAACTATGACTTGACGCTTGCATGCGAGTCATTTTTTATGGTGAACGGCGTTGCGTTAGTGGCGTGACCGGAGTGTCTGTAACCGGCTTTTTTCCAGTTTACCCAGTGTTTACCAGAGCTTGCACTCTATCGCGCGTGCAAGGGATGGATCACGTCTGGTCGGAAAAAACGCCTGCGCACAAGTCGATTATTTTGTTGGGTAAATGGCCAATTAACACTATATTTAGTGTTTACAGGCAGAATGTTTACCAGATAGTGTGACAGTCCTTAAGGGGTCAGAATCACACAACAGGCGTCAAAAATAAGGGCCACCAAGCCCGGAAATGACGCGGGGAACCGCGTCGATAAGGGCGAAGGTGTAGCAGCCGGTTTCAGCCATTTGGAATCGGTTAGGGCGGAATTGTGTCCATTCACGCACAGCTCTTCACACGGCGCCTGATGGATACTATATATAGAGACGAGGACGAGAAACATGCGGATCGAACGGCGTTTTACCAAAGAGAATCAATCAGCCTATGCGGAAATCGACTTTCGCGTAGCCACGAGTGAGATCAAAAACCCGGACGGATCTGTCGTGTTCCGTTTGGAGAATATCGATGTTCCGGCCCAGTTCAGTCAGGTGGCGGCCGATATCCTCGCACAGAAGTATTTCCGTAAGGCTGGTGTGCCTGCCAAGCTGAAGAAGGTTGAGGAAAACTCGGTTCCATCTTGGTTGTGGCGCTCGGTTGCCGATGACGATGCTTTGGCTGCGTTGCCTGTTGAAGAACGCTACGGCTCCGAGATGGATGCGCGCCAAGTCTTCGATCGTCTCGCCGGCACCTGGACCTATTGGGGTTGGAAGGGCAAGTATTTCGATAGCGAAGCCGATGCCCTCGCCTTCCGTGACGAACTTGCCTACATGCTCGCCACCCAGCGCGTTGCGCCTAATTCGCCGCAATGGTTCAATACAGGCTTGCACTGGGCCTATGGTATCGATGGTCCCGGTCAGGGCCACTATTATGTCGATCCGGACACCGGCAAGCTGACCAAGTCCAAATCTTCTTATGAACATCCGCAACCGCATGCTTGCTTCATCCAGTCTGTCGCGGACGATCTGGTCAATGAAGGCGGCATCATGGACCTTTGGGTTCGCGAAGCACGCCTGTTCAAATATGGTTCCGGCACAGGTTCAAACTTTTCCTTCCTTCGCGGCGAAGGCGAAAAACTGTCTGGTGGCGGTCGTTCCTCCGGCCTCATGTCCTTCCTCAAAATTGGTGACCGCGCTGCCGGCGCTATAAAGTCGGGCGGCACAACACGCCGTGCGGCCAAGATGGTCGTCGTTGACGTGGACCACCCTGATATCGAGGAATATATCGATTGGAAGGTAAAGGAAGAGCAGAAGGTTGCAGCTCTCGTCACTGGTTCCAAGATCGTCAAGCAGCACCTCGCCGCCATCATGAAGGCTTGCGTCAATTGCGAAGCCGACAATGGCGACTGCTACGAGCCAACCAAAAATCCGGCGCTGAAGCGTGAAATCAAGGCTGCCAAGAAAAATCAGGTTCCAGAGAATTATATCCAGCGCGTAATCCAGTTTGCCAAGCAAGGCTACACGGATATCGACTTCAAGACCTATGACACCGACTGGGACTCGGAAGCCTATCTGACGGTAGCCGGTCAGAACTCCAATAATTCCGTTTCGCTCAAGGACGAGTTCCTGCGCGCTGTCGAAAATGACGGCAACTGGAACCTGACCGCCCGCAAGGACGGCAGGGTAATGAAGACGTTGAAGGCGCGCGATCTTTGGGAAAAGATTGGTTATGCAGCATGGGCGTCTGCTGATCCGGGGCTTCACTTCAACACCACGATGAATGATTGGCACACCTGCCCTGCTGCTGGTCCGATCCGCGCATCCAATCCATGCTCGGAATATATGTTCCTGGACGATACGGCTTGCAATCTGGCCTCGATCAACCTCCTGACATATCGCGGCAAGGACGGCAAGATCGATGTTGCCGGCTTTGAGCATTCCGCTCGTCTGTGGACGATCGTACTCGAGATTTCGGTGATGATGGCGCAATTCCCCTCCAAGGAAATCGCCAAGCTCTCCTACGAATACCGAACGCTCGGTCTGGGTTACGCCAATATTGGCGGCCTGCTGATGACTTCGGGTATCCCCTATGACAGCGCCGAAGGCCGTGCGATCGGCGGTGCACTCACTGCGATCATGACCGGCACCGCCTATGCAACATCCGCCGAGATGGCCAAGGAGCTTGGTGCGTTCAATGGCTATGCCCCGAATGCTGCCAACATGCTGCGCGTCATCCGCAACCATCGCCGCGCCGCGCATGGCGAAAATCAGGGCTATGAAGGCCTCGCTGTAAATCCTGTGGCTTTGATTGCGGCTGACTGCCCGGATCAGGATCTGATCACGCACGCAAAGGCAGCATGGGACAAGGCACTGAAGCTTGGCGAAAAGCATGGCTACCGTAACGCGCAAGCGACAGTTATCGCGCCGACCGGCACGATCGGCTTGGTCATGGACTGCGACACAACTGGCATCGAGCCGGACTTTGCGCTGGTCAAATTCAAGAAGCTGGCTGGTGGCGGCTACTTCAAGATCATCAATCGTGCCGTGCCTGAAGCTCTGCGCACCTTGGGCTACTCGGAAAGCCAGATCGCAGAGATCGAAGCTTACGCTGTTGGTCATGGCAATCTCAACCAGGCACCCGGCATCAACCCCGGTTCGCTGAAAGCCAAAGGCTTCACCGACGAGATCATTGCCACGCTCAACACGGCCTTGAAGTCGGCTTTTGACATCAAATTCGCAGTTAACAAGTGGACGATTGGCGAAGACTTTGCGAAGAATGTCCTCGGCTTCACCGACGAGCAGCTTAATGACATCTCCTTCGAGATATTGCCGGCACTCGGCTTCTCCAAGAAGGAAATCGAAGCCGCCAACATCCACATTTGCGGCGCGATGACACTTGAAGGTGCTCCCTTCCTCAAGGAAGAGCACTACCCGGTTTTCGATTGCGCCAATCCTTGCGGCAAGATCGGCAAGCGTTATCTTTCCGTCGACAGCCACATCCGAATGATGGCTGCGGCCCAGCCCTTCATCTCCGGCGCGATCTCCAAGACCATCAATATGGCGAACGAAGCAACTGTCGAGGATTGCAAGTCCGCTTATATGCTCTCCTGGAAGTTGGCACTGAAAGCCAATGCGCTCTACCGCGATGGATCCAAGCTCTCACAGCCGCTGAATTCTTCGTTGCTCGCCGATGATGACGAGGATGAAGACGATGCAATCGAGGCGCTGATCGAAGCGCCAGCAGCCGCCCGTGCCGTTCAGGTCACAGAAAAGATCGTAGAGCGTATTGTCGAACGCTATGTCCATGATCGTGAGAAGTTGCCGAACCGCCGCAAGGGTTATACCCAGAAGGCAGTCGTTGGCGGTCACAAGGTCTATCTGCGGACGGGTGAGTTCGACGATGGCCGTCTCGGCGAAATTTTCATCGACATGCACAAGGAAGGCGCCGCCTTCCGGGCAATGATGAACAACTTCGCCATCGCCATCTCGCTGGGGTTGCAATATGGCGTGCCGCTGGAGGAATATGTGGAGGCCTTCACCTTCACGAAGTTCGAACCTGCTGGCATGGTTCAGGGTAATGATGCAATCAAGAATGCTACATCGATCCTCGATTATCTCTTCCGCGAGCTCGCTGTCTCCTATCTTGACCGCCATGATCTTGCCCACGTAGACCAGTCCGACTTCTCCAATACCTCGCTTGGCCGCGGTATTTCCGAAGGCAAGGCGGAACCAGTCTCCAAGGGTCTGACACGCGGTGCTTCGCTGAAGGTGGTTTCGCCGAACAAGGCTGATCCCAAGGGTTTTAGCAGCGCAGGGGGAACAGGCGCCGTCAACGCGCCGAAGGCAACTGCGTCATCAAATGTCACGACCCTCGCCAGCCGCACTGTAACTGCGACCGCTGTGAAACCAACGATTGCAGTGGTCAGCCAGGAATCGGCGGCCTTCAAGCGCGACTATGAAGAGCGTGCCAAGGATCAGCCAGATGCAACTCCCGCCTCTGCCCTGTTCGAGGACACTGATGCAGAGGCCGCAGCCGAAGAAGCTAAAGCCGAAGCAAAGAAGGTGATGTCGGATCGCCGCATCAAATCGATGATGCAGGGCTATACCGGCGACAGTTGCTCGGAGTGCTCGAACTTCACGATGGTCCGTAATGGAACGTGCTTGAAGTGTGACACCTGCGGCAATACTTCCGGGTGCAGTTGAGTCCCGATAAGTAAACTCCCACCCAATAGCGGCGGACAAATCCCTGAGCGATATCGAGAGTTCGATATCGCTCAGTTCATTTCTTAGCGTTTAGATCATCGTGTACATTGCTATAGATAAATGCGACAGTCCAACGGTGCGGTCACGACAATGGGTCTATCTTCAAAAAGCGCTTTGAGAACGATTTTGCGAATCGATTTTCCTCACAATGAGAAAATCGGTCGTGGGAAGATGCAATTGCTTGAGCATATTCGTGAAACGGGCTCCATTTCAGCCGCTGGTCGTGCCATGGATATGTCGTACCGTCGCGCCTGGCTTCTGGTCAGTGCGATGAACGCGATGTTTTCACAGCCGGTCGTGGATTCTCAGCGCGGCGGCAAACGAGGCGGCGGCGCTGTGGTCACCGAATTCGGCGAGAAATTGCTCAGCCGCTTTCGCACCATGGAACAGAAAATCGAAACCGCTGTTGCGTCAGATATTGCTTGGCTCGATGCGAATCGCAGCCACAGCGTGTCCTCGGCATCCGAGGCCGATATCAGTGGGGCTCCAACGCGACGGTCTTGATAATCGCAAAGACGAGCATGCCCGGCCGCAGATCAAGCCTTCCGCAGGATAACTCAGTAATGCGGGCCAAGATTGTCGTTCCCTGGCAATCGACTTGAACATCAGCTATGCCCGACTCGAAGGTGATTGCGCTCACTGTCCCTTCGAGAATATTGAGCGCACTTAGCTGTTCAGGGCGAATCGTCGAAAGCATTACATCCTTGGCAAGGATATGGACTCGAACGCTTTTCCCCACGGCGACTTCTGTGCCTGAAACATAAATTTTGGATGTTTTGAACCCGATGGTCGTTAGCTTGTGCATCGGATCGTAATTTAGGACCTTCCCCTCCACCAATGAACCCGCTTCGCGGCGATCGGTTGTGATTGAAATTGAGGTGTGGCTCAAGACATCGGCTGCGGCGCCGGCCATTGCCACCTTGCCTTCGCTCATAACAATGACACGATCGGCAAGACGTGCCACTTCTGAAACCGAGTGGCTCACATAAATGATCGGGATACTCATTTCATCGCGCAGAGCTTCGAGATAGGGAAGGATTTCGATCTTCCTTGTATCGTCGAGCGCCGCTAGCGGTTCGTCCATAAGGAGCATGCGTGGCGACGACAACAAGGCACGGCCGATCGCGACGCGCTGCTTTTCTCCGCCTGATAGTTTGCCCGGACGCCTGTCCAGAATAGCGCCAATACCAAGAAGATCGATAACCTTCGACAAATCGTCCGAGCGTCGTGATTTCGGAGTAAACCAGCGGCCGTAGTTGAGATTCTGCTGAACTGTCAGATGGGGAAAGAGCCGCCCTTCCTGAAACACATATCCGAAACAGCGCTTGTGTTTGGGAACGAATATTCCCTTCTTCGTATCAACCAGTACGTCGCCGTCAAAAACGACCCTGCCCTGGTCCGGCGGTGAAAGGCCCGCAAGGATGCGGATGATCGATGTTTTTCCCGAACCTGAACGTCCAAACAACGCCGTGACACCGCGGTCGGACGTGAAGGCGGCATCAAGTACGAATTTTCCAAGCGCGTGTTTTGCTTCAAAAGTCAGGGTCATTCGATGTCTACCCTGCGTCCGACAAGGTAGCCCATGAATTCCGAAGCCATTAAAGCAGCCATGGAGATGATGACTGATATGATGGTCAAGCGAAAGGCACCCGCATCGCCACCCGGCACCTGTGTGAAGGTGTAAATTGCAGCCGAAAGCGTCTGGGTTTCTCCGGGGATATTGGAAACGAACGTTATCGTCGCACCAAATTCGCCCATTGCCTTGGCAAAGGAAAGAATCATGCCGGCGATGATGCCTGGCAGGATGAGCGGCAAGGTGACCGTCGCGAATACCCATAGCGGACTTGCACCGAGCGTACCGGCGGCATCTTCAAGCTTCCGGTCCACTGCTTCTACAGATAGCCGGATACTGCGAACCATCAATGGAAAACCCATCACCCCGCAGGCCAATGCTGCGCCCGTCCAGCGGAACGATAGTACAATACCAAAATGCTCGGCCAGAAACGCTCCGATCGGGCCACGTCGACCAAAGAGTATGAGTAGAATAAAGCCGGTGACGACAGGAGGTAAAATCAACGGGAGATGGATTAAGCCATTGAGGATGGACTTGCCCCAGAACTTTCCTCGAGCCAGCAGCAGACCAACGAGAATGCCGAGAGGCAGACTTGTAAGCATCGCGACGAACGCGATTCGAAGGCTAAGGTGGACCGCAGTCCATTCTTCATTGCTCAGTGAGAACCAGTCCACGAATGTCAGCCCCGCCTCATGTTCTGTAGTAAGTCTCCCGCAGCACCAGAAGCGGAAATCAGCGGGGGTTTACCTGAGTACGGTAAATCCCTGCTTTTCGAAGAATGGCACAGCTTTTTCTGACTTGATGTAATCAAACAGCGACACCGCATCAGCATTCTTGCTGTCGCTCAGAATTGCGATCGGATAAATGATAGGAGGATGGCTGTCCTCGGGAAACGTTCCTACGATCTTGACTTCTTTGTCAGCTGTCGCATCCGTCCGATAGACGATTCCGTAGGGTGCTTCGCCACGTGACACAAGCAACAAAGCAGCACGCACGCTCTCCACGCCGGCGATCTTGCCCTCCACGGACGACCACACACCAAGAGATTCGAGAGCGGCCTTGCCATACTTGCCTGCCGGAACCGAATCCACAGCACCCATAGCGAGACGGTCTTCGCCCAAAAGTTTGGCGAGGTCAAAACCCTTTTTGATTTCGACGGGTTCTGCCTTGTCTTTCGATGCAACCAGAACGATGCGATTGCTCAAGAGATTTTTGCGTGTTTCGGCCTTGATCAGGTTTTCCCTTGTAAGGTAATCCATCCAGTCGAGATCAGCCGAGATGAAGATATCAGCGGGCGCGCCAGACTCTATCTGCTTTGCCAGAGCCGAACTCGCTGCGTAGGAGATTGTGGCTTCCTTGCCGGATTGCTTCTGCCACGCGTGAGTTATGTCGTCGAGTGCGTTCTTGAGACTAGCCGCTGCGAAGACGGTTACCGTTTCTGCAGCTTGCGCAGAGCCTGACAGCGGAATTATACCAAGCCAAGCGACCGAAAGTGCGGCAACTGTCATTTGCCAGTGACGACGACCAATGCCCATATTCAACCTCCGATAGGCGTGCGAAATATTTTCCTAAATATATCGGTGGCTCAGGAATGGCTAGTGTTATATTTTCACGAATATATTGAATGGAGGTTAGTTTGTTAGCGCGACCGCTCATTGACGTAAATTGATGCCTCCTTGGCTGCATCAATAAGGGCGCGCCTGACTTCGTCGGGATGCAATCGACCCGCCCCAGCTTCAATACATGCTTGCTGCGCTGTGGCATATTTTTCGCCACAGTTTTTAGGCCAATATTTTGCAAGAACTTCAGCTGCCGATTCAACACATGAAACACGTCTTATAAGGCGCATTCGATCTGTAATGGTGACGTGTTCAAAAGCCATTCGTGTCATATTGATTGAACGCGATTGTTCAATTTGAGTTCCAACGTGCTCGTGGCCGAAATGAAGGGGCAGGTAGAGCTTGGTAAAGTCGGCTTTACCGATCACGCGGATTGCCAAACTTCGCATTTCGCGGCCGCGAATATTCATCGATGCGCGGAAGTTCGTCGGCAAATTCGACCCACGGCAGCCTCAGCCGCCAATATGTTTGCGCCTCGGGCGGAAATCGCTCCGGGTAATCGAAAAAGCCGATCGTCAAGTAGAGTTCATCAGCAATGCCCACGTCCAAATAGCTGATCGACGTGCCACAGTCCGCGCAAAAGCTGCGAGTGACGCCAGGCGTTTTCGAGAATGTCTTTGGCTTGCCGCGCTTTAGCTGGAATTGGTCGGGTCGATAGCCGACCCAAATGGTTAGTGGGCCTCCAATGGCACGGCGACAATCATCGTCATGGTCATAACAAATCCAGAACGGATCGCCCTCGACCTTCGCAACAATTGCGCCGCAAAAACACGCACACGTTTCAACCCTGCCTGCCATTTCGGACTCCTCCATTTGCCGTTGTTTAGCGCAGCTCTAACTGGAACCTTCTTCCATAGCCCTCGTTAGATTCCATCTACCAATAGCGAGGACGATACCATGACGACGACATTCGACACCGATCGAGGCAACGGCGGCGAAACACACCAGCATGTGCCTGAAAAGGGACCGCATGATGGTGCCGACCATCTCACCACTAATCAGGGCATCCGCATCACCGACAATCAGAATAGTTTGAAGGCAGGCGAACGTGGCCCGACATTGCTTGAGGATTTCGTCCTTCGCGAAAAGATCTTCCACTTCGATCATGAACGCATTCCTGAACGAATCGTTCATGCCCGTGGATCGGCTGCACACGGCTACTTCGAACTCAATGATTCACTTTCCGACATTACCAAAGCCGACCTATTCCAGCGCGCGGGTGAAAGAACACCCGTATTTACGCGATTCTCAACCGTAGCTGGCGGTGCCGGATCGGTTGATACCCCAAGAGATGTCCGCGGCTTTGCCGTGAAATTCTATACGAAGGAAGGCAACTGGGATCTCGTTGGCAACAATATTCCCGTCTTCTTCATTCAGGACGCCATCAAGTTTCCCGATCTCATTCATGCTGTGAAAATGGAGGCTGACCGTGCTTTTCCTCAAGCCGGAAGCGCGCACGATACTTTCTGGGACTGGGCCTCGCTGATGCCTGAGACTACACATATGCTGATGTGGGCTATGTCGGACCGCACTTTGCCTCGGTCGCTTCGCATGATGCAAGGTTTCGGTATCCACACATTCAGACTTGTCAATGCGGATGGAAAATCCACCTTCGTCAAATTCCACTGGCGGCCCAAACTCGGCATTCAGTCAACTCTTTGGGATGAAGCATTGAAGCTTCAGGCAGCGGATAATGATTTTCATCGCCGCGACCTCTGGGAAGCGATCAGTTTGGGAAACTATCCAGAATGGGAACTTGGATTGCAATTGTTCGATCAGGAATTTGCTGACGCTCAACCCTACGACGTGCTCGACTCGACGAAGATAATCCCGGAAGAGGTCATTCCACTTCGGATGGTTGGGCGCATGGTTCTCGACCGGAATCCTGATAATTTCTTCGCAGAAACTGAACAGGTTGCCTATTGCCCCGCCAATATTGTGCCTGGAGTAGATTTCACCAACGACCCGCTCTTGCAAGGTCGTCTCTTTAGCTATCTCGATACGCAAAAGTCGCGTCTTGGAACGGCAAATTTTCACCAACTGCCGATCAACGCACCGAAGTGTCCAGTCATGAACTTTCAGCGTGATGGTCAAATGCAAATGAGCGTACCAAAGGGTCGTGCCAACTACGAACCCAATAGTCTGTCATCCGACGGCGAAGCGGGCGGACCACGGGAATGCCCAGTGATGGGGTTTGGAACTTTTGAAGGTGGTACGAGCCAAGGGGAAAAAGGGGATAAGCTACGCGTCCGCGCTGAACTCTTTGCCGATCACTACAGCCAGGCCCGGCTGTTCTGGCGTTCGCAACAACCATCAGAGCAAGCACATATCGCCTCTTCGTTCGTATTCGAGCTTTCCAAGGTTGGACTGAAGCAGGTGCCCCCAAGAATGGTCGGCAATCTGCGCAATGTAGACGAGGAACTAGCCAGACGAGTAGCGGATGGCCTTGCGATAATGTTACCAGAGAAAAACCCGGCGGCACGCGACCCGATCGATATGGAGCCTTCTCCGGCTCTGAGCATTCATTCGAACATGATCGATACGTTGCGAGGGCGGAAAGTCGGAATTCTCGTCGCGGATGGAAGCGATGCGGCCGCACTTAAAACTCTGCAAGAAGCGATCAGGGATGCAGATGGGCAGCCTTTCGTGGTCGCGCCGAAGATAGGTGGAGCAAAACTTTCCGACGGAAAACAAATGAAAGCCGATGGTCAGCTGCTCGGATCGCCCTCGCAATTATTCGACGCAGTTGTTGTCTTACTGTCGGAAGATGGAGCCAAACTCTTGATAAAGGAAGGTGCTGCCATACAGTGGCTCATGGATGCGTTTGGACATTTGAAGGCCATCGGCTACGCCTCTGCAGCTCGACCGTTGCTCAATAAGGCAGGAATTGAGCCAGATGACGGTGTGGTAGAATTAGACAAGAGCTTCATTGAAAAAGCCAAGAAGCGTTATTGGCAACGCGAACCGAAAATACGGCTCTTGGCCTAGTACGAAGTCAGAGCACGACCTGCGCGTTCAAAACGCCAAGCAACCCCATCTTCAGCCATCTGTTGTTTGGCGCCGATCTCGGCCGATGGTCCGGGCGGCTTGTATCTGCACCATGTTCGCGTCCGATCGCTGATCGACTTTGCCCGTTAGCCGAACACCAGAAATAAAGCGGAGAACGTTCAAAGATCGTTGCAAAAGACCGGAGGTGTCCGGGCTGACCTCGGAAGTCGTTTCTGCAATCCTTTATAGCAACGCGTATACTTCATGCAATTTTAACACGAATTTAAGTCAATCTACTTAGGGTTTGACCAGCACAGTCAACACAATGGCAATCAAATGCGTGGAACTCATCACAGACAGCTTGAACCTCGGGATTTTCTCATCCTTGCGATTCTATTTGTCCTGGTTCTCGGGGCATGTTGGCTTGTGGGTACAAGTTTCATGGATACGGCTAAGGCCGGGCATACTCCAGATGCTGGATTGGTAAGCGACGCCCCCTGATGTGGGGTAGATACCGGCGAAATGCATTCCATACCCGGCAGATGAACATCACTGCGTGGTGACCATCGGGCCAGACGAACCTTTTGGCGCAGTGAACGGCATGGTGAATACTTGCCCCGCAATTCCTGCAGCCAGCCCTGACGAGAAAGTCAGTGGCGTACAACTGTTGAGCGCATCGATTGCCGATGCAATGAATTGCTGACGAACCTTGTCGTCTCCCTCGATAGCGATGCTCGTTGGCCGCGGCTTGCCTATCAGCGTTCCATCACGTTTGAAGCTGAAGCTCAAGGTTACGGAACCTTTGGCGTCGGACGGTGCTTGCCAGCACGTGTCGATAGCGCGCCCTACATCGTCCATCGTCTTCAGCGGCTCTGCTTTGGATTGAGTAGAGAGACAGATCAGAAGTGCGCTTGTGACTGCGAGAGGTTTGAAAACGTTCATTTCGTTACTCCTGCCCTTCAATGCCACAAGATCAGAATCAGTTGCAGCACGGAACATGATCGTGATCAACAAATACATTTTACCACTATATTGCAGTGATAAAACAGAATTCGGCGGGAAAATGAAGGTTAGGGTAAATACTGACAGGCCGCACATTGAGCGCGGCCTGTCATTTTCTTTAACTATTGCAGCCCGTTGGCTTTCAGTATCTCCGGTGCGTTTTCCTTGGTAATGGCTTGCGTATCCAGGACGATTTTCTTTTCCACCTTCTCGCCTGCAAGCACTTTTAAGGCCTGACGCAAGCCCTCGGCCCCGGGAGTCGGGTAAAGGAATGTCGCGGCCAACTCTCCTTTGTTCACCCATTGAACACCTTCATTCGGTAGTCCATCCACGCCGATAAAGAGAATATTCTTTTCGCGGCCGGCATCTTTTGCAGCGAGATAAGCACCGTATGCCATGGGATCGTTGTGACCGTAGACAAGCGTTATATCTTCATGATTACGCAGCGCAGTCGCCATGATGTTATAGGCCTGATCCTGCTTCCAGTCGCCCGATTGCTTATCGAGAAGGTACTTGATCCCGGGCTCAGCGTCGGTGTTTTTGTGAAAGCCGTTGCTACGATCATGGCTGGCCTGAGTGCCGAGTCCGCCCCAAATTTCGACGACTGTTCCCTTGGCTTTGCCCTTGCCACCAAGGAGATCAACAGCATGCTTACCCGCCGCTTCCCCAATGACGACGTTGTCGCCGCCGATCCACTGCGTGTACTTTTCTGTATCGACGTTACGGTCCAGGACTATGACTGGAATCCCTGCATCCATGGCTTTCTCGACAACGCCTGTGAGACCAGCAGATTCCTTCGGAGAAATCAAAATCGCATCAACCTCCTGACGGATGAAGTTTTCGACGTCGGCGACCTGTTTTTCCGTCTTGTCCTGCCCGTCAGCAACGAGGAGCTCGACATTGGCGTGTTTCTTGGCTTCAGCCTCGAGGTCTTTGTTGAACTGGACGCGCCAGGGCTCGACGGTCGTCGTCTGGCTGAAGCCGATCACATACTTATCCTTCGCATCTGCGACGGACACGTTGAATACGAGCGGCGCGATCAAGGCTGTCGCTATCGCCCATTTTGCAAATTGTCTGCGGTTAATGTCCATTTTCTCTCTCTCCCTTTGGGTTTAACTGCCGTGAGTTAGTCGCCCGGTCGTTGCGGATTCTTGATTTGATTGGGCTCGGATTTGTCGATCACATCTCGCGCCCTCAATTGCGATAGAAAGAACAACCATCCGCTGGAGCGCCGCTCTTGGAGAAGAACAGCGATGATGATGATCGCGCCCTTCAGAACAAGCTGGGTGTTGCTGTCGATGTTGTTGAGTTGGAGGATATTGCTGAGGAAGCCAAATATGAGGACACCAACCAATGTGCCGATCATCGACCCTCGCCCGCCCATTAGGCTTGTACCGCCAATGACAACGGCCGCGATGGCATCGAGCTCAAGTCCCGTCCCGGCATCCGGCTTTCCCTGCCGATACTGCGCAACATAAAGAATACCGGCTAGAGCAGCCAGGTAGCCCGATATGGCATAGACAGTGATCTTTACACGCCAAACAGGCACACCGGCCAAGCGGGCAGCTTCTTCGTTTCCCCCGATTGCGTACACATAGCGCCCAAATTTCGTAAATTTCAGGATTACCCAGAAGAGGACGATTATGCCGGCAAAGATGACACCCGGCACTGGGATGATCCCGAATACCAACGAGCGCAGAGCCTCGAAATCTTCGGTGGCGTTACTTCCCGTATAAACAGGCCAGACGGCAGTGTTCTGCCCTGCAGTCAATCGTGCGATTCCGAGGCCGGCGACCATCATGGCAAGCGTGACTATGAAGGGTTGCAACCGGCCACCGACAATGATCAATCCGTTGATAGTACCAAGCATGAAGCCAACCGCCGGCACGACTAGGAGAACGAGGAGAACTCCTGCCTTTCCGTCTGAGGTCAAGGCCACCGCAAATGCCAGAACAAGAGCGGCAGCAGCGGCAACGGCCAACAGCGGTTTTGAGACGGCCGGCGGGTTCGTACCTGCGTCGAGCGCAGCCCTTCGCTGCAACTTTATCCCGAAGGTGAGAACGCCAAACACTACCAAAAACGCCAACAGGAATATCGCCGGTACACCAAGCAGGTATGCGGAGGACCAGCCTTCATTGGTCAAGAGCATGGCGCAGACCACAGACCCCAAAGCCAGCACGGAGCCGACAGAAAGGTCGATACCGGCAATGAGAATGACCAGCGTCATCCCTACGGCGGTTATACCCGTAACGGAGATTTGTCTGAAAACATCGGAAAGATTTCCGAACGATAAGAAGATGTTGTGACCTTTTGATGAGACGGGCGATGAAATAACACCTACCAAAAAAAGCAATGCCAGTCCCCAATAAAGCTTTGTCGACTTGAGGACGCTCTTCAATCGTTCGGTGCTATTTGATGATGGCATGATCTGCTCGCTTGTATTCGTCATGCAGCCTCTCCCGTGAGTGAATTGCCCAAGGGTGTCGCAAGCTCCATTACCCGTTCTTCCGAGAACTCGTGGCTCTCGATGATCCCCGCCGCCCTGCCTTCGCGCATCACAAGAATCCGGTTTGAAAGCGCCAGCAGTTCCGGTAGTTCCGAACTGACCATGACGATCGCCACCCCTGATTGAGCAAGCTTTCTCAGAAGGTCATAAATCTCGTCTTTTGCCCCAACATCGATCCCGCGCGTCGGCTCATCCAGTAGAACGACACTTGGTTTTGTTTCGAGCCATTTGCCAAGAACGATCTTTTGCTGGTTTCCGCCACTCAGTTCATCGATCTGTTGGTCCGGACCCTGGCAGCGAACGCGCATAGCCTTGATCATTCGGTTGGCAACGGCGTTCTCTTGAAATTGCGTCACCCAGCCAAGTGGCGCGATCCATGGCAGCGAAGGCAGAACAGCGTTCGATCGAATATCCGCCTGCATCAAAAGACCCGTACCTTTGCGGTCCTCTGTGAGAAATGCGACACCCCTGGCCACCGACCGTCGGGGGGTGAGCGACTGAGCATCGGAACTCGCACCAGAACGCTGGACCGAACCCGAGCGCTTGCCAATTGCCGAACCGAATATGAGTTCCAAGACTTCAGTCCGGCCCGAGCCGAGCAGACCGCCGATGCCCAGTATTTCACCGACATGAAGGTCGAAACTCACGTCATCGACCACACCATGAATCCGGCCGCGCGAGTTCGGTCTCTGAAGGCCGAGATTTCTGACGGACAAGACAATCGGATTGCCGGACACTGGTGCCTTCTTCTCCTGCTTTTTCAGGTCTCGTCCAACCATCATCCGGATCACATCGCGCTCGCTGATATCGCCAGAGCGCCGTGTTGCAATAAAATTGCCGTCGCGCAGCACGGTGATCTTGTCAGCCAACGCAAAAACTTCACTCATACGATGTGAGATATAGACGATCGCCACACCTTGGCGCGCCAGTCGGCGAACGAAGCTGGCGAGGCGCTGTGCCTCTGCCTCCGACAAGGCCGATGTGGGCTCGTCCAGCACAAGCACATCCGCATCCAGGGAAAGCGCTCGCGCAATCTCCACGAGCTGCTGCTCCCCAACGCGCAAGTTCTCGACGTCCGCACGTGGATCGATATCGATGCCGAACCTGGCAAGAATTTCTGCACTTCGAGCTTCAATTTCCCTGTAGTCGATGAACAAACCGGCTTTGAGCGGTTCCCGTCCCAGAAAGATATTCTCTGAAACGCTGAGGCTTGGGATAAGGTTGAGCTCTTGGTGGATGATCGCGATACCGTTGCGCTCGGCTTCCTTGGGCGTCACAAAATCGACCTCGCGTCCACGAACGGTCATTTGTCCGCTGCTTCGACGATGAACACCGCTCAAAACCTTGACGAGTGTTGACTTGCCCGCACCGTTTTCGCCCATCACGGCATGGATTTCGCCAGCATATACATCAAGATCGATGCTTCGCAGGGCCACGACGTGAGCAAAGGATTTGCTGATCCCGCGTAACGAGACGATTGGGGACTGGCTCTCCAAAATGCTCCTCCCAAAACATTCTTTCAAGTTGGTGTGTAACATGTTAGATGTTATTGGATCAGAGTCAAATATTTTAGTTTTGAGCGTTCACAGGATTTTCGCAGAACAACAATGGGGGTCTGAACTTGCAGCTTCGTTCTCCGAGCAGAAACTTCAAAGAGCAAAAAGTTGTCTCGGTCACGCGCAAAGACCAAGTTTACATAATATTGAGGCAGGCAATCATTTCGTCGCAATTGTCACCGGGCGAAACCATTCGCAAGGAGCTTGTTGCGGCGCAATTAGGTGTTTCCCGCACCCCGGTCAGCGATGCAATAAACCGGCTTGCGGATGAGGGTCTTGTTGAAATCTACCCGCAGACAGGAACCTTCGTCGCACGACTATGGCTCGACAAGATCGAAACGGCGCAATTCGTCCGCGTCGCGCTCGAGACAGCCGCCATTCGCCGCACTGCAGAGCGTGCAACACCTGAAACCCTCGCTCGGTTTCGGCAAAATCTGGAACGTCAGCGCAAGGCCGCCGATAAGCAGGATTTTGAACAGTTCTACGAACTCGACGAAGCGCTGCATGACCTTATTTGCGATGCTGCAGGACTAGTGGGGTTGCGCGAGATCGCTTCAAAGGAACGCAGTCAGATCGATCGCGTCAGAAGACTTTTGCTCCACTACGAAACCCGGATGATCGAGACTTTGGCCGAGCATGAGGCGATCATCTCGGCCATCGCCGACAAGGATCCCGACAAGGCCGCCAAGACGATGGAAGCACACATAGCCCAGATGGGCAAAATGCTTTTGCATCTTAGAAATAAACGCCCGGAACTGTTTGGAAGCTAGTCGTGAAGATTGCGCGAAATGGCGGAACCGACGGTCAAACCCCGAAACGTCGCCTCGAAACCGCCTCGTTCGGGTGAGCACGCCATGATACCTGCCGAAGCGTCACCCGATGAAAACGGGGCCAGACGGGCGAGTTGCCATGCTGCGCCATTGACCGAGAATTGCACCCGTACTGCATCCCCGTGACGCGTCAGCCGCACACCTATCTGATCTTTGGTACTCGAGCCATGAAGAGGGATCACGGACCAATCCGACGTGCCGTTGGTGACAACGACGCTGAAATGCATCAGCCCATCCGTGTATTCGACACCAGTCTTGATCCAATGCTGTGGGTCGATGCGCAGCAACAGCCCCGCTTGATCGTACAGTTGTTGGTAATCGCCGCAGACCGTGACGCTGGCCGTAAAATCACCACTTACCGGCGTCAGGTAGGCATGGCCATTGTCACGCTCGAAACCGTAAAAGGTCTGCCGCCAGAAGTCGGTTCTTTCCTTGGTCGCGACATGAAGTTCGTTGGCATCGCCGCTGAAGGCCGCCGGTTCGTTCACCCAGCTGAATAAATTGCCCATGGATCCAGATCTCGCACTTATGTTTATTCGAAGACGTGTGCCTTGCCAAGCACGACTATCTGGACACGACTCCCAACCACGGGCAAATTTATGCTTGTTGTCTTGATCACCAGCGAAGGCTTGTCCAGCCTGCCATGATTATTGTCAGTCAGTGAAATGGCGATAGAACAAGAAGCACCGCCGAATTCAGTCCGGGTGATATTCCCGTAAAAACCCGAGTCATCATTGGCGTCAACAGACACCGGAGAAAGAACCACTTGCTCGGGCCGGAGCATGATCTTCGCAGGACCTGAGTGAAGTGAACTGGTTTCGATACGGCCGAGTGGGCAAAGAGCCCAACCATCGTTGAGCTGGGCATCCAGGATGATGGCGTCACCCAAAAAGGCGGCCGTGTATGGATCGCGGGGATTCATATAGAGATCTTCGGGTGAACCTACTTGCAGAAGCTTGCCCTCCCGCAAAATGGCGACCTGATCAGCAAACGAGAGGGCTTCGGCCTGATCGTGGGTAACCAATATGGCGGTGATCTTCTGAGTGCGCAGCACCTCGGCCACCGATGTCCTGATACCTTCGCGCAGACCTGCATCAAGAGCAGAAAACGGCTCATCGAAAAGCATTAGTTTCGGCTGTCTGGCCAGTGCGCGAGCGAGTGCAACACGCTGTTGCTGACCTCCTGACAATTGATGCGGACGTCTATCCCGCATAGCCGGTGTGAGTTCGACCAGATCCATCAGGGCCAGAATGCGTTTGTCGCGTTGCGGAGTATTTCGTTCGAGCCCGAACCCGATGTTGTCGCTGACAGTCAAATGCGGAAACAAGGCGCCGTGCTGTGCAACGGTGCCGATACTGCGACGATGTGCAGGAACCACGGCTGGTCCGTCCGCCAGAACACTTCCGTCCAACACGACCCGGCCCGTATCGGGTACTTCGAATCCAGCGATCAAACGCAGTAGTGTAGTTTTGCCAGACCCGGAGGAGCCAACGACTGCGGTGCGGCTGCCCGCTGGCACAGCGAGAGTGATATCGTCGAGAGCAACTACTCTCCCGTAGCGCTTGCCAATGCCGGTAACCGTCAAAAATGTCATCGTCCGCCAAATCGTTTTGATTGTGCATAAAGCAGAAGCGTCATGGGCAGGGACAAGAGTACCATCATGAGCGCATAGGGTGCTGCACCCACATAGTCTATTTCGCTGGTGAGCGACCAAAACTGCATCGCAAGAGTGCGGGTGCCATTTGGTGCAAGCATCAGCGTTGCAGTCAATTCGTTGGTTATTCCAAGGCCTACCAGCGCCATACTGACCGCAACGCCGGGAGCAGCAAGACGCATGGTAATCTGTCTGACTGCCTGCGCAGGCGACCGTCCAAGCGCCATGGCTGCTTGCTCAAGCTCGACCGGTACCTGCGCAATACTGGCGCGCAATCCAACGAGCGACCTGGGCAGAAATAGCAGGGCATAGGCGAGTAGCAGGGTGAATACTGTCTGATAAAGAGGAAGCGCGACGCGTACGGTCACAGTCACCAGTGCCAATGCCACCACCACGCCCGGCAAAGATCCGACATAGTAATGGCACGCCTCCATAATCCGTTGAAAACGGCCCGGCGCCCGAACTGAAAGCCACGCCATTGGCACTGTGATAATAGTGGTCAGAAGTGCTCCTGCAACCGCAAATATGATGGTTTGACCAAGCGCCATGCCAATCAGGTCCAAGCGCCAGCTGTCCATGCCGCCAATAGACAGCCAACGGGCCAGAGTAACAAATGGAACGCCGAGAGACAGCCCGGCTGTGATCAGGCAAATCAGAAAGGCAGGTACGGCCAGCAAACCCAATCTATGTTTCATAGTATCGCGTGGAGCACCCGAACCAACCCGGGCATAGCGTTCATTGCCGCGCAAAAGTGCTTCAAGGCCTAAAAGGCCGAAGCAGCAAACAACCAACACGCCACCAAGCATATTGGCCGCGGGGCCATTAAAGGCCGATTGAAACTGATCGACAATCGCTGTCGTGAACGTATCGAACCGTATCATGACGTAGAGACCATATTCGGCAAGGAGATGAAGCCCGATGAGCAGTGAGCCCCCGCAAATAGCGAGACGCAATTGGGGTAACACGGCAAAAAAGAAGACACGCCACGGGCCGTTGCCCAGCGAAGCGGCCGCATCCTCGATTGCCGGATCCAGCCGGCGAAGCTGCGCGGAGACCGGCAGATACAAGAATGGAAAATAGGCCAAAACTGATACCAGAACGCCGCCGAAAAGCCCATGCAGGCCGGGTATCAGGCTAACCCACGCATAGCTTTGCACAAAAGCGGGCACTGCGAGTGGTGCTACTGCCAGCCAGGACCAGATACGCGCTCCGCGGAGATCGGTGCGCTCCGTGAACCATGCAAGCGTGACTGCAAGGATGATGGAAATCGGAATCGTGACCGCCACCAGCAGCGCAGTATTGATCAGCAGTTCACCCACTCGTGGCCGGAAAATCAGGGCCGAGGCGGTTTCCCAGCCAGTTTGTATGCCGATCCAGATGACAAACCCGACGGGCAGCAACGAGACAAGCGAAACGACCGCCGCCGCTAGAACCATAGGCGGGTTCGACATCCACCGGCGCCGGATGAGCGGGTTGGAAGCTTGGAGAAGATCGCCTGGCTGGTAAAGTGACTGGCTTGGCGGCAATGTAAATTGCTTTCATTGTTGCAGCTACAGTCAGTCAACATGACTTGTGGCTGCCTGGAATTAAGCGACATCCCCGATAGAAGCACCGGGGATGTCGCTGGCGAACTGTTAGCTCGACCGGTGCGTTACGGCTAGAGCAAACCAGCAGCGGTCATCAGATCGGTGACCTTTTTGCTATCGAGCTTCGACGGCTCGACTTTAGGGGCTTGCAGGTCAGCAAGCGGAACCAGTTTGGGATTGGATGCGGCTCCTTCGCCTACCGCGTATTCGAAGGATGTACCGTCGCGCAGAATCTCCTGCCCGCCTTTGCCGGTAACCCACTTTACGAACGCCTGCGCCTGGTCCTTGTGCTTGCTCGAGGCCAAGACGCCTCCGCCGGAGACGCTGACGAATGCACCCGGATCTTCATTCTTGAAATAATGAGTGGCAATGTTCTTGCTGTTCTCTCCGGTCTTGGCCTGATCACCGAAGTAGTAATAGTGGTAGATAACTGCGCCCTCTACCTGACCGGCGTTGACGGCCTTCATCGCAGTGCTGTTGCCCTTGTAGGGGGTGAAGTTTTCTTTCATTGCCTTCAGCCATGCGGCGGTCGCTTCTTCGCCCTTCAGCTGGAGCAGCGCACCGACGATAGCCTGGAAGTCAGCGCCGGATGGCGATGCTGCCCAACGGCCTTTCCAGCTCGGATTTGCAAGGTCCAGCAACGACTTCGGCAGCTTGTCCTCGGTCAACTTGGTCTTGTCATAGACAAAAACGGTGGAGCGGGCTGCAACGCCGACCCAGTGACCGTTGGCCGGGCGATATTTCTCAGGCACCTGAGCAAGCGTATCGGCGTTCAGCGGCTCGAACAGATTTGCGTTGTCGACGAGCGCCATTCCTGGTGAGTTTTCTGTCAGGTATACGTCCGCAGGTGAGGCAGCACCTTCCTGGACAAGCTGGTTAGCGAATTCCATGTCGCCACCGTTGCGCAAAGTTACCTTGATTCCCGTTTCCTTGGTGAAGCCGGCGGCCCAGGCTTCGGTCAGGCTTTCGTGTTGTGCGTTGTAGACAACAATGCCTTCCGACTCACTCTGTGCCGTTGCCAGCATTGTTGAGCCGGCAAGACCGGCGGCAAAAGCCACAACTCCGGCCAAGGATAGAGAGAATTTCATGGCGACCTCCGTTTTAATGAGCATGCGGCTGGAACAGCTGCACATGCTTCCGATAATCATTTATGATGAAAACTGTCAACTTATATCGCATTGGGAAGGACCGCCGAGTGGCATGCACCAGCGATTTTTGCTGAACGTGATTCCCTTCATATCGCTGACAAATACGTCGGGCAAATTGCGATCACTATGCGATCTCGCACCGACTCTCAACCTACCGCACGCGCTCAATGCGAACCGCGTGCCATGGAATTTGTATGTCCCAGACCGCCAAACCATCCCTCGCCCGATACGCTGCCAGCCGCAATTTCGACATGCCTCGACACCTGGGAACCCGCTACAACGCTGAGGGTACCTTCCTGCCGGAACCGGGTAATACTGTTGTCTGTCATCTGGTGGGCGGGTCAGCCTCCGAGCGTGCTGTGAATGAGGTGCGAGACCGCATGCTATCGATGCCCGATTCCGGCAAACTAACGTTCACACCGGTGTCCAGCCTGCATATGACGCTGTTTCAAGGCATCATCGAATATCGCCGCGCGCTGCCATATTGGCCGGCGGATGTTGCTCTCGCTACCAGCATCGACGATATGACGCGTCTTTATCTGGACCGTCTCAAATCGCTGGGAGGCTTCGGGACCTTCAAAATCAAGGTGATCGACGTCACTCCCGTCGGTCTGACTGTCACCGGAGCGAGTTCGGAAGACGAAGCTGTCATCAAAAAATGGCGCGACGCACTCGCCGTTCCGTTCGGCTACCGCCATCCAGATCACGATACCTATGTCTTTCATATCACCTTTGCTTATCTCGTTGACTGGCTGGATGATGACCGCCTTCCAGCTTGGCAAAAGCTGTTGGACGAGTGTCTGCTCTATCTTGAGAGTGCAGCCCCTATCATCGAAATTCGTCCACCCGCCTTTTGCAGCTTCAAGGATATGAACCATTTTGAAGAACTGCTGGTTCTGGGCAACAAGCATCATCTAGAATCTGCGTCGAGCATGGCGAGATAAGCATGCTATCGCCGTTTCGGTTGCGTCGACTGTCGGGCGCCCGCAGCCCATAACTTCATAAAACTGTCATAATTGGGAAACGGAAAATTGAAGGATCAAGAGAAAATATAAATCTAAATGATTATCTCTTCCCCGGAGCTTCCCATGAGTTTTCGTCCAGCCGAAATGTTGGTTTTGCGTCGTTTTGGCGATGATCAGCTTGTTACACTCGCGAAACTAGCTATCGAGACCGCCTTTCAGCCCGTCGTTGAAGCCGCAAGCGGTGCGACGTTTGGCTATGAAGCGTTGATGCGTGGCTATGATCGCTTGGGCTTCCAATCGCCTTTGCAACTTCTGGACAAAGCTCACGACGTCGATCAATTGCTGGAGCTAGAGCAAGTGATCAACAGCCGCGCCTTTGCCGAATTTGGAGGACTGCCCGGCTATAGCCAGCGAATGCTCTTTATCAATATGGATGCAAGGCTCATTGGCCTCGGCAGCGATATCGTGGAACGGCTCACCAATCATTTAACCAAAGCGGGGATACGCCCCTCCTCGATCTGCTTCGAATTATCTGAACGCTTCGACAACGCACAGGACCCGGCATTTTCCGCACTCATCAAAAACCTGCGCCATTCCGGTTTTAAATTGGCCATCGATGATTTTGGTGTCGGCTTCAACGGCCTCAAGCTGCTCTGCGACTATGCAACGGACTATGTCAAAATCGATCGCCATTTCGTGTCAAAGCTGGATTCTACACCGCGCAAACGGCACATCGTCAAACAGATCGTTCAGACCGCACATATGCTTGGCGCCAGGATCATCGCCGAAGGGGTTGAAACCGAAGCAGAATTCGTAATCTGCCGGGAACTTGGCTGCGATCTTGTGCAAGGATATTTCATCGCACGCCCCACCACGCATTTTGGCGAATTGCAGGATTCATATCCTCATCTCGAACAGGCAGGATCCTTACGCAGGCAGACGACAACGCTGGACAGCATCCTGATCAGGGCGCAGGTACAGCGCCTGCCCGCCGTGCGAGAAAATGATGATCTCGACACCGTCTTCGAGCTTTTCCGCAACAACCCGCAACAAAGCTTCTTTCCCATCCTCGGCGCTAACGATGAGCCACGCGGCGTACTGCACGAGCATCATGTCAAAGGAAGAATTTATCACCCGTTCGGTCGCGATCTATTGAAGAACCGCATTTATCAACGCGGGATCGCGCATTTCGTTACCGAGGCCCCCATTGCAGATATCAATACGCCTGCCGAACAGATGCTGAAAATCTTCGCAGGCATGAATGGCAGTGATTGTGTGATCCTGACAGAAAATCTTCGTTATGCGGGCGTGCTTTCAGCTTCGTCGCTTTTGAAAATTATCAATGAAAAGCTGCTCAAGACCGCCCAGGACCAGAATCCGCTGACCAGCCTTCCGGGTAACAGATCCATTCGTGACTATGTTCAGGATGTCATGCGCGACGGCTCCGACACGCGGTATTTCTGCTACTTCGACTTCGACAATTTCAAGCCCTTCAACGATCGATATGGTTTTCAGAAGGGCGATTTCGCCATTGCGCTTTTCGCCTCTTTGCTCAGGCATCATTTCGTCGGAGAAGATAAGTTCCTCGGCCATGTCGGTGGCGATGACTTTTTCGTCGGCATAACAGGAGGAGCGCGCAACGAACTCGAAGCAGTATTGACGCAACTGTTGCTAGATTTCAGCGTCAAAGTCCGCGAACTCTACAGCCCGGAAGACCGCGCAGCTGGTGTTATCCTCGCCCATGACAGGACAGGCGGCGAACATCGATTCCCGCTGATGCGCTGTAGCGTCGCCGTACTGGAAATTGCGGAAGGCCATATACAGGTGGATGTGAACCGCGTTAGCGCATCAATCGCAGCCATCAAGGCATCGGCAAAGGAAAGCGTTACAGGTGTCGTTTTCAGTGGATTGAGCGAAGTCTAGCGATCGCAGCCCGAGGACAGAGGCCCGGGCCGCGACTAAAACTGTTACTTTGGCTGCCGCGATGCAACAGCTTCCATCAGCTTGCCAGCAAGCATCTCATATTTCTCATCATAGTGATGGTCGCCGGCAAGTTCGATCTTCTGAGCCGCGGCAAGCGACGGAGCCGTGCACGCCGTGTCATCTTCTTCCGAACCATAAACGCATAGGACCTTGTCCAGCGGCAGCTTCGCGACTGCCGGCGCTACCTCATTGTCGCCGCCCAAGCCGAGCCACGCACCCACGGAAACCTGAAACGGCGTGGTTTCCTCCGTGCCGATCAAACCGACAAGGCTGATGCGGTCCTGCAGCGGCTTCGGCAGAAACGGCCAAGAGAACGGGATCGTATTGGCGCCGAAGGAATAGCCGAGCAACATCACTGGTAATTTACCGGAGGGGTCAGCCTTGGCAACAATCCTCGTAATGTCCTTGGCAATGTCTTCCGGTTTTCGCAGCGACCAGAAATAGCGGAGCGAATCTACGCCGACGACGTGCACACTCCTTTTCGCGATGATATCGCCAACAGACTTGTCGATATCACGCCAGCCGCCATCGCCGGAGAAGAATACCGCGAGGTATTTAGCCTGGCCATCAGCGGCAGGAACGTCGATGGTGGGCAAGGCCTCCGCTGAAGCATCTTCCTTGGCAATATCGACTGCTGCATCAGCCGCTATTACAAACCGCTTAGCTTTGGTGGCACCAATTTTTTCCTGCACTAGAAAAAATCCGGCACTCGGAGGACCCTTGGGATCAGTGTCAGGCTTCTCCCGCACAATCGTCGTCGGATTGGGTAGATCAGCGTCATAGGAGTAGCTGAACCCCTCGCCTGGAACGGCTTCGTAGTCCGCACCTTCGCATGAGGGAAGCTTTGTTTTGAGCGCCACCGATGGATCGATTGAAACTGCACCGGCAAGTGTAGCGGCCGGAGCATCGGACATCGACGCATAAGCCATGACACCACCCTCGCCGATACCCATAACCACCGGATGCATATAGGTATCGACAGCGATCTGGCGCTGGGCTTCCTTTGCAATGCCTTCAAGATCGGAGACAAAATAGGTGCAATCGCCCGTGTCCTGGTCGAGTTCCTTGCGCCATTTCTCCAGATCAACCGTCAGCACGAGAAAATCACGATCCAATAGCAGTTTCGTCAAGGTTTCATCGTCGGGGCCGAGACCACCCTTCTGCGACACCAGGATGGCAATGCCAGTAGGCTTGCCGGCCGGTTGCAACAATGGGACGTCGCTAAGGCGCTCGGACGAAATAAGAATTCGGCTGCCCGAAGACCCGAAGCCAAACCGAGGGAAAAAATGGAGCGCTGCGGCAAGACCGACGCTAACGAGAACAAGTGCAAGTATCGCGAAGAGGTAGGGCCTGCGAATGAATTTCATCGTTTAAAGACCTCGAAGGGGCTGCCGCTCACCAGGTTTGTCGCATCGATCAGCGAACGAGGTGTCGCGAGGCCCGGGGGGCAAATCAGATAATAGGGAGTCCATTTCGGGCCGAACTTATCCTTGAAAGCGCGCAATCCGTCAAACCGGTAAAATTCAGCGCCGCGACGGTAGATAAATGAACCGATGCGGTTCCATCGGGAGGCCAGATGGCTGTCGGAAAGGCCCGACAGGGGCGCAGCGCCAAGATTGAACCAGCGATAGCCTTCGCCCTTCGCGGCCATCAGGAGATTGGCGAACAAACCATCCATAATGACGCTGGATGCATCAGGCACATGCCGCATCAGATCAACGGCGATTTCCTGATTGCCCGCACCGCGCCACACATTGGCAAAGGCCACGATCGCGCCTTCCTTGCGCAGCACTGCGATGTCGAAGTGTGAAAGGTAGGCGTTCTCGAACGAGCCAAGCGAGAAACGCTTCTCGGAACCGGATTTCATTTCGAGCCAGGCATCCGACACGGCGCGAAGCTCATCCATGATATCCGCGGTTTGGCCCTTTGGAAGAATCTCGAAACTGATCCCTTCCTTTTCCAGACGCCGAGCGGCATAGCGCAAGGGCTGGCGCTTGGAGCCCTCAAGCGAGAAATCGCTAAGATCAACGCGTGCGACTTCGCCCAGCTTCAGGGCGGTCAAGCCCATGTCCAGGAACAAAGGCAGTCTTTCAGGCCCCACTCCATAGAATACTGTTCTCGTACCTGTACGGTCTGCCAGTCCTCGAAAAGCCCATGCCAGATCGGCAATCACATCGTCGCTGCCCACTGGCTCACCCATTGAAACCAGACTACCGCCGGAACGGGCATACATGACAAAGCCTTTACCTTGAGGGTCCATCAGGAAGCGCTTGTCGCCAAGCAAAGCAAGCGCATCCGAAGCGCTCGGGGACATAGCAACGAGATCGGGCACTTGTTCAGGAATAGGCTGGGCGCGCAGTTTGCCCCGGCCAACACCATTGATGATTGTATTGATCGTTATCGCCGCAAGAAAGGTCAGGATGAGGACAGAGACGCGAAGGAAACGCGATGCCTGCGCATCCCAGGCAAACTCCCACCACAGTTGATTCGCATATTCGACATGCCGATAGGCGAAAAGACCGAGCCAGAGAATGGAAAACGCCGTTGTGCCGACGCTGGCCAGCCAACCCCAGGACAAGCTGAAATGTTCACCCAGCGGTTTGCGATAAAATGAATCGCGAAATAGCAGAAGCGTGCCTGCCATCAAAGCAAGCATAAGCGCTTCTTCCCAGGCAAAGGCCTTGCTCAATGCGAAGATCGCCCCAAGGCTGAAGAGGATCAGCGCAAGGAACCAAGCGCGCCACAGACGCCGTGCGAGGCCCCGCGCAACGATCAGCAACGCCAACCCGACGAAGCTTGCGCCAAGATGGGACATTTCCAGAAATGGCAAGGGCAATATGTCGGCAAGCATTTCCAGCCGGTGGTGAAGATCGGGAATGACCGCGGAAATAAGCAGAACGATACCGCCAAGAAAGGCGATACCAGCCGAAAGTGGAGGTATGAGCGGCTCAAACATTCGCACTGCGGAAATGGTCGGGCCAGCGATGAGATGGCGGCGGCGCAATGCTTCAGAAACGACGAAACCGGCTATCGCCATCAAGAATGGTATGAGGGTGTAGATGACACGATACGCGACAAGCGCCGCAATAGCGTCGGGATTTTGCCCCAGCCCAAGGCCCGCAACTATGGTCGCTTCAAACGCACCAATGCCGCCGGGTGCATGGCTGATGATACCGAGAGCGACAGCCACCACGTAGACGAGAGCAAACGCTGGAATGCTGTTCACCGATCCCGCCGGAAGCAGCACATAGAGCGTCGCCGCGGCGGCGGCCACATCCACGAGGCCGGCCAAAATCTGCAGCAGCGCACCCTGCGACGAGGGCAAGCGGACAGATAGCCGGCCGATGTTGAGGGTGCGCTCGCGGCGGGAGAGCCAGTACAACAGGACGGCCACAGCAAATAGAACCAATATACCGATCAGTTGATCGAGAACCGGTCCGAACGAAAATAGCCAGGGTATCCGTGAGGGATCGATGACGAGGGCGACAGCAATCAGAATGGTGAACGCAAACCATATCGCCATCCAGGAAGTACCGATAATCCGGCCGATGTCGGCAATATCTATCCCTTCGGCAGCATAGACCCGATAGCGAAGTGCGCCGCCGGTAAGGAGGGAAAACCCGAGAGCGTTTGAGATTGCATATCCCGCGCCACCCGCCATGGCTGATATGTGATAAGGTACCCGCCCCGGCGCGATTGTTTCGACAGCAACCACATCATAGAGCGCAACGGCGGCGAAACTCACAAATGTAAAGAATAGCGCAGTCAACAGGACGCTGCCTGGTATGGCATGGATGGATTGCTTGACATCATGGATTGAAATGCCGCTGGAAAGATGATCCAGAACCAGCAAGCCGATCACGGCAACCGCAATTCCGAAAAACGCGAACAATGCTGATTTTGTCTTCTTGCCCCACGGCAGTCTTGACTGCGCGCGAGCTTCGATCCTGCGTGTTTGCTTTTCGTTGCCAGGAATGGACGTCATAGGGGGTTCCGAAGCGAGAAACGGATTAAAATAATTTCGATTTCACCATGAAATTGTGACGGCGTCATTAGCCCTGCAATAATGGCGGGATTGAGCCGAGAACAAAGGCAAATTAAACAATGCCCGCATCAACGCCGGTTGAACACGGTGGACCTGTTGATACTGGTGCTACGGTCAATTCGACTTAGGCTGCATCCAGGACCAGATGGCGATGGCTACCCGGAGCTTTGACACGACCAACGGCGGCTGATGGTGGTTTTAATCCCATGCCTTCAGCAATGGCTGTCGCAACTGAATTGCTGTTCTGAACGAGAAAGGAATAACGCAGCTTGGACAGCCGGATTCGCTCGGCAACATCCACCGCCGTACGCCAACGCGCGGCAATGGAAGAAACACTCCCTTCCATAAGCAGCGTCGTGCGCGATGTAGGCCGCACATAGAATTCAGGACAATACACGAGATCGCGTTTCGCATAGTCAGTGACAACGGCTGTGAGGGGTCCGCGAATCGCGCAATAATTGAAACTGCCATCCGCATGGGCAGCACCACCATTGATTTCGTAGAGTGGCCTGCCGGTGTCATCGGTCCAGACAACAAAATTATGGCTGACGATCCCCGCGAAACGCGGGATTGGATAAGAGCCAAAAAGAATGCGGTGGTTCATGAGACGTGACTTTAAGTGACAGAATTATGACTACGGTAGTTCCTCAATAGAGCATTTTTCAGCAAAGACAATACTCAGGTCTTTCACAGAATTTTGAGCTTTTTATACTTAGCCGACACACTATCACTGCAGTTGAAATCAACAGTGGGGAATCCGCGCGGAAACATCCATTTCTCAGCCAAAACCGAATTATTTGTTAGAATATTTGCGACGTTTCCCGAAAATAATACGATGAAATTTATTTTGCCTGTTTTGCAGATTGGCGGAAGCAACTGTTTCATTCGTTGACAAAACATCAGCGTCAGACAACACGCACGCGTATTTCGCCAATTCCGTCCACCCCTCCGATCATTTCGTCGCCAGGCAAAATAGCGCCCACGCCCGCTGGAGTACCTGTATAGATGAGATCGCCGGCTTGCAGTGTAAACAGTGTCGAGAGATAGCTGATCGTCTCCGGTACTTTCCAAATCATTTGATCGAGGTCACCGCGCTGTCGTTCAGCTCCGTTGACTTTCAACCAGACTGCACCCTTGGCAGGATGACCTATGTGTGTGGCAGGCACGACAGCAGAACAGGGCGCAGAAGCTTCGAATGCCTTTCCAACTTCCCAAGGACGCCCAAGCTTCTTGGCTTCCCCTTGCAGATCGCGGCGTGTCATATCGAGACCAACTGCATAGCCAAATACATGATCGAGCGCATTTTCAGTGACAATGTCAGAGCCACCCTTTCCAAGCGCAACAACCATTTCCATTTCGAAATGGACATCCTTTGTCGCAGACGGATAAGGGAAATCGTGACCATCCGTGAGAAGGCAATCCGGATTTTTTTGAAAGAAAAACGGCGGCTCGCGGTCAGGGTCGTGTCCCATCTCGATGGCGTGATCAGCATAATTCCGCCCGACACAATAAATCCGATGAACCGGAAACAGCTTGTCAGAGCCGATCACCCGCAAAGACGGTTGCGGAAGCGGCTCGAAAACAAATTCATTCTGATGCATTCTTACGCCTCATCTCAAATTAAATGGCTGATCTCGATCTCAGTCTTCTCAGACAGCATGACACATACTAGTTGTTATAGAGATCAGACAAATCGCCAATGCAACCTGTCATATGCAGCGGCATAACGCCCTCGACAAGGATTTCGACCTTCCCATGCATCAAAGAGTTGATTTGCGAAATCCGTTGGATGCGGACGACAGCGATGACTTTCTGCTGGAACAGGTGCAGCGGGCGAGTTTCCGCTATTTCTGGGAAGGTGCTCATCCGCAAAGCGGTCTCGCGCGTGACCGGTCCGGCCGGACGTCCGATCCGAATAATGATCTCGTCGCCATTGGCGGATCTGGCTTCGGTTTCATGGCTGTCCTCATTGCCATTGAGCGGGGCTGGATTGCGCGCGATGAAGCACGGCTCCGCATTGAAAAAATGTTGTCAGCGCTCGAGCGCACGAAACGCTACCGAGGCGTCTTTCCGCACTTCATCAATGGCGTGGATGGTACGACCGTACCCTTTACACGCCTGGATGATGGTGGTGACCTGGTTGAAACATCACTTCTCGTTCAAGGACTGATTTGTGTCCGGCAATATTTTGCTTCCCACGCCCCCGAAAACACCGCTATCCGTGACAGGATCAATCGGATCTGGCGATCGGTCCAGTGGGATTCCCACATCAAACCGGGTGAAAAGCTACTCTATTGGCATCACAGTCCAAAATTTGGCTGGGCGCGCAATGTCCCGATCCGGGGCTGGAACGAAGCGCTGATCACTTACGTCCTGGCTGCCGCCTCCCCTGACCATGGCATCGATCCAGAGATTTATCATGAAGGTTTTGCGTCAAATGGCGCCTTCATCAATGGGCGAGACTATTACGGCGTCAGGTTACCATTGGGCCCGGATTTTGGCGGCCCCATGTTCTTTGCACACTATTCTTTCTGCGGTCTCGATCCGCGTGGCCTTATAGACCACTACGCCGACTACTGGTTGCAGAATTGTAGCCACGCGGAAATCAACTACCTGCACAGCGTTCACAATCCACATGGTTATATCGGCTATGGTCAAGCATGCTGGGGCCTATCTTCCAGTCACGGTCCGAGAGGCTACAAGGTAAGTTCGCCTGGTTCAGATTTCGGGTTGATTGCCCCCACTGCCTCCCTCAGTAGCCTGCCATACGTTCCAGAACACTCCATGCGTGCCTTGCGTTATTTCCTGACGCTTCCCCATGGAAAGGTGAACGGCAGGTTTGGCTTCGTCGATGCGTTTTCGCTTTCCAGAAACTGGTTCGCCAGAACCTACCTCGCCATAGACCAGGGCCCGACCATTGCTATGATCGAAAATCATAGAAGCGGCCTACTATGGAAGCTCTTCATGAGCGCGCCGGAAATCCAGAATTCTCTGCGAAGCCTTGGCTTTGCAAGCCCTCATCTGCTCGGATCGCGGGAACCAAACCAAGACTGAGGCATTGCTTCTCCCAGGACAATTGATCATCCTCCGATCGAATTCCGCATCCTCCCATTCAAGGGATCAGACATGAAAATCCATGCTGTTTTTAACCGCGATGGCGGTACGTTTCGCACCATGGATATCAAGTTGTTCGCGAAAACAGCCAAGGAAATTTTTGAAAAGCATGGCCATACGTTTGAGAGCGAGATTGTACCCGGCAAAAGTGTTGTGAAGACGTTGCAAAAAGTTGCTAGCGAGGTGGGCGAGCACGTTCTCATGGCCGGCGGCGGCGACGGCACGATTTCGGCCGCCGCGGATGTTGCCTGGAAAGCAAAGGTGCCGCTCGCAGTCCTGCCCGCTGGAACAATGAATCTTTTTGCACGCGCCCTGAAAATTCCGCTAGATATTAACGTAGCCTTGGAAAGCCTCGCCAGCGGCACCATCCAGGCGGTCGACATTTCTACCGCCAACGAGGAAAGCTTCGTTCATCAGTTCTCGATTGGTTTCCAGCCGCAGATGATCAAGCTCCGCAACACCTTGGAGTATCGCTCCCGCTGGGGTAAGCGTCTTGCAAGCATCCGCGCATTCGCCAAAGCCATGGGCAATCCGCCGCGCTTCGCCGTGCGCCTAGTCATCGACGGCATCCCGACAGAGCGAACCGTTTCCGCTATCTCGATTTCGAATAATCCTTATGGTAGCGGCGTTTTACCGGTGCCTGACAACGTCGACCACGGCGAATTGGGCGTCTACGTTGCCGGAGGCCTAACCCCCGGCGCTATAGTAAAGTTGGCGTTTAGCGTTCTGACCGGGTCGTGGCGCCGCAACCCCGACGTCGACGAAATTCTTGCCAAGGACGTTGAGCTACACTTCCCGCACCTGCGGCGCGGCGCAAAGGCGACCATAGACGGCGAGTTGATCCCGCTCGCGCGAGACGTCAAAATCGCCATTCACGTGGGAGAACTTCAGGTTCTTGTCCCCCAAGTCAGGCTTTCCATATGAAAACGGCGCGGTTTGACCGCGCCGTCCAGTACAGTTGGATACGACGTCAGCTACTTTTCTTTGATTTCTTGATTGGCGCCGCCTGTCCAGCCGCCTTCCTCGCCGCAGCTTCTTCGGCAGCGAGCTGATCGGCGCTCTTCGGCATTGTGTCGACTACCGAGCGCACCTTACCCTTGTCGGTAACGGTGCACATTGCATCGCGGAGATCAACCTTCAAGCGCACCTGATTCACGCCACCACCCACTGGTTCGGCATCGATGGCCTTGATGTTACTTTCGCCCATGAAATATTTGGAAGATGCTGCAGCAATGCACGGTTGAGCAAGAGTGGCGTTCACCGGTGGACGCACAGGCGCAAAAGTCGGCATCGTCGGCATCATGCTCGGTGCGCCGGTCGTAGAACATGCTGCCAGTGGAATAAGAATTGCCAAGGGGGCAATCCGGCTTAAAATATCGGTAGGCAGGCGCATGGTTCTCTCCGCAAAGTCTTATCGCAGGATTGGCTATAGGCCGGAAACTATTCGGTTTTTATCATTTGTCTAGTGGCACAACTGCCACAATGGGACTTTATTGCCACAAGTCCATCCCGGGATGTCAGCGGGAGGCCGACAGCATCCAGTTGAGTACCCCGCGCCAGTCGGTCATGCGAATTGGTGTACCATGATTGCCGCTCTCAAATCGATGAAACCGCGCGGGATACCCCGGTGCCGATGTCCTTATCTTCTGGTAAAATGCCTGCTGCTTCTCGACAGCAAAAACCGGATCACGGCTGCCATGGCCGAAGAAGACCGGTACTCGGCGTTTAAACGAAGCTGATCCAATAAAGTGCTCATCCCACAGCGATCCGAGAATGATCAGGCCTGAGATGTGCGTGGACGTTTCGGCATCCTGCGCCAGCTTCCAGCACAACGAGCCACCCATCGACCCACAAGCGACGAAGAGTTTTGCTTGTGGCGATTGCGCCTTGAAATAATCTATCACACCTGCGACTTCGCTTTCGCCCTTGTCACCGAAGTCACTGAATTCCGGTGTGATGTAGAGTCCCTCGTTGCGGTCCATCAGGTTTTTCAGGCGATTGAAGTTACCTCCAAACGTAAAGTCGTTCATGCCTTGCTGGCGGTTGCCGCCCTGGCCGTGCAGATAAATGGTAATGACAGACGCACCTGAAAGTTCCCCCACCGCCATGACCTTTAGCGGACCCTTGTCTGTCGTAACGACAAGGTCCTTTTGCGAACGTTTCGGCTGAAGTGAGATGTAGTTCTGCTTGACACGCCGTTCCGGCACCTGATCGCGACCGTTGATATCCCGCATCTCGTTATAATCGACCACGACATAGTCGCCGCCGTCGCCGGTCTTGAGAATCCCGGGATAGGCAAAGAGATCATCCTTGTAGGGTTCGAGCTGCAATGCCGCAGCGGGGCTCGAAAGGCAAACGAACGCCAATACGCCGAGAATAAAGGACCTGATCAAGCGAAATTTCCTATCGGATGGGCTCGGTAATTGTACCACCCGCGCGATGCAGCATATCCGGCGTATCGACGTCAAGGGCCGCCGCCTCGCCAAGCTCCACATCGATGACAGGAATATCGCCACGCTCGATCAAATGACGTGCACCTACATCACCCGCCAGACTGAACACTTCGTTGAACAAGATGCGTGGCAGGATAACTGGATTGCCGCGCTTGCCCTCAAAAGTCGCCCTCACGACGGATTGACCGCCGGCGCTTTGAAAACGCCTGATCATGGCCTGCAGATCAGTCACGGACAAAGCAGGCATGTCGGCCAGAAGCATCATCACGCCATCGGACGACGATGGTACGTTCCTGATCGCGGTTTGCAGCGATGAGGCTAGCCCGCTGGCGTAGTCCTTGTTGAGGGCGATCACCACATTGAGCCCATCCAGCGCCGCGCTGCATTGCTCTGCCATATGCCCGAGCACGGCGACGACAGGGCGCCCACCCGCCTCGATCGCAGTTTGCGCCGAGCGGCGTATCAGCGGCACATCATCGAAAGTGGCCAGCAATTTGTTTGGACCCATCATACGGGTCGACTGACCGGCAGCGAGCAGAGCGATCGCAACGTCGGGCCGCGCCGTCGGCGGCCGTGGATCGCGCGGCTGCGGTCGCGTCGGAATTTCCATCAACAAGCCCCCTACACCCATTGCGACGATGTCTGACTTGGTCACCGGCACATTCGCCATCAGCCGGTCGAGCACCCAGTCAAAGCCGTTTTCCTTGGGGCTTCTCGCGCAACCGGGAGCGCCGATCAACGGCTTTTCGTCAAGTTCGCCGAGGATCAGCAGATTTCCCGGATCGACCGGCATGCCGATATGATTAACAGCGCCGCCTGCCTCCCTGATTGCCGCGGGAACGATATCATCCTGATCGACCACGGCGGAGGCGCCAAACACGACGACGAAATCATTTGCTTTCTGCAACTTGCGTATCGCTTCCGCCAGCGGTTTGCTCGCATGGGGCGGGCGCAGTTCAGATGTCACAACGCCATGGTTGGCTGCAATCCGTGCTTCGATGACGCGGCGCGTCTTGTCGAGCACTGTCGGCTTGATTGACGCCAGTGTCGTCTGGATCAAACCGATGCGTGAGCCTGCGAAACCGCGCACTCCAAAGGCCGTGTGACCACGTGCCAACTCCGCGATCCTGTCAATTACAGACACAGGGACTGCAAAAGGAATGATCTTGATGGTCGCAACCATCTGCTGCTGCTCAACCCTGTCGAACGCTTTCAACGTCGCGATCGTCACGGAGGGATCGACCGCATTGACGGCATTGATCAAGTCAGCATCTACCGTGAAAAGCCCGGCCGTTTCGGCATAACAATTGACCCGGCCGGTCGATGCTGGCCCCGCCCGTACGCCAGACCATTGCAATGCTTCCGTTATCCGTTTGGCCGCTTCGTTTTCTTCGAGATCAGCGTCTTGCAAGCGCGCCGCAATGACGTGAGTCACGCCTGCTTCGCGCAATTGCCCAAGGTCATGCTCCTTGAGGACATGTCCCTTTTTCAGCTTCACGTTCCGGACATGGGTCGAATGCGCAAGGACGGCGCCAAGCGCATCTTCGATAGGGATTTCACCAAAGATCATGCTGTCTTTTCCAGATGCCGCGCAGTTTGGAGTCCTCTCGCGCGAAATGCCTTGATCACCTCGGCCATAACTGCAACGGCGATCTCAGCGGGGCTGGCGGCACCGATATCAAGGCCGATAGGCGAATGAATCAAAGCGATTTCATCCTCGTTGAATCCCAGCGCCTTGAGCCGCTCAGCACGCTTTGCATGGGTCTTGCGGCTGCCCAGCGCGCCGACGTAAAAGCATCCCGCTTTTAGCGCCCGCTCCAGCGCCTGATCGTCGATTTTCGGGTCATGCGTGACGACAGCAACCGCCGTATAGTGATCAAGCGGTCGCTTCTCGAGTATATCCTGCGGCCATTCTGCAAAGAGTTTGATATCCGGGAAGCGCTCCGGCGTGGCAAACGCGGTACGCGGATCGATAATTTCCATATCGTATCCAGCAATCTTTGCCATCGGCGCCAGGGCCTGGCTGATGTGCACAGCGCCAATCACCACCAGACGTGGCGACGGCACGTGGACGTTTAGGAAGAACGATCGGCCCTCGATCTCGGCGAGGGTCGATTTTCCGGACAGGAACGCTTGGCTGACCGCATCGCCGAGCAGACCGGCAACCGGATCACCCTCCTTGATCACGCGGTCGCGCCCGTCGCCCAGATCAGTCAGCAACAATGCCGCACGGCGGGCTTGCCGTTCTGCATTGAGCTTCTTCAGACAATAGGGATCCATACTCAGCCCAGCCGTTCGACATAGACTTTGATACGTCCGCCGCAGGACAGACCGACCTGCCAGGCGGTTTCGTCGGCGACACCGAATTCAAGCATGCGGGGTGTACCCTGGCTGATCACATCCATGGCTTCGGCAATGACCGAACCTTCAACACACCCGCCAGAAACCGAACCCTCGAAATTGCCTGCTTCATCGATCACAAGATGGCTACCGACCGGGCGCGGTGCCGATCCCCAGGTTTCCACGACGGTGGCAATCGCGACGTCACGGCCTTCGGCCATCCAGCTTTCGGCGATCAGCAACGGATCGCGTATTTGTTCAGTAGGGTTTTGCATTGTATGACAGTACCACAAACTTCAATATTGGTGCAACCAGCGCTTCGGATCGTCATCGTTGTCGCGCGCTCGGCTGAGCGCCCGGCACAAATCCTCCAAAGCATCCATATTGTGCACGGCACGGAACTCGTCAACATACGGTAACATAGCTTTTACACCACGGGCACGGGGCTCAAAACCTTCAAATCGGAGCAAGGGATTGAGCCAGATCAGCCGACGGCAGGATTTCGACAGCCGCTCCATCTCGGCTTCAAGGCCGCTCGTATTCTCGCGCTCCAGTCCGTCGGTAATGAGCAGCACTACTGCACCCTGGCTGAGAACGCGTCTAGACCAATGACGATTGAATTCCCGCAAGGTCTCTCCGATGCGTGTACCCCCCGACCAGTCCTGTACGGCGCCGGTGCAATGGGCAATCGCATCGTCCGGATCACGATAGCGCAGGGATCGCGTGATGTTGCTCAGTCGCGTGCCAAAGACGAAGCAGTGGACCCGGCGACGCTTGGCCATCATCGCATGCATGAAATGCAGGAAAATGCGGGTGTATTGGCTCATAGAACCGGAAATATCGGCAAGCACGACCAGTGGCGGGTGCACTTCGCGACGCGAGCGAAATTTCGGCAATATGAGATCACCACCGGTCCGCAGGCTCGCACGCATCATCGCTCTGGGATCGATACGCGCGCCCTTGGGGTCACTGCGGAAACGACGCGTCTTGACTTCATCGACGGGCAGCGTCAACTCATCCATCGCCCGGCGCGCCTGGCTGAGCTCATCGGCCGACATCTGGGCAAAGTCCTTGCTCCGCAGCACTTCCTTGCCGGAAAATGTCAAACGTGCATCCACATCGATCTCGGGCGGGAGTTCTCCAGGCTGGTTGCGCGCACTTTCCTTGAACAGAGCCTTGGTTACGCGAGCTTCGGCAGCCTTTGGCTTTGATCGTTCGCGCGCCAAGGCTACCGGCGAAAACATGGCCAGCATTTTCTCGATCAGTTCGCGAGAGCGCCAGTAAAGCCGGAACGCCTCATCGAATGTCGCATGATCCTCGCGGCGGTTGACGAGCACACTGTGCAGTGTCCAATAAAAATCATCCCGAGAGCCGATACCACCGGCCAAAACCGCCTCGATCGCATCCCTGACGGAAGCCGGGCCAACCCGCAACCCGGCCTTTCGCAAGGTGCGGGCAAAATAGACGATATTATCCGCAAGGCGGCTTTCGCTCCGTGCTGTCTCGGGTGATGAGGCGAATGTTTCCATGTCACGCCGCGTTCAGTTCCGCCTTGACCTCATCGAGTATCCGCCGCCCCTCGCCGCCGGAAATTCTGGCTATATCATCCTGATACTTGAGCAAAACGCCGATCGTGTCAGATACTGTTTCCGGATCCAAGGCCAACTTGTCCATTTCGGTCAAGGCCCCCGCCCAGTCGATCGTTTCGGCGACACCCGGCAGCTTGAACAGATCCATATCGCGCAATTTCTGCACGTACCGGACGATTTCATCTGACAGGCGCTCATTGGCTGCAGGGACTTTGCGGCGGACGATCTCAAGCTCCCGTTCAGCCGAGGGATAATCCACCCAATGATAGAGACACCGGCGTTTCAGTGCGTCGTGGATCTCGCGAGTCCGATTAGTCGTTATGATGACGATGGGGGGTTCGGCGGCACGGATCGTTCCAAGTTCCGGAATGGTGACCTGATAGTCCGACAGCACTTCGAGCAAGAAGGCTTCGAAAGCTTCATCGGTCCGGTCAAGCTCGTCGATCAGAAAGATCGGCGCCTTGCCCGGCTTACCCGACAGCGCTTGGAGAACTGGGCGCCGGATAAGGAATTTCTCCGAAAAAACATTGCGTTCTATGGCTTTCTTATCAACCTTGCCGCTCGCTTCGTCGAGACGAATCTCGATCATCTGCGCCGCATAGTTCCACTCATAGACAGCAGAAGAAACGTCGAGCCCCTCATAGCATTGCAGGCGGATTAGCGGCCGGTCCAGCGTTGCCGCGAGTACTTTTGCGATCTCGGTCTTGCCGACCCCCGCCTCGCCCTCCAGGAACAACGGCCTCTTCATTCGCAAGCTGAGGAACAACACCGTCGCCAACGCGCGGTCGGCGACATATCCGCCAGCCTCGAGCAGAGCCAGCGTAGCTTCGATCGATTGCGGCAGTTCAGCCATGGCGTCTCCGATACTAGTCTCCTGCACTGTGATAGGAGCGATTGAGATAGATCAATGAACGGCCGGGATCGCCCATATTGAGGGCGGTGACCTTGCCATAGATCACATAATGCGTTGCAACTTCGTGTGTAGCGATGATGCGGCAATCGAAGCTGGCCAAGGCGTTGGTTAGAACAGGGGCACCAGTTTGCAGGGTCTGCCAATGCCCGAGCGCAAACCTGTCCGGCTGGGACAGATCACCCTTGCCCGAAAAGGCTTCGGAAAGCGCTTGCTGTTGGAACGACAGCGTATTCAGTGCAAAAACCTGATTTTCGATGAACAGGTGATTGAAGTCATGATTGCGATTGAGACACACGAGCATGGTGGCCGGATTGTCAGAAACCGAGCATACTGCCGAAATTGTGACGCCGCGGCGGCCTGCCGGACCATCGGTGGTAAGGATATGAACCGCCTCGGCAAAATGACTCATTGCATTGCGAAATGCGAGCGGCTCTATTTTCTGATCTTTGGCAATTAGCACAATTCTATTTCCGTTGTCCGAACATCACTATCGCAACATGTGTCGCAACCATAGGGGCAGGCGAAATTTTCCGATAACTTCCTTTTATATAGCGCGAGATTGCGAAGAATGAAGGAAACGGTTACCGAAAACATGCAACTACTACTCGTCAAAGAGGAAACGGCATTTTCGCGATGAACCTCACAATACGCGCCGCAACATTTGGCCTTTGCATGGCTGTCGCAAGTGTCGCACATGCGGAAGACAAGATTGGCGTTATCGCGCCGCTTTCCGGCCCCTTTGCGCGCCTTGGAACGCAAGTTGTCGATGGCGCCACGATTGCGGTTGCTGCGAACAAGAGCGGCCAGGCGGTGTCAATAACAACGGCTGACGACCAATGCAGCTCGGCAGGCGGCGACGCGGCGGCAAAACAGCTGGTACAAGCAAATGTTGCGATAGTCATTGGCTTTCTTTGCACTGAATCGCTCGAGGCCGCTCTGCCTATCCTTGGCCAGAAGGGCATTCCAGTCATTACCCCGGCAATACGGGCGCAAACACTGACAGAGCTGCGCGCCGACCAGCCCTATCCGGTCTTCAGGACCGCGCCATCCGGTCGCAATGAGGCTAACGAAACCGGTGATATCCTTGCCGGACTGTGGCATTCGGCACCGTTTGCCATCATTGATGACGGTACTATCTTCGGGCGGGAACTTGCGGCAGGTGTGCGGGCCCGTCTGGAGGAAAAAGGTCTGAAACCGGTCTTTGCCGATACGTACCGTCCTGGCCTCGATAATCAGAATGCACTGGTCAGCCGGCTGAAACGCGCAGGCGCCACACAAGTTTTCGTTGGCGGTGAACGCGACGATGTTGCGGCCATAGGGCGAAGCGCCTCGGCGCTGAACTATTCGCTTGTCATCGCCAGTGGCGAGGCTCTTGAGGCGGCAGGTGATGGCAGTGAGCTCGCCGTCGGCACTTTGATGATCGCACCACGCGAACCACAAACGTTGGAAAGTGCCCGAAACGCCAAGAATACGATCGAGTTGGCGGGAAAAGTGCCCGAAGGCTATACAATACCGGCTTATGCTGCGACCGAAGTGGCAATGCAGGCGCTGACCACCGCGCAATCACAGGCAGGATCCCTGCGGGAAATTCTGCACACCAATGTCTTTGAAACTGCGCTTGGCACGATGCAATTCGATGCCAAAGGCGAGCGTATCGCCGACACCTACCGCCTGCAGAGATTTGATGGCAACCAGTTCGTACTGGAGACCAACTGATGTTGAAGGCCGGTCCATGCAATCTCATCACCGATGTAGACGGTCTGAAAGTCGGCAATGCTTCGGACAGCAAGCTCAAATCCGGCTGTACTGTCTTGTTATGCGAGAAGCCGGCAACCGCCGCAGTCAAGGTGCTCGGCGGCGCACCGGGCACGCGCGAAACCGATCTCCTCGAGCCGCACAACACGGTTGAGCAGGTCAACGCGCTGGTTTTGTCGGGCGGATCCGCATTCGGTTTGGATGCCGGGTCGGGCGTTCAGGCCGCCCTCCGGGAAAAAGGCATCGGTTTTGAGGTTGGCACGCAGCGTGTTCCAATCGTTCCGGGCGCCGTTCTCTTCGATTTGCTGAACGGCGGCGACAAGGATTGGGGCCGTTATCCGCCCTATCGTGAGCTTGGCCATGACGCAACCCAATCGGCATCGAACGATTTCATGCTTGGAACCGTGGGCGCCGGGGCAGGAGCAACTGTCAAAGGGCTCAAGGGCGGGCTGGGCTCGGCCTCGTCGATCCTCGAAAGTGGCGTGACCATCGGCGCCCTCGTCGCGGTTAACGCGCTGGGTATGGTAACCATCGGAAAAAGCAGGCATTTCTGGGCTGCGCCTTTCGAAATCGGTAACGAGTTCGGCGGACTTGGCCTGCCGCATCCCTTTCCTGCCGACGCCGCCGAAATCGGGACCAAGTTCAGCGATGCGACGCGGGATGCCAACACGACAATAGGAGTTATCGCTACCGATCTGGTCCTCACCACGGCTCAAGCCAAGCGTTTGGCCATCGCCGCCCATGATGGTTACGCCCGCGCAGTCTGGCCGGCACACACGCCTTTCGACGGCGATCTGGTGTTCGCACTCGCCACTGGAACCAGTGGCCGAACGCCAGAAGTGGCTGAATTCATTGATCTTTGTGCCGCGGCGGCCTCGACGATGGCGCGCGCCATAGCACGAGGCGTTCATGCCGCTACGCCTGCGGATAACGACCCCTTTCCGGTCTGGCGATCACTTCGCTGAACAGTTTCGATTGTGCGATACAGCCGCGCGTGATAACCGGCGCCCACAGAATTTCTACCGGAGACAGATCATGAGCCGTCCGCTCGTCATATCACCTTCCATTTTGGCCTCGGATTTTTCGAAACTTGGCGCGGAAGTAAACTCGGTCTTGCAGGCGGGCGCCGACTGGATCCATATCGATGTGATGGACGGGCATTTCGTCCCCAACATCACCTTTGGCCCGGAAGTGGTAAAGGCCATCCGGCCGCTGACGGACGCGGTTTTCGACACGCACTTGATGATTTCGCCCTGCGACCCCTATCTCGAGGCCTTCGCCAAGGCGGGTTCGGACATCATCACGGTTCACGCGGAAGCCGGACCGCACCTGCACCGCTCGCTCCAGGCCATTCGGACGCTCGGCAAGAAGGCGGGCGTTGCCATCAATCCCGCGACGCCAGAATCCGCCATCGAATATGTGCTGAACGACGTCGACCTCATCCTCGTCATGACTGTCAATCCTGGTTTTGGCGGGCAGAAATTCATTGCGGAAACACTGGAAAAGATAAAGAAAATCAAGGCGATGATTGGCGACCGTCCCATCGATCTCGAGGTCGATGGCGGAATCATCCCTGAAACGGCAGCGTTGGCAGTGCAAGCTGGCGCCAATGCGCTGGTCGCCGGCTCGGCTATTTACAAGGGTGGAAGCGAAGCCGCCTATAGGTCAAACATTGACCTCATCCGCAGTTCAATCCAAAAAGGATCACAATGATATTCCGCCGCGTTTTTCTTAGCCTTGTCGTTGCGTCTTCGCCAGTCGCAGCTTGGGCCGGGGACGCCGCAAAGCTTGATATCATTGGGTTCTCCAAGGATGGCGGCACATTTGCCTTCGAGGAATATGGCGTCCAGGACGGCTCTGGGTTCCCCTACGCCAACCGGTACTATATCGACACGGCAACCGACAAGTTTTTGGCCAAGACGCCGGTTCGGGTAAGGCTCGACGATGAAAATTCGTCAATCGAAAACGCTCGCGACAAGGTCGGCCGCGATGCACAAGGCGTCACATCCCTCAGCGATGAAGAACTGCGCGCCAACGCCGGCAATGCGGTAGCGTCGAACCCCGTCACGGAGCTTTCGGCTGACCCGTTCAAGGTGAAAATCAACCCGCGATCTCGTGTTTCCCGCGATTGACGCAGCGGTGACGATACAGCTTGAAGAGATCACCGTCCCGCCGAGCGAAACCTGTCAAAACATGAGTGAAATCAAAGGCTTCCGCCTGACGCTTCGTGAAGAAAAACCTGACGCCAAGCCCGAAATGCTCCACGAAGAAGCCTCCGTTCCTGCCAGTCGCGGCTGCCCGCTCGGTTATAGTATTGGCGCGGTTCAGACCCTATATCCGGACGGCGGAAAACCTGTGATCGCGGTGATGATTGCGGTGCGCGGAACGGGATTTGAAGGCCCGGACTATCGCTGGCTGGCAGTTACGAAGCAAAGATAGCTCTACCCGCAGAGAAAGAGAGCCAAAAGGTGCGTTGAGTGAATGGCTTTGCTCTGATAGACCGCCACTGAAGCCTAAAAGGACAGGAAAACATATGATCCCGCGCTATTCGCGTCCCGAAATGGTCGCCATCTGGTCCCCGGAAACGAAATTCCGCATCTGGTTCGAAATCGAGGCGCATGCCTGCGACGCGCTGGCGGAGCTTGGCGTTATCCCGAAGGAAGCGGCGAAAACCATCTGGGAAAAGGGCGGCGCGGCTACTTTCGACATCGATCGCATCGACGAGATCGAGCGCGAGACCAAGCACGATGTCATTGCTTTCCTTACACATTTGGCCGAGATCGTCGGCCCGGACGCGCGTTTCGTCCATCAGGGCATGACCTCGTCGGACGTGCTCGACACCTGTTTCAATGTGCAGTTGATGCGTGCCAGCGACATCCTTTTGGGCGATCTGGACAGACTTTTGGCGGCCCTGAAAAAGCGGGCTTTCGAGCACAAGGACACGGTCACCATTGGCCGCAGCCATGGTATCCACGCCGAACCGACTACCTTCGGCGTCAAGCTGGCGCAGGCCTATGCCGAGTTCGAACGTTGCCGTAGTCGTCTCGTCGCGGCACGCGCGGAGATTGCAACCTGTGCTATCTCGGGCGCTGTCGGCACCTTCGCCAATATCGACCCGCGCGTGGAAGAACATGTCGCCAAGGCATTGGGAATGCAGGCAGAACCGGTTTCGACGCAAGTGATCCCGCGTGATCGTCATGCCATGTACTTTGCAACCCTTGGTGTCATCGCTTCGTCGGTCGAACGTCTCTCAGTCGAGATCCGCCACCTGCAGCGGACCGAGGTTCTGGAGGCGGAAGAGTACTTTTCGCCCGGCCAGAAGGGCTCGTCGGCCATGCCGCACAAGCGCAATCCCGTGCTGACCGAGAACATGACCGGGCTCGCCCGCATGGTCCGCGCTTTTGCGCTGCCAGCGATGGAAAATGTTGCCCTGTGGCATGAACGCGATATCTCGCACTCGTCGGTCGAGCGCATGATCGGCCCTGACGCGACGATTACCCTGGATTTTGCTTTGGCACGCATGGTCGGCGTCATCGAAAAGCTGTTGGTCTATCCAGATAACATGTTGAAAAACATGAACAAGTTCCGCGGATTGATCCACTCGCAGCGGGTCCTTCTGGCACTGACCCAAGCTGGCGTTTCCCGCGAGGATTCCTACCGTCTGGTGCAGCGCAACGCCATGAAAGTATGGGAGCACGGGGCCGATTTCCTCGAAGAACTGCTCGCCGACGCCGATGTTCGAGCTGCCCTGCCCGAAGCGACGATCCGCGAGAAGTTCGACCTTGGCTATCACACAAAACACGTCGATACGATCTTCAAACGCGTGTTTGGCTCAACCGGCAGCAACTAAATTAAAGCCTCAGGTTGATAAACGCATTCCGGATTCGAGGATTCGTGCATCGGAATTGACGGGTCTTGAGTGTGAATCGGAAAAATTTGCACAATTCATAGACCGAAATAGCGGTTACATCGGATGAAACGGCTAAAAACCACCAGTAAAAACGGGCTGGTTCGGGAAATTAATTGAACGAGCGTTCAATTAATTTTTCCGGGAGTTTGCGTGCTGACGTTATGATGAGTTGAAACGCCGTAACGGCGGGTACGGAAGGGTTTTGCTGCGTGGTTCGACAAGCTCACCATGAGGGAGGTGAGTTGATTGCAGGGGCCGACTTATGCAACGTTGGCGATTATCATTACAGCCACCAACCTCCCTCATGGTGAGCTTGTCGAACCACGCACAGTGGCACACCAACCCAGAGTGCGTAAGCCGCAACTAACCCTTTGCCGGCACAATTCTGATGACATTGCCCCACGGGTCAACGATCTCGCGTTCGTCCTTGGCATCGGCGGAGCTGAACTCAGCCCAGGCCAAGCCGGAGCGATCATTGTCGCGGCGCCCTGCCCCGCGGCTTTGCCAGGAGTTGGCGGCGACGTGGTGATGATAACCGCCGGTCGACATAAACACGGCACTGCCGCCAAACCCGGCAACCGTCTGCAACCCGAGCTCATTCTGCCACCAGTTTTCGGCCTCTTTGGCATTGCCGACGCGCAGGTGCAGATGGCCGACCATTGTACCGTCCGGTGCCATGTCGAAAGGCACCTCGTTACCGGGTTCGCCGAGCAGATTGCCGACATCCAGCACCTCGGTGCCCATCTGCACAGACGAGCCGTTCCACTTCCAGCTTTCATGCGGACGGTCGGCATAAATTTCGACACCGTTGCCTTCCGGATCGGTCAAATAGATCGCCTCGCTGACCAGATGGTCGGAAGCGCCGACAATCGGTGTACGCTTGTCGATTGCCCGCCGCGCCCAGCGGGCGAGATCGGCACGCGCCGGGAGCAGGAAAGCGGTGTGGTAGAGACCGGCGCTGTGCGGATCATCCGCGCGAACGGCAGAAGCCTGCTCGATCTCGAGCAGCGGCGTTTCACCAGCACCTAGAATGATTGACTGGCCCTTGCGCGAAATCTCGCGCAGACCAACTACGTCCTCATAATATTTCGCCAGCGCATCGGCATCCTTGGCCTTGATGCCAACCTTCGACACGTGGGTCGGCGCTGTCGCTGCAAAGGAAATCTTGTCCATTTTTGTCTCCGCACGGGTACTTCCCGTCGATACAGCGAGGGCGGCAGCGCCAACAACTACATTCCGGCGCGTGAGCTTCATAACCCATCCCCTCGCAACATATCAGTTTCGTTGTTGCTAAGGTCGGCTTTGTCGACGCCAGAAACAAGCCCGGCGCGCGCGAACAGCTTGTTCACAAATAGTGAACCGATTGATGGGGATTGTTTACTCACCTCCCTCATGGTGAGCTTGTCGGACCACGCACCACTGTTTTGCGTGGTTCGACAAGCTCACCATGAGGGAGGTAGGGGCGGTAGGAAGTATGCCGTCCGGAGCGGCGATAATCACGCTGCCTCAATTTTTTCCCGCGCTGCGCTCGCGACAAAGGCGGAACGAGTCACACCGCGAAGCGTCGCCGCCTCATCAATAGCATCCAGCAATCCCGCATCCATCGTGAGATTGGCACGTACTGTTCGCCCGGAATCAAGGACCAGTGGAATCATAACGATCGTTTCGCCGGCTTGAATTTCACCTGACGCAAGAATGGCTGAGACCGAGGATGGGGCCGGTATCTCGAAGCCGCCTCCACGCCTATGGGCCATCACGTCGCGAAGAGCGATTGTCACGTCAGCAATTGCCTGTTCGGGGCTCGCCCCTGCCCCAACACAGCCAGAAACATCTGGAATGCGTACACCCCAGACAGCACCGGTTCCATCCAGTATTCCAACATAATAGGTCATTTTGCCATGTTCCTTTCGGTCGTGACCCTGAGGCCAACAGCGGGTCGCTTACATCCAACCCGCTGCCTTCGCGATGGATCTCGCCGTTCCAGGAGACAATTCGCGGTGACGGGGTACTGGAATCATGAGCTCCGGTCTATCCTTATGGATAAAACGGTCGTGATTGCCACCACCGACATTGATCCATCCCTCGGCTTCTAGCCGCGCAACGATCTCTGGCTTAGGCATTTTGATCCATCTTTGGTGCATTATAGTGCACCAAATTTTCTGCAAGAGTCAATCCTTGCGTGCATATAAATGCACCAATTCACTCTACCGGATATGGCCCCTCACCGAACCTCTCCGCATGGTAGCCTTTTGCGCCAATCAGCCTAGCCAACGGACTGCGTGTATCCTCACCTGCTCTCAGCCGTTCAATGAGAGACCGGAAATCATATTTCGGCTGCCAGCCGAGTTCTGTCCGCGCGCGCTCATTGACATACACACGGTCGATGCTCGGCACCATTTTCCAACCGCGTTGCGCAAACTCCGCCGCGTATTCTGGGACGCGGCGCTGCACGGCACGCGGGGCATCGGTGCGCAAATCGGCCAGATCGTCTGGCTCAAACGGTGTCGTCGCGCTGATGATATAGCGGCGAAAACCCCGTGCAGGCGCCTTTTCCGCCGCCAGAAGATGCGCGCTGACGATGTCTTCGATATCTACCCGACGGTAGAGAAACTCATTCAGCTTGATGTTTTCATCGGCAAAGCTGTTTCGCACGTCCTTGTCGTCATCTTCTTCCGGGAAAAACCGCGAGGTGCGCAACACCATAGTCGCCAATCGCTGGTTGCGATGAAACAGCTGGCAAAGGTCTTCGGCTGCTGCCTTGGTCACCCCATAGATGTTCTTGGGGACAGGCCGCACATCCTCGGTAATCCAGGCGGCCGGCGCAGCTACGGGTGGCACCAGCGCGTCGCCAAAGACACTCGTTGTACTGGTATAGATGAAGGATTTGACGCCCGCCGCCACGGCTTCTTCCAGCAGGTTCAAGGTGCCGGTGATATTGGTATCGACGAAATCCTGCCGCATGTGCGTGCCGACATGCGGCTTGTGCAGCGTGGCCGCATGGAAGACGGCCTCGATACCCGCCATGCAGCGTTTGACGAAAGGGCGGTCTGCTACCGAACCAAGATGGCTGGTGAACGGACCCGCCGCGATATCGAGCCCGGCGACCTCGCGACCTCTGCCCTGCAATGTGCGCACAAGCGCCTCGCCCAGATGACCTGAGCTTCCTGTCACCAATATCGTCATGCGCGTCTCCATAAGATAGAATCGAAGGGTTGGCAGCATCGATGATTTAAACGGATGAAGGTATTTGTCACCACCAGGCCCAAACCTCATTCCAAAGTTCAATAGAAGTTCTCAATATTTTCTACTACAGATTAAGCGTCTTAGAAGTATTTATAAGAAAATTTTGTAGTGGAGGAATTATAATTAAATCAAATTGCTGCACTGCAATATTCAAAACGTCAGTGATATTGACTATTCTCGGTGCCACGATCATCTCCGGCTGCAACGAAGATAGGCCACAAGCCAACACCAGGGGCACATTCACCAACAACTCCGGAACGGCCATCACCGATACTGCGGAAGCAAAAAACAATTCCGAGGGGACAAGCACCAATACTGAGCAAACGAGCGTCGATGCTGGCGGAAGCGACGGGAAAACGACTGGCGACCCGGCAGTTCAAATCCTGCCGGCCATAGTTAGTTGCAAAATCGACTCGAATGGATTGAAAGAATACGTCGAGGCTGGCCCGACTCCAAAATTGTCGTTTAGCAAAAAGGATCGTCAGGAACTTTTTGCTGGCCCATATGACATGGCCCTCAAGAATCTTCTCGAAATCAATCAGATCAATGCCGATGCTGATCACCGTGAATCGAAACTGCTGACAGGCAACCCAGCAAAAATGTTGCGCGCTGGTGGCGGATATCCGACGGCCTGGTCGCGCGACTCGGCGGTGAACACCTGGAATGCCGCCAGCCTCATTGCACCCGATCTAGCCCGCAACACGCTTTGGGCAGTGGTGAACCCGACCAATGACGGCAGCCTTATCGTTCAACAGGACAATCAGTGGTGGGACCATGTCATATGGATCGTGTCCGCCTGGAATCATTACCTGCTGACCGGCGACAAGGAGTTCCTGTACCAAGCCTACAAAACCTCGGTGAACACGCTGAAAGTGAGAAAAACCGAGAGCTTCGATGAGAATGCAGGACTTTATACGGGTCCCTCCTTCTTCAATGATGGAATTGCTGGATATCCCGACTCTCTTGCCGACAACGAGCAAGGGGACAGCTTCGTTTTGGGCTCTTCTGGAACCGACAAAATAATGACCCTAAGCACGAATGCCGTACATTACGAAGCCTATCGCAGTGCCGCCAAAATGGCTGGTACGTTGAACAACACAGAAGCGGCCAAAGGATTCGATGCCGAAGCCGATGCCCTGAAGATCACAATAAATAAAAAATTCTGGCGGCCGGACGCCAATATCTATGGATATTTGCTGCTCGACGCAACCAAAGACGCGCCGGAGACCTATCACGAAGGCACGGGCTTGTCTTTCGCCATCCTTTTCGGCATCGCGGACAAGGACAGGACCGGCTCAATCGTGGCCAATACGCATGTCGAGCCATGGGGAATAACAGACGTCTATCCTCCCTTTGAGCGTTATTCCGATCAGGAGCCGGGCCGCCATAACAACATCGTGTGGCCGATAGTCCAAGGATTTTGGGCCAACGCAATGGCGAAGGCTGGTGCGACCGCGCCCTTCGCCACTGAAATGACGAATCTGGCCAAAATGGCGACCGCGAGCAAGCAATTCTACGAGATTTACAATGCGCAAACCGGAGAACCTGACGGCGGATGGCAATCGGGAAGACATTGGGGGAAATCGGAACCGCATCAGACCTGGTCGGCAACGGCATATCTCAGGATGGTCTATAGCGGCCTTTTCGGGTTGCAACCGGAAACAAGCGGTTTGGCGTTCCAACCCGTCCTGCCAAAAGGTTGGGAAGGTGCGACCCTTGAGGGGGTGAAGTATCGTGGTTCCGTTTTGACGATCAATCTTAAGGGTGAGGGCAGCAGGATTGAATCCATGAAGGTCGACGGCTGCAAGACAGCCAACGACTACGTCATCGGCCCGGAACTGAAGGGTTACCATCAAGTTGAGATCATATTGAAGAATCCCTAACCCTCGACCTTAGACTAACTGGTGAGGGTATTCGAGCGGCCCTGCCTCCCTCTTGTCAAAGCGGAGACAGGGCCGCCGCGTGGCGTCTCTATTGGTTCTGACACCATTGCTGCGTGTCAATACCCATATCGCGGGCGTGAATGTAGACGTCGAGGCTCTTGTGGGGGGCGCGCAGAGTGGCATCGGCAACTGTTTTGGTTGACTCTATCGCGGCAGCACGCTCATTTGAGCCTGCTTTGGTTAGGCGAGGGTAATATCATGAACGACTTTTATGTCGGACAGAAAGTCGTTTGTATCGCCGACAAGTTCAAGAATGTCAGCATCGATCAAATCATCCGAAAAGGCCAGATCTACACCATCCGCTGGATTGGCATGTATCAGCACTACGTCGATGGCGAATTCGTCGGCATCAAGGTCGAGGAAATCCACCGCGGCAATGATGACGGCCCCGAAGGTTACGGCGCCGCCGACATGCCTTACCGTGCGTCCCGCTTTCGCCCATTGGTGAAAGACAAGATTGGCCAACTGCGCAAGCTGTTGACCCCCGCGCCGGACGAGACGGATGAACCGGCGAAGAAAACTCCGGCGAAAAAGAAGGAGAAGGTCTGAATTCCCGGATAGTCAGGTGCGACCCTCACCGTTGATCGGTTCACGTCAGGTTTCTACGCCGTGCCAACTCTGCGTCGGTCGGCTGTTCGAATTCGAACGAGCCGGTCACGATGTCCCCCGCGCGAACGTATTTGTTGACCGTGACGCCGGTGTCCGAGACCTTTGAGGAAACGAGTTTCAACGCGGCGGGAGAGGCATCGTCGCTGAACAGCTTCTTGCCCTTCCCTAATATGAGCGGAAAGATAAAGACGTTCATCTCGTCGATCAGGTCATTTTCGAACAGGGTTTTCAAGAAATCGGTCGAGCCTTGGGTGAGCAGATCCGGCCCGTCCTCGTTTTTCAGCTTGGTGACGGTCGCCACCACGTCCGGGCCCAGGGTTTGGCTGTTCTGCCAATCGAGCTTCAGGTTCGGGTTGCGGGTCGCGACATATTTGGTGATGCGGTCGAACAACGGACCGATCGGATCGTCAGCGCCGGCATAAGGCCAATGTGCAGCGAAAATATCATAGGTTTTCCTGCCGAGCAGAAGGTCGAAAGGCTTGGCAAACATCTCGCCCACCGCCTCTTCCCCTGTCTTGTCAAAGTAGGGTGCAACCCAGCCGCCATACTTGAAGCCGCCAATCGGGTCTTCGTCGGGGCCGCCCGGTGCCTGCATGACACCGTCGAGGCTCACAAAAGCACCAGTAACGATCTTTCTCATTTTAGTCTCCTTCAGTGCTGCCGTTATGCGTTAAAGACGAACGGCAGTGGCATTTGCCGACAGCGCCGAGAAGAAATTGTGCATTTATTCATTTACCCAACAAGCCTCGAACAGTACGCAGGATGGATGCATGCTCCCCTCGGGAAGAGCCCGCCGCCGATCCATTCCCGGTAATACCGGACAGGTGCCGGGTAAGGTTGTCTTGCATTTCGGGGTGATCTTTGAACAGCGTCGCCAAGGTCAGTCCGTCAATTTCATAGGTTTCGACCACGGTCAAAGCTTCGTATTTGGTGGTCCGGGGCACACCATCGATCTGGCCAAATATGGCACCCGGTGCAAGTCGCAGGACTTCTGCGCCATCATAAAGGGCCGATGCAGCTCCGGAGCGGACAATCATCAGGTTCGATGCACTATCCGCCGCTTCGAAAATGATAGCTCCGGGCCGGTACTGCCGCAGTTTCGCCGACGCTGCCAGTTTATGCAGCTCGGCCTGTTCGATATCCGCAAAGATCGGATTGCTCTGCAACAATTCCTGCAACGTGGCCTGTGAGGCATGATTGGTGTGAATATTTTCAACAAGGACGGAAGACGACGCCGGCAGGGCAAGAGAAATGCCCGTCTCGATACATTGGCGGTAGACCAGATCGATAAGCTCGTTTCTGGCAGGAATTCTATCTGAGGGATGCCTGACGCGGAATTGCAGTTCGATGTCCATGGCAAAGGCGTCGATACCCTTCAGCGCGACAACGGGAGCAGGATCGTGAATGATGTTGTTTGCACCAATCATCGCTTGCCGCATCTTCTCGACGACAAAAGATGGCGGGTGCACCGGCTTCACACGCAGCGGCAGAACCAGCAGATGCGTCTCGTCAGGACGATTGACGTTCGTCGTCCGATCTTGGCCAGAAAGCTGTTCGGCAAAACGACGATGTTGTTTGCCGGCGTCAGGATATGGGTTGAACGCCAGGTGCTCTCAGCCACCCGTCCTTCGGTGCCGTCGGTCAGGATGATCCAGTCACCGATTCCATACGGGCGTCCCAATGTGAGTGCCAATCCGGAAAAGAGATCGTTCAGGGTGCTCTGCAAGGCAAGGCCGAGTATGATCGCGATGACGCCGGAGGTCGCGAGGAGTGTTCCGATTGCAAAGTCAAACACGAAGGCGAGGACCGAGAGCGCAACCGCAAGATAGACCATGGCGATGATCAGGTCCTGCAACACCCGGGCTTCGCGCGGCCTGCCGTCGAGGACAATATAGATGCGGACAAAACCGATCGAGGCCCAGGCCAGATGTACCCACCACAGCGTCTTGGCTGCGATGAGCATAGCGCCGCCTTCTCTCATTGGCTCGAACTTGAGAGGCGAGATACCGTTTGCGAACAATATTGCCGTCATGGCGGCAAAGAAAGCGATCTGGACCAGAAGGCGGGCTGTCGGACGACCGCGCCCTTGCAAATGCCAGACGACGATGCCTGCAACACCCAGCACGACGATTTGGAAAAGTGGCGAGACAAGCAGATCGAGCATGGTAGGTGGCTCCTGAAAGCAAGCTAACGAGGCCGGGTTTCGATTTTTGGCCCGGCCAACGCTCCTTACCTTACTTCATTGGAAGGACAAGCGCCTTTTCGTCGGTATCGATAACGAAGACTGCCGAGACCTGGTATATCCCTGCTCGCAGCGTTCGCCAGGCATGCCCATATTGCACACCACCGCCATTTTTCCTAAATACGGCGCATGAAAGTCAAAGACACCGATATTCTCATCGTCCCCGGCTATACCAATTCCGGCCCCGATCACTGGCAGACGCGCTGGGAGACAAAGCTTTCCACCGCGCGCCGCGTGAGCCAAGCGGAGTGGACGAAACCCGTGCGCGAGGACTGGGTGGCCGAGGTGATAAAATCCGTCAATGCGGCGACGCGCCCGGTGGTCGTAGTCGCGCATTCGCTTGGCGTGCCGACCTTCATCCATGCCATTCCCGAGATCGGCGACAAGGTCAAAGGCGCGTTTCTGGTAACGCCGCCGGATGTTTCCAACCCGAAGATCCGGCCGAAACATCTGATGACCTTCGGTCCCTACCCACTGGAACCATTCACATTTCCGTCCATCGTCGTCGCCAGCCGCAACGATCATTATTGCTCCTACGAGGTGGCCGATGAACTCGCCGCATCATGGGGTTCGATGATCATCGATGCCGGCGACAGCGGCCATCTCAATTCGGAATCCGGCCACGGCCCCTGGCCGGAAGGCTCGATGGTATTCGCCCAGTTCCTGTCAAGACTCTGAGATTCATGCTCTGACGGCCTGCAATGGCGCTTTTCTGTGCTCCGGTGCTCGAAAACCACCATTTTCGTCGCGTCATAGCGTGAATATCAACTGTTCATCAGAGTCACGCGCGCGGTCGTATATTGACAAAGTTGTCATTGGATATACATTAGATTTGTATATCCAATGGAGCTGATGATGCGTGTAGCAAAATGGGGCAATAGCCTGGCCATCCGATTGCCCGCAACGGTTGTAGACGCACTCGATCTCGAGGAGGGCACCGAGATCGAAATCCGCGTGGCGGACGAGCGTACCTTCGAAATCGCGCACGATCGCAGTCGTGAGCGCGCGCTGGAACGTATCCGCGCTTTTGGGAAGAAACTTCCGCCGGATTGGAAATTCGACCGCGACGAATCCAATGCCCGCTGAGTTTCTTGATACCAACGTTCTGATTTATGCCTTTACCGATGATCCACGTCGCATAAGATCCCAAGAACTTCTCGCTGAGGGTTGCACAATTGGCGTGCAGGTTTTGAACGAGTTCACCAATGTCGCTCGACGAAAACTTGGCATGGATTGGGAGGAAATTCGCGAAGCGCTTGCGTCGATCTGCACACTCTGTCCAAAGATTGTTTCTATGGACGTCAATGTTCACGAAGAGGCAATCGCCATTGCGGAACGGCACGGCTTTCAAATCTTCGATGCGCTGATGATTGCTTCGGCCATACTCAGCGGTTGCGATGTTCTGTGGTCGGAGGACATGCGCGATGGCCTCGTAATCGAGAACCGATTGCGCATCGTCAATCCCTTCCGGCTCGCTTGATCTCGCCTGTCATTCGTATACGGTTGGCAACGCAGCCATACGCCATACAAAAAACTGCGCTTAAATGGAGGAACACACATGAAACTCTACTCGCGGCCGCTATCCCCCTATTCCTCCATCATTCGCTGCATTGCCTATTACAAACAAGCTCCCATCAAGATCGTTGCGCCGCCCGCGGGATTTCCTATCCCGGAAGAATTCCGCGCAATTTCGCCGTTTAACCGCATACCTGTGCTGATCACCGGCTCCGGCCTCACCATCGTCGAAGCCTCGGTGATCGCCGAATATCTGGAAGAGCATTTCCCTGAACCATCGCTCCTCCCGGCCGATTCCCGCGACCGCGCCATCGTGCGCATGACAGCGCGCACGGCCGAACTCGAGGTGCTGGCGCCGGTGATGGAACTTTTCGAGCTGTTTTATCTGAAGTCGAAGGATGATGCGCGCATCAGCAAGCTGTTCAGGCAGATGGAGATCGGCCTGACGGAGATTGAAACGCGCATTGGCAACGGCCCTTACGCACTGGGCGATCAGATGACGCTGGCCGACGCCTGGCTGACGCCGACGCGTTTCGTCTTCAACAATTTCCGTGTCATCTCCGGCCGCGAGGATCTGCTCGATCCCTACCCGAAATTCGATGCGCTTCAGCAACTGATTATTCAGGATCCGGTGCTATCGCTGGTCTGGTACGAAATGACCGACGGGCTCAAAGTGTTCCAGGGTGAACTCGAGTCCGCCTAGATTCCAGACTGGAGAAAATACGCATGAAGACGCCGACGATCGCAATCGCCGTAATAATTTCGCTCGGCGTCCTTGCCGGTTGTCAATCGAAAGGCAAACCCGGGCCTGGCTCTCTGGCCTTCGCATCGGAAAAAGCCGCGCTGCCAACAATGGAGCGCGTGGCGATCGCCGCCAATAATTGCTGGTTCAAATCGGGCGATTCAAGCTTCAAGCCGTACCGTCTGGCGCCGGAACTGAATTCCTTTTCGGGACGCCCGCGCATCCTGGTCGTCCCAGCGAGCAATCCGGGCGGACGCCCGCTTCTCGTCGTGCATGCGGAAGGCAACCCGGCGAAGGTCGAAGCCTTCGGTCCCCTCATGAGCAATTCCGCAGGAAATCGTATCGCCGGAGACGTGCGCCGGTGGGCAGGCGGGCAGACATCGTGCTCCGCCAGCGGATGAAAATGGTGCGAGGCCGTGCACAGTGCGCCGGCCTCGTCACCTCAGGAATAATACTTTTCGAGATCCGCTTCGACGTGATCGCGTGTCAAGCCGAGGTCTTTCAACCCGTCATCGCCAAGCGATCCAAGCTCCAGTCTCGTTCGGCGCTTCACGGCCGCATTTTCCAGCCAACGCATGACGCGGGTAAATAAGTCGTTTTGAAATGCTGGTACCAGGCCGAACCGGCCAGGATCTATGTAGATAGGACCCATATTCGCCTCCATGTGACGAGCGATCGCCTTTCATATCGGTATTGGCAACGCCCATCGCAAGAGCGCCTCAATCCCAGAAGAACCGCCTCGTTTCGCGACGCGCTTGCGCCGGTTCAATACCGACATCGTTCAACAGATCATTGCCGAGCTCGCTGAGATGCATGCGCGTCCGGCGCTTCATCATGGCGTTGCCAAACCAGCCAACCAGTCCGGAAACCGTCGGTAGCCATCCGCGCTTTTCAGTCGCTGCCGCGTGACTTGCAACGCCATCAGAAGGTCTAATTGTATCTATTGTATCCATTGTCATTGTCCTTGGGAGGTCAAATTGACTCTTTTTCTGCGATTGTTATATGAATTGACTCAATTGGAAGTGCAATATATTAATTGTTACCATGACAAATTGGCTCCCTGAACTCGAACCCGGCAAAGGCCCGCTGTACCTGCAGCTGGCCGACCGAATCGAAACCGACATTGCCGGGGGCATTCTCGCGCCCGGTACCAAACTACCGCCGCAGCGCAATCTCGCCTTCGATATCGGCGTGACGATAGGCACGGTCGGCCGGGCCTATAATCTCATCCGCGAGCGTGGGCTTGTCAGCGGAGAAGTGGGGCGTGGCACCTATGTGACAGATCACAAGGACGCCGCGCTGGTTCAGGCGCCGCCGCACACTGAACCGTTTGGCGGCACGCGCGGTCCGGTGGCGACGCCCGGCAAGATTCGCATGGACTCGACGGCTGCGATCGAGGTCGGCCAGTCCGACGCGATGGAACAGCTGCTGGCGGAGATCACCAGGCAATTTCCGCGCGAGATGTCGAGCTATTCCCGCACCCTTCCCGGATCGTGGCAGGAGGCGGGAAGCAAATGGCTGTCCGGCGCTGGCTGGGCGCCGGAGCCTGCGTCGATCGTACCGACACTCGGCGCGCATTCGGCAATTCTCGCGGTCATTGCAGCGATAACCGTTCCCGGCGACAGGGTCGCTTTCGAAGATCTGACCTATTGCTCGGCAGCACGCAGCGTCAATCTCATGGGGCGGCGCAGCATCATCCTCCACACGGAAAATGGCAGCGCGACGCCCGACGATTTCGAGCGGCTCTGTGCGCAGCAGCATCCCAAGCTGGTTTTTCTCATGCCATCGCTGCACAACCCGACCGCAACCACCATGCCGGAGGAGCATCGGCGGGCGATTGTCGAGATTGCGCGGCGGCACAATGTCTGGATCATCGAGGACGAGATTTACGGCTCGGTGATGGGGCTGGATCACATCAAGATCGCCGATCTCGCGCCGGAGCGGACATTTCATATTGGCGGCCTGTCGAAATCCGTGGCTGCGGGGGTGCGCGGCGGCTGGGTCGCCTGCCCTCCGCATCTCGCGGCGCGTGTCCACACGGCGCACAAGATGGTCACGGGCGGCATGCCATTCATCATGGCGGAACTCGGCGCCCAACTGGTCAATTCAGGCGAAGCCGACGCGATCCGCGGCAAGGTCCAGACCGAGATCGCCGCGCGCGAAGCGATTGCACGCTCGGTCTTTGCAGGAATGGAGTTCTCCTCGCAGCCGCTTTCGCCATTTCTGTGGGTGAAATTGCCTGACCCATGGCTTTCTGGCACGTTTAAAAGCGCCGCGCTGAATGAAGGCGTGCTTGTCGACGACGAGGACGAATTCAAACCGGGTCGCACGGAGAAAGTGTTCCATCGTGTCCGGCTCGGACTGACAGTGCCGGAAACGCGCGATGAGGTGGTTCAGGGCTTCAGCATTCTACGCCGGCTAATGGAAACGGATAATGCGAGTTATGACAGTTATTCTTGAGGTATGATTCCTGGAGAGTCCGAGCAAATAATCAGACCAATTCCATGTGCGTGGTTCGACAAGCTCACCATGAGGGAGGCTGGTGATTGCAGGGAGCTACGAAATGGAAACGTTGACGATTGGCATTGAAACATACCAACCTCCCTCATGGTGAGCTTGTCGAACCACGCACATGGTGATGGTCACATTGCTTGCGCTGACGGCTCGAACTACGCCGGCGCTCTATCCTTCACCCCTTGCCCAAATACGGGATAGTGCCGGCGATATCCGTATCGTCGATGAGCTGGAAGCGGCTTTCGCTGCCTTCCTGGCGCGCCTTGCCGTAAGGGGCGTATTCCGGATCATTGGCAAAGGCCATGGCGGCATCCGCATCCGGAAACTGGATAAGTGCGATGAGCGTCGTCTCAAGCGGCTTGCCCTCAAGTACTTTGATATTGCCGCTGCGTGAAAGATATTTGCCGCCATGTTTCGCCGCGATATCGTGCACGACAGCTGCATATTCCGGCACCCATTTGTCATCAGTGATTTTAACGTCGGCGATCAGGAAAACCGTCATTGCATTCCTCCTATGCCGGGCTTTCAAAGCCCCTAGCGTCCGGTGACCCGAACGCAGTGTTGCACGGGGGAGCGCCAACTTCCAGTTGCAGAAACGCTTTGTTCAGATCGCCGTAAAGCCGTTATCGACGAACAGGTGCGTGCCGGTGATGAAGCTCGCCTCGTCGCTGGCAAGGAAAAGCGCGGCACGCGCCACCTCTTCCGGCTCGCCGATGCGCCCCTGCGCCGCGCTTATCGCTTCATCCGAAACATCCACGCCTTGCTTTTGCAATTCATCCACCTCGCGAACGCCGTGCGGCGTGCGGATAAAACCGGGACAGACGGCGTTGCAGCGAATATTGCGGTCGCGAAACTCGACGGCGATGGCCCGCGCGAACATGTGGCACGCGCCTTTGGTCGTATCGTAGAGAACTTCCATCGGCGTCGCCGCCACGGCTGAAATGGACGAGGTGCAGACGATCGAACCGCCGCCAGCGTCGAGCATTTGCGGGATGACGGCGCGCGTCATCAGATACATGGAGCGCACATTGACCGCGTGCAGCCAATCCCACTCTTCGACCGTCGTCTCGAGGAACGGCTTGATGACGATGGTGCCCGCATGGTTGAAGAGAACGGTGACATTGCCGTATCTTTCCGCAACGCCGGCAACGGCCTTTTGCACCTGCGCCTCATCCGAAACGTCGGCGACGAAATAGCTCGCGGCACCGCCGGCAGCAGTGATTTCCGCGACGGTAGCGGCGGCCGCCTGCTCGTTGCGGTCGATGATCGCCACTTTCGCGTCCTCGGCAGCAAAAAGCTTCGATGCTGCGCCGCCCATGCCTGTCGCTCCACCGGAAACGATTGCCACCTTGCTCGCCAGCCTGCCCGTCATTTCGATCTCCTCCACGCGCGATAGTGCCTGAATGCAGACCTTATGCCCGCTATATGGACCCGACAAGCGCCGCATCCTTTGACCCGCGACCCTCTCTGTTGATTCAGTCCTTTTTCCTATCGCGCCGCAGGACTACATAAGCTAAAGAAGGCCAAAAGCTTTCCCATGTATGGATATTCCAGGACCCATGACCATTTCCAATACTGTCAAGATCACGCCGGAACTCGTGGCTTCGCACGGCCTGAAGCCCGACGAATATCAGCGCATCCTCGATCTGATCGGGCGCGAGCCGAGCTTTACCGAACTTGGCATCTTTTCCGCCATGTGGAACGAGCATTGTTCCTACAAATCTTCGAAAAAGTGGCTGCGGACGCTGCCGACCACGGGGCCGCAGGTCATCCAGGGGCCGGGCGAAAACGCCGGTGTGGTCGATATCGGCGATGGCGATTGCGTTGTCTTCAAGATGGAGAGCCACAACCACCCGTCCTATATAGAGCCATACCAGGGTGCGGCGACCGGCGTCGGCGGTATTTTGCGCGATGTGTTCACCATGGGCGCACGGCCGATCGCGGCAATGAACGCTCTGCGTTTCGGCGAACCGTCGCACCCGAAGACACGGCATCTGGTTTCCGGCGTGGTCGAAGGCGTCGGCGGCTATGGCAATTCGTTCGGCGTGCCCACGGTTGGCGGCGAGGTCAATTTCGACGCGCGCTATAACGGCAATATTCTGGTCAATGCGTTTGCCGCGGGCCTTGCCAAGACCGATGCGATCTTCCTGTCCGAGGCCAAGGGCGTAGGCCTGCCGGTGGTTTATCTCGGTGCCAAGACCGGACGCGACGGCGTTGGCGGTGCAACCATGGCTTCGGCCGAATTCGACGAATCCATCGAGGAGAAGCGCCCGACCGTACAGGTGGGCGATCCCTTTACCGAAAAATGCCTGCTCGAGGCTTCCCTGGAACTGATGGCTTCCGGCGCGGTCATCGCCATCCAGGACATGGGTGCTGCCGGCCTCACCTGCTCGGCAGTAGAAATGGGCGCCAAGGGCAATCTCGGGATCGAGCTCGATCTCAACTCCGTGCCGGTGCGCGAAGAGCGCATGACTGCCTACGAAATGATGCTTTCCGAAAGCCAGGAGCGGATGCTGATGGTGCTGCGCCCGGAAAAGGAAGAAGAGGCCGAGGCCATCTTCAAGAAATGGGGGCTGGATTTCGCCATTGTCGGCTATACGACCGACGATCTGCGCTTTCGCGTGCTGCATGACGGCGATGAAGTCGCCAACCTGCCGATCAAGGATCTCGGCGATCAGGCTCCGGAATATGACCGGCCCTGGATGGAGCCGGGCAAGCATGCACCGCTGCCTGCCGCCAATGTGCCGGAGGTCGAGGACTATGGCGCGGCGCTGCTGCAAATGCTCAATTCGCCTGACCTTTCATCGCGCCGCTGGGTCTATGAGCAATATGACACGCTGATCCAGGGCAATTCCCTGCAGGTACCGGGCGGAGACGCCGGTGTGGTGCGTGTCGATGGCCATCACAGCAAGGCTCTCGCCTTTTCGTCGGATGTGACGCCGCGTTATTGCGAAGCGGATCCCTATGAAGGCGGCAAGCAGGCGGTCGCCGAATGCTGGCGTAACCTGACAGCTGTTGGCGCCGAACCGCTGGCCGCAACGGACAATCTCAATTTCGGTAATCCGGAACGGCCCGAGATCATGGGCCAGTTGGTGAAAGCAATTGGCGGCATCGGCGATGCCTGCCGCGCACTGGCCTTCCCGATCGTCTCGGGCAATGTCTCGCTTTACAACGAGACCAACGGCCAGGCTATCCTGCCAACCCCGACCATCGCCGGCGTCGGGCTCATCCCGGACTGGACGAAGACCGCCAAGATCGGCGGCATGCGCGATGGTGATGTGCTGATCCTCGTCGGCGGCGACGGCACGCATCTCGGCCAGTCGATCTATCTTCGCGATCTGCATGGGCGGGCAGACGGCCCTGCTCCCAGCGTCGATCTCGGCGTCGAAAAGCGCAATGGCGACTTCATCCGCTCCGCCATTCGCAACGGCCAGGTGAGCGCCTGCCACGATCTATCCGATGGTGGTCTTGCCATAGCGCTCAGCGAGATGTGCATGGCCTCCGGCAAAGGTGCGAATGTGGAAATTGGCGAAACCGCGCCGCATGCGCTGTTGTTCGGTGAGGACCAGGCCCGCTACGTCGTGGCGGTTGCCCCTGACATGGCAAAACTCGTCATGCTCAACGCGGAAGGTTCCGGGGTTCCATTCCGCAACCTTGGTACAGTTGGCGGCAACACATTGACGATTGGACGCCTGCTCGCCATATCTATAGCCGACCTGACAAAAGCCCACGAATCGTGGTTCCCTGACTATATGAGTGGTCAGGCGGACGAAAAAACACAGGCCGCCTGAGGAGAGAACGACATGGCAATGGACGCGCGCGATATCGAAAAGATGATTCGGGACGCCATTCCGGATGCGAAAGTAACCATTCGCGATCTGGCTGGCGATGGCGACCATTACGCCGCCGAAGTCGTCGCGGAAAGCTTTCGCGGCAAGTCACGCGTTCAGCAGCACCAGATGGTCTATGATGCGCTGAAAGGCAATATGGGCGGGGTATTGCACGCCCTCGCCTTGCAGACCAGCGCGCCGGATTAACGGCGCTTGGCAGTATCCACGATGCGTGGTTCGACAAGCTCACCATGAGGGGGGTGGGCTGATTGCAGGGAACCAAGTCGTGGAGCGTGGCGAAAAACAGCGCACAGCATCCCTCATGGTGAGCTGGTCGAACCACGCACAACGCACCATCTACTACAGACAAGTTACTTGCGTTCGCGCGCCCATCGTGCTTTTTCTGGGCAAAGAATTGAGGTAGATTGGCCTCAAAGCGTTTTTCTGGCCGTGATTCCTCCCTCGCGGCCGCGAAAGGAACCTTAAATGAGCGGTATCAACGAATTCATCGACAATGAAGTGAAGAGCAACGACGTCGTCCTTTTCATGAAGGGCACCCCAGGCTTTCCGCAATGCGGATTCTCCGGTCAGGTCGTGCAGATCCTTGATTATATCGGTGTCGACTATAAAGGCGTGAACATTCTTTCTTCCAATGAACTGCGCCAGGGTATCAAGGACTATTCCAACTGGCCGACCATCCCGCAGCTTTATGTGAAGGGTGAATTTGTCGGCGGTTGCGATATCATCCGCGAAATGTTCCAGGCGGGTGAATTGCAGGCTCTCCTCAGCGAAAAGGGCGTTGCCACCAAGGCCGCCTGATTACGCTTTAATTCCAATTGGTTCCGGTCTCATCCGGAATCTTCATGTTAAAGGCGTCGGCCGTTCCGACGCCTTTGTCTTTGTTTGTTTTTCAAATCCAGAAAGCACTCGGAAATGGATGCCTCTGCCAATACCGCTCCCTCACGCCTACAGGGAATGGGTAAAGTCGAATTCATCAGCCTGATGGCGATGTTGATGGCGGTCAATTCCATGGCTATCGATGTCATGCTACCGGCCTTGCAGCAGATCGGCGCGGCGCTTGGCATCAGCAGTGAAAACCATCGGCAGTATGTGATTTCGGCCTATCTGCTCGGTTTCTCGGTGGCGCAGCTGTTCTTCGGCCCGCTATCGGATCGCTTTGGCCGCAAGGTGCCGATTTTCTGCGGCCTGCTCATTTATATCGCTTCGGCAATGGCGTGTGTCTTCGTCCCGAGCTTCGGCGCACTTCTGTTCTTCCGGGCACTGCAGGGCATCGGCTCCGCCGCAACCCGCGTCATCGCCATTTCCATCGTGCGTGACGTCTATGGCGGCCGGCAGATGGCTGAAGCCATGTCGCTGATCATGATGGTATTCATGATCGTTCCGGTTATTGCGCCAGGAACGGGTCAGGTCGTCATGCTGTTCGGTGACTGGCGGCTGATTTTCATCTTCATGGCGCTGATGGCAACGTTGGTAGCGATCTGGATGTATCTGCGCCTGCCAGAGACAATGGACCCTACGGATCGGCGTCCATTTACTGTTCTGTCGGTTGCACGTGCATTCAAGATCGTACTGACCAACCGGGTCGCCCTTTGCTATGCCCTGGCGAGTGCGTTCATCTTCGGCGCGATGTTCGGCTTCATCAATTCGGCGCAGCAGATCTATGTCGAGATCTATCATCTCGGCGTGTGGTTCCCGCTGGCCTTCTCCGTCGTTGCGATAACCATGTCGTTTTCGTCGTTCATGAATTCGCGCTTCGTCGGCCGCTTCGGCATGCGGCGCCTGTCGCATGGCGCGCTGCTTGCTTTCATGACGATCAATGGCGTGTGGCTGCTGCTGACGCTTTTCGGGCCGCATCCGACACCATTCGTGCTCTATCTCCTGCTGTTTTCGCTGGCGATGTTCCAGTTTGGCTGGATCGGCTCCAACTTCAATTCGCTGGCGATGGAGCCGCTTGGACACGTGGCTGGCACGGCATCGTCAGTGCTTGGCTTCATGGGTACGGCCGGCGGCGGCCTTATCGGCGCGCTGATCGGCCAGGCTTACAACGGCACGACCCTGCCCCTGGTTACCGGGTTCTTCGTGCTGTCGCTGATCGGTCTGGTGTTTGTGCTGATCGCTGAACGAGGCAAGCTGTTCCAGCCGCACAACAAGCCGATTTGAGCGATTGTGGTCACCGTTTGCACCAAACATTGGCACAACTGCCATGTGCGTGGTTCGACAAGCTCACCATGAGGGAGGTGAGTGGGGTTTCAAGATGGTAGTCCCGTCGTGGTGGAGCTTTGCAGAAAAGGCTTTCTGCGTCCAGCAACCTCCCTCATGGTGAGCTTGTCGAACCACGCACATGCCATTGCTTCAATTGCATTTTCAACTTTGGTTGAATTGCTGACATCCAACCTGTCGCCTAACATTCGGGTATCTTGAAGGGCTGACTATGACAATTTCATTTGATACTCTGGGTTATGCGATACGCCTGGAACAGGGCGGAATCAGTCCCGTCCATGCCAAAGCGCAAGCAGAAGCCGCAAGGGATTTCATCATGCCCGAACTGGTAACCAAATCTGATCTGAACACTGCTCTGGAGCTGCTGACGCTTCGCCTTACCGTGCGGATGGGGGCATTCTTCTTCGGGACATCCGTGGCGACGATTGCCGCCGTCGCGGCCATCGTAAAACTATTCCCCTGATCGCGAAAAGTGCTTCCTAACCCGCCATTAGCCCGGCGAAATCAAAGATCTTCCGGTCCAGCAGGTGGCTCGGGCGCGTGTTTGCCAGCGCACGGATCATGATCTCCTTGCGGCCGGGCATACGCTTTTCGATATCGGCCAGCATCGCCTTCATCATGTTGCGCTGCAGCCCATCCTGACTGCCGCACAGGTCGCAAGGAATGATCGGGAACTGCATGGCCGCGGCAAATTTCTCCAGATCATCCTCGGCACAGTAGCTCAGCGGGCGCAGCAGCATGAGATCGCCCTCGTCATTGAGCAGCTTCGGCGGCATGGCGGCAAGGCGCCCGCCATGGAAAAGGTTCATCAGGAACGTCTCGAGGATATCCTCGCGGTGGTGGCCGAGCACCAGCGCCGAACAGCCCTCCTCCCGCGCCACGCGATAGAGATGCCCGCGTCTGAGCCGGGAACACAGCGAACAATAGGTCTGGTTTTCCGGCACCTTCTCCGTGACGATCGAATAGGTGTCCTTGTATTCGATGCGGTGCTCGATGCCGTTTGCTTTGAGAAAATCCGGCAGGATGTGCTTGGGGAAATTCGGCTGGCCCTGATCGAGATTGCAGGCGAGGAGCTCCACCGGCAGCAAGCCGCGCCATTTGAGATCGAGCAGCAGCGCCAGCAGCCCATAGGAATCCTTGCCGCCGGAAAGCCCGACGAGCCAGCGCTCGCCCGGCTTGACCATGGCGAAATCTTCCAGCGCCTGCCGCGTGTTGCGCAACAGCCGCTTGCGCAGCTTGTTGAACTCCACACTGGATGGCACGACGAGAAACATCGGGTGACAGCCGGCAGCATCGGTCAATTCCTGGTCATGAATGGTCATGTGAACACCTCATGGCGCTTTCATTGCATCGCAAACAACGGCAACGCAAGCTCTTCTAGAGCGCTTCATGGAAATCACCCCCACCCGCAGCTTCGCCGCGACCTCCCCCATCAGAGGGGGAGGTGAGAGCCTTTCCTTCACCCTCCCCCAACGTGGGGAGGGTCGGCGCGAAGCGCCGGGGTGGGGGGCATTTCAGTCAACACCTGCAAGCGCTCTACTGCCCGAACACCGACCAGCCAGTGCGCTGCGCCAGAAGCTCCAGTGCCGCCGAGCCGAGCTGCGAATTGCCAACTTCGTTCAGACCCGGTGACCATACCGCGATCGAGGCTTTGCCGGGGGCGGTGGCAAGAATGCCGCCACCAACGCCACTCTTGCCCGGCAGGCCGACGCGATAGGCGAAATCACCTGAGCCGTCATAGTGGCCACACATCAGCATGAGCGCATTGATACGGCGCGCACGGCTTGCCGAAACCACGCTGCCGCCATTGAGCGGATTGCGCCCGGCCGAAGCGAGATAAAGCCCCGCATGCGCAAGCTGGCGGCACGACATGGCGATGGCGCAGTGATGAAAATAGACGCCGAGCACATGTTCTACCGGGTGGTCGAGATTGCGGAAGGCTTTCATGAAATTGGCGAGCGCCACATTGCGGTAGCCGGTCTGCGTCTCCGAGCGGGCGACATTTTGGTCGATGGCGATGCTCTCATCGTCGGCGAGATGCCGGATGAATTGCACAATCTCGCCAATGGCCTCCTTCGGCAAATGGCCGGCCAGAACCACATCCGCGACAGCGATCGCTCCGGCATTGATGAAGGGATTGCGCGGTTTGCCTTTTTCCTGCTCGAGCTGGACGATGGAGTTGAAAGCATTGCCCGACGGCTCGCGCCCGACGCGCTTCCACAACCCGTCGCCGATCTTGCCGAGTGCGAGGGTCAGCGTGAAAACCTTCGAGATACTCTGGATCGAGAAGGCCGTTTCGGTATCGCCTGCCGCATGGGTCTGGCCATCGACAGTGACCAGCGCAATGCCGAACTGCTTCGGATCGACGGTCGCGAGTTCCGGAATATAGTCGGCAAGCTTGCCCTCGCCGATCCTATCCGAAAGATCGTAATAGACGCTGTCGACGATTGCTTGAAGATCGGCCATTTCTGGGCTCCGATTAGGACAACAAAAAAGCCGCCAGGATTTCTCCGGCGGCTTCTTTTAAAACTCAATACTGATTAACGCGAATAGAATTCGACAACCAGGTTCGGTTCCATCTGTACAGCGTAAGGCACATCGGAGAAGGCCGGAACGCGGTTGTACTTGGCAACCATCTTGTTGTGATCGACTTCGAGATATTCAGGAACATCGCGTTCAGCCAGCTGAACGGCTTCCAGAACGATCACGAGCTGCTTCGACTTTTCGCGCACTTCGATCACATCGCCAGCCTTGCAGATGTAGGACTGGATGTTGGTGCGGCGGCCGTTGACGTTGACATGGCCGTGGTTGACGAACTGACGCGCTGCGAAGATCGTCGGAACGAACTTGGCGCGGTACACGATCGCATCCAGACGCGACTCGAGCAGACCGATGAGCTGTTCGCCGGTGTCGCCCTTGCGGCGAGCGGCTTCTTCATAGGTCTTGCGGAACTGCTTTTCCGAAATGTCGCCGTAGAAGCCCTTGAGCTTCTGCTTTGCGCGCAGCTGCACACCGAAATCGGAGAGCTTGCTCTTGCGGCGCTGGCCGTGCTGGCCGGGGCCATATTCACGGCGGTTGACCGGGGACTTCGGACGGCCCCAGATGTTTTCGCCAAGACGGCGGTCGATTTTATACTTGGACGATCTGCGCTTGCTCATCGCATTTCCTTTCAAACAAACCAAACCTCGAGCTTAAGACCCGGGTTCAAGGAAACGCGCCCTCCTCTGCCTTCCGTTTTCGAAGACTGACAGAATGACCCACGCACGCTTTGCGAGATCACTCACGGGACACGTCAAATGAAACGCAGAGCTCTTTCAAGCCCTGCGCTGGGGTGGCTTCTAGTGTGAAGGTTTCATGATGTCAAGCCAGGGCCTGTTCGTATTCACGCTCTGACGGCCTGCAAATGGCGTTTTTCTGCGCTCCGGTGCCAACCCGCATGTTTCAGCGGATCATATAAATTGAAACCGATGCCGTGTTTCACACGTTAGGGTGGACGCTCAACAGGAGTAGCGCCAGATAATGACCCTATTCTCGCGGCAGTCGCGGATTCCAGCACTCGTCCTTCTATCCCTCACAGCCATTATTGCAAGCACAGTCCTTATCAGTTCCAGCGACGATGCGGACGCGCGGCACAGACGTGGACACCGGGCAAGAATTGTCCGGCCTCCGCGATCGCCGCTTGTTGCCCTGCCCGCTGTTCCGCCTCTGCCAATGGACAATCCCCGCGCAGCCGCGCCGGACGCGCCCAAACCCGCCGAGAAGCCTGCCGACGAGATACAGAAAGCGGATCCGCAGACGACGCCCCTGCCCGAACAAAAGCCAATCCCGGAGACCAAACCGGCAGAGAAACCCAAGGAGCCGCCAAAGCCGGACGAACAGCTCGGCCCGAATCCTCTGCCCAAAGAGGGCGCGGCCGGCAGGGACGATCATGAGGAAAGCGTCGAAAAGGCCGATCCTTCGATCTCGCCCGACCGGGTCTACCAGAATGCCTGCCCTGCCCTGATGAATGGCGAGGTCAAGGGCGAAATCATTTCGCCCCTGTCCGAGGGTATGTGCGGCGAGCGTTCGCCATTGAAAATCACGGCCATTGGCAAGGACAATCCGGTGAAACTGACGGCGCCGATCACAACGAATTGCGCGATGGCAGGATCGTTGGCGAATTGGGTAGTCGAGGTGCAAAAAGATGCGCAGGCGAACTTTGGTGCAGAGATCGAAAGCATAACCACGGGGTCCGACTACCAGTGCCGCAAAGTCAATAATGGCCACAAGGGCCGCGTTTCGGAACACGCGTTTGCCAACGCAGTCGATATCGTGTCCTTCAAGTTCAAGAACGGCAAGACGACGGAACTTGGTTCAGGCTGGAGGGGCAAGCCGGAGGAACAGACCTTCTGGCGGGCGTTGCACAAGGCGAGTTGCGACCGTTTCATGACGGTGATCGGTCCGGACGGCGATGCCGCCCATCAGGGCAATCTGCATCTCGATCTCGGCTGTCATGGAAGAAAATGTGAGGCGCGCATCTGCCAGTAGCAGCGGCGCCCCGAGTTTGAATTCCGATCAGTGTTTGGTTGACTTCTTCTTTGGAAGGCTCTTGCGATCGGTTTCTGCGAATTCTTCCAGCTGCTTTTCGCTCATTGATTCATACATGCCCTTGGAAGCGCCCTTGAGCTCGCTCTTCTTGGTATCGCCGCGCTTTGCTGAAAGCGCCGCACCAGCCGCCTTTTGCTGGGCCTGGGATTTGGCAGGCATTGTCATTCTCCCTGAGAAATGTTGCACAGGTGAGGAAACGCGGAGCATGGGTGGGGGTTCCAAAATTGTGGTGCGTGGTTCGCCCTTCGACAGGCTCAGGATGAAGCTCACCATGAGGGAGTTGGGCTGATTTGAGGGAGCCTAGAACACTTAGCATGCCGGATTTCCTCAGAGGCACCCACATCCCTCATGGTGAGCTTGTCGAACCACGCACACCTAGTCTTTCTTCGCCTCATCAAACGCCTTGCGCGCGGCGCGCAGGTGATCGCGGTTGGCAGCAGCCCATTCGCCGAGCGCGCCCACCGGCACGGCAATCGAATGGCCGATATCGGTCAAGGCGTAGGTAACTTCCGGCGGTGATGTCGGCTTGACGGTACGGCTGACGAGACCATCGCGCTCGAGCGAGCGCAGCGTCACGGTAAGCATGCGCTGCGATATGCCTTCTATCATGCGGCGAAGCACGTTGAACCTGCGCGGACCGGACTGCAGGTTGATCAGCGTCAGGAGGCTCCAGGAGTCGCCGACAATATCCAGCACCTCGCGCATCGGGCAGCCGCCTGCACCATCCGATTGCATGGCCGGCATCGATTCAAGCAGGGGTGTCTTGCCCTCGGTCTTCGCATGAATACTCATATTAGCCTCTCATCCAGCTCGATCTTTACGCAATTCTAGCGGTTACTTCCATGTGCCCTGAAACGGAAAAAGTGCGTACTTCTCGCCGTGCTGCTTCTAGCATACATGGTTATTATTGGTAACCAGAAAACGATGCATACCCGCATCAAAGGAGCATGTCATGAAAATTGCGTTGATCGGCGCCACCGGCTTTGTTGGCAGCGAGATTTTGAGGGAAGCCGCTGCGCGCGGCGACAGCGTCACAGCGCTGGTGCGCAGCCCGGACAAGGTGGAAAAGCTGAAGGGCGTTACAGCCGTCGAAGCCGATGCAACCAACACCTCCGACCTCGCAGCCAAACTCAAAGGCCATGACATCGTCATCTCCGCCTATAATCCCGGCTGGACCAACCCGGACATCAAGGCAGTCCATATCGCCGCCAGCAAATCGATCACCGCGGCAACGAAGCAGGCGGGGATCAGCCGGCTGATCGTCATCGGCGGCGCCGGCAGCCTTTATGCGCCCGATGGCACGCAATTTGTCGATGGCGAAGGTTTTCCGGCAGAGTACAAAGAAGGCGCACTAGGCGCACGCCAGGCGCTGAATGACTTGCGCGACGAGACCGGACTCGACTGGAGCTTCGTGTCGCCGCCTTTCCATCTGGCACCCGGACCGAGGACAGGCAAATACCGGCTCGGCAAGGACAGCCCGGTGTTCGACGCAGAGGGCAACAGCGCGATCAGCGCCAGCGATCTGGCCGTGGCGATTGTGGATGAGGCAGAATCGCCGAAGTATAGCCGAGAGCGTTTTACCGTGGGCTATTGAGGTGACCGTCGTCTCCCGGGTTTAACAACCGGGAGACGGTCTGCTGCTGTGCGTGGTCGACAAGCTCACCATGAGGGAGGTAGGAGCATTTCGAGGGAGATAGTAGAGCGCAGCTCTCAGTTTCTAGCTCTCTTAAAACGCCAACCTCCCTCATGGTGAGCTTGTCGAACCACGCACAGCAGCAATCCCAGCCAGTAAACTCATCGCCCCAGCCCGGTTTCCTTTTAGTGCCTTGGCAACCGCAACGTGCGTTCTTCCCATGGCGTCATCCTGCCCTTAATTATGCAGCAAAGTTCAACGCAAGGTATGACCATGGAACTCGGTATCTATACATTTGCAGGCATGAGCCCTGATCCTGCGACCGGCATCGCTATCAGCGCGCATCAGCGTATGCAGAACCTCATCGAAGAGATGGTGCTCGCCGATGAGGTCGGGCTCGACGTGTTCGGCATCGGCGAACACCATCGCCCTGATTTCGTCATCTCGACCCCGGCTATTGCATTGGCGGCCGGCGCCTCGCGGACGAAGAACATCAGACTGACCAGCGCAGTAACGGTGCTGAGCTCCGACGATCCGGTCCGTGTGTTCCAGGAATATGCGACGCTCGACCTGATCTCCTCCGGTCGCGCCGAAATCATGGCCGGGCGTGGCTCATTTATCGAGTCCTTTCCGCTGTTCGGTTATGACCTCAACGATTACGACGAACTATTTGCCGAAAAACTCGACCTGCTCCTGAAACTACGCGCCAACGAACGCGTGACATGGAGCGGCCGTTTTCGCGCGCCGATCGACAATCTCGCCGTTTACCCGCGGCCGCTGCAGAATCCCCTGCCCGTCTGGATCGCCGTCGGCGGCACGCCGGCATCGGCGGTGCGCGCCGGAACGCTCGGCCTGCCGCTTGCCGTGGCGATCATTGGCGGCGAACCGCATCGCTTTGCGCCGCTGGTGGAACTTTATCGCAAGTCGGGCGCCAAGGCAGGACATGCGCCGGAAACGTTGAAAGTCAGCATCAATTCGCATGGCTATATCGCGGAGAATTCGCAAGCCGCGTCTGACGAATACTGGCCGTCATACGAGGTGGTGATGAACAAGATCGGCCGCGAGCGTGGCTGGCCGCCGAGCAATCGCGCCCAGTACGAGGCCGGACGGACGCCGCGCGGCGCGCTGCTGGTCGGCTCCCCGCAGGAGATCATTGACAAGATCATGCTGCAGCACAGCTATTTCCAGCACGACCGCTTCATGCTGCAAATCGACCTCGGCAGCCTGCCGCATGCGAACACGCTGAAGGCCATCGAGCTATATGGCACCAAGGTCGCGCCGGTGATCAGGAAGGAATTGGGTGGACGAGCCGAGGGGAGCAATTCCGGCAAAGACACCGCCATCGCCGGAATTGAAGTCGTTTGACAAGCCTGGTAGTCCTTTGATTCTGACATTCGCAAAAAGGTCCTGCAAATGGGATGCGAATGTCAGTATCGGACCATTAGTGTAATATGACAGCCGGCGTGGCAGCGTCCGCGCGCCGACCATCGTAGAACGCATCGAGCGTTTTTTTTGCTTGAGCGCGTGCCGTGTCATCATCGAAAAACGTGTGCCCGCCTTCGTAGAGTTCGACCGGGACGCTGCCTGCCAAGCCGGCGCCGGCAAGATCGAGCTCTGTCTGGTGAAACGGCGTCAGCAGGTCATAGTAACCGTGCAGGGCAAGCGCCCTTACTGCCGGGTCCCTCTTCAAAGTCGCGACCAGGTCCGGAAGTCCGGTTCTGAAGGGCTGCAGCTTGTGCTCGCGCTCGAATTTCCAACTGCTGCGCATGCTGGCGTCGCGCAGTATATAGCGCGAAGCGTTGTGATAGTTGAACATCTCAGGCAGGGCAGTCTTTATTGCATCATCAAACCCTGCCCCGGTATATAGCGCAGCGGCAGGGCTGCCAAAGTCGGTGAGTTTCGCCCGAGCGTCAAAGAAACCGAGGTTTGAGCCCGGAACAAGTTTGTTCGGGAATTGAACCGGAGACACTTCAAATTCATACAGCCAATCCGCATAGAGCCCGGTGATGCTCGTCATTTCCTTGAAGAAGTTCAAACCAGCCGGCGTCTGTGCATAGGGCCGCCACGCCAGCGTCAAGGCTTTCTCGACCTCCTGTTTGGCGCTGGCGACAAATTGCTCAAGCGTGTCAACCGGCTCAGTCGTGAAGTCTGTGATAAAGCTGTCCCGCTCCGCCGGGATGGCAATCAGCAAGTTTGCGAGTTCGGTGGCTTTTCTCTTCGCTTCCTGCGAGGCAGCGTTCGGCCAACTGCCGGTCAACGTATTGTATTGGCGATTGGCTTCGGCATAAATAGCCTTGGCCCTCACGAGCGCTGGCGTGTACCAAATTTTCCGCGCAGGATTGTACTTTTCGGTGACAAAAGTTCGTAACGTATCAATGTATTCCAGTGCGGTCGCTTTCGCCCGACGTTTTGTCTTCCCGTGGTAGTCGGCCGCCATGGCGTGAGATGGCAGATATCCCGCACAGCTGATATCCGCGCTCTGGCTGCAATTCGTAGCCAAGTCGAGAATCGGTGAACCCAACACGAGCCCTGACAGAGCGACGGGCTTCCTTCCGCTTTTATCAGGGTCGAAATTGCCGCTTCCCGCAGCGACGAGCAGGTTGGCGATGATAGGCAGGCGGATGCCATCATAGGATTCGCCATAAAGATATTTCGGCGAGCTCTGCCGACCATAATGATTGACGAAGCGCACGACAAAGTCGCGATTGACCCGCGCATCGGCCTCCATGCCCCAGAAGTCGCTGTTCTTGTAAGGTGCAATGGCCTGCGACAACCCCGTTCCAGGCGGATCGACAAACACCAGGTCGGTCTTTTCGAGCAACGTTTCTGCATTATCGATCCACGAAAAGCCTTTCGTCCCGCTCTTCAGACTTCCCTGGGCAACATCGGAAGCACCTGTCTTGAGCCGCTTCGGCGCCCACGAGCCCAGATGCAGCCAAGCCGAGGAATATCCCGGGCCACCATTCCAGAGGAACGTCACCGGGCGATTTTCCTTCGGCAAGTCCTCCCGGGTGTAGGCCATATAGAACATGGATGCCTTTTCAACTTTCGCGGCCGGGTTCTTGGGATCTTTCGGAGCATAGGCAATGAGATGGCCGGCAGAGGCAGTGAATTTCACCAGCTTGCCGTTGATCATGATCTGGTGATTCTTGACAGCCGGCGTCTCGTCAACAGCAGCTGGCGGAAGGCTCGCATCCGGCGCGGCGCTATAAACATTCCTGTCTTCCAGCATGTGGTCCTCGGGTGGGACAAGAGCAACAGCTTTGATCGTCAAACCTGTCGCCTTGCCGCCAGCATCGACCTCTGGATTGGTCTCGGTCGGGACGTCGACCGTCGAATCTGTCCCTGAATCTCCCGCAGCATTGATCTGTGGATCGGCATCAGGCGTCACAAACGTACTAACGGCGTTGGTGTTGCCGGAATCACCATCGCAGGCAGTCAGCAAAAGCAATGCAGAAACGAACAGAATCCAGTATTTCATCACAACCTCCAAATTAAAAAACATTTATTAATCAATGGATTACGGTAACTGGACAAAAAAGAGACGACGTGAAAGGGCAGCCCTGGAGCAACCATCGCGAAAAAGGGCACAAGCAGGATGGTCAAGATACACGGTATGGTTTTACTATGCAGACGATACACAACTATGAGATGTGCTGTCTATTAAGCGAAAGTCGTACTTCGCTCTGATTGCTGGCGCGACGAATATTCTTCGCCATCGTCCTGGCTGGCGGCGACTGAGGGGTCTGATCGATTTCTGGCCGAAACCCCTGAGGGCGGTCTTACCGGATCGAGCCAGTCGATCGGCCAAGCCGCAAGGCGCCGGGAGACATTGACGGGGAAGGGATAATGCGTGCAGGCGAGGATGACGATATCGGCGCGGTGGCCGCCCTTGTCATGGCAGCACGGCGCGATTTCTGTCCGAATGGCTTCATCGTCGATATGGTCGCCGCGAATATCGGCAAGCGCGTCCAGACCGGCAGTGATCTGCTCATTGAGCTTGCCCAGCTCTTTCTTCGCATTCTCCAAGTCGGAAAAAGTGCTATCCGCTTCGTTGTTTTTCGTCGAAGAGTCCGAGCCATTGCAGGCGGAAAGGCCAAGGACGGCCGCAAGCAATAAATAACGAAAATTCATAGGTGCTCTCTGAAAATCTCAAAAAGCAACTTTTGGCGGCGGCAGGTTGTGCGGTCAATTCGACGATAGTCGCAATTTGTCTATTTTTTTTACCGCCCCAGCTTGCATGACCTATTGTTAGGCAATCATGCCGTATCCAGCCCGAAACCCTGCATGAGCCGCCTTGTCGAGAAATCCGGATTGCCCGAGGTGAAGATGGCGATGTCGTCACCATGTTCGGGCTCGGCACCGGTGCCGTTCGGCTTGAGCAGTGACAGCGCCCGGCGGGCTATCGCCTCGGCCGGGTCGAGCCAGTCCACCGGCCAGGGTGCAAGGCGCCGGAAGACATTGGCGAGAAAGGGATAATGCGTGCAGGCAAGGACGACGATATCGGTACGGTCGCCGCCATTCTCATAGAAGCACGGCGCGATTTCCTTGGCGATGGCTTCGTCATCGATGTGGTCGCCGCGAATATGCGCTTCGGCCATGGCAGCCAGATTCTGGCTGCCGACAAGGCGCACATGGCACTTCGTGGCGAAAGACTGGATGAGATCGCGCGTATAGGCGCGCTTGACGGTGCCCGGTGTCGCCAGCACGCTGACGAAGCCCGACGAGGTGCGCTCGGCGGCCGGCTTGATCGCGGGAACGGTGCCGACGAACGGTACAGCCGGATAGGCCTTGCGAAGATCATCGAGTACCAGCGTCGAGGCCGTATTGCAGGCGATGATCGCAATCTCCGGGTTGTGCTCGGCGATGAGGCCCGCGAACATGTCGACGATGCGGGAACACAGGGCGCCCTCCTCCCATTCCCCATAGGGGAACCCGGCATCATCGGCGATATAGACGAACCGCCGGTCCGGCATCAGCACCCTCGCCTCGCGCAAAACGGTCAGGCCGCCAATCCCGCTGTCGAAGACGATGATTGGCCGGTCCGCTGCTGCTTCACTCATCGCTCGGCATATCCCCGCTGATTTTCTTCGCCGGTGGTTTCTCGCGCTTGCGCCCTTCCGGCGCACCGGAGCCGCGCGGAGTCTTGGGACTGAAATAATCGAGCGAGACAAGAACGCCGCGCAGGAGTTTCAGTTCGGAATCGGAAAAGCCTGCCCGTGTGAGTACGCCGCGCAGATTGTTGACCATGATCTCCTTGCGCGCCATCGGCCGGAAATAACCGCGCGCCTGCAAGGCGTCTTCGAGGTGGTTGAAAAAGCCCTGCAACTGTTCCTTTGGCGCGGGCTCAAGTTCGGGACCACGAAAAGCCGTGTCGGTATGCTTCTCCAGACCTGACTTCATCCACTCATAGGACATGAGCAAAACCGCCTGTGCAATGTTCAGCGACGAGAACGCCGGATTGACCGGAAAGGTCACGAGCTCATCCGCAAGGCTGACTTCGTCATTATTGAGGCCGAAGCGCTCCCGCCCAAAAAGAATGCCGGTCTTCTCGCCATTGTTGAAGCGTTGGCGCAGGGCCTGGCCTGCCTCGACAGGGCCGCGCACCTGCTTGAAGGCATCACGCTCGCGCGCCGTGGTCGCATAGACGAAATGCAAATCCTTGATCGCCGATGGCAGGTCATCGAAGACCTGCGCCGCATCGATGATATGATCGGCACGGCTCGCGGCAGAACGCGCCTTGTCGTTGGGGAATTCCTCGCGCGGCTTGACCAGGCGCAGCTCCGCCAGACCGAAATTTGCCATCGCCCGCGCCACCATGCCGATATTCTCCGGCAGTTGCGGTTCCACCAGAATGATCGCCGGGCCCTCGGCAATCAGGGCGCGCTGTCTGTCTGTACCGGCCATTTTTTTATCCTTGAACTCTTTTGGTGTCCTCATAGCCCGCGTCTTTTTGATGGGCAATGGCGCTGTGCGTGGTTCGACAAGCTCACCATGAGGGAGGTAGGCGATTTGCAGGGGAGCCAAGTGTCTTCTAACCACTGGCTATGCGGCAGCGGCCTTGGGCATGCAATCAATCCAACTCCCTCATGGTGAGCCCCGTCGAACCACGCACAGCAGCATTGCCAGCGATAAAGGCTCGTATCTTGAATATTCTGAAAGTTTATTCCAAACCACCACAGCCTCGCTTTGCGTTCTGCAATCGCGGTGCTATAGGGGCGCGAACCCTCACTTTAATCCCATGCTGACACTCCCAGACGCAGCAAAAAAGAGGCTGACACTCCATGGCAAAGATCAAGGTTGCAAATCCGGTCGTCGAGCTTGATGGCGACGAGATGACTCGCATCATCTGGCAATATATCAAGGAAAAGCTGATCCATCCTTACCTCGACATCGACCTGAAATATTACGACCTCGGGATCGAGCACCGCGATGCCACCAACGATCAGGTGACGATCGATGCAGCCAATGCGATCAAGCAATATGGCGTCGGCGTCAAATGCGCGACAATCACCCCGGACGAACAGCGCGTTGAGGAATTCGGCCTGAAGAAGATGTGGAAGTCGCCCAACGGCACGATCCGCAACATTCTCGGCGGCGTCATCTTCCGCGAGCCGATCATTGCAAAGAATGTTCCCCGCCTGGTTCCAGGCTGGACGCAGCCAATTATCGTCGGTCGTCATGCCTTCGGCGACCAGTACCGCGCCACTGATTTCAAGTTCCCCGGCAAGGGCAAGCTGTCAATCAAGTTCGTCGGCGACGATGGCGAGACCATCGAACACGAAGTCTATGATGCGCCGGGCGCCGGCGTTGCGATGGCCATGTACAATCTGGACGACTCGATCCGCGATTTCGCCCACGCCTCGTTCAACTATGCCTATAATCGTGGCGTGCCCTGCTATCTGTCGACCAAGAACACCATCCTCAAGGCCTATGACGGCCGCTTCAAGGATATCTTCCAGGAAGTGTTCGACGCCGAATTCAAGGACAAGTTCGCATCAAAGAAGATCACCTATGAACATCGCCTGATCGATGACATGGTGGCTTCGGCTCTGAAATGGTCCGGCGGCTATGTCTGGGCCTGCAAGAACTATGACGGCGACGTGCAGTCCGACATCGTGGCGCAGGGCTTTGGCTCGCTCGGCCTGATGACCTCCGTGCTGATGACGCCGGACGGCCAGACCGTTGAAGCGGAGGCCGCACACGGCACCGTGACCCGCCACTACCGCCAGCACCAGAAGGGCGAAGAGACCTCGACCAACTCCATCGCCTCGATCTTCGCCTGGACGCGCGGCCTTGCGCACCGCGCCAAGCTCGACGGCAATGCGGAGCTCGAGCGCTTCAGTCATACCTTAGAAAAAGTTTGCGTGGATACGGTTGAAGCCGGCTACATGACCAAGGATCTGGCGCTGCTGATCGGCCCGGATCAGCCCTGGCTGTCGACCACAGGCTTCCTCGACAAGATCAACGAAAACCTGTCGAAAGCCATGGCGGCCTGATCCGGCACGTGATGCATAGAAAAAAGCCCCGGTTCGCCGGGGCTTTTTTATGAAGTAAAATGCGCAAATATACGACAGCATTGTTGACATAATAACGAATTTGCGGTCGGGTGCTTCACCAAATTGCGGAGGATTGAAATGAGCGACTGGGATGCCCGGTATTCGGCACGCACCGGCAAGATGCGCGCTTCGGAAGTTCGTGAGCTGTTGAAGCTGCTGGATCAGCCGGACATCATCTCGTTCGCTGGCGGCATTCCTGATCCGGCGCTGTTTCCAAAAGATGCGATCAAGGACGCCTATAGCGCAGTGCTGCACGAGAATGCGGACGCAGCGCTGCAATATTCGGTGAGCGAAGGCTACAAGCCGCTACGGCAATGGCTGGTACATCACATGGCAACGCTCGGTGTTGCCTGCACGATCGACAACATCATCATCACCACCGGATCGCAACAGGCTCTCGACTATCTCGGCAAGCTGTTCATTTCGCCGGGTGACACGATCCTCACCACATGGCCGACCTATCTCGGCGCGCTGCAGGCGTTCAATGCCTATGAGCCGCACTATGATCGCCTGATCCCCGAGGGCGGCAACATGACGCCTGACGCCTACAAGGCCAACGCGCGGGCGGCGGGAGGCCAGGTGAAACTCGCCTATCTCACCAGCGATTTTTCCAACCCGACCGGCGAAACAATAGGCCGCAGCGATCGCATGAAGCTGGTCGAACTGGCGCATGAACTCGATATTCCGCTGATCGAGGATGCCGCCTATCGCGCCCTGCGCTACGAGGGAGACAGTGCGCCCTCATTGCTGGCGCTGGATATCGAGCGCGAAGGCCATATCGACCGGACACGCGTCCTCTATTCCGGCAGCTTCTCGAAAACGCTGACACCCGGCTTGCGTGTAGGCTGGATCCGCGCGGCACAACCGGTCATCAGCAAGCTGGTCCTGATCAAGCAGGCGGCGGACCTGCACAGCCCGACCATCAACCAGATGGTCATCCACCACGTGGCGGAGCGCCATTTTGATGCGCAGGTGGAGAAAGCCAGAACGCACTACCGGCAACGGCGCGATCACATGCTCAACGCCCTGGCACGATATATGCCGGACGGCGTAACATGGACAAAGCCGGAAGGCGGCAGGTTCGTCTGGATGACGCTGCCGGACCATATGGATGGAGCGGCGCTGCTGGCCCGTTCGATCGAGCAGACCCGCGTGGCTTTCGTACCGGGTGCGGCTTTTCATGCCGATGGCACCGGCAGAAACACGATAAGGCTGAACTTCTCCCTGCCCGACGCCGAAGCGATCGATACAGGCATGCAGCGGCTTGGCGGACTGATCAGAAGCGAAGTGGATCCCCTGCGCAAATAGCCCCCGCGGAGCGGCAAAGATTTACTGGATCGCAAGTCCTCTGTTCCTGCGGTATGATGAACCGTCACGGCACATCGAACAGAGGGGACTGAAACGATGACGACGCAGCATTTCTTTTTCCGCTTGATCCCGCCGCGCCCGAACTTCGCCGACGATATGGACGACGACGAACAGGAATTGATGCGCCAGCATGTGACCTATGTCAGCGAATATTTCGAAGAGGGAACCGTTCTCGCCTATGGCCCGGTGCAGGACCCGGACGGCTGGTTCGGCATCGTTCTCCTCGAAGTGCTGAGCCATGATGAAGCAATACAATTCGCCGAGAACGACCCAACAGTGATGGCGGGACTGAACCGCTACAGCATTGCGCCGATGCATATCGCGGCAGCGCGAGGGTTTCGCGCCGGCTAATCCAGGGTCAGGACCTGTTCACGTGGACGCAACTCTCCCGATTTCGCATCCAATTCCAAAGCCAGATCCGGATAGGGCTTCGGAGGCGGCTCTATCATCTGAACCGCTGACGCAGCGGGCGCGAGCTGTTTTTTGAGCTTCAGCACCGCGCCAAAAGCTTGCGCCGATACCTTCCCATTGATCCTTCGCAGCTTGCCTACCAACGCGAAAGCAAAACCGTTTTGCGCCGCTGCCAGAAAATCGGTCTCGTTTACCAGGACAAGCCCTGTCTCCTCAATCATGCACGGCGCCTGGAAGCAAATCGCCTTTTGCGACACACCTTTGCTGTAGTCGAGCTGCTTGCCAAAGCTCCAAGCTTCAACAAAAGAGGCCTTGCCATAGCTAGCGAAGCGGGTCTCGAAGCCATATCCCGATTTCATCGAATAGAACGGTCTGATCTGCAAAAATTCAAAAATCGCGTAATAGGCGGTAACAACTGGTCCGTAAGCTATCTGATCACCCACGTGTACGTCTTTGACAATTGCCGATTGCGTGATGCATGAACAAAGTGCAATCGCAAGCGCCGGCAGAACAAAGATGCGCCTCACCGAGCCAATCTCCCAAGCATTAATAAGCAACAACCCGCCGTTTGACGCGGCACAAAAAATCGTCATCATTGGACAAATAATTACCAGCTAACCGAAGCACTCCTCTCCGCAACGCGCTTTCAGGTCAAGATTAATTTATGCAAATTATGAAATAATATAAAAAAGTATATCTAAATAAACTATTTCACCACCAACATAATACAGCCAATACAGGCGAAAACAATAATTTATAACTAGACACTTAGTCGTAATCACCAATCTATTACCAATAACAACTTGAGATAGATTCCAGCCGCGCGATACACGCGGCTGGATTGAAGCAACTATCCGGCCAATGCTTCGCGCACGGCAGACACGGCTTCCTCGGCCCTGGAGCCATCCGGACCGCCGGCCTGTGCCATGTCGGGACGGCCGCCGCCGCCTGCCCCGCCGAGTGCAGCCGAGGCAATGCGGACGAGATCGACGGCGCTGAACTTGCCGACGAGATCGTCGGTAACACCGACGACAGCACTGGCCTTGCCATCATCCGATACGCCAATGAAGGTGACAACGCCGGAGCCGACTGTCTTCTTTGCATCGTCTGCAAGCGGCTTAAGGTCACGTGGATTGACGCCGCTGACCACCTTGCCGATGAAGCAGACGCCGTTGACGGTTTCGGACTGTGCGCCGCCCGAAGCCGGGCCGGCCAAAGCCAGCTGTTTGCGCGCTTCGGTCAGTTCGCGTTCGAGTTTGCGGCGCTCGTCCATCAGCGCCGAGACACGCGACAACGCGTCGGCGGGTGCAGATTTCAGCACGCCGGCGATTGCCTTGACCCGTTCATCCTGCTCTTCGAGGTAGCGGCGGGCCGCCTCGCCGGTCAGAGCCTCAAGGCGGCGGACGCCCGCAGCGACTGCCCCTTCGGAGACAACACGGATCAAGCCGATATCACCCGTGGCGCGCACATGCGTACCGCCACAAAGCTCGGTCGAATAGCTCTTGCCGGCCTTTTCGCCGTGCAGCGCCGTGCCCATGGAAACCACGCGCACCTCATCGCCATATTTTTCACCGAACAGCGCCATCGCACCCTCGGCAATGGCGTCGTCCACGGCCATCAAACGCGTGGTGACCGGCGCATTCTGCAGGACGATCTCATTGGCGAGATCCTCGATGACAGCAAGCTCCTTGTCCGAAATCGGCTTCGGATGCGAAAAGTCGAAACGCAGCCGGTCGGGCGCGACAAGCGAACCCTTTTGCGCGACATGGGTGCCAAGCGTTTCACGCAGCGCCTCATGCAACAGATGCGTCGCCGAATGGTTGGAACGGATGCGGGTACGGCGCGCATGATCCACCGTGAGCTCGACCGGCACATCCACCTTCACCGTCCCTTTGGTGACGGTGCCGATATGAACGAAAACGCCATCGTTCTTCTTCTGCGTGTCGGTGACGGTCACTGTGAAGCCTTCGCCGGAGATGGTGCCGGTATCGCCCTGCTGGCCGCCGGATTCACCATAGAACGGCGTCTGGTTGACGACGACGGACACGGCGTCGCCCTCGCTGGCGCTGTCTACAACCGCGCCATTCTGCACCAGCGCAGTGATGATGCCCTCCGCCTTCTCGGTCTCATAACCAAGAAACTCGGTCGCTCCGACCTTGTCACGCACGGAGAACCAGACGGTCTCCGTTGCCGCGTCGCCCGAACCGGACCAGTGGGCGCGCGCCTCGGCCTTCTGCCGCTCCATGGCGGCGGAAAAGCCTTCCGTATCGACGGAAATGCCGCGCTGGCGGAGCGCATCCTGTGTGAGGTCGAGCGGGAAGCCGAAGGTATCGTAGAGCTTGAATGCTGTTTCGCCGTCGAGGCTGTCGCCATCGCTTAAGGTTTCCGTTGCTTCGCCGAGCAGGCCAAGGCCGCGTTCGAGCGTCTTGCGGAAACGGGTTTCCTCGAGCTTCAGCGTCTCGGAGATCAACGATTCCGCGCGGATGAGCTCGGGATAGGCCTGGCCCATCTCGCGAACCAGCGCCGGAAGCAGGCGATACATCAACGGCTCCCGGGCGCCAAGCAGCTGCGCGTGACGCATGGCGCGGCGCATGATGCGGCGCAGCACATAGCCGCGACCTTCATTGGAAGGCAGGACGCCATCGGCAATGAGGAAGCTCGACGAACGCAGATGATCGGCAATAACACGGTGGCTGGCGCGGAACGGTCCTTCAGCCTTGACGCCGGTCGCCTCTTCCGAGGCGTGGATCAGCGTCTGGAACAGATCGATATCGTAATTGTCGTGCTTGCCCTGCAAAACCGCGGCAAGGCGCTCCAGCCCCATGCCGGTGTCGATCGACGGACGCGGCAGATCGATGCGCTGTTCCTTCGTCACCTGTTCAAACTGCATGAAGACGAGATTCCAGATCTCGATAAAGCGGTCGCCATCCTCATCGGCACTGCCGGGAGGACCGCCCCAGATATCCGCGCCGTGATCATAGAAGATTTCCGAGCACGGCCCGCAAGGACCGGTATCGCCCATCGCCCAGAAATTATCGCTGGTAGCGATGCGGATGATGCGCTCTTCAGGAAGACCGGCGATCTTCTTCCAAAGGTCAAAAGCCACGTCGTCCGTGTGATAGACGGTGACAGTGAGCTTGTCTGCGGGAAGGCCGAACTCCTTGGTGATCAGGTTCCAGGCAAGCGAGATCGCCTCCTCCTTGAAATAGTCGCCAAAGGAGAAGTTGCCTAGCATCTCGAAAAACGTGTGATGGCGGGCGGTATAGCCGACATTGTCGAGGTCATTGTGCTTGCCGCCGGCGCGGACGCACTTCTGCGAGGTCGTGGCGCGGCTGTACGGGCGCTGTTCAATGCCGGTGAAAACATTCTTGAACTGGACCATACCGGCGTTGGTGAACATCAGCGTCGGATCATTGCGCGGGACAAGCGGGCTCGACGCCACGATCTCATGGCCATTCTTCTTGAAATAGTTCAGAAATGTCGACCGGATCTCGTTGACGCCACTCATCTTACTGCCTTCTGACCTGCTATTGCCCGAAATGGAATTGGCCCCTTCCTATGATAAAGGGGCAGAACGCACCGCTTGTAGCGACAGGGCTGCTGCCTGTCCAGAAAATCCCTGATGTTCAGCTCAACCTCCCTCATGCTGAGCCTGTCGAAGCACGCACAACCGCCATGCGTGCTTCGACAGGCTCAGCATGAGGGAGGGAAGCAGTTTGGCACCAGCCTAGCAGCAACTCAGTACTGGCTGGCATCATAGAAAAACAAAACCCGCAGCCAGATCTTGGATGCGGGTTTGTCGTCGCTGTGACCGGATAGAGCCCTAAGCGATAATCGGCGATCAGCCCTCGGCGGCGTCCGGACCATCGTCCTCGATGTCGTCCGGCCCCTTGTCGAGCATCTGCTCGGCGATGAGACCGGCATTCTGGCGCAGCACCAGTTCGATCTCGTTGGCGATTTCCGGATTTTCCTTGAGGAACAGTTTCGCATTGTCGCGACCCTGGCCAAGACGCTGCGAATTGTAGGAGAACCAGGAACCGGATTTCTCCACGATACCGGCCTTGACGCCGAGATCGACCAGCTCGCCCGTCTTGGAAACGCCTTCGCCATACATGATGTCGAATTCGACCTGCTTGAAGGGCGGAGCCAGCTTGTTCTTGACGACCTTGACGCGGGTCTGGTTGCCGACAACCTCATCGCGCTCCTTCAGCGACCCGATCCGGCGGATATCGAGACGAACGGACGCATAGAATTTCAGCGCATTGCCGCCTGTGGTGGTCTCGGGCGAGCCGAACATGACGCCAATCTTCATGCGGATCTGGTTGATGAAGATGACCATGCAGTTGGAGCGGGAAATGGAAGCGGTGAGCTTGCGCAGTGCCTGACTCATCAGGCGCGCCTGCAGACCCGGCAGACTGTCACCCATCTCGCCTTCGATTTCAGCGCGGGGCGTCAGCGCAGCGACCGAATCGACGACCAGAACATCGATTGCGCCGGAGCGCACCAGCGTATCGGTGATCTCCAGAGCCTGTTCGCCGGTATCCGGCTGCGAAATCAGGAGGTTTTCGAGGTCAACGCCAAGCTTGCGGGCATAGACAGGATCAAGTGCGTGCTCGGCATCGACAAAGGCGCAAATGCCACCCTTCTTCTGGGCTTCGGCGATCGTATGCAGGGCAAGCGTCGTCTTGCCGGAGCTTTCCGGCCCATAGATCTCGACGATGCGGCCTTTCGGCAATCCGCCGACGCCAAGAGCAATATCCAGCGACAGCGAGCCGGTCGAAACCGTTTCGATTTCAACCACCTGCTCATTGCGTCCAAGCCGCATGATCGAGCCCTTACCAAAGGCCCTCTCGATCTGAGACAATGCCGCATCCAGCGCTTTCGTTTTATCCACCGAATTACCCTCAACCAACCGCAATGAATTTTGAGCCATGTTACACTACCCCTGTGTTGTGCATGAAGTCCGGAATGTTCCTGTATCTGAATTTATTTGTATCTGTTTTGTTCTTGTTTGGCAACAGGCATAAACTCTTGTAAAACAACAATAATCAAAAAATGTTCGCAAAATGTTCTCATCGGGGCGCGACGTTCTGTACACGTCTCTCGACGTGGCTTTCGTAGCATCTTCGACTGAACCAAGGCTCGCCCTTTCGAATCGCTGTCATGATTGCACCGCAGCCTCCGGCGTTCTAGAGAGGAGCGCTGGCGTTCATGCCCACAACTTGAAGTTTTATCCGGATAGACAATCAACCATGATCCAAGCCACCAAGCCGTTGCTCTTCGCTGTCGGCGGCGCTCATCTCGACCGGCGCGGCCAGAGCCTCGTGCCGTTCGTGCCCGGCGCATCCAATCCCGGAATCATGCGCGAGGAACCGGGCGGCGGCGTCTTCAATGCGCTGCGCCTCGCGGTTCAGCGCGGGATCGCCGCCGAGATTCTTTCGGTGCGCGGTGGTGACCGGATCGGGGAAATGGTTGCCGCAGCCATCGAAACAGCGGGCATTCATGACGGCTCGGTGGTCTTCATGGACCGCGCGACACCGAGCTATACGGCTATCCTTGACGAGCACGGCGATGTGGTCGCGGGTATCGCGGACATGGGACTTTATGAGCTCGCCTTGCCGCGGCAATTGCGACGGCGCAAGGTGCGCGATTCGATCGCCATTGCCGATGCGGTGTTCTGCGATGCCAACCTTCCCTCGGATGCGTTGCAGCGGCTGGCAAGTCTCGCAGGCGAGCGGCCGCTGTTTGCGCTGGCGATTTCGCCGGCAAAGGTGTCTCGTCTCGAACCGATATTCAGTAACCTCACCTGCCTGTTCATGAACCGCCGCGAAGCGCTGGCACTGACCGGGCTCGGTCCCGACGCCGGACTAAAGGACCTCTATAAGGCGTTGCAGGCCGAGGGTCTCAAGAGCGCTGTGATCAGCAATGGTGGTGAGGCCGCCCTCGCCTTTTGCGGCAACGACGTGTTCACTATCCATCCGCCCGCCGTCGATGAAATCGCCGATGTCACCGGCGCGGGCGATGCGCTGGCTGGGGGCATGATCGCCGCGCTGATGCGGGGTCTCGCTTTTGATGAAGCTCTACGCGAGGGACTGGCAGCGTCGATGCTGACGCTGAAAGTTCACTCCGCCAGCGCCAGGTTCACACGGCAGGAATTCGACAGTGCACTTGCACAGATACCGGCTGCTCTCGCCTAAAAAGGAATATGATGATGACCAAAGCTTTGAACCCATTCATGGACGTTGCCCCCGCGGTTCAGGACGCGCTTGTAGCGGGCAAACCCGTCGTTGCACTCGAAAGCACCATCATCACCCATGGGATGCCCTACCCGGACAACAGCCGCATGGCGGCCGACGTCGAAGCTATCATCATTGCGGAAGGCGCGGTTCCAGCGACTATAGCCATCGTCGACGGGCGTTTGAAGATCGGTCTTTCTGCGCAAGAGCGCGAGGCGCTGGCGCAGGTCAAGGGCGCGATGAAACTCTCGCGTGCGGATCTGGCGTTTGCGCTGTCGGAAGGGCGTACCGGGGGGACCACCGTTGCCGCGACGATGCTCGCCGCCCACCTCGCGGGGATCAAGGTTTTCGCCACTGGCGGCATTGGCGGCGTGCACAAGGGCGCCGAGCAGAGTTTCGATATCTCAGCTGATCTGGAAGAGCTAGGCCGCACGCCAGTCATCGTCGTTTCGGCCGGCGCCAAAGCGATTCTCGATATCGAGAAAACGCTGGAAGTGCTTGAAACCAAAGGCGTTCCGGTCGTGGTCTATGGCGCGGACGTGCTACCCGCTTTCTGGTCACGGCAATCCCCGATCAAGGCACCGCTGCGGCTCGATACGCCGGATGCCATTGCAAAGTTTCAGGCCGCGCGGGATGCCATCGGCGTTGTCGGCGGCATGCTGATTACCAATCCCATCCCCGCGGCAAATGAAATCCCCGCGGAAATCATGGGCGGGTACATTAAAGAAGCGATTGCCCGCGCCACAAAAAAAGGCGTCACCGGCAAGGCAGTGACGCCGTTTCTTCTCTCGGAACTTCTCGACATCACCAAGGGTGAGAGCCTTAAAGCGAACATTGCTCTCGTCGAGAACAATGCGCGCCTTGCCGCGAAGATCGCGGTATCGCTAACCGCTACTCGGTAAGCGGCGAAATCTGGATCTCGACGCGGCGATTCTGCGCGCGGCCGGCTTCGGTGGCGTTGGTCGCGACGGGCTGCGTCGGACCATAACCTTGAACGTCGAAGCGACGGTTGTCGATGCCCTGCTGTGTCAGATAATTGGCAACGGACAGAGCGCGGCGTTCCGATAGCAGCTGGTTATGCTGCAGGCTGCCAGTGGAATCCGTGTGACCGGCGACATCGACGATGGTGCGGTCGAACTTGCGCAGGACGATAGCGACAGAACCTAGCGTGGAGAAGAATTCCGGCTTCACCTGATCCTGATCTGTGTTGAAGGTGATGTTGGACGGCATGTTGAGGATGATCCGGTCGCCATTGCGCGTCACCGACACACCGGTGCCCTGCAACTGTGCGCGCAGTTCCGACTCCTGACGATCCATGTAATTGCCGATCGCGCCACCGCTGAGCGCGCCGATACCCGCGCCGATCAGCGCTGCATTGCGCCCGGACTTGCCACCGCCGCCAATCGCCAGACCCGTCAACGCGCCGACAGCCGTGCCGATCATGGCACCACCGGCCGTGTTCGACATTTTCTGCTGGCCCGTATAGGGGTCGGTCGTGGTGCAGCCCGCAAGAAAGGTCGCGGCAAGGCAGCCGATGGCAAATCTCTTCATCATGGAATCAGGTCCCCGGTTGGATGTGGCAGGGAATATACGAGTGATTCGGGCAAAAGAAGGGTAAAGAAGGCGGCGGGCGGCGGGCCGATTGGAATTCGTCGAGCCTTTTCCAAAACCGCCATTTCAGCCACTGGATTGATTTGCCTCATATACCGGCAAGAGACGAAATTTTGTTCTGGGATTGGCCCGTAAGGGGACGTTTATTCGTTGCCCAAATTGTAGGCTAACTGCTAGTGATTTAGGCAAACACCCAAGCGTCACCTCTAGCTGCCGGGTCAATCCCAACAGACGGATAGTTTCACCATGCTTTGGAGCACCCTCAAGCGCTTCATCCCTGCGGTTGCGCCGGTCAGCAAGTATGAGCGCTTCAGAGCGTGCATTGGTGCACTTGTCGGCATCATGGTGACGGGGACTGTCAGTAAACTTGCGCTGGGTCCAGAGGTTAACCTTCCTCTGCTGATTGCTCCTATGGGCGCATCGGCTGTGCTGCTCTTTGCTGCGCCAACAAGTCCGCTGGCGCAGCCATGGTCAATACTGGGCGGCAATATGCTGTCCGCATTTGTCGGCGTTTCATTCGCGCTTCTTGTGCCGGATCCGATCATTGCGTCGGCATTGGCCGTGTCGGTCGCCATTGGCCTGATGCTGGCGCTGGGTTGTCTGCATCCCCCAAGCGGGGCAGTTGCGTTGACCGCCGTGTTGGGCGGACCAGTGTTGCAGGCGGAGGGATACGGCTTCGTCTTCTGGCCAGTCGGGCTTAATTCCCTGTTGTTGCTGGCGTCAGCGCTGGTTTTCAACAATTTGGCAGGGCGCCGTTATCCCCATCTTGCGCCGGGCCCTCAAGTCAACATCCACGCTACGGCGGACTTGCCCCCGACGGCTCGCCTGGGATTTGTCCCCAGCGATCTGCAGGACGTGCTGGCCCAATATGACGAGATCGTCAATGTCAGCCCGGACGAGCTCGATGCGCTGCTGCATAGGGCGCAGATCCGCGCCTATGAGAGGCGCTCCGGCGAGATCACCTGCGGGCAGATCATGTCGAAGGATGTCGCAACCGTGCGCCCCGAGACGGCGTTGCGCGACGCCTGGAGGCTCCTCCTCAATCACCGTATCAAGGCGCTTCCGGTGACCTCACCGGATGGCGAACTGCTCGGTATCATCACCCAGACAGACTTCATGCGGGCATCGCTTCTGGCCGATGACGGCCGCCTCCATCTTGGCTGGCGCGTGCGCGTCGGGAACCGGTTCCGATTGGCGCGCCAGTCCAAGCATACGGTGGCCGATATAATGACACGCCGGGTCCAGTCGGCCTTGCCGGAAACCATGATCGCCAAGCTCGTGCCGCCGATGGCCGACATGGGCCTGCACCACATGCCGGTGGTCGATGCAAACAACCGCGTCGTTGGCATCGTCACACAGTCAGACCTGATTGCCGCGCTGTTTCAGGAAAGGCAGACCAGCTCCGTAGAAATCCAGGCCACGAAACTGACCAATGACGAGCAGGCGGCTTAGCTCCTCATATTGGCAATGGTTCGCCCGACTGTTCCTTGACCATGTACTCCGCATACCAGTCCGGCCAGCCCTCATCATACTCACCACCGGTCCGCTTCTCGTGCTCGCCATGCGCAGCCCCTGCACGGCGTAGTGCCGCCGCGAGCTCTTTCGACGAGGTGAAGATCGTATCGGTCGCATCCACGCGCCCGGGCAATCGCGCCGTAACCTCCTGGAACAGCCAGCCATTCCCATCGGGATCGCTGAACGACGCGAATGAGCGATAGGTGCCTCGTTCGGGATGCAGCCCTCCAGTCCGGACTCGTCCAAACAAATAGGGCTCGTCCGGACCCGTATAAACGTCACCCGCAGGGTGAAACGCGTCGCTGACCGTCACGCCCCGTTCGATAAGCTCCTTGCGGGCAGCCTCGATGTCGGAAACGATCAGGTAAAGCCCTTGGGCCGAGCCAGGCGCTGCAGCGGTGACATTTTTGCCGAAGATGACGGAGCACCCGGAACCCGGCGGCGTAAATTGCATCACGCGAAAATCGGTGCCGACAAAATCGGCGTCCAGCCTCCAGCCGAGGTTGGCATAGAACTCCTTCGAGCGGTCCGGGTCTGAAACCGGGATGACGACAATCTCGAGTTTCATATCGGCCGTTCGCGCTTGATTTGTCTCAGTCATGGCATGGTCCTCCTCGATGCCTGTTGAAAGGATGGTGCGCTGTTCGCGCAGTGTTTCTATAGATCTACTGGCGCAGCGGCTTGAAAGCCGCCCTAAGATCGGCAGTGATGTACTCCGGCTGTTCCCACGCTGCGAAGTGGCCGCCCTTGTCGTGCTTGGTGTAAAATATCAGTTTCGGATACGCCTTTTCGGCCCAACTTCGCGGAGCCTGGTAGAGCTCGTCAGGAAAGGCGCTTACCGCCACCGGTATGGTGAGGTGCTTCGGGGCGAAAAAGGGAAGCTTGCTTTCCCAATAAAGGCGGGCGGAAGAGACCGCAGTATTCGTCAACCAGTAGAGCGTGATGTTGTCGACGATGTCATCTCTTGTAAGGCCTTCGGGTACACCGTCAAAGACACGTGCGATCAGTGCGTAACTCGCTGCGTCGTGGTCCAGCATCCAGGCGGCGAGGCCGACGGGCGAGTCCTCGATCGCGTATAACGTTTGCGGGCGGTTACCCATCTCCTGGGCGTAAGCCAGGCCGTGTTTATAGAAAAAGTCGAGCTGCTCGTAGGCATGTTTCTCGTCGGCAGACAGGCCCGGCGGCGGTGGGCCTCCGGAACTCAGCGCCTGTGCAATATCGTCTGGCACAGTGGCCGGCATGTTGGTGTGAATGCCGAGTAAACCCGGAGGCGTCTGCAGGGCCATCTGCTCCGTGACTGCATTTCCCCAATCGCCGCCCTGGGCAACATAACGGGAGTAGCCGAGGCGCTTCATCAGCACGATCCACGCGCTTGCGATGCGGACAGGATCCCAGCCGGTAACGGTGGGCACTCCTGAAAAACCGTAGCCGGGCAGCGATGGGATCACGACGTCGAAAGAGTCCTCGACCTGTCCGCCGTTTGCCGTCGGATCGGTGAGCGGTCCGATGACCTTCAACTGCTCGATAATCGAGCCTGGCCAACCATGCGTAATGATTATGGGAAGCGCATTGGGATTCTTCGAACGAACGTGGATGAAATGAATATCCACCCCGTCGATATTTGTCATGAATTGCGGCAAGGCGTTGAGCTTCGCTTCCATCTTGCGCCAGTCGTAGTCGGTCGCCCAATATTGTGCGAGTTTCTGGATTGTCGCGAGCTGCACGCCTTGCGACGTATCCGCGACAGTTTCTTTTTTGGGCCATTTCGTTGCGGCGACGCGTCTGCGCAGATCGGTAATTTGCTCGTCCGAAAAATGTGCGCTGAACGGGCGGATTTCTTCAGTTGCGGCGGCCCGCGCCGGGGAAGCTGAAATAAGGCCCGCGACACCTGTGCCGATAGCTGACATGGCGAGCAATGAACCGCCCGTCAACAGGATGTCACGCCTGCTCGGATCTGGATTTTCTGCCATTGTCGTCCTCCATTGGCCAGGCCAAAAACAGAGGACATGCTGCTGCGGGGAACGTTGCGCCCGTAACATCTCGTGTGCTCTGCGGATATGGTCCTGCGAAAGTGCACGCCGTGATGCTGAACTAGGACTGGGCGGCGTAAGCTGACAATGATCGGTCCGGATATGGTCAGGGGCAAGTACGTAACGGTAACATCCGGGCTCTTGTATTGATGACGGCCGCACACCGGCCGTCATCGTGTGGTATAGTCAAGCCGATCAGACAGACTGAGGAATGCGCGCTATTACCTTGATTTCAAAGTCGAAGCCGGCCAGCCAGTTCACGCCCACCGCAGTCCAGTTCGGGTAGGGTTGCTCACCGATCACCTTCAGGCGAACTGTGTTGACTGCCTCAAACTGCGTGGCAGGGTCCGTGTGGAAAGTGGTCACGTCCACCACGTCATCGAACGTGCAGCCAGCAGCCTTCAGCACGGCGGCGAGATTGTCGAAGGCAAGCTGCACCTGCTTTTCGAAGACCGGTTCTGGCGAGCCGTCCTCGCGGCTGCCAACCTGCCCCGAGACGAACAGAAGGTCGCCCGAGCGGATCGCTGCCGAATATCGATTGATCTCATAGAGTGCCTGCCGGCCGGCAGGGAAAATGGCATCGCGTTTTGTCATTGGTTGTTCCTGTTAGAATTAAAGCAGATCATCCCCGACGCGGGGATGAAAGAGCGTTCGTACGGGTTTCCAGCCGTTGCGCTTTACTGTCCGGGCGCGATCATTGATATACGTCCCGTATGTAAACATATATTTGCATACGCACCGTATGTCAATAACACGGGAGATGACAGTGGTCGCGAGACGACATGCGCAGATGATGGAAGAAACCCGGGCCAAGCTCATTCAAGCCGCCCGCAAGCTTTCGAGGCCAACGGCTACGCCGTCGATGGACGATCTGACCGCCAAAGCTGGCCCGACGCGAGGTGCGCTCGACAAGAAGGGCTTGCTGCAGGCCGTTATCGACCAGATCGGCTGTCGATGCTTTCCAATATCTCGCCGCCGGTTTGCTGCAAAAAGAGCACTGACGCACGCTCGGGTATGGACATGGATTCTGAAATACCGTCCTATAGCTCATTGAGTTATGGTCCTAACGAGAATGACTTCTCGGGATGACCATCCGACATCATGTGAACCAGACTTACCGGGAGGGTATACGGTGGCATTTAATAGACGCGTTGTTTTAGGCATGGCGATTGGTTCGGCGATCGCATCGGCATTACCGGCTTCAGCACAAACATTCCCGGATCGCGCGGTCACCCTCGTAGTGCCATTTGCGGCGGGTGGCTCGACCGATCTCGTTGCCCGTCTCGTCGCAGCAAACATGTCAAAGACGCTCGGACAGCAGGTAATCGTCGAGAATGTCGGGGGCGCCGGCGGAAACCTCGGAGCTGCCCAGGTGGCCAGAGCGGAGCCCGACGGTTACACCATCCTGATGGGAACGGTCGCAACCCATGCATTGAACCCGCTGATGCTGAAAGCGAAACCCTACGATCCCGTCGCTGATTTTGCACCGATTTCGCTTCTGGTATTGGTACCCAACGTCCTGGTTATCAACCCGCAGCTGCCAGTCAACAGCGTCAAGGAACTCGTTCAGCTGCTCAAGGACAACCCCGACAAATATTCCTATGCTTCGTCCGGAAACGGCACTCCGCTGCATTTATCCGGCGAACTTTTCAAAAGCATGGCCGGGGTCTCCATGGAACATATCCCGTACAAGGGCGCGGGACCGGCTTTGAACGATCTGCTTGGCAATCAGGTGTCGATCATGTTCGACAATTTGCCGTCGTCTTCGGCACACATAAAGGCCGGATCGCTTAAGGCCCTCGGTGTCACGACGAAGGATCGAGCTCCTTCCTTCCCCGATGTACCAACAGTCGCGGAGGCCGTGCCGGGCTATGAGACATATACCTGGAATGCATTGTTTGCGCCCGCCGGGACCCCACCCGAGGTTGTGGCTCGCCTCAATGAAGCCGCCAATACCGCGCTGAAAGACCCCGCCGTCGTTTCGCGCATGAATGACTTCAGTGCGACGATTGTGGGTTCCACGCCAGACGGGCTTGCGACACACGTCAAGGCAGAGATCCAGAAATGGGAGCCTGTGGTGAAGAGCACGGGCGTGACAATGGATTGATGCGGCGTGGATGTGCCGGAGCGGGGGGAAGTATCCCTCCGTTCAAACATGGCGCATAAGCCGGCTCGGACTAGCGCGCTGCTAATATCAACACCACAAGACCAATACCAACAGAAATGATCGCACCGAAATACAAGGTCAGCGACAATATCTGTGCCTTGACCGCAGCGACAAGATCGGACTTTGTAGCCGGTTCATCCATAATGAAATCCCTCGGAAGCTGGTTGGCCAGCCATGACTTCTCACAATTATTTCAATAATATCAATTCGACTTTTGACTCATTTTCGGAAGTTCTTTCAAAATATTTGAGCATCGCCGCCACCTGAATTCATTTGCGCCGGAGCTGTCTATCAAACATGCTCAGCGCCATTCGAAATCTTGAAAGGCGAGCATCATGACCGACAGTTCACAAGCACCAGTTGCAATCATCACCGGTGGAGGAGCCGGCATGGGTGCCGCCATCGCACGCGAATTGCACGAGCGCGGCTATCGTCTCGGATTGATGTCGCCGTCGGGCAGCGCGGTCGAGCTCGCCGCCGAGCTTGGCGGCGTCGGTGTCAAGGGCTCTGCTGGCGAGGCAAAAGATCTGGAGGCGCTGGTTGGAAAGACCGTCGAGGCCTATGGCCGCGTCGATGCTGTGGTCAATCATACCGGCCATCCGCCGAAGGGCGATCTCCTCGATATCACCGATGAAAAATGGGCGATCGGCAATGACCTGATGGTGTTGAGCGTGGTGCGCATGGCACGGCTGGCGACGCCCTATATGCTGAAGCAGGGCAAGGGCGCATGGGTGAATATCACGACATTTGCCTCCTTCGAGCCAAGCCTTGTCTTTCCGGTGTCGTGCGCCTATCGCGCGGCCGTCGGCGCCTATACCAAGCTCTACTCTGACCGCTATGGCGCCGACAATATCCGAATGAATGCACTTCTGCCCGGGTACATCGACAGTCTCGATCACAAACCCGGAACCGAAGACAAGGTACCCATGAAGCGGCTTGGGACGATGGCGGAAATTGCCAAGACAACCGCCTTCCTGCTGTCGGACGATGCAGGCTATATCACCGGCCAGAACATACGGATCGATGGCGGCGTCACACGGCATGTTTAGGAAAGACTGACACCGAATGTCTCGCGCAAATGTCTCTGGCCATTCGGCGTCACCGACACCGCGCGGGTTCCTTCCAGCCGCCTGATCCAGCCATTGTTGAAGCAGTGGCTGCACAGTGCCGCGCCGATTGCGCCGGCAAGATGCGGGCGACGCTCGCTCCAGTCGAGGCACGGCCGGCACAGGATGCGGCCGCGCTTGGCGGTCAACGCTTCGATATCGATGCCGGTGCGGGCGAATAGCGCAAGCCCGCTATCCGTCACCTCGCCTGCATCGAGGCCAAGATCGAGATGGCCGGCATCGATCAGCGCATCTGTGATTGAAACGCCGAGATGCCCGGCGAGATGATCGTAGCAGGTGCGCCCTGCCCTGAGCGCCGCATCGCGTGGGCCGGTGCGCAGCGGCCTGGCGGTGACTTCCGGTGCGGCGAGCCGCATGATGCTTTCGATCATCTGGGCCACAGCCGGCGAAGCCAGCCGGTGATAACGATGGCGGCCCTGCTTTTCCACCGCGAGAAGCCCCGCCTCGGTCATTTTCGTCAGGTGGCTGCTGCCGGTCTGCGCGGTGATGCCGGCGAGTTGCGCGAGTTCCGATGCGGTCAGCGCGCGGCCATCCATGAGCCCGTTGAGCATGCTCGCACGACCTGGATCGCCCGCAAGCGCGGCTATTTCGGCAAATCTCGCATTGTTCGACATGGTGGTTTCCGTGTTTGTTGGCTGATCAAGACTGATCCAGCACAGACGATGATGCTTCGAAAACGATCGAAGTATCAAGCGCTCATTGGCGGCTATACCCATGGTCAACGCGAACGAAGGAGTGCCCGAAATGACCATCACCTGTTTCATCAAATATGAAATCGATCCCTATCAGAACGACGCTTTCGAGGAATATGCGCGCAACTGGAACGAAGCGATACCGCGTTGCGGCGCAGATCTCATCGGCTATTATGCGCCGCATGAAGGCTCGGCCACGCTGGCCTACGGCGTTTACAACATCGAGAACCTGGCGGCCTACGAAGCCTATCGCGCGCGGCTTATGGCTGACCCGCTGGGCCGGGCCAACTACGAATTTTCGAGGGAAAAGCGCTTTATCCGGCGCGAGGACCGTACATTCCTGCGCCTTGTGACGGGAACAAATGAGGGATTGCTTAAATGATTGCGGTGATTTTCGAGGTGGAGCCCGCGGAAGGCCGCGGCAAGGATTATTTCGACCGGGCAGCAGACCTGAAGCCCTTGCTGGAAACGATGGACGGCTTTATTTCCGTGGAGCGGTTTCGCAGCCTTGCCAATGAGAACCGCTATCTCTCCCTTTCGTTCTGGCGCGATGAAGCGTCAGTGGCGGCTTGGCGCCAGACCGAGGAACATCGCCTGGCTCAACGTGACGGCCGCGCCGGGATCTTTGCCGACTACAGGCTGCGGATTGCGTCCGTTATACGTGATTATGGGCTGCGCGCCCGTGACGAAGCTCCGCTTGATGCGCGAATGTACCATCACGCTTGAATCCGGTGATTGCGCTGGGCACAAGCCGGTCCGGGACCACGCATGTAGTGGCGCTCTGGCCGGTAACTCGGAGCAATGAATTCTCGCACGACGCGGAGCGTATCGCGTAGCTGGATAATCATGGTCATCATTTTTGGTCTCTTGGTTTTGGCATATCGGGCGAGGCCGGTAGCGATCAATTAGCTAAAATTTAATGCATAAAGATGAACGCCTCCTGAACGGCGTTGGTTAAAATCACATGAATTCATATAAAATTAGCCTTAACCAGTTGGGCAAAAAGATCTTTTGGCGATGGGAAAAGGGCGGAAATTCGCCTTTTTCCCTTCAATAATGCCCCTGAAATGTCGTGGAATCGCGTGGATTTCTACGAGAATCGAATCAAGCGTTCCCGATCAATATGCCCGTTGCCAGCACAAGTCCGCCGCCGAGTACGACCTGGATCGCGGCACGGAAGAATGGCGTCTCCATGAAGCGGTGCTGGATATAGGCGATGGCCCAGAGCTCGATGAAAACGACGATCGCGGCGATTGTCGTGGCCGTCCAGAAATCCGAAATGAGATAGGGCAGCGCGTGACCAAGGCCACCGATGGCCGTCATCAGGCCATTGGCGAGGCCGCGCTTCAAGGGTGAGCCCCTCCCGGATAACTTTCCGTCGTCATGGGCAGCTTCCGTGAAGCCCATGGAAATGCCAGCGCCAAGCGAAGCAGACAGGCCGACAAGAAACGTCTGCCACGTGTCCTGGGTGGCGAAGGCAGCCGCAAAAATCGGTGCCAGGGTCGAGACCGAACCATCCATAAGTCCGGCAAGGCCTGGCTGGATATAGGTCAGGATCAGCTGTCGCCGTTCGGTCTGTTTCTCGACCTCCTGCACGTCGTCGGGCGTGTGCTTGACGCCGAGCCGGTGGGCCAGCGATTCATGCGCCTTCTCGGCGATGGCAAGGTCGCCCAAGAGCTTGCGTGTAGACGCATCCCGTACAAGTTTCAGCGCCTCGGTATAAAAGCGGTAGGCCTGTTCCTCCATTTTCTCGGCCATTTCCCGCACCTTCTCTATACCGAGCGGGCGAACCAGCCAGTCGGGCTTGCGCTCGAGATAGCCGCGCACGTGCTCCCTGCGGATGAGTGGTATCTGGTTGCCAAAACGCTCCTGGTGCAGGTCGATCAATGCCTGGCGATGACGATTTTCCTCTTCTGCCATCTCATCGAAAACCTTGGCGCTTTGCGGAAAACCCTCGCGCAGCCCATCCGCGTAGGCGAGATAGATGCGCGCGTCATCTTCTTCCGACGAAATAGCCAGAGCCAGCAATTGCTGTTCGGAAAGGGATTCAAGAGCGTGGCGGCGATGACCGAAAAAACGGCTGAGCATGGCGTGATCCTAAATTAGAATAGTTCTAAACTATAGATTCAAAGCCCTGTGTTCAAGGTGTAATCAGGTTCTTTTCACGATCCATGGACATCAGCCGGACCTCGGAGTATCGTCCGCCTCCGCCAACCTCCGCTCGTAGAGAATGATCATGACGCTTGCCGGTTTTGTTGCCTATTCTGGTGCCCTCGCCATCGCCGCCGCTATCCCCGGACCGGGTGTAACTGCCCTCGTCGCACGGGCGCTTGGCTCGGGTTTTCGATCGTCACTGTTCATGTCGCTCGGGTTGATCATGGGCGACCTCACTTATTTGACAGCAGTGGTGCTGGGCCTCGCCATGGTGGCGCAGACGTTTGGCACGGTTTTCCTGGTGATCAAATGGGCAGGCGTTGCATATCTTGCCTACCTTGCCTGGGGTTTCTGGACATCGGGGATATCGGCGGAGAAGATCGAAGCCAAGAAAAGTCGCGGCGGTGCTGTCTCCAGCATTGCGGCCGGCTTGGCCGTGACACTTGGCAATCCAAAGACCATGCTTTTCTACATCGCCCTGACGCCGACTCTCGTCGACCTGCATACAATCACCCTGGCCGATTATTCGATCCTCGCCGCACTGACTGTTCTGGTTCTGCTTGTGGTGCTGGTGCCCTATCTCGCACTCGCAGCGAAGGCGCGCGGACTGCTCGCCTCGCCCCGTGCGCTGAAACGGCTGAACCGCACGGCGGCAGCCTTTATGGCGGGTGCTGCGCTCGCCATTGCCGGGCGCTCCTCCTGACCAGGAATGCTATTACAGCAGTAGCCAAATATTAGTATTTTCTTCTAAACGGCACCGTGTTTACGCATGGGGCCAACTAGGAATTTTCAGGCAAGGCCCATAAGATCGCCGCACGACCCAAAACAGGATCAGGAGATATTCATGAGCAATGACAGCGCGCGCAAGCCAGGCCGTGGCCGCATCTACAATTCCATTGTCGATACAATCGGCGATACGCCCCTGATCCGTCTCGATAAACTGGCCAAGGAAAAGGGTGTGGGTGCCAATCTTCTGGCCAAGCTCGAATTCTTCAATCCTATTGCCAGCGTCAAGGACCGTATCGGCGTGGCGCTGATCGAGGCGCTCGAAGCACAGGGCAAGGCGAAACCGGGCAAGACGACGCTTGTCGAGCCAACCTCGGGTAATACCGGCATCGCGCTCGCCTTCGCCGCCGCCGCCAAGGGCTACCGGTTGATCCTCACCATGCCCGAAACCATGTCGGTCGAACGCCGAAAGATGCTTAAGCTGCTCGGCGCGGAACTGGTGCTGACCGAAGGCGCCAAGGGCATGAAGGGCGCCATTGCCAAGGCGAACGAGCTGGTCGAGACCATTGGAGACGCGGTCATCCCCGGCCAGTTCGACAATCCCGCCAATCCGGAAATCCACCGCCGGACAACCGCCGAGGAAATCTGGAACGATACCGACGGCGCGGTCGATATTCTTGTTGCCGGCATCGGCACCGGCGGCACGATTACCGGGGTTGGCCAGGTGCTGAAGCAGCGCAAGCCGAACGTGCAGGTTATCGCGGTGGAGCCCAAGGATTCGCCGATTCTTTCCGGCGGCAATCCCGGCCCGCACAAGATACAGGGCATCGGCGCAGGCTTTGCTCCCGCTGTGCTCGATACGCACATCTATGACGAGGTCGTGCAGGTCTCGAACGAGGATTCCTTCGCCAATGCGCGTCTCGTAGCACGGCTTGAAGGCGTACCCGTGGGGATTTCATCGGGTGCAGCGCTGACCGCGGCGATAGAGGTTGGTAGCCGCCCGGAAAACAAGGGCAAGAACCTTGTCGTGATCATCCCTTCCTTCGCCGAGCGGTATTTGTCGACCGCACTGTTCGAAGGGCTCGAATAGTAGCTCACCACTGGAGTGGGTTCCTCAGCCTTGGAATTTCCGCAAAGCTGTGATACTGTGGAACTATGAAAAATATCACAGTTTCCGTGGATGACGATACCTACCGCCGTGCTCGCATGAAAGCGGCGGAGCAGGACACGTCCGTCTCCGCACTCGTTCGTCAATTCCTGTCGGATATTGCGACGATAGAAACCGAGGCCGAACGGCTGCACCGGGAGGAGGCTGTATTGCGAGCGTCAGTCAAGCTGTTTCGGGCCGGGGATCGCCTCTCCCGCGACAAGCTTCACGACCGTGGCCTTTGAGCGTGAAGGCTTTTCTCGATACCAATATCCTGCTTTATTCTATCAGCACTGCCGCCGACGAGGAGAGCAAGCGTATACGCGCCATCGCGCTCATGGATCGCGATGATTGCGTTGTCTCGGTTCAGGTGCTGCAAGAATTTTATGTTCAGGCCACGCGCGCATCACGCACCGATCCCCTCCCGCACGAATTGGCTGCCGGACTGATCAAGACGTGGCTGCGGTTCCATGTTCAGGAGAATACCGTGCAAATCTTGCAAGGTGCGCTTGAGATAAAGCGAGCTTATGGTTTTTCGTATTGGGACAGCGCAATCATTTCGGCGGCGCGTGAAGCCGGATGCAGAGAGCTCTTTTCTGAGGACCTGTCACATGGCCAGATCGTCGACAGCATCAGAATCCTCAATCCATTTCGATGACTTTAAAACCTCAATTCTCCAGCGTTTCCTTTACCGCAGTCGCCAGCTGCTTCAGTGAAAACGGCTTCGGCAGGAAGCCGAATTTGGCGTCTTCTGGCAGGTTTCGGGCGAAAGCGTCTTCCGCATAGCCCGAAACGAAGATGAATTTGATATCGCCGTAATCCTTGCGCAATTCGCGCAATAGCGTCGGCCCATCCATTTCGGGCATGACCACATCGGAAACGATGATGTCCACTTTGCCGTCCAATTCCTTCATCACCTCCAGCGCCTCGACACCGCTGGATGCCTCGTGCACCGTGTAACCACGCGATTGCAGCGCGCGCACCCCGCCCATGCGGACCGCATCCTCGTCTTCCACCAGGAGCACGGTTGCGGAACCGGAGAGATCGGTGGCTTTCTCCGTCTTCTTCTCCTTCTTCGGCATTTCGGTCACGACGGCTTCGCCATCGGCACCCAGGACCAGCGGCTGCTTTTCCTCTACAAAACGCGGCAGGAAAATGCGGAATGTGGTTCCTTGCCCAAGCTCGGACTCGGCATGGATCGAACCGCCCGTCTGCTTGATGATACCATAAACCATGGACAGACCGAGCCCCGTCCCCTTGCCGACCTCCTTCGTTGTGAAGAACGGTTCAAAAATCTTCTCGATCACTTCCGGCGCCATGCCAGTACCGCTGTCTTCCACCTCGACCAGCACATAATCGCCTGGAACAAGGTCGCGATACGTGAGTTCAGCACTCTCCGCTTCGGTCACATTGCGTGTGCGGAGCGTCAGGTTGCCGCCTTCGGGCATCGCGTCACGGGCATTGACCGTGAGATTGACCACCACCTGCTCGAACTGGCCGAGATCGGCACGCACCGGCCACAGATCGCGCCCATGTTCGATCTTGAGATTGACCTGCGTACCGGCAAGACGCGTCAGCAGCATGCGCACATCGGCGATCACATCGGTGAGGTTGAGCACTTCGGGGCGCAAGGTCTGGCGGCGCGAGAACGCAAGGAGCTGCCGCACCAGCGAAGCGGCGCGATTGGCATTCTGCTTGATGTTCATGATGTCGGCAAAGGACGGATCCGACGCGCGATGATTGGTCAACAGCAGATCGGAAGACATGATGATCGCGGTCAGCACGTTGTTGAAATCATGTGCGATACCACCTGCAAGCTGTCCTACGGCCTGCATTTTCTGGCTTTGCGCCATCGTGGCTTCGAGCGCCTTCTGTTCAGTGGTTTCTACCACTGAAACAATGGCAGCTTCCTCGGCGCCGTCCTCGGACCCGGCATCGAACACCGGACTGACGTAGAAGCGCAGATGGCGATCCTCATTACCCGGAATAACGGTATCGACCGGAGAGATTTCCGCTTTGCCGGCAAAAGCCGCCGCCAGCGCCCGGTCGAAGGCTTCGCGGTCGCGTTCATGCACGACGGTTTCAAGCGGGATGCGCCGGTCGATATCATCACGATCGACAACCGGGGCGAAAAGCCCCAGGAACCGCGCATTGGTGCGCAGGATCTTGCCGGTCGCATCGACGGCTGCGATGGCCATGGACGCCGAATTGAAGAAACGTGTGAACCGCACTTCGGCCGCGCGCAACGCGGCTGAATTGTCTTCACCTTCAGCGCGGTTGAGAACGATGGTGCGGGTTGGGCCGCGCCTGCCATCGCGCTGCGCCTGTACGCGATGATAGAACCGCACGGCAAGGCTCTGGCCATTGGATTTGGCCAGGTCGAGATCGATGACCGTGTTACGGCTGGTGCCAGGTTCGGTCTTGACCGCATTGATCAGCGCCATGCCATTGCCCGCGACGATGTCGCGAACCATCATCGAGCCGGGAGTAAACCGTGTGAGGTCGACGCCGAGCCATTCCGCCAGCGTTGCGTTGATATAAATGATGCGGCCGTCCGGATCGGCCGAGAAGAAGCCTGCCGGAGCATGATCAAGGTGATCGATGGCCTCCTGAATATCCTGAAAATAGCGCTCCTGTTCGGCACGCTCAGCCGAAATATCGGCAATCTGCCATGCATAGACCGGTGTCGTCTGGTCTGGAATGCCCGCGACGGGCCGCGCCTTGACCCGGTACCACGTCGGCACGGGCTCACGCGATGGATCGAGCGGCCGGGACAGGCGCAACTCCTCCTGGCCGGAAACGCCGTCGCGCACGGCATTGGCGAGCCGGTAAATCGGGTCCGAGGCTGCTGCCTCACCGGAGAGAATGTGCTCGATTGCCCGCACATCGTTGGAATTGGTGACGCCGGTCAGTTCTGCATAGGCCCTGTTGGCATAAACGATACGGCCCTTTTGATCGCAGACAACCGTGCCTTCCGGAAACGTATCCACAAACGCGCGCGTGAGTTCATCACTGGTGCCGCGTGGCGTGAACTGAATGACATTGATCGCCGAGCCGAACAGGTAGAACACGCCGGTCATGGCAAGCGTGCCGAGAAGGCCAAGCAGAAACTGCTGGCCGAGCTGATCGCGATAGATGAAATAAAGGACGGAAACGCCTATCAGCAACAGTCCGAGAAGGACCAGACGCAAGCCGGCCTTGTTGGATTTCGTGTTCGCGATGATAGGTTCTGGATAAAGATCGCTGTTCATTTCTTGAGACATGCGTCTGCTATTCGTTTCTTGAGACATACGTCTCAGGCCCCTTTTCTTCATCACCGGCGCAATTGGATCAAGCCGATGTTTATTCTCGAATCGTTTGGATCATATCTTTGACGCGGTATAAACCCCATCCTTCATATGACCCCGATTATTCCACGGTTTCGCGCGAATTCCGATCTAGAACGTCCAATATCGCGCGTAGACAATCCGTACTACACAGACCGAAGCCGCGTTAGGGTTGCGGCTAACTATTGCAAGCACTAGTGTCGCATAAAGTAATGCTTCGAAGCCCATGTCGGGGAACAAGTTTTGGGCCCGAAGAACGCACAAGGAGAGTTTATCATGAACGCTTGGCTTGCCACTATCGTTGGCGAAAGCGCTGCCCCCATCGTGGGATTTATTCTTCTGTTCATTCTGGTCATCGCCCTGCTTCTACTGGTATTCGCCATATTGCGGCGGGTGACGGGTGGAACATTCGTCGCCGGCGGGCGCAACCGTCAGGTCCGTCTCTCGGTTACTGACGCGGCAGCTGTCGATAATCGCAGGCGGCTGGTACTCGTACGCCGCGACGATGTCGAGCATCTGATCCTGATCGGCGGACCCAGCGACCTGGTGATCGAGCAAAACATTCGCCAGTTCGCACGGCAGACGCGAATTGAACCGCCAGCGACGGGGCCGACCCCCGAACCCGAACCGAGAATTCCTGACCCGAAGCCAGAGCCCAAAGTCGCGGAAGCATCGCCTCGCGCGCAGCCGCGTGTCGCCCCCCCAACTCCACCGGCTGACACACCTCCGCCAGTTGCTCAGACAACGCCAACACCGCAGATACCGCTTCGTCCGGGACCGCCACAGCAATCGGAGCCGCCAAGGCGGCCACCCGAACCACCGAGACAGGCCGAGCAACCTGTCCCCTTGCCTCCCGTCCCGCCGATGCAACCTATTCCACCGGTTGCGAAGGCCCCGGAAGCAGAATCCGCCGCTTCGAACGAGCCGCCGGCTGTCAGTGCACCGGCGCGGGACAATGGCTGGCAGCGAACCGCTTCGCCATCCTTTGGAACCATGCCTCGCGCCGAGCCGAATATCGACACGCCAGGACCTGCCAGAGAGGTCGCTGCGTCGGAAACCAGAACGACGACTGCCGCCGCCTTCCCCTTCGCCGTGCGCAACGAACCGGCGGCCGCGTTCAGGAAAGCGACACTCGACGCGTCCGTGGAAACGGAAGAATCTGAAATAACCCTGGGTGACATGGATTTCAGCGACGCATTCGAGACCGATCTCGGAAGCGAACTCAACATCGCGCCTGGCAAGGAAGCAAAGCCTGAAAAGCAGGACAGCATCGAGGACGAAATGGAACGGCTGCTGGGAGATCTATCTCGACCTGAGAAGCGTTGAGGGGATCCGCCCCGACGGACCTGACGCGATTTTCCATGCTTGCTTAACTACTCTGAACCATCTGGTTTCGTTATCGTAAAGCACCTCCCTCTCCGTCATCCTCGGGCTTGACCCGAGGACCCACGGCAAAGAGGAGGAAAACGATCCATGATTTCGACGTGGCTCGTTAGCGTTGAACTGTAGGTCATTGAGTCCGCATCATGCTGGAATGCGTTGTGCAACGTGCGCACTCACGCCCTTCCCTGCCGTGGGTCCTCGGGTCAAGCCCGAGGATGACGGAGAGGGAGGAGCTTTAGCATGACGGGAGGGGTTGACGCTTTACGAAGGTATTCACCACAAAATAAAAAGGCCCGGAAAACCGGGCCTTTTCTTTAATTCGGATTGCAGCTCAGTCGTCGCGGTAGACTTTCTCGCGCCGTTCGTGACGTTCCTGAGCTTCGATTGACAAGGTTGCGATAGGACGCGCGTCAAGACGCTTCAAGCTGATCGGATCGCCGGTTTCCTCGCAAAAACCGTAGGTCCCATCGTCGATGCGTTGTAAGGCGGCGTCGATCTTGGAGATCAGCTTGCGCTGGCGGTCACGGGCCCGAAGCTCGATGGCACGGTCCGTTTCGGATGATGCACGGTCTGCGATATCCGGCAGATTGGCATTTTCCTGCTGCAGGATCTCAAGCGTTTCACGCGCCTCCCGCAGAATATCATTTTTCCAGTTGATCAGTTTTTCACGAAAATAGGATTTCTGCCGATCACTCATGAAGGGCTCGTCATCCGTGGGCTTATAGTCAAGATCGATTAGTTTATTCATCTTTGAATCACCCTGCACCTGTGAGACGCGAGGAGGCCTATATAAGTCGTGTCAGATTGGCGCACAACTACAAAAAGACGTGTAAATCAAAGAAAGAAATCATGTTTTTTTGCCCAAATTATCGGCAAAAACGGCAGGATTTATCGATTCTCTAACCAAAAATACGAAGAAACGAGGGCAAATTTCGACATTTTATAGCTCCAAGGCTCTACTACCGGTTGTAGACTGCCTTGCAAAAATGCATACCGCTCAGAAATTCCCCAGGCCTGTTTTGCACAATTATTTGATAATTGTGCCATTTGCCGCAGAGGATTTATCCAAAGTTTGCGTCTTTCGGGGAAGCATGGCACCTGTTGAGCAATATCATCAGGGAGTTGCGAGATGAGCCAGGTTTATTTGCTGCGGCACGCAAAAGCAGTCTGGCCGTCACCCGGCCAGAAAGACTTCGACCGGACGCTCGATACGGACGGCATCGAAGCCGCCAAGGTTCTGGGAGAGGAACTCAGGCGCTCCGGACTGAAACCGGAGATCGTATTGTGTTCGCCCGCGATCAGGGCACGACAAACCCTCGAATACGTTGATATCCAATCTCCTTTCATCCTCGAAGAATCCGAAAAGCTCTATTCGGCCGGTCCTGATGCCTATCTCATGGCAATCCGCATGGCGGGGCTCGAACACGAAGCAGCCAACTCCGTGATGCTGGTCGGTCATAATCCGATGATGGAGGAATTGGCCACCGCCCTCGCCGGCCGTGGCCAGCCGCCTAGCCATCCGACCTTCGTATCCGGGTTTCCGACAGCAGCCTTGGCTGTCATCCAGTTCGACAGCCCGCTTGCAGAAATCCGTCCGGGAACCGGCGACTTGCAGGCTTTCTTTTCTCCCTCCGAACATTTGTAAGAGTTTGGCAGTTCATCGATTCTGCACAAACATTTTGCGTGGTTCGCCCTTCGACAAGCTCAGGATGGGCTCACCATGAGGGAGGTGGCTTGATTGCAGAGACTCAAGTTCTGCGAGATTGGCGATTGTCTTGCAACCTGCCCTTTCTCCCTCATGGTGAGCCCCGTCGAACCACGCACCATCGATATGCAATCCGATTATCGGCTTTCCATGAGCTTGTGTTGCGGGCACAAGACTCCCAAATGGGCTGATACCATCACGCGGCCACAGGACGGTTGAATTGGGTACATTGACGACACTTACCGACGAAGCGAAGATCGCGCTCGATACGCTGGCCGACCGCACCAGCGGACTTATGTCCCCATCGTTGAGGCTCGGTGTCACCGGCCTTTCTCGTGCCGGCAAGACTGTCTTCATCACCGCGCTGGTGCATAATCTGATCCATGGCGGCCGCCTTCCGCTGTTTGAGGCGCAGAAATCCGGACGCATCGCCCGCGCCTATCTCGAAGAGCAGCCCGACGATGCAGTCCCGCGCTTTCAATATGAGGAACATCTGAAGGCACTGATCGACGAGCGCATCTGGCCGGACTCGACGCGGGCAATCTCCGAACTGCGCCTGACGATCGAATATGAATCCGCGTCGATGTGGAACCGCATGTTCTCCGGCGGCAAGCTTTCCGTCGATATCGTCGACTATCCCGGTGAATGGCTGCTGGATCTCCCGCTATTGGGTAAAACCTATGCGGAGTTTTCCAGGGATTCGTTTGAGCTTGCCCGGCTCGAAAGCCACCGCGATCTTGCAACGGACTGGTTCAAGGTGTCGGACGATGCTGATGCGGATGCGAACGCAGATGAAATGATGGCGCAGCGCCTGGCAAAGAGCTTCACGGAATATCTGAAAGCTGGCAAGGCCGACGAACGGGCGTTGTCGACGCTACCGCCCGGTCGCTTCCTCATGCCGGGGGATCTAGACGGTTCGCCAGCGCTTACCTTCGCTCCATTGCCAAACCTTGATGCGGGCAAGCCGCGTCCCGGTTCGCTTGCCGCAATGATGGAACGGCGCTACGAGGCCTACAAAACCCATGTCGTTAAACCCTTTTTCCGCGAACACATCGCCCGGCTCGACCGGCAGATCGTCCTTGTCGATGCCATGCAGGCAATGAATGCCGGGCCGTCGGCTGTGGCTGATCTGGAACGCGCGCTGACGGAAATCCTGTCCTGCTTTCGCCCCGGAAGCACCAATTTCCTGACGGGCCTCGTGCAGCGGCGCATCAGCCGCATTCTCGTTGCCGCAACCAAGGCCGATCATTTGCATCACGAGAGCCATGACCGGCTGCAGGCCATCGTCCGGCGATTGGTCGACCGCGCCGTCAGCCGCGCCGATTTTTCCGGTGCAAGCGTCGATGTGCTGGCAATGGCAGCGGTGCGTACCACGCGCGAAGCGACGGTGACTCAAGGAAAGGAAACGCTCCCGGTCATTATCGGAACGCCGCTAAAAGGCGAGACCATCAACGGCGAGACATTCGATGGCCAAACCGAAACCGCCATATTTCCCGGTGACTTGCCGGCAAAACCGGACTCAATCTTTGAACATCCGGAATGGGTTTCTGAAGACCCGGCTATTCGTTTCGTTCGCTTCCGCCCGCCCCGGCTGGAAAAGAACGCGGAAGGCCTCACCCTGTCGCTGCCGCATATAAGGCTCGATCGCGCGCTACAATTCCTCATAGGAGATCGCCTCGCATGACGGATAACAACGCTCGCAAACCCGCTTCCTTCCGGCTCGACCAGCCAGAGCAAACCGATGGTCCGCAGAAGGCGCGCGCTCCGCAACAGCGCAAGCCAACCGCGATCAAGGATGTCGCGGTGATCACACCGGCAGCCGTGGATGTCTTCGACCTCGATCCGGAGACAGCGAACGAACTCGATGCGCTGACCCCGCCGCCTGCACTCGCACAGAAAAAGCGCTTTTCTTTCGCTTCCCTGCTCACTGGAGCGCTCGGAGTGCTCGTATCGCTGGCGCTGGGCCTGTGGGCTGACAATCTCATTCGTACGCTGTTCGAGCGCGCGCCGTGGCTGGGCTGGGTGGCGCTTGGCGTTAGTGTCCTCGCTGCCTTCGCGCTGATTGCCATTGTCCTGCGCGAGGGGCTGGCCTTGCGCCGCCTTGCCTCGGTGCAGCACTTGCGCGACGAGGCGGCCACGGCTGCAGCGGATAATGATGTTCGAGCGGCAAAAGCAGCTGTCGGCAAGCTTATCGCCATTGCCGAAACACTCCCCGCTACGGCGAAGGGCCGTGCACTGTTGCACGATCTGCGCGATGACGTGATCGACGGCCGCGACCTGATCCGGCTCACTGAAACCGAACTACTGCGCCCCCTCGACCGGCAGGCGCGGGAGATGATCCTTGCAGCCTCAAAACGCGTCTCGATCGTCACCGCAGTCAGCCCGCGCGCGCTGGTCGACATCGGTTATGTGGTTTTCGAGTCTGCGCGTCTGATCCGGCGGCTCTCGGAGCTCTACGGAGGCAGACCGGGCACTCTTGGCTTCCTCAAGCTCACACGCAACGTCATTGCGCATCTCGCCGTCACCGGCACGGTTGCGATGGGCGACAGCATCATCCAGCAGCTGGTTGGCCATGGCTTGGCAGCACGGCTTTCCGCGCGGCTCGGCGAAGGCGTCATCAATGGATTGATGACAGCGCGTATCGGCATCTCTGCCATGGACCTTGTACGGCCCTTCCCGTTCAATGCGGAAAGGCGCCCGAGTATTGGCGATTTCATTGGCGATCTGGCGCGTATCGGTGGCAGGAAGAAGGATGAAAATTGACAAATCATTCCTTACATTGTAAGGAATGCCCCATCTTAGTAGGTGAACCACCATGATAACGAGCAAACTAACCAGCAAAGCGCAGACGACCATACCCCAGCCGGTGAGAGCCGCCCTGCATCTCGTCGAAGGTGATCATATCGAATACAAGATTGAAGGTGAAAAGGTCATCTTGGTCAAGCACACAGCAGAAATACCGGGCGACAATCCCTTTGCAACTTTTGAGGAATGGAATTCCGAGGCGGACCGGAGAGCTTATGGCGATCTTTAGGGCGGGACACGTCGTAAAGGTTCCATTTCCCTATACCGATAAAAATACCCGGCAACACCGACCCGCTCTGGTTGTTTCGCGTGGAGGAATTGGCAAGGATGATGCCTTGCTATGGGTTGTGATGATAACAAGCGCCGAAAACCGCAAGTGGCCAGGAGATCAGACAGTTCAATCGCTTGAGGCTACCGGACTGCCCATTGTTTCGCTGATAAGACCCACGAAGATCGCGACCATAGAAAAACGCGATGCGGAAATTATCGGCGAGATATCAAGCGAACTGCTGGCGTTGGTTATGCGGGAGATATGCAAGAATATCGCTGTACCCGCCCCTTGAAGGTTCCTTTTCCTTCCAATAAGCACTGAATGGCAACCATCCATTAACCATTCCGGACGATGATCGCCTTAGTACCCCATTCCAATGATTTGTGTTGAGTCTTGTCGATGAAAAGAAGCGCAGCAGCCGCTACCCTGTCCCTGTTTGCCTGCGCGTTTCTGACGTTGCCCGCGCAAGCCAAAGACAAGGACACCGAATTCTTCCAGACCGTGGAAGGTCAATGGGTCGGTCCCGGCGAGATCGTGGCCGGCAAATACAAGGGCACCAAATTCGTCTGCACGCTCGATGGGACTACGCCCGCGGAAAAAGCCGGCATGACGCTGGACGGCAGTTGCCGCGTCGGCATTTTCAACCAGCCGATGAAGGCAACGATCGTTCGCGCTGGCAATAGCTACAAGGGCAGCTTTCTCGATGGTTCGGCCGGTAAGGGTCTCGACATCACCGGCGGCAATGTCTCCGGCAACCGCGTTGTGCTCGCCATCAGCCGCAAACAATTGAACGGCGCCATGCTGGCCAAATTCAACGATAACAACACGATGAACGTCACTATTTCTGTGCGGCTCGAAGAGGCGCTGATCCCGGTTGTAGGGATGACGTTGAAGCGTGTTGATACAAGAGCCGTTGGCAGCATTGCCAAGAATTAAGCCAACTGAATTGGCCTAGCCGCTGTGCGTGGTTCGACAAGCTCACCATGAGGGAAGTGGGTTGATTGCATTGATAGTCGCTCACCTCACAACTATTTTTCCCATCGCCGACCTGATTGCCGTCGCCCGTTTTTGGCTCCATGCAGTCCCAAACCTCCCTCATGGTGAGCTTGTCGAACCACGCAACGAATATTATTCTATTTCCACCAATCCAAATCATCGCGGGCAGTTTCCACGCCGGTTCTGTCGCAAAGTGCAGCCCAATACGCGACGGCCTTGCCGCTGATCACCAGATCCGGTGCGATATCGGCGAGCGGCACCATCACGAAGGCGCGTTCGGTCATGCGCGGGTGCGGCAAGATGAGCGTCGGACTTTCGAATTCCTCAAGACCTTCATAAGCCAGCACATCGATATCGATGATCCGTGGTCCCCAGCGTTCGAGCCGCTGGCGTTTCAGGCGCAATTCCACATCGAGGCAAGCGGCGAGTAGCGCTTCCGGATCGAGCGAAGTCTCGACTTCGGCGCAGGCATTGTGAAACCATGCCTGATCGGTCTTGCCCCATGGCGGCGTCTTGTAGACCGGCGAGACGCCGAGAGCACGCGTATCAGTGCGCCCGTTCAGCGCACGCAATGCCTTGGCCATCGAATCCACCGGATCGCCGATATTGCCGCCAAGCCCGAGCCACGCCTTGTGCTTCAAAGCGGTCATTGCCTCGATCTGCGCGATTGCAATACCGCATCTGCCAGCGCCAGCGCGCTTTGGCTCATCGCGACATTGTGCACCCGGAAAATGTCTGCACCGGCAATCCGCAATATCGCTGAAGAAGCGGCCGTGGCGATATCCCATTCCTGTTGCTCACCACCCGAAGTGGCCCGCAGGAAACGCTTGCGCGAGGTACCGACAAGAAATGGATAACCGAACGCCTCGAGTTCTACAAAACGATCCATCAGCGCAATGTTTTCCGCTGTGTCCTTGGCGAAGCCGAAACCTGGATCGAGTACGATCTGGTCGCGTGAAACACCGGCTACCTTGGCAATTTCCAGCGAACGGTTGAGAAAGGCGAACTGGTCGACGATGACATCGGGGTCGCGTTCCCGCTCGCGGCCCGTATGCATGATGACAAGCCCTGCTCCGGTTTCCACTGCGAGATCGGCAATGGCAGGCTCCCGCTGCACACCCCAGACATCGTTGACGATATGAGCGCCGGCAGCGACGGCAAGGCGGGCGGTCTCTTCGCGATAGGTATCGACGGAGATGATGATATCCGTTTCTTTCACCAGCGCTTTGATCACGGGCAGTATACGCGATTGCTCGACGGCCGGTTCGACACGCGTGGCGCCGGGCCGGGTCGATTCGCCGCCCACATCGATGATCGATGCACCTTCCGCGATCATCTCCCGTGCACCTTGCAGAGCCTGATCCAGAGAATAATGCACACCGCCATCGGAAAAGGAGTCCGGCGTGACGTTAAGCACGCCCATGATCAATGCGCGGTCCCCCAACGGCAGAGACCGGCCATGTGCCAGTTTCCATTCTCTTTGCATCGGCGCGCTCCTTGAACCTCAAAAATTCTTATCCTGTTTTTGATCAGAACGCGGGTAACGTCAATTCATCCGCAATGTTTTTGACGATAGTGTCAGGATCGGACAGAGTTGGCTGAAAAGGAAAATACCAGATGCATATTTTTGCCAGAGCTGCCTCTCTCGGTATGGCGCTTTTGATGACCGTACCCGCCGCCAACGCGGCGACGGTCCTGCGCAAATATGAATATTTCGCGCTGAATGGCCGTACGGCCGCCGATCTCGATCGCGAATTGTACCGCCGCGGTCCTATTTTGCTAAAGACGGGCCAGCGTCATCCCGGCATGACCAAGATGCGCTTCACCAACAGGATAAAATACGGTTCCAACGGCAAGAACTGCCGTGTTGTTGACGCCAACGTCGTCGTTCACGCCCAGGTCTTCCTACCGCGCTGGATACAGCGCCGCACTGCGAAACCGGATCTTGCCCTGATCTGGGATACGCTGTCTGCTGACATAAAACGGCACGAAGAGAGTCACATCGTCATCGCGCGCACGGCAGCAGGCGATATGGAGCGGGCGATCAAGGCGCTGCCATGGCGCAGCGATTGCACCGCGATGAAGGCTGACATCGATGAACTGACCACAAAATTGATGCGCAAGCACGACCTTGCGCAAATCCAGTTCGATCGCGTCGAAGCCGTCAACTTTGACAGTCGCTTTGAACGGCTTCTCGTCTTCCGGCTCCAGCGCGAATTCGCAAAAAGCCCTTGATAGGCGTCAGTTAACGCCCAGCTTCTTTTGCAGGCTGGTCGATGACGTTGTGTACTGGAACACAATACGCTCGCCCGGGCTGACGATGTGCTTCGCTGCCTGCGTCATCAGCGCTGCTTCATGGAAGCCCGACAGGATGAGCTTGAGCTTGCCGGGATAGGTATTGATGTCACCGATAGCGAAAATACCGGGCTCCGATGTCTCGAATGTTTCGACACTGACGGGAATGAGATTTTCGTGCAGGTTAAGCCCCCAATCGGCTATGGGCCCGAGCTTCATGGTCAAGCCGAAGAACGGCAGCAGACGCGTGACCGGAATATCGGTCTCGCCCTCGGTACCTTTGATCGTTGCATGGGTAAGCTGGCCATCCTCGCCCTTGAGTCCGGAAACCTGACCGAGTTCGAAACGCACGCTGCCGCTCTCGACCAGTTCGAACATCTTCTTGACACTGTCAGGAGCCGCACGAAATTCGGCGCGGCGATGAACGACTGTGAGGCTGCGCGCGATGGGCTGCAGATTTAGCGCCCAATCGAGCGCACTGTCGCCACCACCGACAATCAAGATGTCCTGATCGCGAAATTCTTCCATGCGGCGAACGGAATAGAAGACACTTTTGCCCTCATAGGCCTCGATGCCCGGTACCGGCGGGCGCTTCGGCTGGAAAGAACCGCCGCCAGCAGCGATGACCACGACCTTGGCTTCGAACACCTCCGCCTCGTCTGTTTCGACGTGGAATGAGCCATCGGCCTGGCGCTCAAGCTTGGTGACCATACGGTTGAAATGAAACTGTGGTGCGAACGGCTTGATCTGCTCCAGGAGCTTTTCAGTGAGATCGTGCCCGCTGATGATCGGCCAAGCCGGTATGTCGTAGATCGGCTTTTCCGGATAAAGCTCGGCGCATTGGCCGCCGGGGCGATCCAGGATATCGATGAGATGGCATTTGAGATCATACAGGCCAAGCTCGAACACCGCGAACAGGCCGACAGGCCCGGCACCAATGATCACAACATCGGTTTTGATAATCTCGCTCATCGAAAATTCCTCATGCCTGCATGCCGTGCAAATGGAAAAGGGGTATGGCTGGCGCGTCCGTAACGCGCGGGCTGCCAAGCGCGTAACGATTGCATGGAAAAAGGTCAAGAGAATGGATTCGGGCCATTGCGGATAGCATCGCTGCTATGCGTGGTTCGACAAGCTCACCATGAGGGAAGTTGTGAGTTGCAGCGGAGCATAGTTCTGCAGCGTTGGTGATTGTCATTGCAGCCACCAACTTCCCTCATGGTGAGCTTGTCGAACCACGCATAGCAGCGATGCTAATAAAACTTACGCCTGACGTTCCGGAACTTGTACGACGAGACCATCCAGATCGTCGGAAACACGTATCTGACATGACAGACGTGAGTTCGGCCGTACATCATAGGCGAAATCCAGCATATCCTCTTCCATCGCTTCGGGCTCGCCAGTCGTGGAGGTCCACTCTTCATCCACATACACATGGCACGTGGCGCAGGCGCAGGCGCCGCCGCACTCCGCATCGATGCCCGGCACGGCATTGCGGATGGCATTTTCCATCACGGTCGAACCGTTTTCCGCGTTCGTTTCAATACGCGCGCCGTCATGAGTGACAAAAGTGATCTTTGCCATAAAAATTCGCCCCAAAGCAGGAAAGTTACCGCTCACATAGGGATTTTGGCGGGCAAGTCAATTGTACTCCCTGACGCAGCCGCTATCGATCCGCTGCATCAATGCCGGCGGACGATAAGTCGTTCAACCGACTTTGATGCTAGCGCGTGATCGCGGCTATATAATCGCGGACATCATCGATGACCGGTCCCATGTCGTTGATTTTCTTCGTATCGCTTGGGGCCTGTTCGATGGCTTCGGCCATTTCGGCGACGCGGAACGCTCCAACCGCTCGGGCCGAACCTTTCAACGATTTGGCGAGACGAACCCGTTCATCCGGGTTGGCGTGCGCCAACCGAACGACGATGCCGCATGTCTGGCGGGAAAACAGGTTGAGGATTTCGGTTTCGAGGGCCCGGTTGCCGAACGTCTCGCGTGTCAAATGGACGAGATCGATTGGCCGCTTGCGCGATGGCTTCGACTTTTCACCTCCCGGCGATGCAAAGGCCATCGATGCTTGTTGTGCCATTGGGTACTCTCCCTGAACGCTTTACAATTGAACTAACAAGTTTACTCAAATGCCTCTGATTCAAGGTTAAAACGTGGCAAGCTCTGCGGGGAAATGGCCGGTTATGGTGAACAAAAGGTAAATTTTGACTTCCAAGTGAAATTTCCTGCGACCTCAAAAAATTAACCTTGTGTTTAAACTTTTAAGCATTTCCCGAATCCATTGTTTCTTTCCAATCCATGTGCCAGTACGATACAGTAGCGGCGTAAAGAGTATGGTGCGGGGGCTTCACATGTGGTCACTGCCCAATATTTGTGAGGAAAACATGGCCACAGCCCCGAAAAGCAAAGCAGTGAAGGCCGACGACGAACTCGGCCAAGCTCTTGAAAAGGCTCTCGAAATCGATTTCGATGAGTCCACGCTTGGGATGGATATGGATTTGTCACCTATCGATGACGAACTCTTGTCCTTCACTGATCTGGAAGCGCAGATATCGCAAGCAGCCCAGGAACTGGCAGCGGAAAAACATGACTCGCCAGCCGCGCCGGAAGCTGTGAAAACGCCAGAAATCAAAGCGCCTGTTTCCATTGAGCCACCGATTCCTCTGCCCGCCCCAAAGCCGCAGATCAAGGCTGCCAACCCTATCCCGGCCGCACCGCCCGCGCCGCCAAAAGCGCCGGCCGTGCCCGCACAGACTTTCAAGCCGGCAAATGACGACCTGTTGCAGACGGCGACCGTGTCGCGCACGGCCAACACCGTCCCTGCGCCAAAATCCTACGGTTTGCTAACAGTCATCGTCAGTGTCCTTTGGGCGGCGGCCGTGCTCGCTCTCGGCAACGCGCTTTACGGCGCCGAGCTCCGGTCAATTCGTTCCTTCGCGGATTTTGCCGCGGCACCGCACGCAATTGCGATGCTCGTTGCCATTGTCGTTCCAATCATGCTGTTCTGGGCGTTTGCAGTCATGATCCGGCGCGCCCAGGAAATGCAATATGCGGCTCGCTCGATGGCTGAAGCGGCGATGCGCCTGTCAGAACCCGAAATGATGTCTTCGGACCGCGTAGCCTCGCTTGGTCAGGCCGTACGCCGCGAAGTCGCGGCCATGAGTGAAGGTGTCGAACGGACCCTCGCCCGTGCCGTCGAGCTTGAAACACTCGTGCAGACCGAGGTCAACCAGCTCGAACGCGTCTATACGGACAATGAATATCGCATCCGCACACTCGTCGACCGTCTCGGCGGCGAACGTGAATCCGTGATCGGCCATGCCGAACGCGTCCGTGCGTCGATTTCAAGCGCGCATGAGCAATTGAAGGATGAGCTCTCGCAGGCGGGCGATTCATTGCGCGATAATCTCGCCAATGCCTCCACCAACCTGACCATGTCGATCAGCCAGTCCGGTGAGACGCTTATCGACCGCCTTACCCAGAGCGGACAGACGATTTCCGAATCGATCGTCTCGCGTTCCGACGACATTTCACACAAGATCAGCACTTCCGGCGAAGCCTTTGCAAACCTTCTGGAAATGCGCATTGCTGCCCTGTCCGAGCAGACCGATGCCGTAACGATGAAACTTGCCGATACGCTGGACGGCCGCACCAACAGCATGCTGTCGCTGCTTGGCAATGCCACACAGACGCTTGTCGGCGAATTCGATACGCGCCTCGCCGGTCTCGACACGACGATCAACGAACGTGGCCGCTCACTGCTCGCCGAATTCGAAACCCGTGCGCAGTCGCTGGATACAAGCACCGAACGCCTCAATTCGGCGCTGGAAGCCCGCGCCCGCCAGATCAACGAACAGCTGATCGAGCGTACCCGCGATATCGCCAAGACCTTCACCGATGGCCGCGCTTCGATCGACGGCATCGTCGATGAAACCAAGGCAAAGATCGGCAATGACCTGTCGAGCCTGTCCGACTCTGTCGGCAGCCTCCTGTCCACCAATGCGGCTGCCTTTGCCGACAAACTGGTCGAAAGCCGCGAGGCACTTGCCGCGACGCTGTCTGCTGAGACAGACCGCGCGGCCGACGTTATTCGTGTGCAGGCTGGCCAGATCGGCGATCATACGTCGAACCTCAAGACAATCCTCGAGAGCAGCACCGCCGCCATTGGCCAGATCATCGAAGGCCATGGCTCAGCGCTCGAAAGCCAGTCTGCCGGCCTGCGCACTGCGCTCGATGACAATGACGCACGCATCGGCGCAACGCTTGAGCAGCACGCCAAGGCGATCGAAGACCGTACATCGGGCATGCACGCCGCATTCTCCGATACGGATGCGAAGATCCGCGAAACGCTGGACGAGCATGCGCGCACGATCGATCTGCGCAGTTCCACTATCGAAGCGGCAATTCAGGCCAACGATTCCCGGATCGGCCAGACGCTCGATGCCCATGCCAAGATCTTCGAAGACCGGACATCCGGCATGCGCGCGGCATTCGTCGACACGCACGCTAAAATTGCGCAGACTCTCGATCACCATGCCAAGAGCCTCGACGAGCGCAACCAGGAAATCCAGCTGGCTCTGTCGAGCAGTGACGGCAAGCTATCCGAGACATTGGCGGCGCATACGCAGGCTATCGACTCCCGCAACGCGGAAATCCAGTCGACATTGCTCGCAAGCGGCACCCGCATCGATGAAACGCTGGGTGGCTTCATCGACTCGGTCGATGACAGAACGAACCGCATTGAATCGGCACTTACCAGCAGCGATGCGCGCATCAGCGATGTGCTGGCTTCCCATGCAAGCGCCATCGAGGATCGTACCGCAGGCATCGAGCAGGCGCTGAGCAACAGCGATCAGCGGATTGGCCAGACCCTCGCCTCGCATGCGAGCTCGCTCGACGAACGCACCGCCGGCATCCAGTCGGCGCTCGAAAACACCCATGCACGTATCGGCGAGACACTTGCCCAGCATGCAAACGATATCGAGGAGCGCACGTCAGGTATCCGTTCCGTTCTGGATAACAGCAATAGTCAGATCGCGAACACACTCGGCCAGCATGCCAGTGATATCGAGGAACGTGCCGCAAGTATTCGCGCCGCGCTCGACAACGGCAACAACCAGTTCGGTGATACATTGGCGTCGCATATCGGTGCCCTTGAGGAGCGGGCTGCTGCAATCCGTGTTGCGCTTGCTGACAGTGATACCCGCATCGGCGATACGTTGAACGAACATGCCGGACTGCTCGATGACCGTATTGCTGGCATCCGCACCGCCATGGAACAGGGCAACGCTGCCATCGGCAAGACATTGGACAACCAGGCGAGCGCCATCAGCGACCGTACCGTTGCACTTCAAGCGATCCTGCAGGACAGCGCGGAAGTGCTGGCCAAGGCCTTCGAAAACCATGGCGGAACCATCGACGAGCGCACAACGACCATGCAAAAAGCTCTGGAGATGGGCGTCGACAATGTACGCAAGTCGCTGGAACAGAGCGCGACAGTCGTGGCACGCAGCCTGCGTGACAAGATCACCGAAGCCGCTTCTTCGCTCACCGGCGAGGCACAGAAGGCCGGCGAAGCGCTCGACGGCCATGGCGAGGCATTCAGCCTGCGCATGAACGAAAGCCTTGCGGAAACCGAAAAGCGTCTCGGCGAACGGGCTCGCGAAGCGGCTGCCAACCTGGAAGCACTCGAAGCGCGTTTCTCCGCTGCAACGGATTCGACCGCATCGAAGCTTGCGGAAAGCACGCGTGAGCTCAACGAGGTTCTCGCCGCCCGCTCGCAGGAGATTATCGGCATTCTCGACAATACGGCGCAGCCGCTGGTGGATAGCCTTGCCGACAATGGCCGTACATTGGCCTCGCAGCTGGTGGAGGCAACAACGGCAGCAACGGAACGCCTGCGTGTCGAGAACGCCGCCCTGATCAATGCCATCGCCAGCCGTACGGCAGAGACCATTACTGCCGTTCAGGCGGCGAAGGCCGGCCTCACCGACGATGTCAGCAATCTGATCGATCGCCTCTCGGCTTCCAATGCGAAGCTCGGCGAGCTGATCGATATGGCGACCAAGAACCTTGGCGATATCGACGGGCGTCTGCTCGACACGACGACGACCTTTGCCGAAAACGCGACGAAAGCCGCGGAATCGTTCCAGACGTCGACCCGTCTCATCGATGGCAATCTCGGCAAGCTCTCGCAACTTTCGAACTCGACACTGACGGATATTTCCGCCATCGCGAAAAGCTTTGAAGAACATGGCAGCATGCTCGACAAGGCTTCCGAACTCATCAACGCGTCGCAATCAAACCTCGCATCGACCTTCGACGAGCGTCAGGAGGCCCTGCAGAAGCTTGCCGCCGGCTTGATCGCGAAGTCGGAAAGTGTCGAAAAGACCATGCGTTCGTTCGAATCGCTGGTTTCCTCGGCATTTGACCGTGCCGAAGGCCGGGCAACACAGACGACCGAACAGATCCGCACCTCGATCTCGGAAGTCGTCGAGCAGGCATCGCAGAAATTCGCCAATGCCACGGACGAAATCCGCCGCTCTTCTGCTGCCATCCGCGCGGAGCTGGAGGAAACCCGTTCCGAGCTGCAGCGCGGCGTCATGGACATGCCGGAAGAAGCCAAGCAGTCGACTGCGCAGATGCGCAAGGCGGTATCCGAGCAGATCAACGCTTTGAAGGAACTTGCGGAAATCGTTCAGAAATCCGGCCGCTTGACCGATGTTGGTGAAGCCCGTGCGGTACGCGCGGCAACGCCGACCCGGACATCGGCCGTCGCAGCGCAGCCGCAGCGCACCGAACCGGCGCCCACCACACGGGCAGCTGCACCGGCTTCTACGCCGGCACAAGCACCTGCAATACGTGGCAGCCTCGATGTTCGTGGCAACGCGGCTCCAGCTGCACGGCCTGCCGGCAATGGCTGGGTTTCGGATCTCTTGCGCCGCGCATCGAGCGACGAGACCCAGGCCGAACCAAAGGCGAAGGCACCGGAGACTGGCGGACGCTCGCCTGGCCAGGTCGTTGAATCGCTGAACTCCCTGTCGATCGATATCACTCGCGCGATCGACCATGAGGCTTCGGTCGAACTCTGGCAGCGTTATCGCGCTGGCGAACGCAACGTGTTCACCCGCCGTCTCTACACGCTCAAGGGTCAGCAGACATTTGACGAGATCAAGCGCAAGTATCAGGGCGACAGCGAATTCAAACGCGCCGTCGATCGTTACATGGATGACTTCGAACGCCTGCTCGAAGACGTTTCGCGCAATGACCGCGACAATGTCATGGCCCAGAACTACCTGACGTCCGACACGGGCAAGGTCTATACGATGCTGGCGCACGCGAGCAACCGCCTGAAGTAAGCGGCGGATAGGGATAAAACAACGCGGCTTCGGCCGCGTTTTTGTTGGCAAGTTAAACCTCTCTTGTTTGGTGCCCCACTCCGTCATCCTCGGCTTGACCCGAGGACGTGAGGACCATCACGGGACCGTTTGCTCAACTGGATCCAGTCAGCAATAGAATGCAATTCCTCGTTATAAATCCGCACCTATCTGGAACGCGTCGGGAAGGCGCAATGTGCGGGCTTCTTGGCCGTGGGTCCTCGGGTCAAGCCCGAGGATGACGGAGATGTGGGTGCGTTGTCCGCTCAGATGACCGACAGGGTCCACGTGACAATATCGCTCGCGGCGCTGTCAAAGGCTCTGTCAAGCGCGGCGATATAGGATGCATTGCCCTCGCCGCTGACCGGCGATGTCGCGCGGAACACACGCACGGCGCGCACAGTCCCGTTCTTGTCGTTCAATATCTTGATGGCGATTTCGACGATCGCGATCCGGCCGCTGGATACATTGATGTTGAAAGTGCGGATATCACTGATCACCTGATAGTCGATGGCGAGGCCTTCGCCTGGACGCCCGACACCGCCAAGACGGCCCGTGCTCTCGAAGGCCTGGACCAGCCGCGATTGTACGATATTCGGCAAGCGATCAGCCCATTGCGCACCCTTCAAGAAGGAAATCGAATTCGGGCCTGATCGAACGACAATATTTTCACCATCGAGCGCCTTGAGCGCGGAGGGTGCCGCGATCAGAATCTGGCGACCCTGCTTCTTTGGTGAAGAAACGTCTGGCGAAGCGCTGGAAAGATCGAAAGTGTCAAGCTTCTTGGAGCTCGCGCAGGCTGAAACGGACAAAGCCAACAGCAGAGCGGCAATAGTCGTTCTTGTTTTCACCAGCGCCCCTCTGTCCGTGTCATGCGAACGCACCAACCCGTTGACTTTCATGCGATGCGAATCGCCCAAAGTCAACGGCGTGTGCGTCCGTCATATTCCGGAACGCTGCCGCCTCCACCAAAAATTACGCGCTGCGGGTTTTTTTCAAGGTCGGTGATCGCCCGTTCAATGCGCTGAACCGACTGACGGCTTTCATTTACGAGCGCCTGTACGTCGCGCAGACCCTGCCCGGAGAATCGGTTGATGTTATCGGTGATCGGCCCGAGCCGGGCGTTCAGATTGTCGGCAACCGCGCGATAGGATTTAAGTGTATCCTGCGCCTCCCTGACGACGCTGCCATCTTGATCCGACAGCTGCTTGTCTAGCTTGGCAAGAACGCCGTCGACCCGCGTCGATGCGGTGTTGAGCCGGGTCATCATTTGCCGCGCTTCTTTTACCACAGCCTGAACATCTTCGGCGCTCTGGCTGAATTTATCGATGACATCGGAATTGTTGGCCAGCGCATCGGTAAACTTCTTGGTGTTGTTGACTGTGTCGACCAACGGCCCCTTCACTTCGGTAATGAAGCTTTCGATAGAACCCACGGCACCATCCACACGCTCAAGAATTGTCTGCGCCTTTTGCAAAAGGTTGTTGACGACCGAAGGATCGGCATCCATGCGCGCGATCTGATCGTCCTTGGCGGCTTCCTCCAGGAGGTTGGGCTCGTTGAGCTTTCCACCCTTGAGCTCGATGAAGGCCTGTCCGGTCAGGCCGGCAAAGCCCAATGTCGCCTGCGTTGAACGGGTGATGGGCGTCGTCGCATTGACTTCCGTCTGGGCAATAACCGCATCAGGATTGTTGGCATCGATAGACAGGCGCCGTACGGTGCCAACCTTGATACCGTTGAACAGGACCTGGCTGCCTTCAGCCAGCCCGGTGACGGAGCCGACAATGCGGATTTCAAGCGTCGCAGTTTCGCTACGGTCACCATAACGGGCGATCCAATAGACAAATCCAAAGGCAAGGATACACACTACGAGCGTGAAGACACCGACCAGGACATAGTTGGCTTTCGTTTCCATAGATTACTTCGTCTGATCCTGCTCTGCCCTGGGCTGCTCGTGCGTCGATCGCCGTCTGTTGTCGCCATTGGAAACTATCTGGCGTGCGCGCTTTCCGCGGAAATATTCCTGAACCCACGGATCGTCGAACGCCAGCATGTCTTCAATCGTTCCCTCAACGAGAACTTTCTTCTTTCCCAATACCGCGATTCGGTCGCAAACGGCGAACAAGCTATCGAGGTCGTGGGTCACCATATAAACTGTCAAACCCATCGTATCGCGCAAATTGGCGATGAGTTCATCGAATTCCGCCGCACCAATCGGGTCGAGACCCGAAGTCGGCTCGTCGAGAAAGACGATTTCCGGATCAAGCGATAGCGCGCGGGCCAGTGCGGCGCGCTTAATCATGCCGCCTGAAAGCTCCGACGGAAACTTTTCAGCCGTATCCGCCTTGAGGCCGACCAGCTCGATTTTCAGCCGTGCGAGCTCATCCATCAGCCTTTGCGGAATATCGAGGTATTCCCGCATCGGCACCTGGATATTTTCGAGCACGGTCAAAGCAGAAAACAACGCGCCCTGCTGGAACAACACGCCCATGCGCATGTCGACGCCCAGCTTCTCCTGCTCCGAGGCCCGATCTATATCATGGCCGAAGATCTTGATCTGTCCGCTCTGTTTTTGATTCAGGCCGAGGATCGCCCGCATCAATACCGATTTGCCGGTACCTGATGCACCGACGAAACCCAGAATTTCGCCGCGATAGACGTCAAGTGAAAGATTATCGAGAATCTTAGCCCTGCCGAATGAAACGCTGACATCCTTCACCGAAAGGATCACTTCTTGCGCGTCAGTGTCGGGTTGTTTGTTTGCTGCCGGCGTCATTTCTGGCTCAAAAATTGATCGATGCGTAGAAGACTGCGAATATGCCATCGACCACGATAACGACGAAAATGGACTTCACAACGGACGCCGTCACCCGCTGACCGAGAGACTCAGCGCTGCCGCCGACTTTCATGCCTTCCACCGAAGCCATGATGCCGATAATCATCGCCATGAACGGCGCTTTGATCAGACCGGCCAGATAGCTCGACGTATCGATCGCGTCGCGCAAGCGCTGAATAAACGCATCGGGCGTGATACCGGAATAGGCCCAGGTGATTCCGATTGCGCCGCCCAACGCTGCGAAATCCGCGATGATCGTCAATAATGGCAGAGCAATCACCAAAGCCACCAGACGCGGAAACACCAGAACACCGACCGGGTTGAGGCCGATGACGGTGAGCGCATCAGTCTCTTCACGCATTTTCATCGAGCCGATTTCAGCCGTGATAGCACTTCCCGAACGGCCCGCAATCATGATGGCGGTCAGAAGCACACCGATCTCGCGCAATACCAGAATACCAACAAGATCGACGACGAATATCTCTGCGCCGAAATAGCGAAGCTGGAACGCACCCTGCTGGGCGATGATCGCGCCGATGATTGTCGACATCAGCACCACCACCGGTACGGCGCCGATGCCCATGCTGTCGAGCTGATGCACGATCGCAGCTGGCCTGATACCGCTGCGCCCGCTGCCCTTCATCTGGGCGCCGCGCACGGTTGCCCCGAGGATATGCATGGCTTTGGTGAAATCGTCGCCAAAAGCGTAGACGGTTTTGCCGATGGTTTCCAAAAAGCGAATCAACAGGGATGACCGTTCGATATGCACCGGCTCCTCAGGTGCGGACGCAGCTTCGCCGACTGCTTGAAACAAGGCGCCCCAGCTTTCGGATTGTCCTTCGACGGTGACCTGCTTGCCAGCTTTCTCCAGTGTGGTTCGCAGGCGTTCTATCAGCCAGGTTCCCGCCGTATCCAGCAATTCAATCCCGGAAACTTCGATTACAGCGGTGGAAAAACTGCTGTCATGGGCAATTTCGCGCATGCGGTCATCGACTCGGCGAACATTGCGTGTGGTCCATGCACCCGATAGCGTGATCGTCGCACGGTCGCCGTCCTTGCTGAATTCAACGTGAGGCGGCGCTGCGGTAGAAGCACTTGAATTGTTTGCTCTATCGGTCAACATCACACACACATATCGAGTCTCGTGCTTCCTGTCACTTGAACAATTAAGGCGCAAAATAATGACAATTAAGCTTGAGTTGAAAGTAGAGCGCTGGCCCATTGCCGGGACATTTACGATCTCTCGCGGCTCGAAAACCGAGGCGGCCATTGTGCTGTGTACGCTGTCTGACGGAACGTTCACCGGACGTGGCGAGTGCGTGCCCTATGCGCGCTATGGTGAAAGCCTGGACTCCGTTTGTGCCGAGGTCGAAGGACTGCGCGAGGCCTTGGCAAATGGCGCGACACGAGATGATTTGCCGACATTGATTGGTGCCGGCGCGGCCCGCAATGCTGTCGATTGCGCATTGTGGGACCTCGAGGCAAAACGCAGTGGCAAAACTGTTGCTGATATCCTTGGCTTGTCATCTTTGCACGATTTGACGACAGCGGTGACCGTTTCCTTCGGTAGTGTCCCGACTATGGCTGCTGCGGCTCGGGACTTTGCCGACCGTCCGTTGATCAAGGTCAAGGTTGGCGGCGAGGACGATGCCGACCGTATTCGAGCGGTCGCGGACGCCGCACCGTCAAGCCGTATAATCCTTGATGCCAATGAAGGCTGGAGCGATGAAAACATTGTTGAAAACATGTTGGCTGCAGCGAAAGCCGGCATCGTTTTGATCGAACAACCACTGCCAGCCGGCAATGATGCCATCCTCACCACAATTCCGCATCCGGTGCCCATCTGCGCCGATGAGAGTGCCCACGGCACAGACGATCTTCATACGCTCCTTGGTCGCTACGACAGCATCAATATCAAGCTCGACAAAACGGGAGGCCTCACCGAAGCGCTGCGCATGCAGAAGCGCGCCCGCGAGCTTGGATTTGGCATTATGGTCGGATGTATGGTTGGGACGTCCTTGGCCATGGCACCTGCAGTACTGCTGGCGCAGGATGCGGATTTCGTCGATCTCGATGGACCGTTGATCCTGCGCGAAGACCGCAAACCTGGTTTGAATTTCCAAGGTAGCCGCGTCTCGCCGCCACTACCCCAACTGTGGGGCTAACCCTCTCGTTGCTCGAGCCTTAGCGAAACTATGGCGAGGCCGAGACCGCACGCAGCGAGGAACACCATCACGTAAAAACCATGGATCCCGGTCGCGCTGTAGAGCGGGCCCGACGCCATGGTGGCAATGGCGAGCGATGTACCGATGAAGAAAGTCGAAAGCCCCTGTGCGGTGCCGCCGCGTTCCTCGGGTATGGTGAGTGCTATCATTTTCTGCATGCCAAGGAACGATAGCGCGAACGAAAAGGCGTGCAGGCTCTGGACGGCGAGAAACCCGACAACGCCAAGACCGGCGGGTGCAATGAGTGGAAAAACCGCCCAACGGAACATCGCAGCTGCCGAGCCGATCATCAGGACTTTAGCCGGATGCAGGCGGCCGAACATCCGGCGGAAAAACGTAAACATGATGACTTCGGCGACGACGGAAATCGACCACAGCGCGCCGATCATGGTCTCCTCGATACCGATCGATTTCCAGTAGATCGCGGAAAAACTGTAGCCATAGGCGTGGCTCGCCTGCGTGATGCCGGTGGCAATGAGAAAGGTGACGAAAGCCGGCCGGCGCAGCGCCCTTCCCGCATCGGCGATATCCACATCCGATAGCGGTGAAAGACGCCGTGGCTTGCCGATGCGCGGTACGATGAAGCTCATGCCACAGGCTGCTACCAGCGTGGCTAAAAGTGCCCACGGGATGACGTGCTCGCCCACCTGCTGGATGAATACGCCGCCAACGAAAGACGTGAGCAGAAATGATATCGAGCCCCAGACCCGCATTCGGGCGAAATCTGCGCCGTACCGGCGCACGCCGGACAGCGCGATCGTGTCGGCCAGCGGTACCTGCGACGTCCACGGCGGGGCAAGCATCAGCGATACGATCAGAATTCCGACGAAGCCGAAGGGGACGAAATAGAAGGCGGCGACGATGACGGCCAGGATCGTCGCCATGGTCAGTATGTGAGCGCGATCATTCGAACGATCGGCGAGCATCGATATCAGCGGCGCGGCAACGACACGCACGAACAGCGGCATCGACAATACGATGGAGATCTGCGTCGGCGTCAGCGCGCGATATTCGAGCCACAATGGGAAGTACGGCAGATGCAGACCGCTTGATGTGAAAATCGCAAAATAAGCTAGCGCAACCCGCAGCTCGAAGCGAAACGGCATATCTTGGATAGGGTCCGCTGCAGCGGCTGTCATGGAAAACTTTCGGAAGATCGAGCGGTTCAGGTGGAATCGCAACCCCGCGTTGCCTGAGATTCGCAACTATCACGAAATTCGCCAAGCGCCTAGAAACGCTCGAGTATCATCCGCAACTAACATGATGTTATCGCGCTGATACGACCTTGCCGGATTTTACTTTGCGTGGTGCAGGCGCTGTCGCGCCGCCAATCGTCGTCAGCACGCTCTCGAATATCTCGGCGCAGGCTTCCCAGCTGAAGCCCTTGAGCCTGACGTCCGGATCGACCCGGCCCATTTCCAGCGCACCCAACGCAGCCTCTTGCAGATTGTCGGAAAGTACGCCCGCACCGGATGCGCCGATGACATCCTTGGGGCCCGGTACGGGATAGCCTGCAACAGGCAGCCCGCAGGCTATGGCTTCGAGCAGGACGAGACCGAACGTGTCCGTGCGGCTAGGAAAGACGAAGACGTCCGATCCAGCATAATAACGAGCAAGGGTTTCTCCTTCCTTCTTGCCGGCAAACACGACGTCGGGATATTTCCGCCTCAACTCATCCAGATCCGGGCCGTCACCTACGATAAGTTTGGTGCCGGGCAGATCGAGAGACAGGAAGGATTCAAGATTCTTTTCGGGAGCGACACGACCAACGCAGAGAAAGACAGGTCGGGGCAGCTTGAGATCGACATCGGGTTGCGGCCGGAAAAGCTCACGGTCAACGCCTCGCGTCCAGACTTTCAGCGTCGCAAAGCCGCGTTCGGCCAGTTCGTCATGGATCGATTGTGTCGGGACCAGGCAATGTTCGGCTGCATTGTGAAAACGCCGCAGGAAGGCATATGACCACGACAGTGGAACAGGCAGCCGCTCGCGCAAATATTCAGGAAAACGCGTATGAAAGCTGGTGGTAAATCGCCAATTATTCTTCAGGCAAGCAAGGCGTGCCATGATGCCGAGCGGACCTTCGGTCGCGATATGCACATAAGCCGGCTGCAGCGCTTCGATCCTCGCCCTGATGGCAAGGGGGTGCGTCAACGCCAGACGGATTTCCGGATAGGTCGGGCAAGGCGCAGAACGATAATCGGCAGGCGAGATGATCGTCACTTCAAAGCCGCGGGCTTCCATTTGCTCACGCAGCTTGGTCAGCGTACGAACCACGCCATTGACTTGCGGATGCCATGCATCCGAGACGATGACGAGGCGCTTCGCTTGACCCTCAGGCTGCATTCGCCGCCTTTGGACGCTTGTCATCGAGCCGGACGATAGGCGCGAAGCCAGCCTGTTCGCCGATCAGATGCGTCCAGGAAAGGAGTTCCATGCGGCCATCGAAGTGCTCGACGATAGCCGTGCAGCTTTCTACCCAATCGCCGGTATTGATGTATTCGATGCCATCGATCTGCTCGATCGTTGCGTGGTGGATATGGCCGCAGATCACGCCGTCCGCACCAATGCGCCGGGCCTCGTCCGAAACCACCGTCTGGAACGAACCGATGAAGTTCACTGCTTTCTTGACGCGGAACTTTGCCCAGGCCGAAAACGACCAGTAGCGCAGGCCAAGCATGCGCCGTACCTTGTTCATGATTGTGTTGATTGCAAGCGCGGCGTCATAGGCCCAATCGCCAAGATAGGCGATGTGGCGGGCGTTACGCACAACAACGTCGAACTGATCGCCGTGGATGACAAGGAATTTACGGCCGTCCGCGGTCTCATGCATGATCCGGTCCATGACCTCGATGCCGCCGAAGTGCGTTCCCTGGAAATCACGCAGGAACTCGTCATGATTGCCAGCGATGTACAGGATACGCGCGCCCTTGCGGCTCTTGCGCAGGAGCTTTTGCACAATGTCATTGTGCTCTTGCGGCCAATGCCAGTTCCGCCGCAGGCGCCAGCCATCAACGATATCCCCAACCAGAAAGATCGTATCGGCGTCGTGGTATTTCAGAAAATCCAGCAGAAAACTGGCCTTCGCACCTTTCGAGCCGAGATGCACATCGGACAGGAAAAGCGTGCGGAATTTACGGGCCTCGATCTCGACCATGATGCTGATCTCCGTTCAGCTGACGCAAAGGCGCGTCCATTTGCGCTGACACAAACCTGATTCATGCAACAGTCTTATGACGGCACGGAAAAGTGCGCGTTTCGACAAGATAGGCACTTGTAACAAAATCGGGTTCCGTTAAGCCTCTGGATGATATTTTAGCGTGCTGGAAAATTTGAATCGCCAGTGTATAAACGCGCGAGCCAAATCCCGGAGGACATCGTCAATGGCCAACGACCAAACGCCCAGCAACTCTGATCTCGAAGAAAGCGCGCTGTTCTATCATCGCTTTCCTCAGCCGGGTAAGCTGGAAATCCAGGCGACGAAGCCGCTTGGAAATCAGCGGGACCTTGCCCTCGCCTATTCTCCCGGTGTCGCTGCCCCATGCCTGGCGATTCACGAGAATCCTGCAACTGCCGCCGACTATACCAGCCGCGCCAATCTGGTCGCGGTCATCTCCAACGGCACCGCCGTCCTCGGCCTCGGCAATATAGGCCCGCTGGCGTCCAAGCCCGTGATGGAAGGCAAGGCTGTCCTCTTCAAGAAATTCGCCAACATCGATGTTTTCGACATCGAAATCGATGCACAGGAAATCAGCAAGATCGTCGACGTTGTAGCGGCTCTGGAGCCGACTTTCGGCGGCATCAATCTCGAAGACATCAAGTCGCCCGAATGTTTTGAAGTCGAAGAACAACTTCGCGCCAAAATGAACATCCCGGTGTTCCATGACGATCAGCATGGAACTGCGATCATCGTGGCGGCGGCTATACTCAACGGCATGGAACTGGCCGGAAAAGAGCTCTCCAAGATCAAGATCGTCGCTTCCGGCGCCGGCGCTGCGGCAATCGCTTGCCTGAACCTCCTGGTGAAGCTCGGCGTTGACCGCAAGAACATCTGGGTCTGTGATATCGATGGCGTCGTCTATGAGGGCCGCAACACGCTGATGGACCGCTGGAAATCGGTTTACGTGCAGAAAACCGACGCGCGGGTTCTCGCGGATGTCATCGCCGGAGCTGACGTCTTTCTCGGCCTTTCGGCCGCCGGTGTGCTGAAGCCCGAACTGTTGAAGCAGATGGCGCCAAATCCGCTCATCATGGCCCTGGCCAATCCCAACCCGGAGATCATGCCGGATGAGGCGCGCGCGGCGCGTGCCGATGCGATGATTTGTACCGGCCGTTCGGACTTTCCCAACCAGGTCAACAACGTCCTCTGCTTCCCCTTCATCTTCCGCGGCGCACTCGATTGCGGTGCACGGGCGATCAACGAGGAAATGAAGATGGCGGCAGTACAGGCTATTGCCGCGCTTGCTCGCGAAGAACCATCGGACGTTGCCGCCCGCGCCTATTCCGGCGAGACGCCGACGTTCGGACCGAGTTACCTCATCCCCTCGCCGTTCGATCAGCGTCTCATTCTAAGGATTGCACCTGCGGTCGCCAAAGCCGCGATGGACACCGGCGTTGCCGAACGTCCGATCGAGGATTTCGATGCCTATCTCGACCGGTTGAACCGCTTCGTCTTCCGCTCCGGCCTGATCATGAAGCCGATCTTCACCGCGGCAAAAACGGCGGAGAAGAAGCGCGTCATCTATGCGGATGGCGAGGATGAACGGGTCTTGCGCGCAGCCCAGGTTGTGCTGGAAGAAGGCGTCGCCATCCCGACCCTGATTGGACGCCCGCAGGTCATAGAGACGCGTCTGCAGCGCTATGGGCTGAAGATCAAGATCGGCACCGATTTCGATGTCATCAATCCCGAGGACGATCCGCGTTATCGCGATTATGTCGATCTGCTGCTCAATCTCACAGGACGGAGGGGCACAACTCCGGAAGTCGCTCGCACCATGGTTCGCGCTAGTGGCACCGTTATCGCAGCGCTTGCCATCGTTCGCGGCGAAGCCGACGCAATGATCTGTGGTCTTGAGGGCCGTTTCGAGCGGCATCTGCGCAATGTTGACCAGATTATCGGAAAACTGGAAGGCATACGCAATTTCTCTGCGCTGAGCCTGCTGATATCGCAACGCGGCGTGCTGTTCCTGACTGACACCTATGTCAGCATCGATCCGACTGCCGAGGAAATTGCGGAAAAAACAGTTCTTGCCGCCAACGAAATCCGCCGCTTCGGCATCGAGCCCAAGGCCGCCTTGCTCTCGCATTCCAATTTCGGCTCACGCGACTCCGAAAGTGCAGCCAAGATGCGAACCGCATCGGAAATTCTGCGCGTCAAGGCGCCTGATCTGGAGCAGGATGGCGAAATGCATGGCGATTCTGCGCTTTCCGCGATCCTGCGCGAGCGCGTGCTTCCGCATTCGCGGCTGAGTAACGAAGCCAATCTCCTGGTCTTTCCCAATCTCGACGCGGCGAATATCACCCTCAACGTCGTCAAATCCGTCACCGATGCGTTGCATGTCGGCCCGATCCTGCTCGGTGCCGCCAAGCCCGCACATATCCTGACGCCGTCGGTCACATCGCGCGGTATCGTCAACATGACGGCACTGGCGGTGGTGGAAGCATCACAACGCGTTGATTAACATTCGGGTGTCTTATTGCTGCCGCATGGCCGTGGCTGATTCGTGCGCATCCACTCGCCTCGAATGCGCATGACAATCTTGGGCCGCCGCCGCATGTACCGGACATTTCAGATCGCCTTCACAGCAGCGACCGCCGTTCTGGCGGCGACGCAACTTTCTTCTGCAAATTCAGATATTTGCGCGCGCATGCTGCACCGGCTGGATGAGCTCAACCGCAACGCCGATGTCAATGATTTCGAACTCAGTTTGCGGCGTGACCGCGTCGAGGCCGCGCTCGATGCCAATAATTGTTCTGCCGTGGACGACCGCGGCTATGATGACCCGGAGCCGGACACGGCGGGATCGCAGTCCTACGAGGTTCTGGGTAAGGAGCCGGAACCCGTCGAGCCGGAAATGAGTACGGCGCCGGTCTATGGCGGCCGGTACCAGACGCTTTGCGTGCGTGCATGCGACGGCTACTATTTCCCGCTCTCCTATGAAACCGGCGCGGAGAATTTCTCACGCGATCAGGCGCAGTGCCAGTCCCAGTGTCCCGGCGCAAAGCTGTACTATCAGCCCACAGACAATCCAAATCCTGAAAGGATGACCTCGTTAAGCGGCGAAGATTACAAGGATATGCCGAATGCCTTCAAATTCAGGAAGGTCGGAGCCAATGGAACGCCGCAATGCGGTTGCCCGAGATCGGCCGGAAATTTCACCACATTGGGCAATCCAGCGGCGGCGACATCAGCCATAGGAAAGCCCGGTGAACCAGCCAAGGTCGTCGAACCGGCGAAGCCTGTTGAAACAACCGTCGAGCCGACAGTGCCCGCAGCTCAATCGACCGAAAATCCCTCGTCCATTATTCAGCTGGGTGAACCCGCAACGACCAAGACGGAAGCACCGCTGCCGCAGCCGCTTACCGGCGACAAGCCGATCGATCCGAACCGGAAGGTCAGGGTCGTCGGGCCAACGTTCCTTCCCGACCAAGAAGGGGCAATAAATCTGCGAACTCCGGACCAGAAGACAGCCCAGTAAGTGCGATACGTAGTGGCATGAACAGCGGCTTGCCCTTGCGTCCGCTCTGGGCTTTCACCGCATCGGTCCATAGCTTCCAGGTCTCGCGGCTCCAGGGCTCGGGCGGCAAAAGATCGAAAGCGGCACGAACGAATTCGCGGTCCTCTTCGGCAAGCTGTTCGTCCGTCGCAGGACCTTCCGTGATTATCTTCCACCAACGGTTCGCATCCGAAATGCGCGAAAGATTGCCCCGAACCGCGAGCCAGAATCCTTCGGCCCTATGGCCCTCGATACCAAGCGCTGCGAGGCGATCCTTTGCTTGCGCATAGGGCATTGCATGAATCAGCGCGCGGTTGAGCGCATCCAGTTCCACCGGATCGAATTTGGAAGCAGATTTAGACGTTGCCGCCGGGTCGAAAATATCGGCCAAGGTTGCCATGTCTGGCACGGCAGTCACATTTTCCGACGTTCCAATCAGTACGGCAAGGCTGGCCACGGCCATCGGCTCATAGCCGTCACGCTGCAAACTGCCGATCGAAAGCGCGCCTGTTCGCTTGGATATCCCCTCTCCCGACGCTGTGGTCAGAAGGTTGATGTGACCAAGTTCGGGAACCTTTGCCCCAAGGGCCTCGATGATCGCGATCTGTACGCCACTGTTGGTAATATGGTCGTTGCCGCGGATGATATGGGAGATGTCCATGTCGATGTCGTCAACGACCGAAGTGAACGTGTAGAGGTAGGTGCCATCTTCCCGTACCAGAACCGGATCAGAGAGGGAGGCAAGATCAACCGTCTCCCTGTCGCGCACAAGATCGTCCCAATGAACTTCGGTCCTTGCTATTGAAAATGGATCGTCCTTGAAGTTTGGCAGCAGGAAGCGCCAATGCGGCCGGCGCCCTTCTGCCTCAAGCTTTTGCCTGTCGGCTGGCGTCAGCTTGAGGGCATCGCGCCCATAGATTGGCGGCAGGCGCCGCGCCAGGCGCAGCTTGCGCTTACGTTCAAGTTCCTCGGCAGTCTCGTAGCACGGATAAAGCACGCCCGCCGCCTTGAGCCTATCGGCCGCCGCATCGTAGATCGGGATACGCTTCGACTGGTATTCGATGCGCACTGGTTTGATACCCAGCCAGTCGAGGTCCGCGATCGTCGCTTCAGCATATTCCGTCTTGGAACGAACCGTATCCGTGTCATCAAACCGCAGGATGAATTGGCCATTGTTCTTGAGGGCAAAAAGCCAGTTGAACAAGGCAATACGTGTATTGCCAATGTGGATATAGCCGGTCGGAGATGGTGCAAAACGGACGGTGATTGTCATGCTTGCGGCATATCGGATGCTGCCCCTAATGGCAATATGGGCCGCACGAGTGCGCGGCCCATATCTTAGTCGTCGTTCAAGACAAGCCCCTTGGTTAGCTCAAGCGTCTGCAACTCGAACAAGCCACGATAAATGCCCCCATTGAGCCCGATCAACGCCTCGTGGTTACCTTCTTCGGCAATACGGCCGTGCTCAAACACCAGGAGCCGGTCGAGCGAGCGCACAGTCGACAGACGGTGTGCGATCACCAATGTCGTCCGTCCCAGCATCAGCCGCTCCATCGCCTGCTGGATCAGCACTTCGGATTCCGAATCAAGGCTGGAAGTCGCCTCGTCCAGAATGAGAACGGGAGCATCCGCAAGGAACGCCCGGGCAATAGCCACTCTCTGACGCTCGCCGCCGGAAAGCTTGACACCGCGTTCGCCCACCAGCGTGCTGTACCCCTTGGGCAACGCCGAGATGAAGTCATGGGCGCTGGCCTGCCTTGCGGCTTCTTCGATCTCACCTTGCGTGGCACCGGGCCGGGCATAGGCGATATTCTCCGCCAGCGACCGGTGAAACAGGATTGGCTCCTGTTGCACGATGGCGATCTGCTGGCGCAGCGAAGCCTGTGTGACCTTGGCAATATCTTGACCATCGATCAGGATCCGGCCCGACTTCACATCGTGCAATCGCTGGATCAGCTTGACGAAGGTCGTCTTGCCCGAACCTGAATGACCAACCAGGCCGACCCGTTCGCCTGCCCGGATCGTCACCGAAAACCGGTCATAAAGCGGCAGGCGATGTGCGCCATAATGGAACGTCACATTGTCGAACTCGATCTTGCCATTGCTGATCCGGATGGGCTTCGCGCCGGGCCGATCTTCAATGCCAAGAGGTTGACTCTGGATGTCAACAAGCTCCTCCATGTCGTTGACAGAACGCTGCAAATTGCGGATGTGCATGCCAACTTCTCGCAAATAGCCCTGCAAGATAAAGAACGAGGTAAGTACGAAGGTGATATCACCCGCACTCGCCTGCCCTTTCGACCACAGGATCAGTGCGAAACCAATGACCGCAGCCCGCAGTACAAGCAGCATTGTTCCTTGAGACGTGCCGTTCCACGTACCACGAATCCAGGTGCGGGCCGTCCGGTCCTGCCATTTGGTCAGGACTTTCGCCAGACGCGCATCTTCACGGCTTTCCGCACCGAAACCCTTGACCACCATGTTGCAACTGACGGCGTCGGCGAGCGAGCCGCCGAGCTTGGTATCCCAACGGTTGGCGAGGCTTGCCATCGGCGCCACATAGCCGAGCGACAGCGATGCGGTGACGGCAACGAACAGGAACGACCCAATGCCGATGATCACACCCATCAATGGCCAGTACCAAGCCATCAGCGCTGTCGAACCGATCAGCATGATCACCGACGGAAACAGCGCCAAAAGCAGCGTATCGTTCAACAAGTCCAGCGCCCACATGCCGCGCGTTACCTTGCGGACGGTCGAGCCCGCAAAGCTGTTGGCATGCCACTCGGTCGAGAAACGCTGGATGCGATAGAACGCGCCGGAGGCAATTTCCGTCATCATGTTCAAGGTCAGATCAACGATCTGCATGAAGGTGATGTGCCGCAAGATGATTGCACCAAGTGACAAGGCAAGAAGTGTCGAGAAAGCAGCGATTGCTGCGTTCCAGGCGACTGCCTCGGTGGCGTGACCGTTGACCACAGCATCGACCAGCCGGCCCGAATAGAGTGGCGTCAACACGTCAGCCAGTGTCGAGAGCAACACTGCACCAGCAATCACCGCTATACGCACCGGCTGTCGCTGCCAGTGTAACCAGGTGAATCCAAGAACGCTGCGGAATGCGCCGCCGCGCAGGTCTTTACGAAATAAAGCCATGACGATTGTCCGATGCGAATTCGCACCAGCCTCAATAGAAAATGCAAAACGAGAATGCCGTGAAAAAGAAGACAGAATCAGTACGGCATGAATGATCTGGCAACTCGCCTGAATACAGGAAAGGCCATTATCGGCGATGAGTTACCTTGACCGGTGAAGTCAATCGAAAGGCAAACCAGCCTTTCGTCATCGCGTGTCAGGAACGAGCGCCGCCCCGAGGGGACATAGACATGGGTGCCATTCGAGAACCTCCCGGTCGCTATTGCCGGAGGTCGGCTTATAGTTGAATCGTTTTGCGCCGCCAAGTGCCTTTTTTCACCAGTCGGTTTTCGAGAATCAGGTGCGGCCAGATTGCAACAGTTACTGAGATCGATCCCGGAACCGGTTGGTGATGGGATACCGTCGATCGCGGCCGAAATTCTTCTTGGTCACCTTGACCCCCGGGGCCGACTGGCGGCGCTTGTATTCAGCGATGTAGAGCAGGTGTTCGATACGCTCGACCGTCGCACGGTCATGACCGCGTTCGACGATTTCGTCGACGCCCATCTCGTGCTCAACGAGGCATTCGAGAATATCATCAAGAACCGGATAAGGCGGCAATGAATCCTGGTCGGTCTGGTTTTCCCGCAGTTCTGCCGATGGTGCCTTGCTGATGATATTCACCGGAATAACTTCGCCAGACGGACCCAGGCCGCCCGCAGGGACGTTCTTGTTGCGCCATTCCGACATGGCATAGACCTGCATCTTGTAGAGGTCCTTGATCGGATTGTAGCCACCATTCATATCGCCATAGAGCGTGGCATAGCCGACCGACATCTCCGACTTGTTGCCCGTGGTGACGACCATGGAACCGAACTTGTTGGAAATCGCCATTAGGATGGTACCGCGGGCACGGCTCTGCAGGTTCTCCTCGGTTATGCCCTCCTTGGTACCCTCGAAGGTAGGCGCAAGCGCCTTGAGGAAGCCCTCGACCGGCTCAAAGATCGGGACGATATCATAGCGGCAGCCAAGCAACTTGGCGCAGTCCTCGGCGTCCTTCAGGGAGTCCTTCGACGTATAGGTGTAGGGCATCATGACAGCGCGCAGGCGTTCCTCGCCCAGTGCGTCCACCGCGAGCGCGGCGCAGATCGCCGAGTCGATGCCGCCAGACAGACCAAGCACGACGTCCTTGAAGCCGTTCTTGTTGACGTAGTCACGCAGGCCGAGCATGCAGGCGCGGTAATTCGCTTCCTCCCCTTCCGGAATCCGCGACATCGGGCCTTCGGTACAGGTCCAGCCATCTGCACCGCGTCGCCATGTCGTGACAATCAGTTGCTCCTCGAACTGCGACATCTGGAAGGCGAGGTTTTTATCGCCGTTGAACGCGAAGGAAGCGCCGTCGAAAATCAGGTCGTCCTGTCCGCCAAGCTGATTGGCGAATATCAATGGCAAACCCGTTTCAATCACCTGCCGTAACGCCACTTGATAACGCACATCGAGCTTGCCGCGATAATAGGGAGAGCCGTTCGGCACGCAGAGAATTTCCGCGCCGCTCTCCGCCAATGTCTCGCATACGCCGAGGTCGCCCCAAATATCCTCGCAGATCGGAATGCCGATGCGAATCCCGCGAAAATTTACCGGACCGGGCATCGGACCGGCCTGGAACACCCGCTTTTCGTCGAATTCGCCATAATTGGGCAGATCGACCTTGAACCGTTCGGCAATCACCTTGCCACCATCCAGCACCATGACCGAGTTGTGCAGGCCGGACTCACGCCTCAGGGGCGTGCCGATAATGACGCCAGGTCCGCTATCGGCAGTATCCAAAGCGAATTCCTGAACTGCATTCTCGCAAGCGTCGATAAAAGCACGCTTCAACACCAGATCCTCCGGCGGATAACCGGAAATGAAAAGCTCGGTATATAACACCAGATCGGCACCCTGACGTGCAGCGTCAGCGCGAGCCTCGCGAGCCTTTGCCAGATTGCCCTTGATATCGCCCAGCACTGGATTGAGCTGAGCGATGGCTATACGGAGAATGTCGGTATTTTTGCTCATAGTGAACATATATCGTTTCGTTGATGGAAAAACAATGTTTGATCAGATGGCCATCAGGGAAAAAACACGCTCCACACGGTGTAGACCCAGACTGTAGCGACGAGGATAACCGAGATCAGCACAGCAAGCGATCCGCAATCCTTGGCGATCTGGATCTCACGATGAAAATCCAGTGAAACCGCATCACAGGCCGCCTCGATACCGGTATTGAGCACTTCGATCATGATCAGAAACAGTACTGATCCCGTAAGAAGCAGGAACGAAAGCCCGGTCGGCGCGATGAGTGCCGCAACGGGAATGGCAAGAATAAACAGCATAAGTTCCTGCTGAACGGCCTTTTCATGCTGCACCAGATGCTTCAGCGCACGCATGGAATTTATGAATGCAAGTATCAGACGCTGCATGCCCGCTCCGGTGTTACTAGCTTTGGCAGGTATAAGGAGAGTTCGGCTCGCGTCAATCCTGTCCGTCGGCCGCTACAACGACTCCCCCACCACTCCTTGCATACTTGGGCAGGTCATCGTCAATCTGGTAGTAGTCGCCCTTGTCCTCGACAAAGATATGACTTTCTCCATACAGGCCGGACGGTTGATCGAATGATCCTGCCATAACAGAAATATAGTCGAGATCATTGTGCTTCCAGAAGAGCACTGAGCCGCAATTCTTGCAGAAGCCACGGCGGGCAAATTCACTTGCCTCATACCAGCTGATATTTTCTTCGCCGGAAATGTCGATCGAATCGTCCTGCACGTTCGTCGCAGCGTAAAAATGGCCCGACTGTTTGCGGCATTGCGAGCAATGGCAGTAAACGACACCGCGCAGCTTGCCGCGCGTTTCGAAGTGTACTCTGCCGCACAGGCATGAACCTCGATGCAATTGGGTCATAATGTTCCCCCCTCGTACTGAAAGATGCATTGCTGCTTTACGTGGTTCGACAAGCTCACCATGAGGGACGTGGGCTGTGATTGCAGGCAGTCAAGTTCTGCAAGGCTTGTGATTGGCTTGCAGTCCACCCACTTCCCTCATGGTGAGCTTGTCGAACCACGCACCAATATTGTTTCACGTCTTTGCCGGACGCTTCGACGACAGACTGAGCAGGACAGCTCCGAAGATCGCTGACAGCAACGAGCCGAGCAGAACGCCGAGCTTGGTTTCATCCTGCAACAATGGGGAGTTCGCAAAGGCAAGCAGGCCGATGAACAGGCTCATGGTGAAGCCGATCCCACAAAGCGTAGCAACACCATACATTTGCAGCCAGCTTGTGCCGGCAGGCCGTTCGGCCAGACGAAGCTTGATCGCCAGCCAGGCGAAGGAGAACACGCCGATCTGCTTGCCGACAAACAGGCCAGCTGCCACACCGAGCGGAACCGGATCGGCGAGGTTCGACAGCGACACGCCGCCGAAGGAAACGCCGGCATTGGCGAAACCGAAGATTGGCACGATCAGAAAGCCAACCCATGGCTGAATAGCGTGCTCGAGTTGGACCAGCGGGGAATCGGCCTCGCCCTTCGCGCCGACCATCGGGATAGCCAGGGCCAGCAGTACACCGGCAATCGTCGCATGGATCCCCGATTTGAAGACGAGGATCCAGAGGATCACCCCGAGAACGAGATAAGCCCAAAGCCTAACGATACCCATGATGTTCATCAGCATAAGTATTGTGAACACGGCGGCGACACCGGCTAACGCAGGGATGTTCAATCCCTCCGTATAAAACAAGGCAATGATAATGACCGCACCCAGATCGTCGATGATGGCAAGGGCCGTCAGGAAGACCTTCACTGACAACGGAACGCGCGACCCGAGCAGCGACAGAACGCCCAGCGAAAAGGCGATATCGGTGGCGGTCGGGATGGCCCAACCGCGAACTGTCTCACCCTCGTTAAAGGCAAGAAAGATCAGGGCGGGAACGACCATACCACCGATAGCAGCAAACCCCGGCAGTGCACGCCGCGACCAGCTCGACAGTTGACCGCTGATCATCTCCCGCTTGATTTCGAGACCAACGAGCAGGAAAAACACGGCCATAAGTGCATCGTTGACCCAATGAAGAATGCTCAGGCCGCCAACATAAATCTTCAGCAGACCGAAATAATATTCGCTCAAGGGAGAGTTGGCGGCAATCAGTGCCAGCGCCGCGACCGCCATCAAAATGATGCCGCCCGAGGCCTCACTCTCAATGAACGAACGGAAAGACGCTGACAGGCGGATTCGGCGGACGGGTTTTGGATCCATGACACCTTGATAGAATCTAGAACGGCAAAACTCCAGTCCAAAGGGCCACCATTTCAACGATCAACGCTCCAGCTCCCCAACCTTTTCTGACGAGAGACCGGCTCTCAGCTATTGCGCGAGACCGATCTGCTTCATGAAGGCAAGGTTATCCCAGAAGAGATATTCTTCATCCATGACACCCGCAGGTGTCCAATGGCCGAGCGTCGCCATGGTCAGTTTAAAAGGTTTGCCGGTGGGCGCGATGGTCCTGCCATCCGCTATCGGCATCGGTTTTGAGAACGTACCCTCCAGCACACCGATCACACCGGTCCATTCTCCCTGACCGAACTTGACGGGATGCACATTGATACGCGTATCGGGCGCATAAACAAATATCCCCTTCAACTCCTCAATGTGGTCACGGATACCCTTGGTCGTGTGGCCGTCGGGGTAGTGCACGAGAATATCTTCCGCATGGCTTTCATGCAGACGATCCCATTTCTGGTTGGTGTAGACATCAAAATCAAGCGTATCGAATGTCTTGAGATTCTGCTCGGTCGCCTTCTCGGCATTCTGATATTTCGCCAATTCCTGCATCAATACTGGCAGCGCCTTTTCAGCAGCCTTGGCGGGCTCTTCGGCCAAAGCCTGACCGAAGCCAGATCCGATGACGAGCCCGAAGAAAGCAGCAACAACCCTGTATTTCATGATTGAAAATCCTTTTAATCAAATCGACAGTTTAAAAATGAAACGAAGCACAAAATATATGCGCTCCATTTGAAGGATCTTACAAAAACCAAGGGCGGTCTTGAAGACCGCCCTTGCCGGATATTGATGAACAACCTGTCGTTCAGGCGTTGACGGCCATTTTCTGTGGATGGCTGTCGCGCTCTTTCTTCAGAAGTTCCGCAACCAGAAACGCCAATTCCAGAGCCTGATCGGCATTGAGACGCGGGTCGCAATGGGTGTGGTAGCGATCCTGCAGATCTTCTGCCAGAACCGCCCGCGCACCCCCGGTGCACTCCGTGACGTTATTGCCAGTCATCTCGATGTGGATACCGCCCGGATAGGTTCCTTCGGCGTGATGCACTCCAAAGAAGGTCTCGACTTCCTTCAGAATACGGTCGAACGGCCGCGTCTTGTAGCCATTGGCAGTGATGGTGTTGCCATGCATCGGATCACAGGACCACACGACCTCACGGCCCTCTTTTTGCACCGCACGAATAAGCTTAGGCAGGTGATCGGCAACCTTGTCGTGACCGAAACGGGCGATCAATGTCAGGCGGCCCGGCTCGTTTGCAGGATTGAGCAGATCGATCAATCGCAGGAGATCATCAGCTTCCAGCGACGGACCGCATTTCAGACCGAGCGGGTTTTTGATGCCACGGCAGTATTCCACATGGGCATGGTCCGCCTGACGCGTGCGGTCACCAACCCAGATCATATGGCCGGACGTCGCATACCAGTCGCCAGACGTCGAATCGACGCGGGTCAGTGCTTCCTCATAGCCAAGAAGCAGGGCTTCGTGACTGGTGTAGAAATCCGTCTCGCGCAACTGGGCATTTGTTTCCGCGGTAATGCCAACAGCGCGCATGAAGTCGACGGTCTCAGAAATGCGACGCGCCAGCTGGCCATAGCGCTCGCCTTGCGGGCTGTCAGCAACGAAACCCATCATCCACTGATTGACGTTCTCCAGATTGGCATAACCACCCTGGGCGAAAGCGCGCAGAAGATTAAGCGTCGCTGCGGATTGGCGGTAAGCCATTTCCTGCCGAGCCGGATCCGGCGTGCGCGACTGTTCGGTGAACTCGGTGCCATTGATAATGTCGCCGCGATAAATCGGGAGCTCGATGCCGTTTTTGGTTTCGGTGTCGGAGGTGCGAGGCTTGGCGAACTGACCAGCGATACGGCCCACCTTGACGATGGGCTGAGAAGCACCAAAGGTCAGCACGACGGCCATCTGCAGGAAGACGCGGAAGAAATCTCTAATATTATCCGCACCATGTTCGGCAAAGCTCTCGGCGCAATCGCCGCCCTGCAATAGGAAGCTTTCACCCCTGGAAACAGCCGCAAGTTGCTTCTTGAGCTTGCGTGCTTCACCTGCAAAAACCAAGGGCGGATAAGTCCGAAGACGGGCCTCGACATCGCTCACAGCCTGAGCGTCCGGATAATAAGGCACCTGCTTGATAGGTTTGCCTCTCCAGGAAGTCGGTGTCCAGTTCTTCGTCATTATTGCACCTGTATCTTGCTTTCCATGTTGGTAGCGATTGTTTGAGAATATCCGGTCAGACCGGAAGGCGCTCATATAGTCCAATTATTTGGGATATACCAGTCCTGTTGGCGGCCAGCGCAGCTGATCCCGTTGTAGCGCTGCAGGCGAACTTATTGGACCTAAAAAATGAGGGACGAGACTTACTTTACGTCGGCAGCCGCCGCTTCATCGATGTCCTGAGGATCGGTAAAGTTCGCGCCGATTTCCTCCAGCAGCCTATCGAACATGTCGATCTCTTTGTCGCTGAGCTTGACAGCGCGCGGATAGGTCGGTGACGGGCGGTCCCTGTAAATCGGTGTGTTGAAATACTCCGTTTTGAGAACGAAACGACGAAGTCCCTCCTCACCGTGCTCGACCAGAAAACCCTGCATGACAGCATCCAGATAGGATTGCAGGATCATCGGCGGTTCCGGATGAACTGGGACATATTGGTGCGCCTCATAGACGAAGATAGGCACGCCTTCGGGAAAAGGTGCGGCGGTCTCGACGTGTTCAGGCAGGACGCTGCGACGGTCGTAATTTTCTTCGCGCAAATCGACGGCTGCGAGGTTTTCCAGGTAGTCGAAAACAAGCAGACCATCCACGCTGGACTTTTCGTCGCGACAAACGGACAACAGCGAGGTGGGAAGTCCGGCTGCGTGAGGGCTCGCGCGCCACAATCTTCGCCAGCCTTGAAGTTTTGCGGGCATGGCGTGAACGATATTGGTTCGCAATGTATGGCGGTTCACCAGCGAGCCATACCCGAAATAAGCGACGAGTCTGCCGCTCTTCGCAAGGACTTCAATTTCACCCATCAACACGTTCGCCATTCACCAATCTATAGCTGGGTTTATACATGGTCACCAGCTCTTCAGAAGCAGTAGGATGCACCGCCATTGTGCGGTCGAAATCATCCTTGGTGCAGCCGGCTTTGATCGGAATGGCCAAAAGTTGAGCCATTTCACCCGCATCGGGCCCCAAAATATGCGCACCAATGACTTTCCGGCTGGCGGCATCGACTATCAGCTTGGTCAGCATTTTGTCCTTGGCGCCGGACAGCGTATTGCGCATCGGGCGGAAAAGCGCACGGTAGACCTCGATCTCCCTGAATTCCTTGGCTGCCTCTTCTTCGGTCAGTCCCACGGTACCGATTTCGGGTTGAGAGAAAACCGCTGTCGCGATCTGGCGGTGGTCAGGTTTTGTCGGCTTGTTTTTAAACGCTGTCTCGATAAAGCACATGGCCTCGTGAATGGCGACCGGCGTCAGTTGAACACGATTGGTCACGTCGCCGACAGCCCAGATATTCGCCTTGCTTGTGCGCGAATACTCGTCGACCTTGACTGCGCCAAGTTCGTCGAGTTCGACACCTGCCTCTTCCAGGCCCAGCGATTTCGTGTTTGGTGCCCGGCCAATGGCCAGCATTACCTGATCCGCAACAAGTTCATCACCCGAATAAAGGCGGACACCTAATCTGCCGTCAGGCTGCCGCTTCACTTCCTCGATGACTTCTACGCAACGGACGTGGATACCTTTGGCGACCATAGCCGCGTGCAGTAATTGCCGCAGATCGTGGTCGAAGCGCGACAGGATTTCCTTGCCGCGGTAGATCAACGTCGTTTCGACGCCGAGACCATGGAAGATATTGGCGAACTCAACTGCGATGTAGCCACCGCCCTCGATAATGATGGCCTTTGGCAATTCTTCGAGATGGAAAGCCTCATTGGAGCTGATGCACAATTCGTGTCCGGGCAAAGCCGGATGCGGGTTTGGATGGCCGCCGGTGGCGATAAGAATCTGATCGGCCGTCACCCGCTCGCCAGTCTTGAGGATTTCGATCGTATGATCATCGACGAGAACAGCGCGGCTGTCGAAAATCTCGACGTCCGAATTGTCGAGTCCCTGCCGGTAGAGGCCCTCCAGCCGCCCGATCTCCCGATCCTTGTTCGCGACCAGCATCTGCCAATCGAACCTGGTCTCTCCAACGCTCCAGCCATAGCCGGCCGCAGCCTCGAAATGTTCGGAAAACTGCGACGCATAGACAAAAAGCTTTTTCGGCACGCAGCCACGGATGACGCAGGTGCCGCCCATACGATATTCTTCGGCGAGCCCGACCTTTTTGCCCATGGCGCCGGCAAGCCTTCCGGCGCGCACACCACCCGACCCTCCCCCAATGACGAAAAGGTCATAGTCATAGCTTGGCATGGTGCAAAAACTCCGAATCTGATGAGCAGCGCTTATATGGGTTGTATCTTGGCCACTTAAAAGAACAAAGCCCGACTAACAGCCGGGCTTTGCATATTATCAATTGGACCCCGTCCTCACGGCTGCTTTGGCTGAGCTGGTGCGGGAGTCGCTGGCGCTTGGGCAGGAGCGGTTGCAGCCGCTGCAGCAACGACCTTTTCCGCAACCGCCTGCGCAAGATCGCGTGCGATGCCGCGCTGCCAGATACCGGCGGCCTTCATCACTTCACGCGTAACGATCGGACCTTCCGACAACAGCTTCTTACCAGCCTCGGAATTGTAAAAACCGGTGATGGCGTTCAGTTCTTCTTCACTGAACGATACCGCATAGGCGCGGGCGGCTTCATTTTCGAGATCCGCACGACGTGCTGCAAGAGCCAAGGCCTGTTCGTCGACGGCTGCGCCGATGATAGACTCAAGGTTTGGATCCTTCTGGATCAACTCACCCTTCAGCTGCTGCGCAACGCCAGGCAGGATCGAGTCGAATTGGTCCGTTGCCTTGATTGCGGAAATAGCAGCCCGAGCGGCAGCCAGATGCGACGGGGTGATGTTATTGTTGGTGTTCGTATCCTGCGCCTGAGCGGCGCTGAAACCGCCAAGCATGATTATGACAGCCAAAGGTGCAATCAAGCGGCGGAAGCCAGTTGCTCGGTTCATGAATTTATCGCTCCGTTTTCGACGTTGTCGCGCATAACCCAAAAATCATCCTCGATTTTCAGAAGGCTTTGCGCAGGATTCAAAGTGCGTCTGCTTCAAGTGCCTCTAAACAGACGCCCTGCTCCGCAGTGTTCTGACACCGTCAGCACCGGCCAAAATGGCCACGCGCGCCAGCCCCAGAAAAAGTCCATGCTCCACCACGCCGGGTATGGCGTGCAGAGCGTTCGATAAAGCTCTTGTATCCGGAATGCGGCCAAAAGATGCATCCAGGATCAAATGCCCGCCGTCTGTAACAAATGCTTCGTCTCCCGTCATCCTCAATGTGACAGGACCTGCAAGCCCCAGCTTGCCAGCAGCCTGCTCGATGGCGAGTTTCGTGGCCGCAAGCCCAAAACGGTTGACTTCGATGGGCAAGGGAAAAGCGCCCAGCACATTCACCAGCTTCGATCTCGTCGGCAATCACGATCATTTCGCTCGAAGCTGCCGCGACGATCTTTTCCCGCAGCAAGGCGCCACCGCCGCCTTTTATCAATACGAGGTCAGGGTCGACCTCGTCAGCACCGTCGATCGTAAGATCAAGTTGCGGCGTTTCTTCCAGGGTACTCAGCTTGACGCCGAGTTCGCGGCAGAGAGCCGCAGTGCGTTCCGATGTGGGTACGCCAATAACGTTCATTCCGGATGCGACCTTGTCCGCCAAGAGCCGCACGAACTCCTCAGCGGTCGAGCCTGTTCCGATTCCAAGGCGCATTCCATCCTTGACGTAGGTCAGGGCCTCCGCAGCCGCTTTGATCTTCAGCGATTTGGCATCCATGGTGGTGCGCCCTCTTGTAGCTTTGACTTGCCGTTTCTTTGAGTCGACACTGGCTGCTCCCTACCACGTCAGGCGACCGGGTCAAGGCTCGTAGCTTGATTTTGAACCCACCTTATACTTCAGTGTGGGAAGGTCACCTCACGAAACCAGCAGTTCTGCTGCGGTTTTCGCCATCGGCTACGGATGCCACAGGAACATAAATGTCCAAACCCATTGTCGTATTTGATCTTGACGGAACTCTGGTGGATACCGCCCCGGACCTGCTCGATAGTCTCAATCATTGCCTTGGTGAAACAGGCCTGCAAAAAGTCGATCCGGTCACGCTGCGCCGTTATGTCGGACAAGGCGGACGGGTGATGATTGAACGAGCATTCGAAGCACAGCAAAAACTGCTAAGCCCGGAGCAACTTGACTGGCTGGTGGGTATCTTCATCGAACATTACGGTGCCAATATGCCTGGCCACTCGGCGCTCTATGAAGGTGCCGAACAGGCAATGGAAGACTTGTCGAGCGCCGGGTATCTGCTGGCGGTGTGCACCAACAAGTTTGAAGGCCTGTCCGTCAACCTCCTGGCGGGTCTTGGTCAATCATCGCGATTCAGTGCGATTTGCGGTTCCGATACTTTTGCCTTCCGAAAGCCTGACCCGCGCCATCTGGTTGAAACCATCCGCAAGGCTGGCGGCGACGCCGAGCGTGCTGTGATGATCGGTGACAGCCAAACGGATATCAACACCGCAAAGGCCGCGGGGATTCCTGTAATCGCGGTGGATTTCGGCTACTCCGATCTACCGGTTGCAACCTATGAACCGAGCCGGATCATCTCACACTATCGTGAATTGAAGGTAAAGCTTGCAGACGATTTGATAGGTGCAGTTAACGCTTGAACCGACTGAATTGGAACGATTTTTTTATCCGAACGTTAACCAGCTACAGATGTCGGGCTGAGGATTAGCCTTCCATCCGAATTTTTTTTGCTCTTACATTGAAAACGGGCGCAGTCCCGGGATTTCAGGAGGAAAAATTGAGGAAACTAACTTCAATGCTCGCCGCACTTGCGATGTCGGCGGGACTGACCTCGGTCGGTCCGATGCCCGCCTTTTCGGCGCCGCTTGCGCCGTTGAGTATCGAAACCACGAGCGCCAACATCGAGCAAGTGCAATACCGACGGCATTATCGCGGCGGCCGGAACTGGAACGGCAATCGCTACTATCGTGGAGGTCGCTACTATCGTGGCGACCGGTATCGGTACGGAGGATACCGCGGCTATAATTATCGCCGTCCCGGCTATCGATATTATAACGGAGCCTGGTTCCCACTGGCGGCTTTTGGCACGGGCGTCATAGTCGGCAGCGCTATTGCACCTCGCCCGGTCTATCGCGCCGGCAGTGCGCATACGCAGTGGTGCTACAACCGTTACCGGTCGTACAGGGCCTATGACAATACATATCAGCCCAACTACGGCCCACGTCGCCAATGCGTATCGCCATACTAAACCTGACGACATGATTCCAGGGCCCGTTTACCAGTGGTAGGCGGGCCCTTTGTTTTGAATACCAGCTCACGTATTAGACGAAAATCGCGTTGCGCCTGCCTCTATCGCACTGTAGCTGCCTAATTTTTGAGCCGTGCTTCCGGAGTCATTCCTCAACATTGAAATGTGCTTGCATTTTCCGCCGAACCCGCTTGAATACGCTTACATGAAGGGGGTTTGAGTGAAGCCATTTGATGAGATGATCAAAACAGGCGGAGAAGTACGCCCGCCATATGAACAGCTAAAATGCTGGCTCGATACGCAGAATCCGGAGCGGTTGGCTCAAAAGTCGCTTGATGCCGAGAACGTTTTTCGCAAGACCGGGATTACATTTGCAGTCTATGGCGACGAGGAAGCTGCCGAACGGCTCATCCCATTCGATATAATTCCCCGCATCATCACCGGCAATGAATGGCGCCGGCTATCACAGGGCATCGAGCAGCGCGTCATGGCGCTCAACGCGTTTCTCGATGATATCTATCACCGCCAGGAGATTATCCGCGCCGGCCGCATTCCGCGTGAACTTTTCACCCACAATGATGCCTATCTGCCGGAAATGGTGGGGTTTAGGCCACCGGGAAACGTCTACACGCATATCATCGGCGTTGATATCGTAAGGACGGAAGAGAACCAGTTCTATGTCCTGGAAGACAATGCGCGCACACCTTCCGGCGTTTCATACATGCTGGAAAACCGCGAAACGATGATGCAGCTGTTTCCAGAGCTGTTCCAGCAGATCAAGGTGCGTCCCGTCGAGACATACCCCAAGCTGCTACGGCAATCATTGGCGGCAGTCGCACCGCCCGGCTGCAAGGGGACGCCCACCATCGCGGTGCTGACGCCAGGCATCTATAACTCCGCCTACTTCGAACACGCCTTTCTCGCCGATCAGATGGGTGTGGAGCTCGTCGAAGGCAGCGACCTCAAGATTGAGAATGGCAAGGTCGTCATGCGGACGACAGAAGGCAACCGCGCCATCGATGTACTCTACCGACGAGTCGACGACTCTTTCCTTGATCCCCTCACCTTCCGCCGCGATTCAGCGCTCGGCGTTGCCGGGATCATGGATGTCTATCGCTCGGGGAACATCACTATCGCCAACGCGCCCGGCACGGGGATTGCCGACGACAAGGCGCTCTACTCCTATATGCCGGAGATCGTTGAATTCTACACAGGACGCAAGGCGATCTTGGAAAATGTGCCGACGCATCGCTGCTCGGAACCGGACACGCTCAAATATGTGCTCGAAAACCTTTCTGATCTGGTGGTCAAGGAAGTTCACGGCTCCGGCGGATACGGGATGCTGGTCGGTCCGGCGGCTTCCAAGAAGGAATGCGAAGCCTTCGCTCTTAAACTGAAGGCCAACCCGAAAAACTACATCGCACAACCAACGCTTGCGCTTTCGACAACGCCGATCATGACCGAAAAAGGTTTGGCGCCGCGCCACGTGGATTTGCGGCCCTTCGTGCTCGTGTCTGACCGCATCCGCATCACACCTGGCGGTCTGACGCGTGTCGCATTGAAAGAGGGCTCGCTCGTGGTCAATTCCAGTCAAGGTGGAGGTACGAAGGATACCTGGGTGCTGGACGACTAGACTTGTTGTGAGGGGAAATAAGAATCGCTCAAGACGGTTCCAGAACGACAAAAAGGATACGACTAGAAAATGCTTCTTGGCCGCACCGCAAATGGTCTCTACTGGATGTTCCGTTATATTGAGCGGGCAGAGAATATGGCACGGCTCATCGATGCCGGGTTGCGAATGGCACTGACGAAAACATCCGACGCCCCAGAGGAATGGTCCTCCGTATTGATGAGCGCGGGAGTAAAGATCGGCTATGACAGCAAATACAAGGAGTACAATGCGAGCCTTGTCTCCGATTTCCTGTTGCGTGATCTGAGTAATCCCTCGAGCGTCATGGCTTGTGTTGAAACCGCACGATCCAATGCACGTATGGTGCGCACTGCGCTTACGCGTGAGGCTTGGGAAAGCGTCAACGAGACCTGGATGGTACTCAAATCGACACTGGCATCGAATATCCCTGAAACCGACCTCCCGCGTGTTCTCGATCAGATCAAGCGTGAAACGGCGATTATCCGCGGTGCTTTTCATGGAACGATGCTGCGCAACGAGATTTTCAATTTCGCACGCATTGGCACTTTCATCGAGCGGGCGGACAACACCGCGCGCATACTAGACGTCAAATATTACGTGCTGCTTCCCTCGATTTCATATGTTGGAACGACCCTCGACAACTTCCAATGGGAATCGATCCTGCGATCCGTCTCCGCACACCGCTCCTATCGCTGGGTCTATGATGTCGAATACAATCCCGTGAACATTGCGGATTATCTGATATTGAATTCACGCATGCCCCGGTCCCTGAACTTCTGCTACTCCAATATCGTGGATAATCTGAAATACCTTGCCCTCGACTACGGCAAGCGGCACGAATGCCATGACATGTCCGAGAGTATTATGACGCGGCTAGAGAACAATGAGATCCGCACCATTTTTGACAACGGACTACACGAATTCCTGAGCGATCTCATTTATCAAACGAACAGCTTGAGCAGCAAGATTGCTCACGCCTACAATTTCGATTGAAGATCATGCTTTTGAACATCCAGCACAATTCCCGCTATCGTTACGACACTCCGGTTCATTATTCGGTGCTGCGATTGCGTATGCATCCACAGAGCAGCCCGGGCCAGAAAGTCATCGACTGGGCACTCAAGATAGAGGGGGCGACACAGGAAGCGAACTACCGTGACGGCTATGGCAATCGCACCATGCTGATACGGCTTGATCGCGACATCGAAGAACTCGTCATACGCGCTGAAGGCCACGTCGAAACCGAGGATCGCACAGGCGTTCTCGGCAAGGTCTATAATTTCATGCCGATATGGCTCTACGAGCGTGAAACGGACCTGACCAAACCGGGTGACTCGATCCGCGAACTGGCAGCAAGCTTGCCGGCCAAGACCGACAAACTGGCAATCATGCACGAACTGATGGCACTATTGCATCAGAAAATGGTCTACACACCAGGCATTACCAACATCAGCACGACGGCCGAGGAAGCGTTTCTCAACGGCAAAGGCGTCTGCCAGGACCACACCCATGTTTTCATTTCTACCGCACGGTTGCTCAACATTCCCGCCCGTTACGTGTCCGGCTATCTCATGCTGAACAACACGATTGAACAGACGGCAAGCCACGCGTGGGCAGAGGCACATATAGAAGGACTGGGATGGGTGGGATTCGACGCGGCCAACGATATATGTCCAAATGAAACCTATGTGCGTCTGGCTTGTGGCCTCGACTACCGCGAAGCGGCGCCAGTTTCCGGTATACGCTTTGGACCGGGCATTGAATCGCTTGCCGTAGAGGTCAATGTAGAGCAGTAATCGCTCTGCTATCGGGATTCGGGATTCGTTATGACTTACTGCGTGGGGCTCAAACTGGACCGCGGCCTTGTGTTCATGTCTGACACCAGAACAAATGCTGGTGTCGACAATATTTCCACATTCAAGAAAATGTATACGTGGGCCAAAACGGGCGATCGTGTTATCACGCTGGTTTCTTCTGGTAACCTGGCAACGACCCAAGCGGTCATCAGCATCCTGAATGAACGCACCAAGGAGCCATCCGAACGGTCGCCGTCGATTTACGAAATGCCATCGATGTTCCAGACGGCAAGGCTCGTTGGCGATACAATAAGACATGTCATCGACGAGGTGGATTCCGGCGGGCAACGCGCCGATTCATTCGGCGCCTCGATTATCCTTGGAGGTCAGATCAAAGGCGGCGATCCGCGGCTTTTCCTGATTTATCCTGAGGGGAATTTCATTGAAGCGACGCCGGACACACCCTTCTTCCAGATCGGTGAGCACAAGTATGGAAAGCCGATTATCGTGCGGTCCTATGACCCCGCGCTGACTTTCGAGGAAGCGACGAAGCTGTTGCTGGTTTCTTTCGATTCGACGTTGAAATCCAATCTGTCAGTTGGCCTGCCGCTGGACTTGCAGTTTTACGAGTCGGACAGTCTCAAGCTAGGTTTCGAAAAACGTATCGAACGCCATGATCCTTATTATGAAATGATTTCGGATGGCTGGTCGCAGGCCTTGAAACTTGCATTCCAGAGTCTGCCACCTTTCGAAATCAAAAACGACTAGTGGAGCGGATTTGACATTCGCATCCCGCGTGACATCGGTCTCTCAGGCGAATGTCAAATCCAAAGCTCCACTAGCACGTTGAATTTGCTAGTGGTCTTTTCGATTCTAACATTTGTGAGCGATTGGTATAGGGGGATGCAAATGTTAGAATCGGACCACTAGTGGCGCTGCCTTTATAGCTTCGCGGTCTGGACACTTGTTGCCTGTCGCATTGCCCGCGTCTTGACGAAGGCCTTTTCCAGATAAGCGTCACGTTCGTAGATGTCGTCGTAATACCTGATCTCGCCTGTCGTCGCATCCGGCCACGCTGTGAAATAGGATACGTAGACCGGCAACTGGTCCTTCACCTTCACGCTGCGTTCGTTCTTGCCGAAGTATTGTTTCAGATCTTCGACCGGAACGCCGAGCACTGCTGCGGCCATGTCACGTGGACGCTCCAGGCGGATACAGCCATGGCTCAATGCCCGCATGTCCCGTTTGAAATAAGACTTGGCCGGCGTGTCGTGCATGTAGATGTCGTGACTGTTCGGGAAGAGGATCTTCAATTCACCAAGAGCATTATCGAGGCTCGGCTTCTGGCGAATGCCAACACCGCCGCCATTTGAAGCAACCTGATACCAATTGATCGAGCTCGACGGAACCACGCGACCCGTCTTGTCATAGACCTCGTATCCACTGTTTTCGAGATAGGACGGATTGCTGAGTATTTTCGGCATCATCTCGTTGAGAATGATCGAGCGCGGCACTCCCCAGGATGGGTTGAAGACAACAGTCTCGATCGTATCGTCAAAGAAATAGGTCTGGTTCGTGGGTGATCCAACCACGATGTTCATCGCCAGTTTTTCTGTGTTGTCGTTGAAGTACTGGGCCCGGTACGCAGGCTGATTGATGAAGACATAGCGCTTGCCAAAATCATGCGGCAGCCAGCGCAGCCGCTCCATGGAATAAAGAATACGGTTCCGCTTGGACAGAATTGTTTCAGTTTGAAGCGACTTGATGGTGCTGCTGCCGATTATACCGTCGGCCTTGCGCCCCTGCGCCTTCTGAAAATCCTTGATGGCTTCGACGAGACTCTCGTCATAGACATAGCTGTTTTCGTGTGCGGCCAACACAATCTTGTGCGTTGCCAAATAGTCCTGCGGCGCTTTCGCCCGGATCAGCGCTACGACATTGCGAAGTTCAGCGCTTGTGTCACCCGGGCGGATCATTGTGCCGGGAGCAATGCTCACAGTCGGCTCATTCGTATCACCGAGTTCGCGCAGATTTTCTTTGAGCTCGGTATACCATTTATTCTGTGGTTCGAAAGCAGCAAGCGTCGCAGCGGGATCGTTCGACGAAGCGAGCTGTTCGATCACTTCGCGCGGCTTGATCCGACCCATAGCAAAGTCATGGAACCCGCTGAGGCGGTTTGGATTGATGCGGCCCTCACCCTGATCCATGGCGTAGCGCAGCGCTCGTGCCGACATCGACAACTCGAAATCTGCAAGCTCCTTTAACCGCGCTGGAATGTTGGCACGGTCATAATCGTCACTCGGCACCGTAACTGCATAGTCTTGTGGATCAAGACCATCGTCGGCAGCCTTTGCAAAAAGCGCCACGACTGCCTTGGCCTGTCGTGTCACATCATAGGAAGCCGTCCAGATCGGTCGCTGCTTCGTGGCATAATATGAAACGATCGCGTCAGAGATTTCCTTTTCTGCCAGAACGTGAGCAGCCTTCAGATGGTCGATCTTCAGACCAAATTCATCCATCGCCATTGATGGCGAGATATCCGTGCCATGATCGGCTGAAGCCGTGATCTGCGGATCCACTTTTGAAAAATCGATCTGAACCAACCCTTCGGGCTTGTAGTCATAGTTTGTCGGCGCTGTGACGACCACACGCTTGATAGGGACGGTTGGACGCCGCACGTTCGCATCCTGCAGCCTGCCAGGATGGACCTGATGTGTTTGGTCGACAGGACGCGACTCGACGCGGCGATTGCCGAACAGCAGTTCCATCAGGTTATTGGCTGCCGATGCCGGCGACATCGGGATGGCTGTCGCCGACAACATCGCGGCCAGTAAGATTGCATTTTTCTTGGAACGGGAATTCATGATGCGTGCCCAGCTGGAACTGTGTTGCCCACGGATGGACGTGAGCCATTGATGAGGTGTGTAGCCAGTTTGACCGCATCGTATTTAGATTCTTTTAACAATGCCCCGCCCCCAAATATTAACCCGTCGCGGCACAATTTTGAGCTGTGTGCTGGTTTTGACACATTTATCCCAGTTCACCCACACCTTCATGTTAATTCATCACATAAATAGTTGAGCAATCCGGTTCATTCCCAAAAATCGCAATAATATTCCAGAAGAAGCGACCCACTGCATCGAATTGGAGAGCATTGTGAACAAGTTTTTCAGCATGTCGCTGTTGTTTTTGGCAGTTCTTGGAATGAATTCTTCAATGCCACCCGCAAATGCGCAGGATACACTTATCAAGAGAATATTTCTTACGGGTCAACGCGAACGCCAAGCCGACAAATAGCCATCGGATCGCCTACTGCAGTAGATCCGTTTCATTTCCTGCAACCTGTGGTTCTGGGATCGCGCGGGCTGCATTCGCATGGCATTGTCTTGAAGTAATTCAAGTCACTCGCCGCGGCGTGAACGGTTCGCGGCTTAAACCCTTTTCGGCAAGTTCGTCGAGATAGGCCTGCCAGCGTGTATCCTTGTTACGCCCAAGATCGATCAAATAGTCCCAACTGAACAGGCCAGTATCGTGCATATCGTCAAAAATGATGCGCACAGCATAATTTCCAACGGGTTCCATCTTGGCAATCTCGACATTTATTTTGCCCGGCACTGTCTGGCGCTGTTCGGGCGAGTGCCCTTGTACTTCCGCCGAAGGTGACGCGACCCGTAAAAGCTCCGCCGTAAGCACATAGCTTTCCCCATTGTCGAAGACGATCGTAAGCGATCGGCGGTCTTTGCTTACGCGCAGTTCTTTGGGCCAGGCATCAGTCATCGCGAACGCTCCTCGTGCTCCCTCTTCTGTAAGAACAAGGATCGATCCCCGCAAGTCCGTCTTTTCCAATACACGGCTGGCACTGTGCAGACTGTTTCGCTTGCGAACGGTCAATTCTCCACTTTGTTGGACGCGGTCGGCAACGAACGCAGGGGTGAATAAAACTGCGTGCAAAAGCCTCAGCGGTTGTCTTGTCCGACCGCTGGACAATTGGAAGCCGGCACCCTATCTCTATCATAGGAGGAAGCTCTTGGACCACGTAGCATTGCTCGACACAACGGCACATCAGGCCCCCATGATCGACCCTTTCGGGCGAACGATCACCTATTTGCGCGTATCGGTGACGGACCGCTGCGATTTCCGCTGCACCTATTGCATGTCGGAACACATGACATTCCTGCCGAAGAAGGATCTGCTGACGCTCGAGGAGCTGGATCGGCTTTGCACGGCATTCATAGAGAAGGGCGTGAAAAAACTGCGTCTTACCGGCGGCGAGCCGCTGGTTCGCAAGAATATCATGCACCTGATCGGCGAGCTTTCGCGGCACCTGCAGTCCGGTGCGCTGGAAGAGTTGACTCTCACCACGAACGGCTCGCAGCTCGCACGCTTTGCGCCCGAGCTGGCCGGCCATGGCGTCAAGCGCATCAATGTATCGCTAGATACGCTGGATCCTGATAAATTCCGGGCCATTACCCGCTGGGGTGACTTCAACCGGGTTATGGAAGGTCTCGACGCTGCGCAAAAGGCAGGCATCAAGGTCAAGCTGAATGCAGTTGCTCTTAAAGGCTTCAACGATCAAGAGATTCCGGAGATGATTCGCTGGGCCCATGGGCGCGGCATGGATTTGACGCTGATCGAAACGATGCCAATGGGTGAAATCGAACTCGATCGTACAGACCAGTACCTGCCGCTGTCGCTGCTTCGTACCAAACTCAGCGAAGAGTTCACCTTGAACGACATCGCCTACAAGACCGGCGGTCCTGCCCGCTATGTCGAGATCGAGGAAACTGGCGGACGTGTCGGATTCATCACACCGATGACACATAATTTCTGCGAGAGCTGCAACCGGGTACGTCTGACCTGCACCGGCACGCTTTACATGTGCCTTGGACAGGAAGACGCTGCTGACCTGCGCGAACCATTGCGTGCGTCAGAAAGTAATGAACTTCTGAACGACGCTATTGACGAAGCAATTGGCCGCAAGCCGAAGGGCCATGATTTCATCATCGACCGCCGTCACAATCGCCCTGCTGTCTCCCGCCACATGAGCGTCACAGGAGGTTAAAGCCTAGGGCTCTAACCTCGCCAGAACATTCCAGATGCACTGATCAGCACAGATTGATATATCTAATGAAGCGATTCTGGAGGAGAATCGCTTTCTCATTCGGAATCGACCATCTTGGCGCTATCTCCCAATTTGCGTGGCAGTCTTTTCATGGCCATCGGCATGGCCAGTTTCACGTTCAACGATGCGACGGTCAAATTCGTTGCGGAAGACCTGAATATGGGCCAGGTCATGCTCGTACGCAGCTCGATCTCGACCGTACTTATCCTTGCTCTCGCCTGGCACAAGGGAATGCTGGTTCCCTTGCGTGAGGCGCTTCACAAGATGACCGTGTTGCGGATCATCGGCGAAGTGGTCGGCACGGTTACGTTTCTTGTCGCTCTGGTTCACGTACCTCTCGCATTGACGTCGGCAATTCTGCAGGCCCTGCCCTTGGTGGTGACCCTTGGAGCTGCATTGTTTTTCGGTGAGCCGGTTGGTTGGCGGCGTTGGATTGCGATCATTGTCGGCTTTATCGGCGTACTGATAATCGTCCGGCCAAGCCATGAAGGTGTCAGTCCATACATTCTTCTGATCGTCATCACGGTAATTTTTGCCTCAATGCGTGATCTCGCGACGCGCAAGGTCCCAAGGACCATCCCGGTACTGATGATCTCCGCGCTAACCTCGATAGGTGTGGGACTTGCCGGGATAGGCATGATCGGTCCGCTGGGCGGATGGACACCAATGTCACTGACAAACATCTTGCTGCTGACACTTGCGGCCTGCTGCGTCATGGTCGCGTATCACTTCATCATTCTAGCCATGCGAGAAGGCGAAATTGCCTTCGTAGCTCCATTTCGCTACACCAGTCTGATCTGGGCAATATTGCTCGGTTATCTGTTTTTTGGCGATCTGCCGGATGTCCCCATGATCATCGGCTCCATCGTCGTGATTGGCAGCGGGCTTTATACACTTTACCGTGAGCGCATCGTCGGCCGGTTGAAGCCGGTCGCAACCACAACGGCGGCGACGACGTCACCTGATGGAGTATAGGCGTGAGAATTGCGGGTATAATACTGGCTGGCGGTCAATCGCGAAGGATGGACGGAGTTGACAAGGCATTGCTGCCGTTTGGCGACCGGCGCGTGATCGATCACGTCTATGCGCGTTTGTCGCGTCAAATCGAACCGGTGGCTTTGAACAGCAATAACGAGCCGATGCTATTTTCGGATTTGCCGGCTCCCGTGATCCCCGACGACATTGACGGGTTTGCTGGTCCCCTTGCCGGAGTTCTGGCTGCGATGGAGTGGGCAAACAATCAGGCGCTGCCGTTCACTCACATTGTCACAGTGGCGACGGACACGCCATTCTTTCCCGACAATCTTGTTGATACATTGCGCCAAGCTGTCGCAGATGCTCCTCGAGGACACATCGGAGTTGCAGCTTCTGGAAACAGGCTGCACCCGGTTTTCGGCCTCTGGCCAGTTTTCCTGAAGAGCGATCTTCGCCGTTGGTTGAGCAACGAAAAGAACCGCCGTGTCGTTGCCTGGATCGAGGGCCATCCGCACAAGATTGCGGAATTCCCGATCATGACAACGCAATCCGGGGCGTCTCTCGACCCGTTCTTCAACATCAATACACCTGAAGATATTGCCGAAGCCCGGCAGCGGTGGAGTGCCATACCATGACGCCTCGCATATTCGGGATAACCGGCTGGAAGAACTCGGGAAAGACCACGCTGACCGTCAAACTCGTCGGCGAATTGACCCGCCGGGGCTGGAAGGTTTCGACCGTGAAGCATGCCCATCACGATTTCGATATCGACAAGGAGGGCACTGACTCCTTTCGTCACCGCAAGGCAGGCGCCGGCGAGGTGGCGATCGTCTCGGATCGTCGCTGGGCGTTGATGCATGAGCTGGTGAGTGAAAGCGAGCCGGCGCTGGCTGATATCATTGCCCGTTTCGCGCCCTGTGACGTTATCCTGGTAGAAGGTTACAAGCGCGAGGGGCACAAGAAGATCGAAACCCGCCGTACCGAAGGCCGGTCAGGGGAACGATTGACGACAGGCGATCCAAGCATCGTTGCAATCGCCAGCGATTACCCCATTTTGGACGAAAAAGTGCCCGTCTACGAACTTGACGATATTGCCGCCTTGGCCGATTTGATCGAACGCGAAACAGGGCTTTCCCGACAGGGGCGTTAGAAAATAACGTTTTCACCTAATGCGTGCGCAACAAAAGTATTATGCCCAAAATAATTATGTGATTTTGACCATCAGATTCGTTTAGCGAGGCACGATTCCCGGTTGCAATTCAAAGAAAACTAGTGGGAATATCCATTTCAGGAGCAGTAACATAACTGCGACCTTACCCGGAAGGCTGTCCAAAAAAATAGGGGAACAGCCGGGTTATAAAAGAGAGGTTCAAATAAATGCGTACCACTAAGCGTCTCGTACTCGCGATTTCCGCTGCAGCTCTAGCCTTTTCCATGGGCGCGGCACACGCGCAGGACGCACTGAAACTCACAATCGCGTCCGAAGGAGCCTATCCGCCCTTCAACAATCTTACGCCCGACGGCAAGCTCGAGGGTTTCGACATCGATATCGGCAATGCGCTTTGCACGGAAATGAAGGCCGAATGCACTTGGGTATCCCAGGATTGGGATGGCATGATCCCCGCCCTACAGGCAGGCAAGTTCGATGCGATCATTGCATCCATGTCGATTACACCCGAACGCCTGGAAAAAGTCGACTTCTCGAAGAAGTACTACAACACGCCACCGGCAATTGCCGTCCCGAAGGATTCGGACATCAAGGACATCACACCAGAATCCCTGAAGGGTAAAACTCTGGGTGTACAAGGGTCGACCAGTCATTCGAACTACGCCCAAGCCAAGTATAGCGGCTCGGATATCAAGATGTATCCGACTTCAGATGAATATAAACTTGATATCAGCAATGGCCGTATCGATGCCGTTATGGACGACGTCGTTGTTCTGGGCCAGTGGCTCGATAGTGACGCCGGCTCATGCTGCAAGCTCCTTGGCACGATTACGCCTGATCCCGCGATCCATGGTCCAGGTGCCGGCGTGACGGTCAAGAAGGGCAATACAGCGCTGGCCGACAAATTCACCACGGCCATTGCGGCGATCCGTGCGAACGGAAAGTACAAGGAAATCAACGACAAATACTTCAAGATCGACGTTTACGGCGGCGAGGATTGAGCCAAACGCACTGACTTGATATGAAATGTGGATGGCGGGTACCCGCCATCCACGACTTCGAATAAAAATGACGGGCGGGCTTAGAAAAAGAGCCATGGGGAACAGCCCGCAAATATGAAAGTTGCCTATGGAAGGCTCAATAGCGTTACTGGGTTTTGGCGAGGGCGGTTGGGGCCCGAGCATTGCAAGCGGCGTTCTGGTAACAGTCAGTCTCGCACTGGCCACGTTACCGGTCGGATTGGCGATCGGCTTCTTCGTCGCACTTGGCAAGCAATCACCGGAACGTTCTGTCAAACTTGCCGCAAACATGTACACGACTATTTTTCGGGGCTTGCCTGAGCTCCTCACCTTGTTCGTGGTCTATTTCGGCGCGCAGATCGGCATTCAGAAGCTGGGGCAGCTGCTTGGTTACCAAGGCACGATTGAAATCAATTCATTCATTGCCGGCATGTTCGCGCTAGGCGCCGTGTTTTCATCCTATGCCAGCGAAGTGTTCCTTTCCGCATTCCGTGCGATACCGAAGGGCCAATACGAGGGCGGCTATGCCATTGGACTTTCCAGCGGTCAGACGATGCGCAAGGTCATTCTGCCGCAATTGATCCGCATCGCGCTCCCTGGGCTGGCTAATCTGTGGATGATCCTGCTGAAGGACACAGCCCTGGTTTCGGCCATTGGGCTTGCGGATATATTGCGCCAGACTGGCGTTGCGGCTCGTGTTACGAAGCACGCCTTCCTGTTCTTTGGTGCAGCCTGCATGATTTATCTCGTGCTCGCCATTCTTTCGTCCTTTGTTATCGACGCGATCGAACGCTCATCGGCCAAGAGCGGGGCAAAGCGATGACGGAAAGCTTCATCAACGCGCGGCCAGCGACAGTCTCGCGTCCTCCGGCGCCGCCCAAAAAATGGACCCGGAGCCGGATCGTCGGCCATCTGCTTGTGGGTCTTTGGATCGCTCTTCTGGTTGGGCTGCTCGTCTATCTCTATAGTGCCTGGAACCCCGAGCTCATTCAGAAATACGGACCCACGTATCTAGCGGGACTCAAGACCACGATCGGGCTTGTCGGGTCGTCAATCTTGCTGGGCGCGTTGATTTCGGTACCGGTGGCCCTTGGCCGAATGAGCAAGAACCGCATCGCTTCATCAATCGCCTACGCCTACGTCTATTTCTTCCGGGGAACACCGCTCATCGCGCAAGTCTTTCTGTTTTATTACGGCCTCGGATCATTCAAGCCCCAACTAGAAGCAGTTGGTCTCTGGACGTTTTTCCGCGAGGCTTGGTACTGCGCTCTGCTGGCGTTTGCACTCAACACAGCCGCTTACCAGGCTGAAATATTGCGCGGCGCGGTTCGCAGCGTTTCGCTCGGCCAATGGGAAGGAGCGGCGTCGCTCGGCATTTCGAAATTCGTTACCTTCTGGAAGGTGATCCTGCCGCAAGCTCTGATCGTGGCATTGCGGCCTTATGGCAACGAGATCATCCTGATGATCAAGGGTTCAGCAATCGTTGCTCTGATCACGGTTTACGATCTGATGGGCTATACGCGACTCGCCTATTCCAGAACGTTCGATTTCCAGGCCTATCTTTGGGCTGCAATCATTTATCTGATTTTGGTGGAAATCATTCGGCATATCTGGGATTGGTTGGAGCGTCGCATCACACGTCATCTCATACGCTAAGACCAAACCAAAGAGAATCTGCCATGCTTAAAATCTGGGGCCGTACCAACTCGACCAACGTCAAGAAGGCGCTTTGGGCCGCCGAGGAAGTCGGTGTTCCTTACGAAAACATCCCCGCAGGAGGCGCCTATGGCGTCGTATCCGATCCTTCTTATCGGGCAATGAACCCGAACGGACTGGTACCGACGCTGGAAGACAAGGATTTGGTGCTGTGGGAAAGTAACACGATTGTTCGCTATCTCGCCGCACAGTATGGACAGTCGACGCTCTATATCGATGATGCAGCAACGCGGGCGAAAGCGGAACGATGGATGGACTGGGCGACCTCCACCCTCGCCGGTCCTTTCCGCGACTTGTTCTGGAATCGGGTGCGTATGTCAGCAGAAGAACGCGATAATGCAGCCATGGAAAAAGGACTCCAGGCTTGCGGCAAACTATTCGCTATTGTTGATACCGCGCTTGCCTCGCAGCCCTATCTGTCGGGCTCAAAGTTCGGCATCGGCGATATTCCCGTGGGCTGCTTTGCCTATGCCTGGTTCGAAATGCCGATTGAGCGCCCGGATCATCCCCATCTTGAATCCTGGTATGAACGTTTGAAGCTGCGTCCTGCCTACCAGAAGACAGTGATGACCGCCCTCACCTAGATCATTCTTTTGGCTTCAGACGCCACACGCCCAGCAGACCGTCCTGATAGCTTCGCTCATCGGTGGGAATGGTGATGGCCTCAGTGTCAGCCCACTTTTGAGCGAAATCACGATAGTTCGATGAAAATACATTTCCCGACTGGCCAGTCGTCTGGATATATGTCGAGCGATTGAGATCGGCGAGGTCGAACAGCCCACGATAGCTGGTGCCGTGCGCCACGCGAAACGGATTGCTTTCATCCATGAACGACGACTTGCCACGATTCAGCGTATAGGCACCGCCCGACACAGGTACGGTGACATTGAAGAGTTGGTCGAGGGGGCTAACCTGCGAAAACGGCCGGTGTGCTCCGTAAGCATAGTGTAACGTCCCCCAAGTCCATTTCGTGCGGTCCGAACCAAGACGCGTATCCATATCCTTGATCGAATCGGCAAGTGATAGCGCCAGAATATCGCCGCAACTTTCTTTCTCCGGCGTGCGGCCGTCGTCGCACCAATCACGCGCCGGGTATGGCCCAAGCCAGCGCAACATGGCGTCGACATGGCCCTGCCAGTAGGATGGAAAGGCGTCGCCAAGATCGTCTTCAAGAATGCGCTTCGTCGCCATCCTCAACCAAGCACTGAACAGCAGCGGCTCGATGCGCTCGCGGTCTTCGACAAAATCCCACGCTTGCAACTGTTTGGTAATATCGAGGTCGACATCACTCCGTCCATCGATCAGTCTCAGCATGACCGGAGCCAAAGCGGCAAAGGCATTGTCCAAGGCGTCGCCCTGAACCTTGCTGTTGGTTTCCAGCGTTTGCTGGTTTGCACCGTAGATCAGTGTCTTTATGCGCTCGAAGCGCCAAGGTTCGTCCCAGTCGAAGGTGAGGAAATGCGGATAACTCGCATCGACGATCTTCGTATTCGCAGTCGCAAGAACATTGTCTGCGGGATTAGAGACGCGCGGCAATTCCTCGTAGGGTATAAAGCTCTTCCAGTCATAGGTGGCGTCCCAACCCGGGGATGGTGCTCGCCCCATGATTTGATTGGCAGGATCACGCACTGGCACCCTGCCGGGAGCGATCAAACCGATATTTCCATCGGCATCTGCAATCACAATTGACTGCATCGGCGTTACGAATTCGCGCATCCCGTTCTGGAAATCCACGACACTGGCAAAATCCCAAAGCTTCAATCCGGCAGAGATGGTCTTGTCATCGCCAGCCAAAGCAGTCCAGGACAAGGATGCAACAGTGCCATCTGGTAGATAATGATCAAGCCCACGATAATCCGAAGGCAAGACCGGACCGTGACGTGTGGTCCTGCGGTCAAAGGTTACAGTGTCACTGCCTTTGACCTTGATGGATACGGAGCTTCTTTCGAACGGTGAGAAACCCTGAGGTGTCTGGTATTCATCGGGATTGGCAGGATTGATCCTTTCAACAAAAATGTCCTGAACATCGGATCCGGTATTTGTGAAGCCCCACGCCACCTTGTCATTACGTCCGAGCAGTACCAACGGCGCTCCTGGCAGCGTGACACCGACGAGGTTTTTCGACGATCCGTCGTCATTCTTGACCTGCAGGTGCGCGAGATACCAGAGAGAGGGTGCCGTCAGGCCCAAATGCGGATCATTAGCGAGGATCGGCTTGCCGGTCTGGGTTCGGGCGCCACCTACGACCCAATTGTTCGAAGCGCCGGTGGACATGATCTCGTTCACGGCTGCAAACTGGCTTTCAGCCTCTGCCGCGCCCGCCTTGAGCGTGCCGCTGGGCAAGCCGAGAACCTGGCGCAGGTTCGGCAAAGACGGTGGCAGATCGTCCGACACCGGCGGCAGCAAATCGATCATCTCTGCATCGCTCATGCCAAGACGGGCAAACTTCAATCTCAAAACTTCGTCATCTATGTTGGCGGCCAGCGTCACCGACATCAATTTCAGCGTCACAATCACATCGGCGGGAGTCCATTTTTCCGGGGTGTGCCCTAGTACGACAAATTCCGGCGAATATTTGGAACCAAAAGTCGGCCCCGTTCCGGCAATAAACGTATTGATTCCTAGCACATAGGCATCGATCTTCTTCCGGTCCGCCTCGTCCAGCGATGCGGCGGAGCTTTGGGCCGATTCATAAAGGCCAATCGAGCGGATGAAGCGGTCGGTGAATACAGTCTTGTCGCCGAATAACTCGGACAGACGTCCTTGTCCCGCCATGCGGTTCACTTCCATTTGCCAGAGGCGTTCCTGCGCATGGACAAAGCCAAGAGCCGCCAGAACATCTTCAACCGAGTTACCGCTAATATGCGGCACCGCATTCTTGTCGCGCGTGACGGTGACCGGCGCGGACAGACCGGTGAGAACCATCTCTCCTGATGCGGGCGCTACCGAGCGTGCGAGCCAGACATAACCGAGGACGGCGCTTAGCAATGCGATGGGGATGAGAGAGAAAACAATCCACAATAGGCCTTTGATGATCTGCCGCATTGTCCTAACGTCCCCCAATACTCACCACATGGTCTATCTGACAGAGGAAACTAGGGAATGGCAACAGTCGCTTTTATTGGTCTTGGCGTCATGGGATATCCGATGGCGGGTCATTTGAAATCGCGCGGCGGCCACGACGTTACGGTCTTCAATCGCAGCAGCGAGAAGGCAAAGAAATGGGCCCAGCAATTTGGTGGCGCCTACGCTCCAACGCCGGAGGAAGCGGCAAAGGACAAAGATTTCGTCTTTTCATGTGTTGGCAATGATGATGATTTGCGCGCGGTGACGATCGGTGAAAACGGCGCATTCCAGTCAATGAAGAAAGCCGCCATTTTCATCGACAACACCACAGCATCTGCTGAAGTTGCCCGGGAACTCGACACGAAAGCCCGCGAGCATGGCTTCCACTTTCTTGATGCTCCCGTATCTGGTGGTCAGGCGGGCGCCGAAAATGGTGCGCTCACCGTTATGGTCGGCGGCGAACAAGGCGCATTCGACCAGGCAAAGCCGATCATCGAATCCTTCGCCAAGATGGTTGGTCTGATGGGATCGGCCGGTGCCGGACAATTGACCAAAATGATCAATCAGATTTGTATTGCAGGATTGGTCCAGGGTCTTGCGGAAGGCATTCACTTTGGCAAACAAGCGGGTCTCGATATCGAGAAAGTCATCGAGGTGATTTCCAAGGGCGCCGCTGGTTCCTGGCAAATGGAAAACCGCCACAAGACGATGAATGCCGGGAAATATGATTTCGGCTTTGCGGTAGACTGGATGCGCAAGGACCTTGGTATCTGCCTCGCGGAAGCCAACCGCAACAATGCCAAGCTGCCGGTAACTGCGTTAGTGGATCAATTCTACAAGGATGTCCAGGTCATGGGCGGCAATCGCTGGGATACGTCTTCCCTGCTGGCGCGACTGGAGAAAAAATAATCCAGTCACGCGAGAGAAAAGAGCCTCAATTCGACTCTTTCTCGATGCTCATATAATCGAGCGGCAGTTCGGTGGTATACTTTATCTGTTCCATGGCGAACGCAGACGATACATCCCGAATGTCGATCTTGCTGATCAGGCGCTTGTAGACTGCGTCATAGGCAGCAATATCCGGCACGACGACGCGCAGTAGATAGTCTACATCGCCGCTCATGCGATAGAATTCAACCACTTCCGGGAACTCCTGAACAACTTCGGAGAAGCGCTTCAGCCATTCATTGCTGTGAGATCCGGTACGGATAGAGACGAAGACTGTGACTCGCGTATTAACACGGACAGGGTCCAGGATGGCGACACGGCGCTGAATCACGCCATCTTCTTCCAGCTTCTGGATGCGGCGCCAACAAGGCGTTGTCGAAAGTCCAACTTTCTTGGCAACATCCGCTACCGCGAGCGTTGCATCCTCTTGCAGGAGACGAAGTATCTTTCGATCGAGTCTGTCCATCTTTGCTTACAGTTCCCGTTGGAATGAGATACTTTATGGTCTGATAATCCGGCAGCGTACAAGAAAATTATTCTAAACTTTTCAAACTCGGCAAAAATTTCGTCCTAAAGCCTATGAACTTAGAATTCTGACCTTTTCCTGAAGCAACGGAAGAACCTCTTGCGCGAACCAGGGATTCTTTTTCAACCAGGAGCTGTTGCGCCATGAAGGATGCGGAAGCGGGAGAATTGACGGCCCCGATTCTGGCTCGAAGTAATCGCGCCAGTTCGACACCGTTTCGGTCATACTGGCGCGGCGACGGCTTCCGAGATGATAGGCTTGCGCATATTGGCCAATCGTCAGAACAAGTTCAATCTGCGGCATGGACCGAAACACACGGTCGTGCCATGTTTCGCGGCATTCGCGCCGAGGGGGAAGATCGCTGCCATGCGCGTCATAGCCCGGAAAGCAAAACCCCATCGGGACAATAGCGAACTTGTCCGGATCGTAAAATGTTTCGCGATCGACGCCGAGCCAATCCCGTAGGCGGACACCAGAGGGATCGTTGAACGGCAAACCGGTATTGTGGACGCGAATGCCCGGCGCTTGCCCGCAAATGACAATGCGCGCGGTTGCGGAAAGCACGCACACCGGATTGGGTTCATCCGGAAGAGGCACGCCATACCGTGGAGCGTCCCGGCAGATCCGGCACGCCTTGATTTCCGACGACAAGGTATCGAGCATTGGCAGCAAGTCGCTCAAATCTCACGCTTTGGCGCTGGGGCGACTCGACACTGCATCGTGCCAGCGCCGGAGGTTACCCAGCTCTTCGGGCATTTGTATCCTGGCGAGTTTTAAAAAGTCGATCGACACAAGCAGCGTGATATCGGCAATCGAAAACTCATCACCTGCCAAGAACTCATTCGCGGCGAGTTGATCATCCATGACCTTCATCGACGCCAGCGCTTTCGGCCGGTTGGCTTCGCCCCAAGCCGGGATCTGCGGAACCTCCCATTCGACCATAGCAGGGTGCGTATGACGAAATGCTGCCATCACGACGGTAAGGACATGGAGGTCAGCGCGGCGGTTCCACATTTCCACCTGCGCCTTGCCAACGGCGCCCATACCAAACAAAGGCGGGTCGGGATGCAATTCCTCAAAGTAGCGCGAGATTGCCACCGATTCTGCTGATAACCGTACCATCGTCGAGCTCAAGCGCTGGCAGCCGCTGAAATGGATTGAGAGCTGTAAACTCAGGCGTCTTATGTTCCATGGCGCTCATGTCAATCGGTACCAAAGGCACCTCGATGCCCTTTTCCGCCAAGAAAATACGAATGCGGCGTGGATTGGGTGCGCGCCCTCCATCGTATAGCTTCATCAGAGTCCTCCCACTAAACCACGGATCCATCCTACGAATTGGTCAATCAGGTCCGGCGCAGCGGTCGGTTGCTGTCCCGGCACTTCCGGCACCTGCTCATGCTCCCTGCGCCAATCTTGCGGTGTCTCGAATTTTCCGGACCACAGACCTTTTTTGTCTCTTCGAGCCTGGAGCTCTACATCACGATAATCGCCATAAGCGATCGCCTGTCCAGCCTCTACCATGGCACGATTGAGATTTATCGGGCCAATAAAGCAGATGGCCAGGCTGCGATTGTATTTGTCGTGACCATACCCGTCGCAGCGAACTGGTCTGCCCTGGATCAGCTGAACTAACGTCTGCCTGGCACTTTTTCCACAAGCATTGGCACCGCAACTCTGATCGAGTTCTGGAGCATCGATACCCTGGAGACGAATATGGTTGCCTGAAATGGAAAGCGTGTCGCCGTCAATGACATAGGCTGTTCCCGCCAGCAATTGTGTCGGAGCTTTGGGTTGACTGAGCTTAGCCGCCAGCAGGGCGACCAGCACAAAGAAGATCACCATCAGGCTGTAGTCAACAACTTTGCGCCCGAAGGAACGCGGTGCCGGCGGCGGGCGCCGCCATCTGCGACGATAGCTGCGGTATCCTCGGTTCATCGTCGCTTCATCGAAACAAGAAGGTTCATAAGGTTCAAATAGGTCCTTGGAGCTAATCCGATCGATACCATTTGCTGTATTGGTTTGATGGAGTGTTAATCATTTCTGAATAGCCTTGCGATGCAATGCTGCCACAAGTGCAGAGCTATGGATATATCTGGAACGAGGCGCATGGCATCACTCGACGCGACCAGTGCAGACAAGAATATTGTTGATCGCCGCAAATTGCCGCGTAACAAGGATCTGACTGTCGTCATGCGCGGAGCGCGTGACCGCCTGATGGAGCGCGCAGGCATCCATCATTTCGATCGCGAACTGCTCTTCATGCATACGCGTGCTTTGATTATCAACTCAGCTACTATTCCGCTTCTGATAGCCATGATTGTCGTCATAGGTGTGTTCGCCGGTTTCGACAGGACGATCGTTTTATGGGCCGGCTTCGCCATTGGACTCTATGCGATACTGGGGCTTCTCGCGCGCCACCTGGAGAAAACAGGGCTGGCCAACGAGGAAATCCGGAAATGGCAAATGATCTATCTGGGTGGCCATTTCATGACTAGTCTGGGATGGGCCTACTTCACCTTCCTCGAATGCACAGCCTGCGGTACCAATCTGTTTCCGGTGATCAAGGCCGTGGTCATTATTCTGGTAATGGCGATTACCGCGATTATTTCATCGGCGCTTCGCGCGGCGATTTTAGCGGCGTTCGCTTTACCAGTCCTGACCTATACCCTGCTGGCTTGGACGCATTTTGACAATCCAGTGCAGGCAACGATGGTGATCATGCTGGTTGCCGGGCTGGCTTTTTTCTATCTGGTTGCAACCCGGCTCAACCAATCCGTTGCAATCACTCTGGCATTGCAAGCTGAGAAAGACGCTTTGATCGCCGAACTCGAAACGGCGAACGCCATGTCTGATGAAGGCAGACGGCGTGCGGAGGAAGCCAATCTCGCCAAGTCGCGTTTTCTGGCTTCGATGAGCCACGAACTGCGCACGCCCCTCAACGCTATCCTCGGCTTCTCGGAGGTCATGGCCAAGGAAGTACTTGGGCCGATCCAGAACGGGACATACCGGGAATATGCCAGCGATATTCATGCTTCTGGCGAACATCTGCTCAACCTCATCAATGAAATACTCGATCTGAGCCGGATCGAGGCAGGGCGATACTCCATCAACGATGAGCCGCTGTTGCTGACCGACATTGCCAGCGAATGCATCCACATGATGAATTTGAAGGCCCGCAACAAGGATATCGCCCTTATACCACAGTTCGAAACCGGGATGCTGCGCCTCACGGCCGATGAGCGCTCTATTCGCCAGATATTGCTCAATCTTATGGCCAATGCGGTCAAGTTCACGCCTCCGAACGGCAAGATCTATATCAAAGTGGGCTGGACCGCAGGAGGTGGACAATACATTTCGGTCCGCGACACTGGACCAGGAATCCCGCCGGAAGAGATCCCCATCGTTCTTTCAGCTTTCGGCCAAGGGTCGATCGCAATCAAGAACGCCGAACAGGGAACTGGTCTCGGTCTTCCCATCGTTCAGGCGCTGGTTCACGTCCACGATGGCGAGTTTCATCTGTTCTCCAAGTTGCGCGAAGGGACGGAAGCACTCGCTACGTTCCCCCGCAGTCGTGTCCTTCAGGGCACCCAGGCAAAGCACAACAAGCCTTTCCAGAAAAAAGCTGCCTAGAATACTCAAGTTCAATTTATTGTTATTTGCTCGTTGGTGGATGGCCCTGCATTGCTCGTGGGCAGCGCAACAACGAACGGAACATTTCTCAATGAATTCGAACGGCAATAACCGTGCTTTGATTATCCCCGGCCTTGGTGGCATCTATGCGGCTCTGGGTGATATCTCGGAAACGCTCCCTGCGGATGGTGGCCGGTGCCGCACTCGTCGTGCACGGCTCGGGCAAGATAGTCAATCCGATGGGCTCGGCGGAAATGGTCGAAGGCCTCGGCTTTTATCCGGGCGTGTTCTGGTCGCCGCTTCTCGCCGCCACCGAGTTTTTTGGCGGCATTTTACTTACCATCGGTCTGCTCACGCGCCCTGCAGCGTTCGCTACGGCGATCGTGCTTGCAGTCACCATATATTTCCACGGCTTTGTGCAGGGACAAGGCTGGAGCGGTTCGGAAAAATCCATCCTGTGGACGGCAATCCTGTTTTTCTTTGTCATTCGTGGCGCGAGCAACCACTCCGTCGACGCCAGGATCGGCAAAGAGTTTTGAACTCCTACCGTATAAAAAAGCCCGCCTTTGCGGGCTTTTTGATCAATCGCGATTGCTGACGCCGGCCTGATCGAACGTCGCCATACCGCTATGGCAAAGTACTGCTGCCTTGACGATGCCCGCAGCAAGTGCCGCGCCAGTACCCTCGCCGAGCCGCATTCCAAGGTCGAGCAATGGCTTTTTTCCAAGTTTCTCTAAAACCTTGCGATGACCGGGCTCCGCTGAGACGTGGCCGAACAGACAGTGGTCGATCGCTTCCGGATCTCGCGGCATGTAAAATGGCCGCGGCAGCCGTGGCAACATAGCCATCGATGATAACCGGAATTCTTTCAACACGTGTAGCAAGAATGGCACCTGCCATCGCAGCGATTTCACGCCCGCCGAGGCGTCGCAGCACTTCGAGCGGATCTTTCAAATGCGAAGCGTGGAGTGCGACTGCGGTGCGCACGGCATCGGCCTTGCGTCTCATTCCCTCGCTGTTGGCACCCGTGCCTGGACCAACCCATTCCTCTGCAGTACCGCCATAGAGACCATGAAATATCGCCGCGGCAATCGTCGTATTGCCAATCCCCATCTCGCCGATACAAAGGAGGTCAGTACCACCAGCGATCGATTCCATGCCGAACGCCATGGTCGCTGCGCAGGTTTTTTCGTCCATGGCTGCTTCTTCGGTGATGTCAGCAGTCGGGTACTCGAGCGCCAGGTCAAAGATTTTCAGACCAAGGTCATTGGCGATACAGATCTGGTTGATCGCGGCGCCGCCCGCCGCGAAATTTTCGACCATCTGCGCCGTGACTGAGGAGGGATAGGGCGAGACACCCTTGGCGGTAACGCCGTGATTGCCGGCAAAGACCGCGACAAGCGGCCGGGTGATCTGCGGACGCGAACGCCCGGTCCACGCGGCAAGCCATTCGACAATCTCTTCCAAACGCCCAAGTGCACCCGGTGGCTTCGTCAACGTCGCATCGCGCTTGCGCACGGCAGCAATTGCAACCTCGTCAGGTCCAGGCAATGTCTCGATGAGAGTACGAAAATCGTCAAACGGCAGGCCAGTGGTCATGATATACCTTGCGTCTTCATAGCAAAATAGCAACCACTGTCCTATAAGCGCTGGGAGAGAAAACGCAAAGGTCAACTCGCGGCGCAGAGTGTCGCGACCTCGGTGAGTCAGGGGCTGCGGCATGGATTTGGTAAATGACACGATGCGGGCGCTGGCCTTTCTCTCGCGACTGCCCGTCCCGCAGCGCTGGTTCGAAGGCTATGACGGTTCGCTCAGTAGTACTGTACGCGGCTTTCCCGTGGCAGGTATGCTTGTCGCCCTGCCCGCTTCGCTCGTCCTGCTGATCGCGCATGCACTTGATCTTCCCGAGATCGTCTCGGCGTTATTGATTGTCGTCGCATTGATCATCACCACCGGTGCATTGCATGAGGACGGGCTTGCTGATGTAGCTGACGGCTTCTACGGCGGGACGTCGATTGACCGGCGGCTGGAGATCATGAAGGATTCCGCGGCGGGGTCTTACGGTGTAATTGCATTGATTGTCTCTGTGTTCTTGCGGACAGCGTTGCTTGCCACGATACTCGACGAGGTCGGTGTAATCCATGCGCTAGCCATCATCATAGGGACAGAAGCCGTCAGCCGCTCCGTCATGGCAAAGTTCTGGCAGAGCCTGCCGTCCGTACGGGCGGGCGGCGTCGCCGACCAAGCGGGGGCGCCAACTGCCGAAGCGGCCAACTTTGCCCTGATTCTCGGCGCTGTCGCTCTTGCAATCAGCTATGGCGCTGCTGGCGGGCCACTGGCAATCGTCGTCGCAGCATGTTTGACGGCGCTCGTCTTTGTCGGTTTTTCCGCACTTTGCCGCGAAAAGATCGGCGGACAAACGGGTGATACATTGGGAGCCATGCAGCAACTCGCGACAATTTCACTGCTGCTCGGTCTTGTCATTGCACTTTAGCCGTACCAAATCTTTGAAATGAGCATCATCGAGTCACCCTGCATCCTCGTCTGCGCCATCGACATGAAGACCGGTTTCTGCTTCGGTTGCGGGCGCACGCGCGAGGAAATAGGTGCATGGTCAACAATGTCGCCGGAGGTTCGCCGCAACGTCATGGCGGGCCTGCCGGGCCGGCTCGAGACGGTTGAACGGCGCCCGCGCCGCGAAACGAGGCGTAGCCGCATGGCGCGCGAAAAGCAGGAAGGTTAGTCGAAGATGGGCCGCTTGTTCTGGATCATCATTGCCTTGATTGGCGCAACCTTGCTGCTATTGATGGCCAACAATGACAGTGGTTCAACTCTGGGCATTGCCAACGACGATTTTGCCCGTTTCGCCTACATGGGTGTCTGGGGTGTGGTACTCGGTTCGGCCCTGCTCGGCTCGGGAATTCCGCTCAGCCATTTTTTACGCAGCATGGCAATGTGGGTCGTCATTTTTCTCGCGATCGTTGCCGGCTATCAATACCGCTACGAATTGCAGGACGTTGGCCACCGGATAACGGCAGGGCTGATCCCTGGAAGCCCTATCTCCAATCGAGATGGCGACGGCACAATCACAGTGACGCTGGCCAAGGCGGATACAGGTCATTTCGAGGTTCGCGGTGACGTAAATGGTGCGACGGTACCATTCATCATCGATACGGGCGCCTCATCGATCGTGCTCTCGGCGGAAGATGCTCGCCGCGCCGGGCTCGATCCGGACAAGCTCTCCTACAAAACGCCGATCATGACCGCCAATGGCATGGCGACCGCAGCCAGCATCACACTGGACAGCATCACGATAGGTGCCATCAAACGTCATAACATTCGTGCCATGGTGACTGCGGATGGGCAAATGGCAGACAGCCTGCTCGGCATGAATTTCCTGAATACACTCAGCGGCTTTTCCGTGCGCGGCGACCGGCTTGTTCTCTCAGACTAGGAATTCAAGCCGCTTTATCCGTCGACACGGTCTCGATCGCCGCATACGCTAGCCGGATTACAGCACTCGTTGCATCTGTTTGATTGGCTTCAGTCGACAGTATTTGTCGCCAGCGCCGTGCACCGGCCGCGCCGTGGAACAGACCCACCAGGTGCCGTGTAATGTGCGACAACCGACCGCCGCGAGCGATATGCGCATCCGCATAGTCGCACATATGATCTATGATCGCGCCGATTGAAGGCACCGCGCCTTCGCTGCCGTATATACTTCTATCGACTTCAAGCAATAGCATCGGGTTGTGGTAAATCGCGCGGCCAAGCATGACACCGTCAACATGATTCAAATGATCAAGCGCTTCATCGAGCGTCTGAATGCCGCCATTGATCCCTATGAATTGACTCGGATTTTGCTGTTTCAGACGATAGACGCGAGCGTAATCCAACGGCGGAATATCGCGGTTTTCCTTGGGTGACAGCCCCTTCAGCCAAGCCTTGCGGGCATGCACCCATAACGCATCTACACCAGCATGGAAGACACCGTTCGCGAGTTCATCAAGAGCCATTTCCGTATCCTGATCGTCGACACCGATGCGGCACTTGACCGTCACGGGAATTGCGACCGCCTGCTTCATCGCCTCGACGCTTGACGCAACGATGTACGGCGTTTTCATCAAACAAGCGCCGAATGTGCCGGATTGAACGCGGTCAGACGGGCACCCGACATTAAGATTGATTTCCTGGTAGCCCATGGCTTCGCCGATGCGTGCTGCTTCAGCCAGCTTGACAGGATCGGACCCACCGAGTTGCAGCGCGACGGGATGTTCCGCTTCTGCAAACCCAAGAATGCGCTCGCGATTTCCATGGATCGCAGCGTCGGCAACAACCATCTCCGTATAGAGCAAGGCATGGCGCGTGAATTGTCGGTGGAAGGTCCGACAATGGCGATCCGTCCAATCGATCATCGGCGCTACCGCAAAACGATTACGCTTGTAGTTTTCGCTTATATCGACTCGGTTAATCACTATGAAAACGTCCGCTTGTCTGTTTGGCGCATATAGTGTGCCAGCCACCGCTCACCAACACCTGATCGTCCTCATAAAACGCAGAGCGGCGATTGTCCAATCCGCCAGTCATGTTGATCCTTCGGTGAAACCGCACCGTTTTGGGATCTCGTTGTAAAATCGCAACAACCATTTCAGAACCCGCAGTTCGATAAGGCTTAGGTTTTGCGCCTGTCAACAAACAGGAATATGCATCCGTTGGGGACATGAGCTTGTGACTATCTTTTTAACCGGAGATTGGAAATGAACATCAAAAGCTTCCTCCTCGGCTCGGCTGCTGCCCTCATAGCGGCATCGAGCGCCCGCGCTGCAGATGCGGTGGTCGTGGCCGAACCCGAGCCTGTTGAATACGTGAGGGTATGTGACGCCTATGGCGCTGGCTTCTTCTATATCCCAGGAACCGAAACCTGCCTGAAGATCGGCGGTTATTTGCGTTACGATGCAGCTGCTGGTGACGATGTCTATACCGGTGGCAGTGTAGGCGGCGAGCACGACACCTGGAGCAAAAGCACTCGCGCCGAGCTTCGATTTGACGCGCGCTCTGAGACCGAACTCGGCACATTGCGCTCCTATATTGACGGCCGCTTCCAGTATACTAATGGAGAGGACGATGGTGGTACCCTTCATCAGGCCTATATTGAACTCGGCGGCTTCCAGATCGGCGTCAACGACGCGATATTCGGTTCATGGGTCGGCTATGCTGGTGATATCGTCAATGATGATGTGATCCAATATGGTAGCGATAGCTTCTCCAGTAACGAGATCAGCTATACCTATAAGGCTGGCAACGGTTTCTCAGCTATTATTGCCGCTGAACAGGGCTCGACCGAAGGGGACTACGATTACACTATCGACGACTACATGCCCCACGTTCTTGCAGGCGCGAAATTCGAACAGGGCTGGGGAACGATCTCCGGTATTATCGGTTACGACTCGGTGCAAGAGGCCATTGGCGTCAAGGCACGTCTGGATGTGAAATTCACCGATACGATCTCGGCCTGGGTAATGGGCGCTTATCAATCCGATTATGACCCGGATTCATTCGTGACCAATACCAATAAGAATTGGTACGGCCTGTGGGAAGGCGACTGGGCAGCTTGGGGCGGTTTCGCCGCCAAGGTTTCCGACAAGGCGACAATCAACGGTCAGGCTGCCTATGAATCCGAGGGCACCTACGCTCTTGCTCTCAACGTGGCTTACGAACTCGTTCCAGGTTTCACGATCACGCCTGAGCTCAATTATACCAAGTTTGACGGTGCCCGTAAGGATGAGGCCCTTCTTGAAGGCGGCAGCGATGATGCGTTCGGCGGGATCGTCCGCTTTCAGCGCAATTTCTAAACGTTGAATAGCTTGAGATCCGGAGGGCGTGCCTTCGGATTTCTGCTAAAACTGAGTTAAATCTGTTCCGAAACAGCAGCAAACGCTGCAGACTTCTTCAGGACTGCAACGAACTCGTTGCCAGCCACCGAAACCGCTCCGGAATTGTCGATCATAATCGCATCTGCCGGATCGCAGGGATTGGGAGCAGCCCGCATCAGGCGGCGCTGGATTTCTGCGGCATCTTCGCGCCCGCGTGAAGCTAACCTCTTTGCCAGAACCTCATGCGATGCCGTGATGTGCACCACGATGAAATTGGCATAGGCTGTACGAAGCGCCGGCAACACGCCGCGCGAGACATTGGCAATCGCTACGGCTCCGCGCTCGATCTCGTCGTCAATAGATTTCGGCAAGCCGTAGTGCAAGCCATGAGCTTCCCAGAAATGAGAGAATTCTCCTGCCCGCTTCGCTGCCAGGAACTGTTCTTCGCTCAAAGTGTCATGATCTTCCGTATCTACCGATGACGGACGGGTCACCACGCGGCGAACAAAATGATAGCCCGGTTGTTCGCTAAGCTCAGCGCGAGCGAAATCGATGATCGTGTCTTTCCCTGCCCCGCTCGGCCCGACAACGGCAACGAAGGCACCATTGCGCAGCGGTGCAGATGCCGGGTTGAGCGCGCGCTCTATCATTCCCGCCATCATACGACTCGGCGGCCTTCCCGCCAAACTGTACGCACCACTGGAATATGCTCGTCAACACGAACCCGCACGAGATCGGCACGCTTACCCAATTCGATGACGCCGCGATCGTCGAATCCCACAGCCTTTGCCGGGTTCTTGGTTACCAGACGCACCGCATCCGGAAGCGTGATTCCGTCAACAGTTTCTCCTAGGAAAAAGGTCGATTGGATCAGACTGAACGGAATGTAGTCGGACGATAGAATATCAAGATGACCATGTTCGGCGAGTTCACGTGCAGACACATTTCCCGAATGCGAACCACCGCGTACAACATTCGGCGCACCCATCAGCACGGAAAGGCCAGCCTGTTTTGATGCAGCGGCAGCTTCAAGCGTCGTGGGAAACTCTGCCACGTGAATGCCTTGCTCGACTGCTTCGTCCACATGGGCGCGCGTCGCATCATCATGGCTGGCAAGGACAATCCCACGCTCGCGGCATAGCTCGGCAATGGCCTTTCGCTGCGGTCCGGAATTCTTTGCAGATTCTGCCATACGTTTCTCGCAAAATGCATTGAATTCCTTGTCCGAGAGCTTGAGCTTACGCTGGTAATAATAGGCATAGGTTTCAAGACTGACGAACTGCCGCTGACCAGGTGCATGATCCATCAAAGAAGCCAGTCGGACGCGGCTGTCATTGTCGAAATGAGCGAAACCCTCGAGACAATCAGACGCCGACACTTCGCAACGCAGATGGATGTAGTGATCGGCACGCAAACGGCCTTGTTCGACGCTATCTTCAATCGCATCGGCAAGCTTGCGGCTTTCATCCGCGGACATGTCCGCATCCTCGTCCAGCCCAACGCGCAGAGCATCGAAGACGGTGGTAATACCCGACGTAGCGATCTGCGCGTCATGGGCAAGGACTGCAGCAATCGGATTCCAGCGCACCCGCGGACGCGGCATGTAGTGCCCTTCGAGATGATCCGTGTGTAGTTCGATCAGTCCGGGAATAAGGTAGTCACCCTCAAAATCCTCACCGCCAGAAATAGAACCTTCCGAGATATCGGCAATCTTGCCATCCCTGATCACAACCGTTCCGGAGATGACGTCATCCTCAAGGACGATTTTCGCGTTGTTCAAGATTAATTCGGCAGACATTTTATGCGGACTTTCTTCTGTTGGTTCCAGCAAGCGGATGCAGCGAGTGTATTTCAAAGGGGAAACCAGGTTCGGCTTCGGTAAAAAGCGCCAGATTGTTGATCTCAACAGGCTCTTCCAGAACCAGTTCTAGGAATTCGCTCAAAATCCGTTCGATTTTAGGGCGGTCGCGCTCCGGCACCGTATCGGTAAGTGTCATATGGAAGCGAAAATCCTCAAAAACATAGGGATAACCCCATTGTTCGAGGTTTCGCCGCTGCGACACTGTCATTCTGTCTGGATTGCGCCGTTTGATTTCCTCGTCAGTCGGAGGAGCACGGAAACGGTCGAGCGCGACAATAACGTCGTTCGCCAGCTGGTTGAGACGCGCCACCGGCTCTTCTGGAACCAGTGCAAAAAATCCGTCAAGGTTGGCAATCTGTAGTTTCGGAATCTCAACTGGATCCATAGATGAGGCAAAATGCATAAGAGCCGACAAAAGCTCTTTCTCCTCAAAACCCTCGGCAAGATGGAACGGAGCTTTTAAAGTACCATGGAAGCCATAGCGACGTGCCGATGCCGTCAACAGCGTGAAATCCTCATGCGCCAGGTCGCGGATCTGCGGCGGCCGTACAGGTTGACCGGTAAAGGCGTTTCGGCCAAGCCAGTTCGCCGCTACCTTCAGAAGCGGGTCACTCGATGGCGGCGTGAAATAGATTGCATAGCGCATATTGATTCCTCCGGAACACTTTCGCGTTACGCTCCAATTATGACAAGCCTTTGAACCCTATCGTATCTCAATGCTGTTGCTTTCCCATCAAGCGTGAGCGAAGTGCATTGGATATGCTGTCGAAAATGAAGATCACGGCCAGTATGAGCACCACCATATAGGCGACATTGTGCCAATTGGTGTTCGTCCGCATCGCTTCCCACAGTTTGAGACCGATGCCGCCTGCCCCCACCGCGCCGATGATCGTCGCCGATCGTGTGTTGGACTCCCAGAAATATAGTGCCTGGCTCGCGAAAACGGGTAGCACCTGAGGCACGACACCATAGCGTTGGACATTTATCGGCGAAGCCCCAACGGATTTGACGCCCTCGCGCTGCTTGTCATCGATGTTTTCCAAGGTTTCCGAGTAGACCTTCCCGAGCGTACCCGTGTCGGTGAAGAAAATCGCCGAAATACCGGCAAGCGGCCCAGGACCGAATGCTCTAGTGAAAAACAGCGCCCAGATCAACATATCGACCGATCGCAGAAAATCGAAGAAGCGCTTGGTTACCTGATTGGCAAAGAAATTTGGCATGATGTTGCGGGCAGCGATGAAGGCCAATGGAAACGCAACCAGAGACGCCAGTAATGTGCCGATAAAAGCCATGACGATGGTCTGCATCAGCTTCGTCCAGACATCGCCGTGCTGCCAGGACGAATTGTACCAAATGTTGTTGAAGGCCAAAGCCGCGTTGGACATCTCCGGTTTGATACGCTCGCCACTAATGATCAGCGATGCGACCTCGCCGAAAGATTTGTTCCAGAAGGGTGAACTCGTATCGAAGACGAAATTCGCCCATCCGAGAAAGCGGCGACTCACCACGACGCGCTCGGGAATGATATCCGCCTGACCCGCAAAACCGAAGTCGACCGTAACCTGGTCTTCCTTGAGCGTCGCCCATTTGGGCATCGTTCCCTGAGGCTTTGCGCCATCCGCTTCGATCAGGACTGTCAAACTCTCGTCGCCGCGCATGGCAATGACCCGTTGATCGTTGATATCGAGCGATTTCCCGCTACCAAAGAGCACTGTCACATTGTTTCCGGCCTGAACTACCCAGTCCGGCTTCGGATTGTCTCCGAGTTCAGAGAACCGGGGATAGGATACGGTCATCGCTGTCGGTGACATGCGGATCGTCGTCCTGATCGCATAGGATACCCAATCGCGTGCATAGAGTTCGGCGCGTTGCCATTGGCCGCTCGCAAGCACAGTGCCAATGGAAAAAAACCACCAGCAATAGAGCATGTAGAGGATTATGCCGCCACCAATCATCAGTGGCATGAAACGCTTCCAGACGGGGGGATTGAAGACAGCTGGATACCGGGATCTCGAAATCTGCAACCGCTACGGAAGAAATGGCGTTCATGATAGTTTCCCACCGAAGGCAAATGCCTGATTGCCGACGAGACGACGGCGGAGCCAGGCAGAGAATTGATCAACAGCAATGATCGTGGCTAACAACAGCAACACAATCGCCAGCGTCTTTGCTTGATGGCCGCGCCCGATCGACAGGCGCAGTTCTTCGCCTATGCCGCCGCCGCCAACAGCACCGATGATCGTTGAGGCGCGCACATTGATTTCAAGGCGTAGCAAAGCATAGGACATGAAATTTGGCATCACTTGCGGCACAATGCCAAAACCGACGCGCTCGAACCAGTTGGCACCGACTGCGCGCAACCCCTCATCTGCTTTCATATCGGCGTTCTCGACCACTTCAAAGAACAGCTTTCCAAGCGCCCCGATAGTATGAATGCCTACGGCCAACATAGCTGGAATAGGCCCAAGCGATAAGATGGCAGCAAAGAACCCGGCAATGACAATCTCGGGAAATGCGCGCAGGATTTCCATATAGCGGCGCGCCACAAATCGGATCAGTTTGTTTTTTACTAAATTTTTGGCTGCTAGAAAGCAAAGCAGAAATCCGAAAAACGCGCCAACCACGGTGGAGATAATGGCGATGTTTAGCGTCTGAAGCATCTTGTAGAAGTATTCAGGAATGTAGAAAGCGCCAAGAACATAGACGCGCCCTTCCGGGTAGTCGAATTTCAGACTTCCATCGAAATATGGGGACGGCAGGTCGAACAGCGCTCGCCAGACTTCCCAGCCATCGCGCGGAACAAGATCACCGGCGAAATCAAAGAAATGTGGAAGCCGGTCGAAGAACTTGCCAGCGTTCGAATCGTTTGCAAACCAAAACGAACCTGAAACAGCAATGAGCAGGCCGATCCCAATCAGCCAGGAATACGCGCGGCGCCGTCCGGCAAGCTCCTGCCAATGGCGCTCGATTTCAATACCGTCAGGCGTTAGTTCTGTTGAATTGACGCGGCTCATGGGCTTGTCCTTCCAGAGCATAAAAAATCACGGCCAGATCAACTGATCTGGCCGTGATGGAAATGATATAAATCAACCGCCAATCTGAGCCTTACGAGCATCGATGATTGGCTGGTAGAATTCAGTATTGACTTCCGTAAAGCCCTTGCGGTCGCCGCCAGTCGAGGAAGCCGCCAGGAAGCATGCATGATCGGTCTTCGGCAGATTCATCAAGTATTCCTTATACTTGGCGATCATATCGCTGTTCATCGACGAACGGACAACAATCGGGCCGTTCGGGATCAGTGGCGACTTCCACAGCTCGACAAAATCCTTCATGTCGATCAAGCCTTTGTCGACCATCTTGCGCAGATTGCCGGAAGAATAACCTTCGTCAAACTTCCCGACGCCTGAACCGAAAGTGGTGCCGGCGTCAAACTTGCCGTCCTTGACAGCGAGAACGAGGTTTTCATGACCGCCGCCGAAGCCAGTTTCACTGAAATAGTCCTTGACCGAAGTCTTGATGTCCTTTGGCAGAGAGGTCACAGGAATGAGATAGCCGGAGGTTGAGTCCGGATCGGCGAAACCAAGCTTTTTGCCCTTCATATCGGCAAGCGTCTTGATGCCGCTGTCCTTGCGGGCCACCATGATCGAATAGTAACCGGTCGAACCATCTGTCTGCATGTCTGTAAGTATGGGTTTAACTGCCTTCGGATTGGTGAGATAGATCTTGGCAAATCCGGACGCACCAAGTTCTGCAGCATCGAGTGTACCGCCGAGGAGCCCCTGAATAACGCCATCATAATCGGTTGCCGGGAAGAGCTTAACTTCCTTGACCCCGAGGACTTTGGGCAGTTGATCGATCATGCACTGATAGTTGCGCAGGCGATCGGCTTCGTTTTCGCCGCCAATCAGGCCGATGCGGAATGTTTCGAGATTTTCGGCGCGGGCCATCGAACCGGCAAGCATTGCGCCAATCGCGATTGCACCAAGTAGAGCTTTTTTGAGCAACATCGTTCTCTCCTGTCAAACTTCCGTTTGAGTTTGTGATCTGTTCATGGTTGCCCGTGACGTGGGCTAGACGATTCTTTCAGCGCGCGGCGAGAATGGCCTCAAGTTCGGGAATGGGCTTTGGCGTGCCACGCGAAATGCTTGTGGAAGTAATGGCTTCTGAAAATGCATCCTTCATGCCGTCAGCGCCATAAATCCGGCGCGCAGCAAGCTCTGTCAGGTCGTCCGGTGTGCCATCGAAGACGATCTTGCCGCCTTGCATGCCGATGATACGGCTGCAAAAATGCCGCGCGGTGTCAAGCGTATGCAGATTGGTGATAACGGTCAGGCCTTCCTTCTCATTGATGTCACGCAGCGACTCCATCACAACCTGAGCATTGCGCGGATCGAGCGAGGCAATTGGCTCGTCCGCAAGGATGACTTTGGGGTTTTGCATCAGAGCACGGGCAATGGCGACACGCTGTTGCTGACCACCGGAAAGCGTTCCAGCGCGTTGTAAAGCAGTCTTGGCGATATCGAGACGCTCAAGGGCAGCAATGGCCATGGCACGCTCTTCCCACGAGAAAATGCCAAGAAGACTTTTAATGGTGGAACGATGATTGAGACGGCCAAGCAAGACATTGGTCAGAACATCGAGGCGCGGCACAAGATTGAACTGCTGGAAGATCATGGCGCAGTCGCGCTGCCAATTGCGCAGGTGTGCCCCGCGCAGCTTGGCGACATCGGTGCCCTCGAAGAGAATTGACCCCTCGGAAGGATCGATAAGCCGGTTGATCATACGCAGCAAGGTCGACTTGCCTGCGCCCGATCGGCCGATAATGCCAACCATCTGGCCTTGCGGAATTTCAACATTGACACTGTCGATGGCGATAGTGCTGCCAAAGCGCCGCGTCACGTTTTCAATCTTCAGCATTCGTCAATCCCTTTTGGCCGCTGCTCCGTCCTAGAGGGATTGTGTGAACCTGCGATGGCAGTTTCATTTCAGTTACGTGACAACTTCGGATCGCTTTCTCAGGCGGTATGTTGTCCACAGAAAACCCATGCAAACGAGAAAGGGAGCGGCACACAAATTGGTGTGATCCGCTCCCGAAAAACCAGTGATTTAAGTTCGAGGAAAGCCCAAGGCCAACTTATGCTGCGATGCCATTCGGTACAGAAAATGCCGTGACATCTATGATCCGGTCAGCTACCGCTTCCCGCACATCCTGGTCGTGGAAGATGCCAAGCATCGCCACACCCGTGTCCTTCTTCTGCTGGATCATCGAGACCACCACATCGCGGTTCTTGGCATCAAGCGATGCGGTTGGTTCGTCGAGAAGCAGGATTGGATGATCCGTGATGAAGCCGCGGGCAATATTGACGCGCTGCTGTTCGCCGCCTGAAAACGTCGCAGGTGGCAGTGACCACAGCCGTTCAGGCAAATTGAGCCCGGCAAGCAACGATGCGGCCTTGTCGCGTGCGTCCGTACGATCAACACCGCGTGCAACCAGCGGTTCAGCGACAACATCTAACGCCGAAACCCGCGGTACTGTGCGCAGAAACTGGCTCACGTAACCTATCATGTCGCGCCTGATGCCAAGCATCGTGCGCGGATCGGCGGCGCCAACGTCAACGAGCCGGTCGCGGTAAGGAACGATGATCTGACCGCGATCAACGGCATAATTGCCGTAGATCATTTTCAGGATCGAGCTCTTGCCTGCTCCGGAAGGGCCACCAAGAACAGCGCACTCACCAGACTTGATCGAGAACGAGACATTTGCCACCACGGGCAGACGTATGCCATCGCGCAAATGCATGGTAAAACTCTTGGCGACATCGGAAACAACGAGAGGTGTTGGCATAGTTCTCTCCTAGACTTGCAGGATAGAGGAAACGAGAAGCTGTGTGTAAGGCGCCTGTGGATCATCAAGAACACGATCCGTGAGACCGGTCTCGACAATGTGACCATCCTTCATCACCATCATCCGGTGTGAGAGCAAACGCGCAACCGCAAGATCATGCGTCACGACAATGGCTGCCAGACCAAGATCGCTAACAAGACCACGCAGCAGATCGAGAAGTCTTGCCTGGACAGACACATCAAGACCACCCGTCGGCTCGTCCATAAAGACGAGCCGCGGATTGGTGACGAGATTTCGTGCAATCTGAAGGCGCTGGCGCATACCGCCGGAAAAAGCGCGCGGCTGATCATCAATACGGTCGGCGGCAATCTCGACACGACCGAGCCAATCGGTAGCGGTCGCGCGGATATTGCCATAGTGCCGGTCGCCAACAGCCATCAGCCGTTCGCCGACATTTGCGCCGGCAGATACGGTCATGCGCAATCCATCGGCGGGATTTTGATGGACGAAGCCCCAGTCCGTACGCATCAGAAAGCGCCGCTCTGCCTCACTCATGCGATAGAGGTCGCGGAACTGGCCATCACGCATCCGGTATTCGACGGAACCCGTGGAAGGTGCAAGGCGCGTTGCTACACAGTCGAGTAGCGTCGTCTTGCCTGATCCGGATTCGCCAACGACCGCGAGAACCTCGCCTGGCCACAACTCGAAGGCCACGTTTTGGCAGCCGATCCGGCTTCCGTAGAATTTCGAAAGCGCTTTGACTTTCAGGAGTGGTATATCGCTCATTCTGCTGCCTCCGCAGGATTGGCTGCTGCCTGGGCAGGATTGGCCGAGAGATGGCCGCGATGGCCCTCCGCCTGCCGATCCTCACAAAAATCGGTATCCGAGCAAACAAACATGCTGCCACCTTTGTCATCAAGAATGACCTCGTCGAGATAACTGCCTTTAGCTCCGCACAGGGCGCAGGGCTCCGAGAATGTCTGAATCTCGAATGGATGATCCTCAAAATCGAGGCTGACAACTTCCGTATAAGGCGGGATGGCATAGATACGCTTTTCACGTCCCGCGCCAAATAGTTGCAATGCTGGCGATCGATGCATCTTTGGGTTATCGAATTTTGGTGTGGGCGATGGGTCCATCACATAACGGCCCTCCACTTTCACCGGATAGGCATAGGTCGTGGCGATGCGGCCGTGACGCGCGATGTCCTCATAGAGTTTCACATGCATCAATCCATATTCTTCAAGCGCGTGCATCTTTCGTGTCTCGGTCTCGCGCGGCTCAAGAAAACGCAGCGGCTCCGGGATCGGCACCTGATAGACGAGCGTTTGCCCGGCTTGCAGCGCCGTTTCGGGAATGCGGTGGCGCGTCTGGATGATCGTCGCCTCCGTCGTTTTTGTAGTCACCCGAACATTGGAAACCTTCTGGAAGAATGCGCGGATCGACACGGCATTGGTCGTATCGTCGGCCCCTTGGTCGATCACTTTCAACGTGTCATTCGGGCCAATCACCGCAGCTGTTACCTGAACGCCACCCGTGCCCCAACCATAGGGCATCGGCATTTCACGCGAAGCGAACGGCACCTGATAACCGGGAATGGCGATCGCCTTGAGGATGGCGCGGCGGATCATCCGTTTCGTCTGTTCGTCGAGATAGGCGAAATTATATGTCGCAAGCTCGGTCATTCTGCTGCCTCTCTGGTTTCGCTCTCGCGGCGTTCATGCTCGCCACGCATGCGGCGTACGAGGTCAAGCTCTGCCTGGAAATCGACATAGTGTGGCAGTTTCAGATGCTCGACAAAGCCTGTGGACTGCACATTGTCGCTGTGGGAGATGACGAATTCCTCGTCCTGCGCCGCAGCCGTGATGTCTTCGCCGAGTTCTCTCGCCCGCAACGCGCGGTCACACAGGGCGATCGACATTGACTTGCGCTCATTCTGGCCGAAGACGAGGCCATAGCCGCGGGTGAACTGCGGGGGCTGTTTGGATGAGCCCTTGAATTGATTGATCATCTGGCACTCGGTGACACGAATGCGGCCCAGCGTCAGAGGGAAATCAAGTTCGGCGACGTCCAGTTCGATCTCGACTTCACCGATACGAATTTCGCCAGCAAAAGGGTGGCTGCGGCCGTAGCCTCGCTGTGTCGAATAGGCGAGACCGAGAAGGAACCCTTCGTCACCCCGAGCCAGCGCTTGTAGCCGCAAATCGCGCTCCAGAGGAAACGATAATGGCTCGCGTGTGAGATCCCCTGTCTCGACGCCCTCGGGCATACCGCCGTCGGCTTCGATCATACCATCATGGCCGAGAATATCGGTGACACGCGGCGTATGCTCGTGCGCTTCGACACGACGTTCGGGCGTCTCGACTGTCCCATCTTTGGCAAGTTCTGGATCGAGCAGACGATGCGTATAGTCGAATGTCGGACCGAGTAACTGTCCGCCTGGCAAATCCTTGAAAGTTGCAGATATGCGTCGTTCGATCGCCATCTGCGAGGTCTCCACCGGTTTGGTATAACCAAAGCGCGGCAATGTGGTGCGGTAAGCGCGGACCAGAAAGATCGCTTCAATCATATCGCCTCGCGCCTGCTTCACCGCCAGCGCCGCGAGCTCGGTGTCGTAGAGCGACCCTTCAGCCATGACACGGTCGACTGCCAATGCAAGCTGTTCGACGATCTGGTCAAGGCTGATCGCTGGCAGCGAGCGATCGCCTCGGCGGCGGTCGCCAAGCAGTTTATGTGCATTGCGAATGGCGGCTTCACCGCCCTTGACAGCAACATACATGGCTCATGCCTCCATTTTCGAAATGCGTGTCGCCCGCGGCAATGCAGCAAGTGCGCCCTTGCCAGCGAAGATAAGGTCGACACCGCGCGGAAACGCGCCGCGATTGGCGGTCCATTGATCTACAAACATTTTTGGCAACTTGCTTGGCGCAAAGGCCTGCCTGTTCTCGATGCCAGGGCCGCTCAATGTCAGTTCTTCCGGCCCATTAAAACCATTGACCTGGAGAATAATCGTTGTCGAGCGATCCGGATATTCCGAAGTTCCTTTGGCAAAGGATTCCAACGATGGCATCGTCTCAAGGTCGCCGATCAACGCAAATTGCGCATCCGATGGATTTGACGTCAGTTCAAGTCCGGTATGAAACTTCAACCAGCCAATTGCAGCCGCGGAGCTGGTAATCGACTTGTCGCACCAGACCGTCGCGTCATGATCAAACAGAGTGGCCGCAACTGATGCTGCAACCGAGGAAATCGGCGATGGAGCAGCCGCCAGATTGCCGATCTCAATTACCCGGCCGGGGCTGGCCATAGCGTCCATCAGTGCCCGAAAGACCTCTTGCGAATTGAAAACGGCGTCACTAAAGCCGCCCTCGTAAACCTGCGTAACTGAACGCATCAATTATCACCTCGCACCATTGTGAAGAAATCGACCTTGGTCGCGGCCGTTTCGGCACGTCTGTTTTCGAGATGGTCGTTGAGGCGCCGCTTAATTGGGGCAAGGATCGCGTCTTCAACCGTCTGGCGATAGGCCGGCTCCTGCCACAGCGCGTCAAAGATCGCCGCGAGTCGGACTTTCTCGCTCGATCGTCCAAGGGCGTAAGCGTGACCCACAGCACCATTGCCGAGCCGCACTGTTGCACGCGTGACTGTCGCTTCGCCGAGATTGAAAGGAGCACCGCCACCACCGATGCGTCCCCGCATCATGACGAGGCCGGTTTCCGGCCCACGCAGGGCCTCGACTTGCGGCTTGTCCGCCCAATGAGTCCAGAAATCCTTCATCTCCTGCACAGTTGCTTGTGCCAGCAAGGCCATGGCAGCCTTGCGCGCCATATCAGTTTCACCAGCGGGAGGGGTATCCCCAAGATTTTCGTTGCCCATTGACACCTCGCTTAAATTTGTCTAGTCATCTATACAATTAGACAATATCTAAATACATAGAGCAGGTCAATGACAGGAGCATGACAGAACGTGACATCGGCACGATTCATCACACGCAACAGTGGCGTCGCAATCTGGCGTCAGATTGCAGATCAGATCAGGGGCGATATCTCGGCGGGAAAACTGGTAAATGGCGCGCGCATGCCGCCTGAGATTGAAATGGCGACGCGTTTTGCGGTCAATCGCCACACAATCCGCAGTGCGATAGCCGCGCTCACCAAGGAGGGCGTCCTGCGAGCCGAACAGGGACGCGGTACTTTTGTGGCCAACAGCAAGAAGCTCACCTACCGCATCGGCGAGCGCACGCGCTTTTCGCAGATCCTCTCCACACAGGTACGCGAAACCAAGGGCATACTACTTGCCCATCGCCTTGAAGAGGCACCCGTCGATGTTGCCGAGGCGCTAGACATGCCATCGGGGCAAGTGATCAGGATCGACACGATGCACACCGCAGACGGCAATCCAGTTTCCTGTGCCACGGCCTGGTTCGACGCAGCGCGTGTACCCAATGTGGCAGAAGACTATCGCTCATCCGGTTCGATAACATTTGCACTAAAAGCGGCGGGAATAGACGACTATTTGCGCAAATCGACACTTATTGCGGCGCGCCATGCCGAAGCGGAGGAGTTGCGCCATCTGAAACTCTCCCCCGGAGCTATTGTTCTCGTTGCAACGGCCATCAACGTCGATACCGAAGGCCATCCACTTCAATATTCGAAAACCCGCTTTGCCGCGGACCGCTTGGAAATCGCTATCGATAACGACAGCGCCAAGTAACCTACCACATCGTTTTGGCGGCGCGCTCCGGCCATTCGAGGTCATAGATCTCGCCGCCAACGCGATCTTCGCTGAGCGCCGCCAGTATTTGCCCGGGGGTGGGGAATTCTTTTGCCGGGCGGTGCTTGGCCGGGTTCCACAATTCGGAGCGAATTAGTGCACGAGCGCACTGAAAATAGGCCTCCTCCACCTCCACGACGGTGACGGAACGCGGCGCCTTGCCATCGACAACAAAGCTGTCAAGCAATGCCTGATCCGTTTCGACAAATGCACGCCCGTTGACACGAAACGTTGTCGTCAGTCCAGGAATGAGGAAGAGCAGAGCCACGCGCGGGTCTCGAACGATATTGCGGAGCGAGTCAACGCGGTTGTTGCCGCGGCGATCTGGCATCATCAAGGTCGATTCGTCGTGAATCCTCACAAAACCCGCGAGATCACCGCGTGGTGAACAATCAAGACCTTCAGGACCACTTGTTGCGAGCGCCACAAAGGGTGAACCCTCGATCAACTTGCGGTATTCCGGCGTAATCCGAGCGGCAACTTTGGCTGTGGATGCTTCAGTTATGCCGCCGCCGTAGATGGCTTCGAGCTGTACGATTGTCGTGATCCGCGACATTGAATTCTCCTTCAAGACGTGTTCGCCGACTAACATGGCATGACGAACTGATTATGACAGTTCGCGTTTTTATGAAATGACAACGGCAATGCACTTGTATATCAGTCGCTGCGACCGGAGCAGCGGAGGATTTTATGAGCGGATTTGCAGCCATTGGCGAGTGCATGATCGAATTGTCCGGCGCCAATGGCGATCAGTGGCGCATGGGTTTTGCAGGAGATACCCTCAACACTACCTGGTATGTGCGCGCCCTCACCGATACAGATTTCGCTGTCGATTATGTCACCGCCTTCGGCGACGATCCCTTCTCGGTGAAACAGCGCAGATTCCTCCGCGATAATGCTATCAATACCGCCCATAGCCCGACCATCGTTGGCGCTCGCCCCGGAATTTATGCCATCACCTTGACCGGCAGCGAGCGCTCATTCACCTATTGGCGCAATGATGCCGCAGCACGCCATCTGGCCGATGATCCTGACGCCGTGGCGAAAAGCCTGGATGGTCGACAAGTCATTTACTTCTCTGGGATCACGATGGGAATTTTGAGCCCCAAAAGTCGCCAGAATGTCCTCAACGCTGTTAGTAATGCCCGCCGTCAAGGTTCGCTTGTCGTCTTCGATGCCAATTACCGCCCTCGCCTGTGGGAAAATGCCGATACTGCGCGGCAGGTTTTGAGCAATGCATTTCACGTCACCGATATCGCATTACCAACGTTTCCGGATGAGAATGCTCTATTCGGTGACGCAACGCCTGCCCATACCGCCGCACGCATCACTGGTTATGGTGTGCGCGAGATCGTCGTTAAAGATGGCACGGAGCCGGCGCTCGTCATTGCCGGCGGAACAAGTACTGAAGTTCCTGCTGTTCGCGCCAACGCTGTCGACACGACGGGCGCTGGCGACAGCTTCAACGGCGGGTACATTGCTTCGCGCCTCGCTGGTCTCGATCCACTGGTTGCTGCGGTCAACGCACACAAAGTGGCTGCCCGCGTGGTCGAATTCCATGGCGCGCTCGCCCCCATGGAAGAAGCACGCAAAGCGTTCGAGGCCTAGTGGTGCAAACGCAAAAACTAAATGAACACAGGAACCTCTCGATCTAGTGTGGGGCCAATCCTATCGTTCCACCGCGATGTCTCCCGGACAGGTACATGCGGCGGACGGCATAGCGACGAATTCAACCTTTATTCGATCTGGATCTTCGACAAACAGTGCGTAGTAATTCTTGTCATTGTTGGCAAAAGGATACTTGTCATCGTATAAAAGGGAAATGTCATTCTCAACGCAGTATTGTCTCAATGCGTCGACCATATCTCGATCTTTGACCTTAAAGGCGAGATGATTTAGCCCAACGCCGCATCTGTGGTATTTGTACAATTCGTATTTCTTGCCAACCTGAACAAAGGTTAGGTAAGCATCGCTACCATTGCTGAGCGTAAATCCCTCATCCCAACACGCGGACTCTTCGTAGCCGATCTTGGCAAGTATTTGTGCCCAGAACACATATGAAGCGTCTATGTTTGAAACATATACTTCGACATGATGCAGCATTCGACACCAAAAGCTATCGAAAAAGGCAGGATTGCCTAGGTCTTCGGCTTGCTGAAACTGTACTTGGTCATCTGGCTATAGACTTCGTCAGGACGCAATATCGCCTGTGGAAAATATGGAAAGTGAGTGGAGTCGGGCCAAGTCTGCGCTTCGAAGCAAAGGCCTGCATAGTTATCATAGGTCTTGCCGGTGAGCCCGATAGGCGGTTTTCCACCCAGTGTGTTCGCCGCGTAGAATTGCACGCCAGGCTCGGTCGTGGAAACATTCATTTCGACGCCTGATTTGGCGCCCCTCACCGACGCGACAGGGCATAGCGGACGGCGCTGGCTGGCAAGGCAGAAGTTATTGTCATAAACAACCTGCTTGCCGTCCACTTCGCGCCGGACGGCTCGATACTCGCGGAAATCATGCTCGGTCCCGGCCACCGGCATGACGCGGCCGTCGGGAAGAAGATCGCCATCCACAGGAAGATAGGCTTGCGCATCGATCCTGACCTGATGATCGAGCGCCTCGGTTGCGCCTCCGTCATCGAGATTGAAATAGCTGTGATGCGCAAGATTGCAGATCGTCGGCTTGTCCGTGACTGCATCCATGCGGATCACAAGAGTTCCCTTGGACTCCAGCATATAAGTACACGTGATCGTCAGATTTCCAGGAAAACCCATCTCGCCGTCGCCAAGCTGGACCGTCAATGTGACGTAATCCGGACCAATAGCGACAACATCCCAAATGCGTTTGCCAGCACCGCGGCTTCCGCCATGGATATTATGCCTGCCATGAAAGTTTTTTTCGAGCTCGTAGGTCTTGCCGTCGATGACAAGCTCACCGTCGCGAATACGGTTGATGCAACGGCCGATCGTTGCACCGAGATAGGGAGAGTATGCGGGATAGTCGGCAAAGTCGCGATACCCAAGGACAAGCGGATGCTCATGCCCCTTGAGGCGCAAGTCTTGGATAACTGCACCCCACGTCAGTACGTCGGCGGTTAACCCACCACCCGAAATTGTAATGCGGTGAACTGCCTCGCCATCCGACGTGTGGCCGAAAACTTCCGTATTCATTTATTCTACAACCCCAAGCCGCCAACGCACACATATTTCGTGTCGAGATAATCTTCGATACCCTGGTGTCCGCCTTCCTTGCCGAGGCCGGATTCCTTCAAGCCGCCGAATGGGGCTTCCACCGTGGTAATCATGCCCTCATTGACGCCAATCAGACCGTATTTCAGCCCTTCCGAGACGCGGAACACCCGCCCAAGATCCTGTGTGTAGAAGTAACTGGCGAGACCAAATTGCGTATCGTTCGCGAGGTCGACTGCTTCCTGCTCGGTTTGAAACTTGTAGATCGGCGCTACCGGCCCAAAGATTTCCTCCTTGGTGAAGAGC